>BATO01000003.1 GCA_000474255.1 Aquipseudomonas alcaligenes MRY13-0052
GGCATCGTCACCCTGACCTGGGCCCTGGTGGTCGGCGTCACCGGGGTGATCAGCGCCTGCGCCGACCTGGTGATCGCCGCCTGGCGCAACGAGAGCCTGGCCGCCATGGTCGAGCCCTACCGCGACGCCCCGCCGCTCACCGAGCGCGCCCCGGCCACACGCCTGCTGGAGATCGCCGGCCGGGCGACGCCGGGCATGGCGCCGGACTTCATCGCCTTCCCCGGCACGCGCTTCTCCAGCGAGCACCACTACTCGGTGTTCATGAAGGGCAGCAGCCACCTCACCTCGCACCTGTGGACGCCGGTGCTGATCGACGCGCGCACCCTGGCCGTCACCGCCATCGGCGAGCGCCCGTGGTACATGGACGCCCTGGCCATGTCCCAGCCGCTGCACTTCGGCGACTACGGCGGCCTGCCCATGCAGCTGCTGTGGGCGACCCTGGACGTGCTGACCATCATCGTCCTCGGCAGCGGGCTCTACCTCTGGTGGGTGCGCCGACGCGCGCCGGCGCGGCAGCGTGGGGAGGCGGCGGCATGAACCTGAAGCGCACCTTCGCCGTGCCCGCGCTGCTGGCGGCGCTCACCGCCATCGGCCTGGTGGGCGCCCTGCTCGGCGACGGCCTCTGGGACGCCCTGGCCTGGGTCGGCCTGGGCATCCCCGCCTTCCTAGGCATCCGTCCCTTGCTGCTGCGGCGCTGAGCCGCCGGGGAAATTCGCGGCGAACCCTTGGAGCGCGGCGGCGTCCATACGTCTGTGTCCCAGACCTGGAGGTCGCCATGCTCCGCAACGCTGCTGCGCTCCTGTTCGCCGCCCTGCTCAGCACGACCGTGCTCGCCGCCGAGGTGAAGTACTTCCCCCTGCCACCGGGCAGCGGCCCGCGCGACGTGGCCCCCGCCACCGACGGCCGCGTCTGGTACACCGCGCAGAAACTCGGCCTGCTCGGGCTGCTCGACCCCATGACCGGGCAGAGCCAGCAGATCGCCCTCGGCGCCGGCTCCAGCCCGCGCGGCGTGGTGGTCGGCCAGGACGGCGCGGCCTGGGTCACCGACGCCGGCCTCAACGCCCTGGTGAAGGTCGACCCGGACCGCCTCAGCGCCAAGCACTACCCCTTGCCGGGCAGCGCCGCCGACGCCGGCCTCAACAGCGCCACCTTCGATAGGGCCGGGCTGCTCTGGTTCACCGGGCAGGACGGCTACTACGGCCGACTCGACCCGAAGAACGGCGAGATCAAGGTCTGGCCCGCCCCCGGCGGCGCCGGGCCCTACGGCATCACCACCACCCCCAATGGCGAGATCTGGTACGCCAGCCTCGACGGCAAGCACATCGCCCGCATCGACGCCGGCTCCGGCCATGCCGAGGTGATCGCCTCGCCCGAGGCGCAGCAGGGGCCGCAACGCATCTGGAGCGATTCCAAGGGCACCCTCTGGGTCAGTGAAAGCGGCAGCGGCAAGCTCAGCCGCTACGACCCGCTGGCCAACGCCTGGAACAGCTGGGACCTGCCCGGCGGCAAGGCCGACGCCCATGCCATGTTCGTCGACGAGCAGGACCGCATCTGGATCAGCGATTTCAGCAGCAACGCCATCCTCCGCTTCAATCCCTTCAGCCAGCGCTTCACCGCCTTCCCCAGCGACCAGGCCAACGCCCGCGTGCTGCAGCTCTCCGGCCGCATCGGCGAAGTCTGGGGCGCGGAATCGGGCCTCGACCGGCTGGTGATGATCAGGGATTGAGCGGGTACAAGGCTCAACCCAGGCACCGTCATCCTACGGACCAGGTTCGTACTCGGCGCCAGCCTCCCCGGGGTCACCCGCCGTAGGTTGGCGCTGAGTGCAGCGAGGCCCAACGGCGCAAGACCCAACCCCACCTCGGCCGCTGAATCGTAGGATGGGTAGAGCACCGCAAAACCCATGCTGAAGGCCCGGCACCCAAGGCGTCTCCGTGCTGGGAGCTGATGGGTTTCGCTTCGCTCTACCCATCCTACGGGCTACCCACCCGACGGGCCGGGCAAGGCCTCGATCCTGTGATCAGAACCTGTAGCTCGCGCTGGTCATCAGGGTGCGCGGGTCGCCGGGCATGATCTGCACGGCGCTGGTAGCGGTGGCGTAGTAGGTCTTGTCGGCGATGTTGGTCAGTGCGGCCTTCAGGTCCCACTGCTCCAGGCGGTAGCCGAGCATGGCGTCCCAGCGGCCGTAGCCCGGCAGCGCCACGGTGTTGGCGTTGTCGGCGTAGCGGTCGCCCACCAGGGTCAGGCCGGTTTCACCGTACAGGCCCTGTTCCGGTTTCCAGCTGAGGAACAGGCTGCCGTTGCGCTCGGCCACGTCGCCGATGCGCTTGCCTTCCAGGCCGTTGTTGTCCTTGACGATCTCCGCGTCCTGCAGGCCGATGCCGCCGCGCAGGTACCAGTTGCCGTGGAGGCGGCCGCTGGCGGTCAGCTCGATGCCGCGCGAGCGCTGCAGGCCGGAGAGCAGGAAGTTTCCCGGGTTCAGCGGGTCGGAGGTGCGGCGGTTGTACAGCTCGATCTCGTAGACGGCCAGGGTGGTGCTGAGGTTGTCCTCCAGCCAGTCGCTCTTCACACCCACTTCGTACTGGCGGGTGTGTTCCGGGCCGGTGTCGTTGGTGTTGGTGGTCGCGCCGGCGGTGACGCCGATCAGGCCGCCGCCCACCGGCGAGTAGGTCTTGCTGTAGGAGGCGTAGAAGGAATGGTCGCGCAGCGGCGTCCAGACCACGCCCACGCGGGGGCTGAAGCTGTCGTCCACCTGCTGCTCGCTGCGGCGGGTGAGGCGGTTCTGGCTGTCCACGTCGAAGTGGTCGTAGCGCAGGCCGAACAGCACCTGCCACTGCTCGTTCAGGGTCACCTGGTCCTGGATGTACAGGGCGCGGCTGTCGATGCGGTGCTGGGCATCGCTGCTGGCGACCATGCGCCCGGTCTGCTGGCGAGTGGTGTCGGGGTTGAAGATGTCCAGCGAGGGCGCGGCGTTCGCGGCGCCGGTGGCGTTGGTGTAGAGCTTCGGGTCGCGGTGCTGGTTGCCCAGCTCCAGGCCGGTGAGCAGACGGTGCTCCAGGCCGGCGGTGTGGAACACGCCTTCCAGCTCGACGTTGTTGAAGATGTTGCGGGTGGTCAGGTCCTGCTGCCAGCGGGCACGGCCCACGGTGCGGGCGGCGGCGTTGACGCTGGTGACGTAGGTGTTGTCGAAATCGCTGTCGAGCTTGAACACGCCGAGGGTCTGGCGCAGTTGCCAGTCGGCGTTGATGTCGTAGGTCAGGCGCGAGCGCAGGGACTGCGCCTTGTCGTCGATGTAGTCGCGCTGCAGGTCGCTGTAGACGGTGTCGCGGCTGACGTCCGCCGGGTGGCCGTTGAGGCCGGGGATGCCGCGATCCGGGGTGCGGCGGTGGCGGCTGTACTCGTATTGCACCAGCCAGTTGAGGTCAGGGCTGAGCTGCCAGCTCATGGACGGCGCGAACAGCTGGCGGCTGGAGTCGATGCCCTTGCGGAAGCTGTTGGCATCCTGCTCGCCCATGTTCAGGCGCAGGGCGATGTTCTCGTTGGCGTCGGCGCTGAGGTCGGCGTAGAGGCTGCGGAAGTCCTGGCTGCCCAGTTGCGCCTCCAGGGTCGAGGCCAGCCCGGCCTGGGGCTGCTTGCTGATGCGGTTGACCAGGCCACCCTGGCTGCCACGGCCGTAGAGCACCGCCGCCGGACCCTTGAGCACCTCGATGCGCTCGATGTTGTGCAGGTCGCGGGTGTACTGGCTGTCGTCGCGGATGCCGTCCAGGTAGAAGTCGTTGCTGGCGTCGAAGCCGCGGATGCGCAAGCCGTCGAAGCGGGTGTCGCTGGCGTCGCTGACGTTGGGCAGGCCGGCCAGGGCCTGGGCGAGGGTGCGGGTGCCGTAGTTCAAGGCGTCTTCGGTGCGCACCGTGTCGATCGCCTGGGGCACGTAGCGCACCGGAGTGGCGGTGCGCGTGGCGGTGGAGACCTCTTTCACCCTCGAGTCCTGGCTGCGCTTGCCGTCGACTTCGATGGCGGGCAGCTCGGTGGCGGCCATGGCCAGCGGCGACAGCAGCACAGAGGCCAGGCTCAGGGCCAGGGGTGAAAGGGCAGGCAGTTTGGCAGGGGTCGACATGGGGCAGGTCCGCATCCTGGTAGAGGGTAAAAGAATCGGTTGCGGATGATATTTATTTTCATTTGATCTTTATAGTCATTTGCATCGAAATATTTACACGATGCTGACATTCCCTCTTCCTCTTCCCTCGCACCGCTCCAGGCCGCGCCGTCCTTGGCATGCGTCCTTCATCGGGCCTGGCGCCGCGCTTGCCCGGAGGGCTCCTGGCGGCCCGGCCAGGGCTCGAAACCGATCACCACGCCCTGCCTTTCCGCGCGGTAGCCGGGAAACAGTTCGGCGATCCGGGCCGCCAGGCGTCGGCTGGCGGCACGCTCTTCATGCAGTTCACCGCGCATCGCGGGTGTCCTCCTCTTCGTCACGGCGCCGGTACCACAGGCGGAAGAACCCGGCCGCCAGCAACAGGGCGCCCTGGGAGAGCGCCACGCACAGCTGCAGGAAGGAGTTCACCGAGGGGTTGTTGCGCGGGTCGATGACGCCGGTCAGCGCATGCCAGAAGGACTCGGGCAGCACCATCAGCGCCAGGTTGGCCACCGGCTTGCCGGTGATCAGCCAGAGGTCGATGAAGCCGAAATTGCCGGCGAACATCAGGCCGCCGAGTATCAGTACCGAGACCACCAGGCCAAGGGCGAAGCAGGCTGTGAATTGCACCATTGCACGCATCGTTTCTTCCTCCTGAAGGGCGCGGCGGTGGCCGCGCCCGGGGTTATCAGCCCTGGACCTGGGCGGGTTTGACGGCACCAACGCCGTACCAGTCGAGCTTGCGGGTGAGCACCATCACGCAGGCCAGCAGGCCGAACACCAGCAGCGAGCCCATCAGCAGCGCGTAGTCCTCGGCGCTGAGCAGGCCGTAGAGCATCCCGTAGAGCGCCGCCAGCCCGGCGGTGAAGCCCGCGCCACGGGCCCAGCTGTGCAGCACGTGGCTGACGTAGAAGCCCACCAGCAGCACGCAGGCCGCTGCGGAGAGGCCGTAGGCCAGGGCGAACTCCAGGTGCTCGGACAGCGACAGCAGCAGCAGGTAGAAGAACGCCAGGGCCAGGCCCACCAGGGCGTACTGCACCGGGTGCACCGCCAGGCGCTTGAGCACTTCCATGAGGAAGAAGCCGGCGAAGGTCAGGCAGATGAACAGCAGGGCGTACTTGATGGCGCGATCGGTCTTCAGGTACTGGTCCACCGGGTCGACGAAGCTGACGCCGAACACCTTGCTGTTGAAGGCCTCGCAACGCTCGGCGTAGGCACAGTTGGCCAGGGCCGCTTCCATGTCGGTGGCGAAGAAGCTGGTCTGCCAGCGGGCGCTGAAGCCGTCGTCACGCACCTCGCGCTCGGCGGGCAGGAACTCGCCGACGAAGCTCGGGTGCGGCCAGCCGGACTTCAGCTCCACCTGGCTGTCGCGCCCCACCGGGGTGATGCTCAGCGACTCGGTGCCCTGCAGCTTGAGGTCGAAGCCGAAGTCGAGGTTCTGCACCTCGCCCGCCTGCAGGCTGGGCAACGGCACATGCACGCCGCCGGCCAGTACCGGGTCGCCGCTGCCGGGCTGGAAGTCGAAGCTGCGACCGTTGAGTTCCAGCTTCAGCGCATTGCTGATGCCGCGGATGTCGCTGATGCCCACTGCCAGGAACGGCGCCTCGAAGCGGTAGTCGGCCAGGCCGTCATCGATGCCGTAGTTGGCCGGCAGCAGGAACTGCCCGCTAATGCGGCTATCGCTCTTGTACAACCGCGCCTGGTAGATGCCCCGGGCACGCAGCTCGGTGTCCACCTCGCCGGCCAGGCGCAGGCGCTCCGGCAGGAAGAACAGGCGGCTGCGTTCCTCTTTCTCGTCGAGGTAGCGCTGGCCGGTCTTCTCGTTGGTCTTCCACTCACGGATCACGCGGCGGTAGGGCACCACCAGGATCGGCCCCGTCACCTGCTGGCTGTAGCTGGAGCTCTGGGCGATGTTCTCCAGCACGCCATTGCGCGCCTGCTGACGCTCGTCGATCAGGCCGTCGATCATCAGCAGCGGAATCATCAGCAACAGGATCAGCAGGGCAATGGCGCCCAGCTTGAAACCCAGGGTACGGGTCATCTCGGACTCTCCTCATGTGTTCTCGATGGGGAAAGTCTGGAGCCCGCCCAAGGTGGGGCGATGGGGGAAGTGTGGAGTTTGTGTGGGAATTGGGTGGAGAGTGGGGGTCGCTCATGCGGGGATCGTAGGATGGGTAGAGCGAAGCGAAACCCATCAGCGGCGTCGGGCGTTGCCCCATGGGTTTCGCTTCACTCGCAGAACGCCGCCCGGCCCACCCTACGAGGTACCCGAGAATGCGTAATGCGCGAGACGGAACACCGCCCGGTGGATGGGTGAAGCGTCATCCACCCTACAGGCCACATTCGCGAATGAATTCGCACACAAGGGTCCGGCGCCCACATCAAACGATCAGCACGACCCGCGGATGTAGTCCTCCAGGTGGTGGATCAGGCTTTCCTGCTCGGCGGTGATGTCGCGTACCAGGTCGCGGATGGACAGCAGCCCGATCACCTTGCCGTCATCCAGCACGGGCAGGTGGCGCAGGTTCTTCTCGGTCATCAGTTGCATGCAGAACTGGTTGCTGTCCTTCGGGCCGACCACGAAGAGGTTGGAGGTCATGATCTCCTGCACCTCGGTGCCGTAGGAGGAGCGGTCCTTGGCGGCCACGCGACGCACGTAGTCGCGCTCGGTGACGATGCCCACCAACTCGTCACGCTCCATTACCAGCACCGCGCCGATGCCCTTCTCGGCCATCAGTTCGGCCGCCTCCAGCACGGTGGTGGTGGGGTCGACCCGGTAGATGGTCGTGTGGGGTTTGCCCCGCAGTATTTCGGCGACGCTCTTCATTGGCTGCTCCCGGTTTCTCGTTGTTATGTGCACCGCGTTCCATGCACGGCGACGGTTTGAGAATAGTCAATTGTGGGCACTCGCAAGAAGCGGCAGAATCGCCGCCAGTCGGGCCCTCCGGCCCTTCGGAAAAGGAGATTCCATGCGTACCCGCAAGACCCTCTGCACCCTCGCCGCCCTGTCGCTGCTCATGCTCGGCGGTTGCTCCAGCAAGAGCTATGTCACCCCCGACCAGGGCGTATCCCTGACCGGCATCGATGACGCCGATATCGAGCAGCTGTTCAGCAAGAAACCTGCCAGCCCCTTCCCCGCGCAACTGAGCATCGTCCGCGTCGCCAGTGGCTACAACGACGGCTTCGAGGTGGTGCAAACCCGCGACATCGAGTCCGATGCCGACCTGGCACGCATCGCCGAGCAGCCGCTGATCAGCCAGGCCGCGCCCCTGAGCCGCCTGCTCACCCCCAACGGCATGAAGAGCCTGAAGGACCTGCGCCTGCCCGCCGCGCACATGCGCTCGGACCTGCTGCTGGTCTACACAGTGGACACCAAGTTCTATGTCGACAGCACCCCGCTGGGCCCGCTGACGGCGGTGTCGCTGGGCTTCCTGCCCAACCACCAGGCCCATGTCACCGCCACCGTCGCCGGCATCCTGGTCGACGTGCGCAGCGGCTACATATACGGCTCCACCGAGGCCACCGCCCAGGAGGAGCAGCGCTCCAGCACCTGGTCCACCGAGGACGCGGTGGCCGAGTCGAAGAACCGTGCCGAGAAAGCCGCCTTCAGCCGCTTCAGCGAGGGCTTCCCGGCATTCTGGAAAGGTGTGGTGGCGAAGTACGCGAAGAGCGCGCCGGAGGCCACGGCGGAGTGATGCTCCCCGGCGACAGGTGCCGAACCCCTGGATGAAAAGACGCACCGCAATGGTGCGTCTGTGGCTCAGGCCGCCGGCAGACGCAGGCGGACTTCCACGCCCCCGTCGAGGTTGCAGACCTGCAGGCTGCCGCCGTGCAGCTGAGCCACTTCCTGGACGAAGTTGAGCCCCAGGCCGGTGCTCTTGCGGCCGCTGCCGGGGCGCGCCAGGGAATAGAAGCGCTCGGTGAGGCGCGGCAGGGCGTAGTCGGGAATGGCCTCGCCCTGGTTGTACAGCCGCAGGTCCAGCTCATGGCCGTCGCGGCTCGCGGCGATGCGGATCAGGCCGCCCGCCGGGGTGAAGTCCAGGGCGTTGTCCAGCAGGTTGGCCAGCGCCTGGCGCAGCAGGAAGCGTTCGCCCGATGCCTCAAGACCGATGTTCACCGCATTCTCGATGCGGAGTCCGGCGGCCTCGATGCGTGCCGCCTGGGCCTGCAACAGGTCTTCCACCAGGGGCGCCAGCGGCACCGGCACGCGCTCCTCCAAGCCCTGTCGCTGCTCGACCTGAGCCAGGTACAGCAGCCGCTCGATCAGGTGCTGCAGGCGCGCGCTCTCGCCGCTGATATTGGCCACGAAGCGCTGGCGCTGCGCCGGGGGCATCTCGCCCTCCAGCAGCTCGGCCGCACCCCGGATCGCCGCCAGCGGGCTCTTCAGCTCATGGGTCAGGGTGTGCACGTAGCGCTCGACGTAGGCCTTGCCTTCCAGCTCGGTGCGCATGCGCTCCACGGCTCGGGCCAGTTGCGCCAGCTCGCCACCGCGCAGGGTGGGCAACTCGGCGCGCTGGCCTTCGCTCACGGCCTGGGCATAGCGGGTGAGGCGCCGCAGGGAGCCGCTGAGCCACCAGGACAGCAGCCCGCCGATCAGCAGGCCGAGCCCGATGAGCCCGGCACCGAGCCAGGCCAGGCGCATCTGCGAGCGGTAGATGTAGGGCTGCAGCGAGCGGTTGGGCTTGGCCACCGAGACCACACCGATGATCCGACCGTTGTCGCGGATCGGCGCCGCCACGTACATCACCGAGGAGTCCGGGTCGCTGGGGTCTTCACGGGTGGAGCGGGCGCCGTACTGGCCGCGCAGGGTCAGCAGCACGTCGTTCCAGCCGGAGTAGTCCTGGCCCACGGCCAGGCCGCTGGAGTCCAGCAGCACCTTGCCGGTGCCGTCGGTGACGTAGATGCGGTGGTTCACCTCGGTCTTGCGCACGCCCCAGATCTCGGCGCCGGGCTGGCGCTTGCCATAGGCCTTGAGCAGCTCGGGCAGATTGCTCTGGCCCAGGGTGCCGTCGCGCACCGGATCGCGGAGGATCTCGGCCAGCAGGTTGGCGGTGTCCACCAGGGTCTCTTCGGTGGACTGGCGCACGCCGGGGCGGATCTCGTCCATCACCGTGCTCAGCACGAAGTAGCCAGCCAGGCCGACGAAGAGGAAGTACACCAGGAAGATGCGGACGCCGAGCGGCATGGCGGGGCTCCGGTCAGGCGTTGGGGTCGTAGCTGTAGCCGAGGCCGCGATGGGTCTGGATCGGCTCGGCCTCGGCGTTCACCTGGCGCAGCTTGGCGCGCAGGCTCTTGATGTGGCTGTCGATGCTGCGCTCGTAGCCGGCATCGCTGGCGACGCCCACCGAATCCAGCAACTGCTCGCGGCTGAACACCCGCTCGGGCTGGGCCAGCAGCGTCTGCAGCAGGCGGAATTCGTGGCGGGTGAGGCTGAGCAACTGGCCCAGGTAATGAATGCGCACACGCTCCGCATCCACCACGAAGGCGCCTTCGGCCGCCGGGGCGGGCACGCTGGCCCGCGCGGCCTCCCGGGGCGCGGTGCGCTTGAGGATGGCGCGCACCCGAGCAGCCACCTCGCGGGGGCTGAAGGGCTTGACCACGTAGTCGTCGGCACCGATTTCCAGGCCCACCACGCGGTCGATCTCGGCATCCCGGGCGGTAAGGAAGATCACCGGCACCTCGGAGAAGCGCCGCAACCGCTTGCAGGCTTCGAAGCCGCTGATATCGGGCAGGCCGACATCGAGGATGACCAGGTCGAACGGGTCACGGGCCAGCAGTTCCAGGGCCTCGCTGGCCAGGCTCAGCCAGGTGACCTCGAAACCGTCAGCCTGCAGGGCATAGACCAGGGTGTCGGCGATGGCCGCTTCGTCTTCGACAATCAGGATAGTGGGCATGGCGTCCGTGCAGGCGGGGAAATAGCCGGCACGGTGCCGCAGGCCTCGAGCGGCGTCAATCCCGCCGAGGCCCTTGGCTCAGCCGTGGCTCAGCACTGGGGCTTGCCGGCGGTGAACTTTCGCCCGGGGTAGATGGCGGCGCGGAACTCGCGCAGGGCCTTGGCGCCGATCAGCAGCGGGTAGTTGAAGCTGCTGCGGTCGGTGAGATTGACCTCGACGGTGCGCTTGGTGTCGCCCAGGCACATTTCCATCTCGATCACCGGGCGCTTGGTCGGATCGGCCTTTTCACGCTCGTCGTCCTCGTCGTCGCCGGCTTCCTCGGAGCGCGTCTTGATCTTGCTGATGCGCGCCAGGCGGTGCTCGTAGACGGTGTCGTCGGCATCCTTGGTGGCCAGGCGGAAGCGTACCCAGTCGTCACCGTCACGCTTGAAGCGCTCGATGTCCTTGGCCGACAACGAGGCAGTCAGGGCGCCGGTGTCCATCTTGGCCTTGAGGGTCTGGCCGATCTCCGGCAGGCGGATGTACTCGTAGCGGCCGTAGAGCTCGGGGTCCTCGGCGGCGAAGGCCGGCAGGGCGACCAGGGTCAGCAGGGCTAGGAAGCGTTTCAACGGGTTCTCCTCGGGATCAGGGTGCAGGGAGTAGGACTGGATGGCCGCTCATTCGTTCGCGTCACTTCGCCTTGGCGGGTGGCAGGCGTTCGCCACCCCAAAGGGCGTCGAGGTTACGGAAGCCCCAGTCTTCCGGGGCTTCGCGGCCGATGATGCGGTCGCGGCCGTCGAGGGCGGCGAGGTCGATCACCTCTTGGGGAATCGGCACCTTCGAGCGGGCCGAGAAGAACACCTTGACCCGCGGCAGCAGCAACGAGCGGGCGTTCTGGTCGATCACCACGCCGAGACGGCCGCTTTCCAGGCGCACCAGGGAGCCAGTGGGGTAGATGCCCACGGCCTTGACGAAGGCCTGGAACACCTGGGGATCGAAGTGCCCCTTGGTCCATTCGGCCATCTTGTGCAACGCCTCGGCCGGCGCCCAGCCCTTCTTGTAGGGCCGGTCGGAGGTGATGGCGTCGTAGACGTCGCAGACCGCGCCCATGCGCGCCAGCAAGCTGATCTGCTCGCCGCCGAGGCGGTGCGGGTAGCCGCTGCCGTCGAATTTCTCGTGGTGGTGCAGGCAGACGTCCAGCACCAATGCGCTGACCTGACGGCTGTCGATAAGCATGCGCGCGCCGGCCTCCGGGTGGTGGCGCACCGTGGCGAACTCGGCGTCGGTGAGGGCGCCGGGCTTGTTCAGCAACTCCAGCGGCACGGCCATCTTGCCGATGTCGTGGAGCAGGCCGGCCAGGCCCGCCTCGCGCACCAGGGCTTCGCTGAGCTGCAGTTGGCGCGCCAGGGCGATCATCAGCGCGCAGACGGCCACCGAGTGCATGTAGGTGTATTCGTCGGAACGCTTGAGCCGCGCCAGGCTGATCAACGCATTGGGGTGGCGCAGTACCGAGTTGGTGATGGATTCCACCAGCTCGGCGGCGTGGCCCAGCTCGATGGCGTGGCCGAGGCGGGCGTCGCTGAACATCTCCATCACCGCTTCGCGGGAGCGGGCGCAGAGCTGCACCGCGCGGGACAGTTCTTCTTCCATGCTCGCTGGGCTGACCACCACTGGCGGCGCCTTGGCGGCTTCCAGCAGGCGTGCCTCGGCTTCCTGCTGCACCTGCTCGGCGGTGCTCCCGCCGCTGGCGGAATCCGAGTCGATGTCCAGGCCTTTGGACGCGTCTATCCACACCTCGGTGACGGCACTGTCGAGGATGCGGGCGAGGTCCTTTTCGGATTTCAGCAGGAAGCTGCTCTTCCAGAAGGGGTGGTCCATCCATGAACCGCATAATTCCTGGACGTACATGCCCAGGCGCAGGTCGGACACAGCGATCTTCTTGAGCACGGTAACTACTCGATGGAAATACGCGAATGCGGCTCCATCATGCCTGATGGCCAGCTGCCAGGACAGCCACGCGAACGGGACTTTCGCACCCCGTCACGTCTTGGCAAGCGAAGCCCGCTGCGTATCATGGCAACGCCACCCACAGGCCAAGGAGCCGAGGACCTATGCGGGCGCTGCTGACTGGTATCACCACCATCCTGCTCATCCTGATCAACACCCTGGTGCTGATCGGCCCCATGCTGCTGATCGCCCTGCTGAAGCTCGTGCTGCCGGGCCAGGCGCTCAAGGACGCCTGCTCCCGCGCGGTGATGTGGATCGCCGAAGCCTGGGCCGAAAACGACAAGCGCATCTTCGCCCTGCTCACCCCCACGGTCTGGGATATCCGTGGCGGCGACGGCCTGCGCAGCGATACGTCCTACCTGGTGGTCTCCAACCACCAGTCCTGGGTGGACATCCCCGCCCTGGTGCAGGCCTTCAACCGCAAGACGCCCTACTTCAAGTTCTTCCTCAAGAAGGAGCTGATCTGGGTGCCCTTCATCGGCCTGGCCTTCTGGGCGCTGGATTACCCCTTCATGAAGCGCTACTCCAAGGCCTTCCTCGACAAGCACCCGGAGATGAAGGGCAAGGACCTGGAGATCACCAAGGCCGCCTGCGAGAAGTTCAAGCGCTTGCCGGTGACGGTGGTGAACTACCTCGAAGGCACGCGCTTCACCCCGGCCAAGCAGGCGCAGCAGGGCTCGCCCTACCGCCACCTGCTCAAGCCCAAGGCCGGCGGCGTGGCCTTCGTGCTCGCCGCCCTGGGCGAGCAGCTCGACGCCATGCTCGACGTCACCCTGATCTACCCCGGCAAGCAGGTGCCCGGTTTCTGGGCGCTGGTGTCCGGCCAGGTGCCGACGGTCATCGTCGACATCCAGACCCGCGACATCGACCCCTCGCTGTGGCAGGGCGACTACGAGAACGACCCGCAATTCCGCCAGCACATCCAGGACTGGGTGACCCGCCTCTGGGCCGAGAAGGACGCACGCATCGAGCAGCTGCGCGCCGAACTGCAGGGCTGAATCAGCCCGCCTCCGCGCCCTCCACCCTCTTCCGCAGCATTTTCCGACGAAACGGCACAGCCCCCTTGAGCACTGGCTCAGGGGGCTGCGATGCCCTGCGCGACGGGGTGTGGAAATTGGCCGAAAAGGCGCTTGCCGTGTTTATATTGAACGCTCGATCAATTTAAAAGGAACCTCGACGCCCTCTTCCGTTTCTCATCAGGCGCGTGCCTGAACCTGCGTCAAAGGAGCATTTCTTGTCGACCCCCTCCCCCTTCCGCCAAAGGGCCGCCCGACCATGAGCGTGCCCAATCCCCCCGGCAGCCTGCCGCTGCGCATGAACACGCCCGTCCTCTTGGGATCGGCGGGCTTCGTCCTGATCTTCGGCCTGGTGGTCGCGATCTTCACCGAGCAGGCCGGCGCCTGGTTGCTGCAGGCCCAGGCCTGGGCCGCCAACAGCGTGGGCTGGTACTACCTGCTGGCCATGACCCTGTACCTGGTGTTCGTGGTGGTCACCGCGCTGTCCGGCTACGGCAAGATCAAGCTCGGCGCCGACCACGACGAGCCGGAATTCAGCTACCTGTCCTGGGCCGGCATGCTGTTCGCCGCCGGCATCAGCATCACCCTGTTCTTCTTCTGCGTCTCCGAGCCGCTGACCCACCTGCTGCAGCCGCCCCAGGGCGAAGCCGGCGGGCCCGAGGCGGCGCGCCAGGCGATGCAGCTGCTGTTCCTGCACTGGGGCCTGCACGGCTGGGGCGTGTTCGCCCTGGTGGCCATGGCCCTGGCCTATTTCGCCTACCGCCACAACCTGCCGCTGGCCCTGCGCTCGGCGCTCTACCCGCTGATCGGCAAGCGCATCAACGGCCCCATCGGCTACACGGTGGACGCCTTCGGCATCATCGCCACGGTGTTCGGCCTGGGCGCGGACATGGGCTTCGGCGTGCTGCACCTGAACGCCGGCCTCGACTACCTGTTCGGCATCCCCCACAACCAGTGGGTGCAGGTGCTGCTGATCGCCCTGATGATGGGCGCGGCGGTGCTGGTGGCGGTGAGCGGCGTGGAAAAGGGCGTGCGGGTGATGTCCGACGTCAACATGCTGCTGGCCTGTTCGCTGTTGCTGTTCGTGCTCTTCGCCGGGCCCACCCAGCACCTGCTGAACATGCTGGTGCAGAACGTCGGCGACTACCTCAGCGCCGTGCCGGCCAAGAGTTTCGACCTCTACGCGTGGAACAGCCCCTCCGGCTGGCTGGGCGACTGGACGGTGTTCTACTGGGCCTGGTGGATCGCCTGGGCGCCCTTCGTCGGCCTGTTCATCGCGCGCATCTCGCGCGGGCGCACCATCCGCGAATTCGTTTTCGGCGTGCTGTTCATCCCCCTCGGCTTCACCCTGGCGTGGATGTCGATCTTCGGCAACAGCGCCCTGGAGCTGGTGCTCAACCACGGCATGACCGAACTGGCGGTCGGCGCCATCGAAGACCCGTCGATGGTCATCTACCGCCTGCTGGAAACCTACCCCTGGAGCCGCACGGTGATCGCCGTGACGGTGTTCGTCAGCTTCGTATTCTTCGTCACCTCTGCCGACTCCGGCACCGTGGTGCTGTCGACCCTCTCCGCGCGCGGCGGCGAGGAAGGCGAGGACGGGCCCAAGTGGCTGCGGATGTTCTGGGGCGCGATGACCGCCCTGATCACCAGCGGGCTGCTGTTCGCCGGCAGCATCGATGCGCTCAAATCGGCAGTGGTGCTGACCTCCCTACCCTTCTCGCTGATCCTGCTGCTGATGATGTGGGGCCTGCACAAGGCCTTCTACCTGGAATCCCAGCGCCAGCGCGCGCGCCTGCATTCACTGGCACCGCTGGACCAGCGGCCACGCAAGGGCGGCTGGCGCCAGCGCCTCAGCCAGGTCGTGCACTTCCCCTCGCGGGACGAGGTGTACCGCTTCATGGAGCAGGAGGTGCGCCCGGCCATGGAGGCGGTGGCGGAGCAGTTCCGCGAGAAATCGCTGCGGGTAGAGACCGAGCTGGACCCGGCCAACGCCAGCCTCAGCCTGGAGGTCGGCCACGGCGAGGAAACGCCCTTCCTCTACCGGGTGGTGATGCGCGGCTACTTCACGCCCTCCTTCGCCGTCGCCGGCCTGGACGCGCGCAACCTGCGCAACCGCCGCTACTACCGCGCCGAGGTGCACCTGGCCGAAGGCAGCCAGGACTATGACCTGGTGGGCTACAGCCGCGAGCAGATCATCAACGACATGCTCGACCAGTACGAACGGCACCTGCAGTTCCTGCACCTGGTGCGTTAGCTAGGGAGCCCGGGCTACGGAGCAGTCCGTAGGATGGGTAGAGCCCTGCGAAACCCATCGCTCCGAGGTGATGGGTTTCGCTTCGCTCTACCCATCCTACGTCCTACAGCAAGCTCCGGGCCGTAGTAGGTCGGGTGAAACCCGACATGCCTTCCCCCATAAAAAAGAGGAGCCCAAGGGCTCCTCGTAAACAGGTACCGCAACGTAGCAGACGCGGTACCGGGGGTTTGCGGGTGGGTCAGGCGGCGCTGAACAGCTTGTGCGGGTCGATGACGAATTTCTTCGGCACGCCAGCGTCGAACTCGCCGTAGCCACGGGGCGCTTCATCCAGGCCGATCACCTGCACACCGACTACTTCGGCGATGTTGATGCGGTCCCACATGATGGCCTGCATGAGCTGGCGGTTGTATTTCATCACCGGGGTCTGGCCAGTGTGGAAGCTGTGGGACTTGGCCCAGCCGAGGCCGAAACGGATGCTCAGGCTGCCGATCTTGGCGGCCGCGTCCACCGCGCCCGGGTCTTCGGTGACGTAGAGGCCGGGGATGCCGATCTTGCCGGCGACCCGCACCACCCCCATCAGCGAGTTGAGCACCGTGGCCGGCGCTTCGTGCTGGGCACCGGCATGGCCGTGGCCGCGCGCTTCGAAGCCCACGGCGTCGACGGCGCAGTCCACTTCCGGCTCGCCCAGCAGGGCGGCGATCTGCTCGTGCAGCGGGGTGTCCTTGGACAGGTCGGCGATCTCGAAGCCCTGGGCCTTGGCATGGGCCAGGCGCACCGGGTTGACGTCGCCGACTATCACCACCGCGGCGCCCAGCAAGCGCGCGGAGGCGGCAGCGGCGAGGCCGACGGGGCCGGCACCGGCGATGTACACGGTGGAGCCCGGGCCGACGCCAGCGGTGACCGCGCCGTGGTAGCCGGTGGGCAGGATGTCGGAGAGGCAGGTCAGGTCGCGGATCTTCTCCATGGCCTTGTCGCGGTCCGGCAGTTTCAGCAGGTTGAAGTCGGCGTAGGGCACCAGCACGTACTCGGCCTGGCCACCGGTCCAGTCGCCCATGTCGACATAGCCGTAGGCGCCGCCGGCACGGGCCGGGTTGACGGTGAGGCAGACGCCGGTGTGCTGTTCCTTGCAGGAACGGCAGCGGCCACAGGCGACGTTGAAGGGCACGGAAACCAGGTCACCGATCTTCAGGTTCTCGACGTCGCTGCCCTTCTCGATCACCTCGCCGGTGATCTCGTGGCCGAGCACCAGGCCGACCTGGGCGGTGGTACGGCCGCGCACCATGTGCTGGTCCGAGCCGCAGATGTTGGTGGATACCACGCGCAGGATGACCCCGTGCTCGATCTTGCGACCGCGCGGGTCCTGCATCTTGGGATAGTCGATCTTCTGCACCTCGACCTTGCCTGCGCCGAGATAAACAACACCACGATTACCAGACATGCATGAATCTCCTTTGTTGTTGTGGATACAAAGGCGCGGCCTGGGGCCACGCGGCCTTGTACTGGAGCGTGTGTCTGTTGCCGGAGCCGCCGGGTGGAACTGGCAGGGCGGCTGCCGAAAGCTGTAGCCGGACCTCAGTCCGGGGTCTGGCCCGCTCCCGGGCTGAAGCCCGGGCTACGTCTGTTCAGGTCAGAGCACCACGGTGCGGTTGGCGTTGAGGAACACCCGGCGCTCGATGTGCAGGCCCACGGCCTTGGCCAGGGTCAGGCATTCGATATCGCGGCCCTTGGCGATCAGGTCCTCGGGGTAGTGGGCGTGGTCCACCGGCTCCACGCCCTGGGCGATGATCGGCCCCTCGTCGAGGTCGTTGTTGATGTAGTGGGCGGTGGCCCCCACCAGCTTGACGCCCTTCTGGTACGCCTGGTGGTAGGGCTTGGCGCCCTTGAAGCCGGGCAGCAACGAGTGGTGGATGTTGATCGCCCAGCCGTCCAGGCGCCGGCACAGCTCGGGGGACAGCACCTGCATATAGCGGGCGAGGACCACCAATTCGGCGCCGGTGTCCTCGATCACCTGCAACACGCGCCGCTCCTGGGCGGGCTTGTCGTTGGGGTCGAGGGGGAAGTGGTGGTAGGGAATCCCGTGCCAGCGGGCCAGGGGCTCCAGGTCCGGGTGGTTGGACACCACCGCGACCACGTCCATGGCCAACTGGCCGATGCGCTGGCGGTAGAGCAGGTCGTTGAGACAGTGGTCGGCCTTGCTGACCATCAGCACCACCTTGGCGCGGTAGCTGGGCGGGGTCAGCTCGATCTGCATGTCGAAGGGCGCCACGTGCTCGGCCAGGGCGGCACGGAAGGCCTGCTCCTCGAAACCGTCGGGCTGGCGGAACTCGATGCGGATGAAGAAGCGCGCGGAGAGCCGGTCGTCGAAGGAGTGGTGCTCGGTGACGTAGCAGCGCTGTTCGTAGAGAAAGCGCGTCACCGCGTCCACGGTGCCCAGCACGCTGGGGCAATGGGCGGTGAGGATCCAGGTATCGGGGGTGCGGCTCATGTCGATCTCCTCGGGTACGGCGGCAGGTTGGTACGGGCCACGTTGGGCCTCGCTGCGCTCGGCACCAACCTACGGATGCAGGCGCAAGGTGGATGACGCTTCACCCACCCTGGCTGTCCTGCGGTGGACGAAAAGAGCGTCGTCCACCCTACCTCTCAAGCCTTGATCGCCAGCCCGTACTCGGCGCTGGCGTCCTGCAGCCAGAGCCAGAAGTAGTCGGAGAAGCTGCGGCGGATCAGCAGTTCCCAGGTGTCCTCGCCGGTGTGGCGGATCACCAGTTGCGACTTGGCGAAGGTGGTGCCCACCGCCTTGCCCACCGGGAAGTTGCTCGGGTGCAGGTCATAGGGCGTGGACTTCATCAGCATCTCGCGCACCTTGGGCCCGCTCAGCTCCAGCAGGGTCTGCCCGCCGCTGACGTTGATCACCGCGTGATGCAGCCCTTCCAGGGCAGCGCGCAGGCGCTGCTCGGCGGCGAACTCCTCGCCACGGGGCAGGATCAGCAGCCACTCGTCCGGCGACAGCCACTGCAGCGAGGTCTCGCCGCTGGCCACCAGGGTCAGCGCCACCGGCAGTTCCAGGCCCAGGGCCTTGTGCACGCCACCGGCGAAAGCCGGGTCGCGGGCATCGCCACGCAGCACCAGGTGGCCCAGCAGCTGCTTCTCGCGCAGGGTCACGCCGGCGGCGCCGGACTTGCCCAGGGCGCCCTTGCCGGCCAGTTCGTCGAGCCCGGCGTGGAACAGCGGCGACTCGCCGGCCAGTTCATCCGGACGCTGCTTGTACACGTTCACTGCGCTCATTTCTCACCTGCCTGGTGCACGCCGGCACCGTCGAATTCAATGCTCTTGGCCCGCTGCTCACACATTCTGGCGTTCCCCTTTCGGGTCGTAGAACACCGAGCTGACGATCTCCGCCTCGATCACGCTGCCGTCCGCCAGCGGGGCGAAGACCTTCTCGCCCATGCGCTTGAGACCGCCGCGTACCACGGCGAGGGCGAAGGAATAGCCCATGGCCGCGCTCATGTAGCTGGAGGTGACGTGGCCGACCATGGTCATGGGGATCGACTGTTTCGGGTCGAACACCAGCTGCGAGCCTTCCGGCAGCACCTTGTTCGGGTCCAGGGGTTTGAGGCCTACCAACTGCTTGCGGTCTTCGCGCACGCAGTCCTCGCGGTTCATGCCGCGCCAGCCGATCCAGGAGAAGGGCTTGTTGCGGCCGACGGCCCAGCCCATGTCGAGGTCGTCCGGGGTGACCGAGCCGTCGGTGTCCTGGCCGACGATGATGAAACCCTTCTCGGCCCGCAGCACGTGCATGGTCTCGGTGCCGTAGGGGGTCAGGTTGTATTGCTTGCCGGCCGCGATGAGCTTTTCCCAGACGCCGGCGGCGTAGTCGGCCTGGACGTTGATCTCGTAGGACAGCTCGCCGGTGAAGGAGATGCGGAACACCCGCGCCGGCACGCCGCCGACCAGGCCTTCCTTCCAGCTCATGAAGGGGAAGGCGTCCTTGTCCAGGTCGATGTCGGTGACCTCGGCCAGCAGCTTGCGGCTGTTGGGGCCGGACAGGGTCATGGTGGCCCAGTGGTCGGTGACCGAGGTGAAGTACACCTTGAGCTCCGGCCATTCGGTCTGGTGGTAGATCTCCAGCCACTCGAAGATGCGCGCGGCGCCGCCGGTGGTGGTGGTCATCAGGAAGTGGTTATCGGCGAGGCAGGCGGTCACGCCGTCGTCCATCACCATGCCGTCTTCCTTGCACATCAGGCCGTAGCGGGCCTTGCCCACGTCCAGCTTGGTCCAGGCGTTGGTGTAGACGCGGTTGAGGAACTCGCGGGCGTCCGGACCCTGGATGTCGATCTTGCCCAGGGTGGAGGCATCGAGGATGCCCACGCTGTCACGCACGGCCTTGCACTCGCGGGCCACGGCGGCGTGCAGGTCCTCGCCGTTCTTCGGGAAGTACCAGGGGCGCTTCCACTGGCCGACGTCCTCGAACTCGGCGCCATTGGCCAGGTGCCAGCGCTGCATGGCGGTGTAGCGCTTGGGCTCGAACAGGTGCCCGCAGTGGCGGCCGGCGACGGCGCCGAAAGCCACGGGGGTGTAGTTCGGGCGGAACATGGTGGTGCCCATTTCCGGGATGCTGATGCCCAGCGAACGGGCGGCGATGGCCAGGCCGTTGATGTTGCCCAGCTTGCCCTGGTCGGTGCCGAAGCCCAGCGCGGTGTAGCGCTTGACGTGCTCGACCGACTCGAAGCCCTCGCGGGTGGCCAGCTCGATGCCGGCGGAGGTGACGTCGTTCTGCAGGTCGACGAACTGCTTCGGCGCACGGGCGGTGGATTTGTCGTGGGGCACCTGGAACAGCGCCAGGGTGGCTTCCTCGTGGCGCTTCTCGGCCTTCGGCAGGCTGCCGCTGACTTCCTTGAAGCCCGCTTCGGCAGCGGCCTTGGCACCGGCCTCGAAGCCGTCGGCCAGGGTGTCGCCGAGGGCGAACACGCCATTGACGGCGCCGGCGCAGATACGTTTCTGGAAGCCGCCCTCGCCCGGGACGAAGGCCAGGATGTCTTCACGCCAGGTGGGCTTGCCGCCCAGGTGCGAGGCCAGGTGCACCACCGGGCTGTAGCCGCCGGAGGTGGCGATCAGGTCGCAGTCCACCACTTCACCGGGGCTGGTGACCTTGTGCGCACGGGTGTCGATGGCGCAGATGCGCGCACCGCTGACGCGCTTGCCGCCACGGGCCTCGACCACGGCGCTACCGGTGAGGATGCGTACGCCACGGTCACGGGCCTCCTCGACCCATGCGCCGCGCGGGTTGCTGCGGGCGTCGGCCACGGCCACCACCTTCTGCCCGGCGTCGAGCCAGTCCAGCACCAGGCGGTAGGCGTAATCGTTGTTGGTGGACAGCACCAGCTCCTTGCCGGGTGCCACGCCGTAGCGGCGCACGTAGGTGGAGACGGCGCCGGCGAGCATGTTGCCCGGCACGTCGTTGTTGGCGTACACCAGCGGGCGCTCGTGGGCGCCGGCGGCGAGCACCACGCGCTTGGCACGGACGCGGTGCACGCGATGGCGGGCCTGGCCCATGGGCGCGGTCTCGCCGAGGTGGTCGGTGAGGCGCTGGTGGATGGTGAGGAAGTTGTGGTCGTGGTAGCCGTTGACCGTGGCGCGGGGCAGCAGGGTCACTTCCGGCAGTTTTTCCAGCTCGGCGATGACCTGGGCCACCCACTCGGCGGCGGGCTTGCCGTCCAGGGTCTCGCGGGTATCCAGCAGGCTGCCGCCGAACTCTTCCTGTTCATCGGCGAGGATCACTCGCGCGCCACTGCGGCCGGCGGCCAGGGCCGCGGCGAGGCCGGCGGGGCCGGCGCCCACCACCAGCACGTCGCAGTGCTGGTTCATGTGGTCGTAGATGTCCGGGTCGTTCTCGGTCGGCGCGCGGCCGAGGCCGGCCGCCTTGCGGATGTACTTCTCGTACGTCAGCCAGAGGTTCTGCGGGTACATGAAGGTCTTGTAGTAGAACCCGGGCGGCATCATCTGCCCGCCGACCTTGCCGAGGATGCCCATCAGGTCGGTGTTGACGCTCGGCCAGCCGTTGGTGCTGCCGGCCACCAGCCCGGCGTAGAGCGCCTGCTGGGTGGCGCGCACGTTGGGCACCTGGGTGGCGGGGCTGGAGCCGATCTGCAGGATGGCGTTGGGCTCTTCGGCACCGGCGGCGACGATGCCGCGGGGGCGGGAATACTTGAAGCTGCGGCCGACGATGTCGACGCCGTTGGCCAGCAGCGCGGCGGCCAGGCTGTCGCCGGCGTAGCCCTGGTAGCTCTGCCCGTTGAAGGTGAAGGTCAGGGGCTGGGCGCGGTCGATGCGGCCACCCTTGGAAAGACGGTTGGGCTGGCTCATGCCGTTACTCCTTGGTCCACGGCTTTCTTCTCCTGGGGCCCGGCTTCGGTGACGGCGGGGCGTTCACCGACCTTGTAGGTCTCGAGGATTTCGTAGGTCACGGTGTGGCGGGTGACGTTGAAGTACTTGCGGCAGCCGGCCGCGTGCACCCACAGCTCGTGGTGGATGCCGCGCGGGTTGTCGCGGAAGAAGATGTAGTCGCCCCACTCCTCGTCGGTGCAGGCGTTGGGGTCCAGCGGGCGCGGGATGTGCGCCTGGCCCTTGGCGTGGAATTCCTCTTCGGAGCGCAGCTCGCCACAGTGGGGGCAGAAGATGTGCAGCATGGCGGGTCTCCTTAGTGAGCCACGGCAGCGGCGCCGTGCTCGTCGATCAGTGCGCCGTTGTGGAAACGTTCGATGGAGAAGGGCTTGGCCAGCGGGTGCATCTCGCCCTTGGCCAGGCTCGCCGCGAACACGTGGCCGGAACCGGGGGTGGCCTTGAAGCCGCCGGTGCCCCAGCCGCAGTTGAAGAACAGGTTCTGCACCGGCGTCTTGGCGATGATCGGGCAGGCGTCGGGAGTGGTGTCGACGATGCCGCCCCATTGGCGGTTCATGCGCACACGGGAGAGCACCGGGAACATCTCGACGATGGCCTGCAGGGTGTGCTCGATGGTCGGGTAGGAGCCGCGCTGGCCGTAGCCGTTGTAGCCGTCGATGCCGGCACCGATCACCAAGTCGCCCTTGTCGGACTGGCTGATGTAGCCGTGCACGGCGTTGGACATGATCACGCTGTGGATGACCGGCTTGATCGGTTCGGACACCAGCGCCTGCAGCGGGTGGGATTCCAGCGGCAGGCGGAAGCCGGCGAGCTTGGCCATGTGCCCGGAGTTGCCGGCGGTGACCACGCCGACGCGCTTGGCGCCGATGAAGCCGCGGTTGGTCTCGACACCGATCACCACGCCATCCTGTTTGCGGAAGCCGATCACCTCGGTGTTCTGCAGCAGGTCGACGCCCAGGGCGTCGGCGGCGCGGGCGTAGCCCCAGGCCACGGCATCATGGCGGGCCACGCCACCGCGACGCTGCACGGTGGAGCCCATGATCGGGTAGCGAGTGTTCTTGCTGCAGTCGAGGTAGGGAATCTCCTCGGCCACCTGGCGGGCATCGAGCAGTTCGCCGTCGATGCCGTTGAGGCGGTTGGCGCTCACGCGGCGCTCGGAGTCGCGCAGGTCCTGCAGGGTGTGGCACAGGTTGTAGACGCCACGGGCGGAGTACATGACGTTGTAGTTGAGGTCCTGGGAAAGGTTTTCCCAGAGCTTCATCGCATGCTCGTAGAGGTGCGCCGACTCGTCCCACAGGTAGTTGGAGCGGACGATGGTGGTGTTGCGCGCGGTGTTGCCGCCACCCAGCCAGCCCTTCTCCACCACGGCGACGTTCTTCACGCCGAATTCCTTGGCCAGGTAGTAGGCCGTGGCCAGCCCGTGGCCGCCACCGCCGACCACGATCACGTCGTAGACCGGCTTGGGCGTGGGGTTGCGCCACATGCGCTGCCAGTTCTCGTGGTGGCTGAGGGAGTGCTTGAACAGGCCGAAGCCGGAATAACGTTGCATGCGCGTGCTCCTGGATCAGCGGTACACGGGGAAATCGGCGCAGAGAGCCGCGACCTGTTTGGCCACCTGGGCCTCGACGTCGGCATCGCCGAGGTGGTCGAGGATGTCGCAGATCCAGCCGGCCAGCTCGATGCTCTGCGGCTCCTTGAAGCCACGGGTGGTGATGGCCGGGGTGCCGATGCGCACGCCGGAGGTGACGAAGGGCGATTGCGGGTCGTTGGGCACGGCGTTCTTGTTCACGGTGATGCCGGCGCGGCCGAGGGCGGCGTCGGCGTCCTTGCCGGTCAGGCCCTGCTTGATCAGCGACAGCAGGAACAGGTGGTTGTCGGTGCCGCCGGAAACCACGTCGAAACCGCGCTCGATGAACACCTGGGCCATGGCCTGGGCGTTCTTGATCACCTGGGCCTGGTAGGTCTTGAAGCCGGGCTCCAGCGCTTCCTTGAAGCACACCGCCTTGCCGGCGATGACGTGCATCAGCGGGCCGCCCTGGGCGCCGGGGAACACGGCGGAGTTGAGCTTCTTCTCGATCTCCTCGTTCTTGCGGGCGAGGATCAGGCCGCCGCGCGGGCCGCGCAGGGTCTTGTGGGTGGTGGTGGTGACCACGTCGGCGTAGGGCAGCGGGCTGGGGTACAGACCGGCAGCGACCAGGCCGGCGACGTGTGCCATGTCGACGAACAGCAGCGCCCCGACCTTGTCGGCGATGGCGCGGAAGCGCGGGAAGTCGAGGGTCTTCGAATAAGCGGAGAAGCCGGCGACGATCATCTTCGGCTTGTGTTCCACGGCCAGGCGCTCGACTTCGTCGTAGTCGATCAGCCCGGTGCTTGTGTCGAGGCCGTACTGCACGGCGTTGTAGAGCTTGCCGGAGGACGACACCTTGGCGCCGTGGGTCAGGTGGCCGCCGTGGGCCAGGCTCATGCCGAGGATGGTGTCGCCGGCATTGAGCAGGGCCAGGTAGACGGCGGAGTTGGCGGAAGAGCCGGAGTGCGGCTGGACGTTGGCGTAGTCGGCGCCGAACAGCTCCTTGGCGCGGTCGATGGCCAGTTGCTCGACCTTGTCGACGTATTCGCAGCCACCGTAGTAGCGCTTGCCCGGGTAGCCCTCGGCGTACTTGTTGGTCAGGCCGCTGCCCTGGGCTTCCATCACCCGCTGGCTGGTGTAGTTCTCGGAGGCGATCAGCTCGATGTGGTC
This sequence comes from Aquipseudomonas alcaligenes MRY13-0052, assembly GCA_000474255.1. Classification (GTDB taxonomy): domain Bacteria; phylum Pseudomonadota; class Gammaproteobacteria; order Pseudomonadales; family Pseudomonadaceae; genus Metapseudomonas; species Metapseudomonas solani. The sequence goes on from BATO01000003.1 coordinate 24,419, forward strand.
TTCCTGGCGCTGTTCTTCTTCCTGCATCGCACTGAAGAGTTCGTCGTCGTAGCCCTGGATCTGGTCGTGCTTGCTGAACATCGCTGATCTCCTGCCGCGCCATCGGTTGGCGCCTGTCGTTGGGTACGGGGGTTTCCCCGTTTGCAGCGATGGTATGACTCGGCCTGCCTTGCCAGATGCCTACGGACGCCACGGGAGAATGCGTTTGCGACATGCAAAGGGTCGCAATCGAACATCCGTGCGGCGGACGCCGATCACCCACAGTTTCCGTGGACCAAGCTGTGGATAAGCTGTACACCCCCGGCTAGCGGCCAGTTGCGTCGGGCCCTGCAGGGAAGTGGCGGTTTTTTGAGCGATATCAGTCAGTTAGCGAAAGCGTTACGCACAGAAGCTGTGCAGCGATCTGTGGACAAGCTGTGAATGGATGCGCCCAGGCCAGCAACGGCAGTGCTCCTGGCTGGCTGTACGCGAACCGACCAGCCCGGCACAGGCGGAATTGCCCACAGCGACATGCCTGGACAGGTCCGCTGGCAGTGGATAATTTCGACGCCCCCGCAGCATTCCGCATGCGCCTGGACGAGCGATTCCATGATCACCTGCTACCTGCGCTACATCATCGATCCGTACAAACTGGCCGAATTCGAACACTACGGAAAACTCTGGATTCCCCTGGTGGAAAAGTTCGGCGGCACCCACCACGGCTACTTCCTGCCTTCCGAAGGCGCCAACAACGTCGCCCTGGCGATGTTCAGCTTCCCCAGCCTGGCGCTCTACGAGGACTACCGCATCCGCTCCATGGCCGACGCCGAATGCATCGCGGCCTTCGGCTACGCCGAGGAAACCCGCTGCATCCTCAGCTACGAGCGCAGCTTCTTCCGCCCGGTATTCAGCTGATTGCCACCTCGCTCCCGGGCTGAAGCCCGGGCTACACCGAGCGGCAATCCGCCCACAAAGACCGTGGACCACCCTGTGGATAAGCTGTGCGGCGAACGCGCGGCACCAGGCACGGCGCCGGATGGCGCCGCCTGGCTCTTTTCTGATCAGGCCAGACGGGCCCGGCAGATCAGTTCAGCTGGGGGAGGCACTGGTTGGTGACGCTCAGCAGCCGCTCGTGGGTGGCTTTCGGCAGGGGCGTCTTCTGGGCTTTCAGCTCGTTCAGCTCGGCCTGGCTGAACTCGGCACTGACCTTGTCGGCCGCACAACCGCAGTACTTCTGCAGCTTGTCCGGGCTGACCTGGGCCTGGGCTCCCGCCGCGCACTCCTTGACGAAGTGGTCGCGTTCGCCCGGTGCCCATTCGGCGGCATTGGCCGACAGGCTGACCAACAGCGGCGCGGCGAGAGCAAGCAGGTAGGGATAGCGCATCGGTGTCACTCCTCATTGATGGCAAGGTCCGTCCCCGTGCAGGCACGGTTATGTTGTGAGCGGCAAAGGCCCCGGTGAGTTCCTCCCAGCGCGGGCACGGCCGCAGCGGGAACAGCGCCTGGTCTAAAAAGGATGTCGCCTGAAGCCATATTCCGTCGTCCATCCTGGCGTAAAGTTAGCTCCCATACGCCCTCCCCGCCCGGGGCATGCGGCGACCGGACCAAGGACCCGAGATGACCGACCAGACCCAGCAATTCGCCAGCGACAACTACTCGGGCATCTGCCCCGAAGTCTGGGCCGCCATGGCCGAGGCCAACCACGGCCACGACCGCGCCTACGGCGACGACCAGTGGACGGCCCGCGCCGCCGACCATTTCCGCCGCCTGTTCGAGACCGACTGCGAAGTGTTCTTCGCCTTCAACGGCACCGCCGCCAACTCCCTGGCCCTGGCCTCGATGTGCCAGAGCTACCACAGCGTGATCTGTTCCGAGACGGCCCACGTCGAGACCGACGAGTGCGGCGCGCCGGAGTTCTTCTCCAACGGGTCCAAGCTGCTGCTGGCCCGCACCGAGCAGGGCAAGATGACCCCGGAGGCGGTCCGCGAGATCGCCCTCAAGCGCCAGGACATCCACTACCCCAAGCCGCGCGTGGTCACCCTCACCCAGGCCACCGAAGTAGGCACTCTCTACCGCCCGGAAGAGATTCGCGCCATCAGCGACGTGTGCAAGGAACTGGGCCTGCGCCTGCACATGGACGGCGCGCGCTTCTCCAATGCCTGCGCCTTCCTCGGTTGCTCCCCGGCGGACCTGACCTGGAAGGCCGGCGTCGATGTGCTGTGCTTCGGCGGCACCAAGAACGGCATGGCGGTGGGCGAGGCCATCCTCTTCTTCAACCATGAACTGGCCGAGGATTTCGACTACCGCTGCAAGCAGGCCGGCCAGCTGGCCTCGAAGATGCGCTTCCTCTCCGCCCCCTGGGTAGGCCTGCTGCAGGACGACGCCTGGCTGCATTACGCCAACCACGCCAACAGCTGCGCCCAGTTGCTGGCCGAGCTGGTGGCGGACGTGCCGGGCGTCAGCCTGATGTTCCCGGTGGAAGCCAACGGCGTGTTCCTGCAGATGTCGGAACCGGCGCTGGACTACCTGCGTGCCCGCAACTGGCGCTTCTACACCTTCATCGGTGCTGGTGGCGCGCGCTTCATGTGCTCCTGGGACACCGAGAAGGAGCGCGTGCGCGAGCTCGCTGCCGATATCCGCGCGGCCATGGCCAATACCTGATCCTCTCCGGCCCGGAATCTCCGGGCCGACGCCCCTCCCCCGGCGGCGCGAACCTCCAGGCACAGCACGGGGGAGATATCCCCCGCTGCGCGCTTATCCTCGATTCCGGTGCATCACCCTGTGGACAAGCTGTAGAGCGACCGCCACGGCCCCGGCGGTACGGCGCCCCTGGGCAATCGCTCACTTCGTGAGCAAATTCAATCAGTTACGTAAATTCTGCACACAGTTTCTGTGCGGCACTCTGTACGCAAGCTGTGGATAGAATGCTGCAGGCCAATAACCACATGACCTGCAGACCATCGCTCGTTTTCTAATCAGCCCTGAAAGCCCCATGTTGCCTGGAGCCGGGTTTCTGCGAGCGGTGCCCAGCAGGCAGTGAGCAGAACAGGTTTTCCCCTGCTGCGGTGGATGCCTCTGTGGACAAGCTGTGCGGCGTTCGCTAAAGGCACCAGCCCGCAAGGCATGCGTGCTTCAGCCTATTTATCGAACGATTTCAGGGGGATGGGAGCAACCTTGTGCACAGCTGCTGTGCAAGGAGCTGTGACCAGCCTGTGCATAACTCCTTGCAGGCCACGGGCTGCGGTGGATACAGGCGTTAGATCAATCCGTAACCAGCACGCCGTGCACCTCGAAGAGTCGCTGCAGCCCTTGCCGGGCGGGGCCTTCATCCAGCTGAACAACCCACAGATTCGCTGTACCAGCCTGTGGACAAGCTGTTCACCGAGCGGCAGGAGCCCCGCAGGGCGGGGCCTGGCGAGGATCGTACGTTTTCTGCTCAGTAGTCGATGGCCACGTCGCCCTTGGGCACGCTGCAGCAGGACAGGATGTAGCCCTCGGCGACGTCTTCGTCAGTGATCCCGCCGTTGTGCTCCATCTCCACCTCACCGGCGGTCTTCATCACCTTGCAGGTGCCGCAGATGCCCATGCCGCAGGCCTTGGGGATGTGCAGCCCGAGCTTGGCCGCCGCCGCATGCACGGTTTCACCGGGCGCCACGCGAATGCTCTTGCCGGTGCTGGTGAAGTCCACCTGGTGCAGATCGGCCGCGGGTACGGGCGGCGCGTCCGCCGCTTCGGCCGCCAGCTCCTTCACTTCCTCGCGGATTTCCGGCGGCGTGGGGCCGAAGGCCTCTTCGTGGTAGCGCCGCATGTCGAAGCCGTTGGCTTCCAGCAGTCGCTTGATCGCGCTCATGTAGGGCGTGGGGCCGCAGCAGAAGATCTCGCGCTCCATGAAGTCGGGGGCGATCAGCTGCAGCATCGGCTGGCTGAGGTAGCCGCGGTAGCCGGACCAGGTTTCGCCGATGTCGTATTTCTCGCAGACCAGGTGCAGCTTGAAGTTGTTGATGCGCGAGGCCATGTGGCGCAGCTCGCGGTGGTAGATGATGTCCTTCGGCGTGCGCGCGCTGTGGACGAAGACCATGTCGACGTTGGCACTGGTGTCGAAGAACCAGCGTGCCATGGACATCACCGGGGTGATGCCGACGCCGCCGGACAGGTAGAGCACCTTGTCGGCGGGGAAGTCGATGGCGTTGAACAGGCCCACCGGGCCGTGCACCGGGATGACGTCACCTTCCTTGAGGTTGTCGTGCAGCCAGTTGGAGACCTTGCCGCCCGGCACACGCTTGATGGTGATGGAGAAGCTGTAGGGCACCGAGGGCGAGCTGGAGATGGTGTAGGAGCGCATGATCGGCAGGCCGTCGATCTCCAGCTCCAGGGTCACGAACTGCCCCGGCTTGAAGAAGAACACCATGGGCTGGTCGGCCATGAAGCAGAAGGTGCGCACGTCCCAGGTCTCCTGGACGACCTTTACGCAGCGCACCAGATGACGGCCGTTGGCCCAGGTCTGTGTCGTCACCGGATTCAGGAAGCTGTTGCTGCTCATACGCATCTCCGCGCGGCCGGACGTCGGCCCCATATGAAGCGGATTCTGCGTAAGCGAAAAAACGCCCACTTACCTAGCTGCGACATTCACATGCTCATCGCGACCTGCCAGCAGCACCAAGGGCTGCGGAGTCGGAAACGGATGTGGCCGTGTCGCCCATGGATAAGGTCGGGTCAGGCCCCGACGCCACACTCAGCCCCAGCCGAACACAAGCAATCGAGCGACATTCCCCCCTCTATCAGCGCGCTATCGGCAGCGTCGGAAGGGGAGGTGAAGCCGCCTTGCGTCATGACCGAAAGCCATATTTCGCGGCGGCCGCCCAAGGCGCCCCGCCATTGAGGAGTCAACGATGGATATCACTTCCACCCTGAGTCTGGGCGACCCGCTGGAACCGGCGCGCAAGGCGACCGCAGAGATGCTGCGCGAGCGCGACCACAGCTTCTCGCTGCCGCAACCCTTCTACAACGACGAGCGCCTGTTCCAGATCGACATGCAGGAGATCTTCCACAAGGAGTGGCTGATCGCCGGGATGACCTGCGAGATCCCCGCCAAGGGCAACTACCTGACCCTGCAGATCGGCGATAACCCGGTCATTGTGTTGCGCGGCGCCGAAGGGCAGGTGCATGCCTTCCACAACGTCTGCCGCCACCGTGGCTCGCGCCTGTGCGTCAGCGAAAAGGGCAAGGTCGCCAAGCTGGTCTGCCCCTACCACCAGTGGACCTATGAGCTGGACGGGCGCCTGCTGTTCGCCGGCACCGAGATGGGTGCCGACTTCGACCTCAAAGACTACAGCCTCAAGCCGGTGAAGGTGAAGACCGCCGGCGGCTACATCTTCATCTCCCTGGCCGAGAACCCGCCGGCCATCGACGACTTCCTCTCCACCCTGGCCCATTACATGGAGCCTTACGACATGGAGAACACCAAGGTCGCGGTGCAGACCACGCTGCGGGAGAAGGCCAACTGGAAGCTGGTGCTCGAGAACAACCGCGAGTGCTACCACTGCAACGGCTCGCACCCCGAACTGCTCAACACCCTGCTGGAGTGGGACGACGTCACCGACCCCCGCGCCAGCCAGGCGTTCAAGGACCAGGTGGCGGCCTGTACCACTGCCTGGGATGCCGAGAAGATCCCCTATGCCCACGCCAGCTTCGGCCTGCGCAACCGCATCGTGCGCATGCCGCTGCTGCAGGGCACCGTGTCCATGACCATGGACGGCAAGCAGGGCAGCAAGAAACTCATGGGCCGCATCCAGAACCCGGACCTGGGCTCCATGCGCATCCTCCACCTGCCGCATTCCTGGAACCACTGCATGGGCGATCACATGATCGTCTTCACCGTGTGGCCCATCAGCGCCCAGGAAACCGTGGTCACCACCAAGTGGCTGGTGCACAAGGACGCGGTGGAAGGCGTGGACTACGACGTGGCGCGCCTGCGCGAAGTCTGGGACGCGACCAACGACCAGGACCGCCGCCTCGCCGAGGAAAACCAGCGCGGCATCAACTCCACCGCCTACCAGCCGGGCCCCTACTCCAAGACCTACGAGTTCGGCGTGATCAACTTCCTCGACTGGTACAGCGAGCGGATGCTCAACAACCTGGGCGACGTCCCGGCTACCCGCCTGCGCCAGGTCGGCGAATAGGGCCATGAGCCTGAGCCTCGGGTTCATCCTGCTGCTCACCCTCTACGCAGCGCTGGCCTGCCGCAAAGGCCGGCGCTGAGAGGCAACACACTGAGGTCCCGCAAGGGACACCCCTCGCCCCCGTCAGGACGTCGGCCCTGGTGGGGGCTTTTTTTGCACAGGCCCCGCGCGCTCGACGCCAGGCCAACAGGCCCCGACGGCCCGGGCCTCAGCCCGGTAAACCGACACGGAGCAGGGGTCGAGGGGCCTTCCCGAATGGCGTGAGCCTATGCGCCTGGGCGCTGGCAGGTCTTGAGCAGGCGTCGGATGGCCTTGTTGATGCTGCGCTTGCCCAGGTCTTCGACTGAGAACCAGCGGCAGTCGGCGATCTCGTTCAGCGGCGTGGGCTGCTGGGACTCCGGCATCGGCGCTTCGAAAACGTAGTGAAGGGTCGTGTACAGCTCCAGGGGCGCAATGTAGTCGAGGGTCTCGACCGCGAGCCCGGTCTCCTCCACCAGTTCGCGGAACGCCGCCTGCCCGGGCGCTTCATCCGCCTCGATCCGGCCGCCTGGCAACGTCCACTTCGACTTGGGTTTGCGCACGAAGAGGATCTTGTTTTCCAGGCGGCAGATGACGGTCGCCCGTTCTTTGATTGCCCTGCCCATCTGCTCACCCCCTGCCACTGCGTTGAAAGACCGGAACGGTCACGAAAACCCTCGTAACCAAGGCAAGAAGGGCGCCAGACATGGCTGGCCCCCACACGAGAACGCGCCTGTATCTAACGTTAGGCGCCCTTGGCGATATCTGCCTCACGCAGAACGTTGGAACAGGGCTTTCCGGGGAAGATTCCCGGTCTATTCGCCGCGGCAGGCGAATCCGGTCCGTACTTCGGGTGAAGACACCCGCGAAAAGCAGGCGGTAAACGAGGCGTGGATGCGCAGAAAGACCGGAAGCCCGACGGAAATTTCTGCGAGGCGGATGGAGGAGTATCCCACGTGTCACGAGGAAGTTTGTAGGTCGGATTAGTCCGACTTACCACCGAACCGGACCGGGTTCACAGCCTTGCGCCAAAGGACCGGGATAATGCGAAACCATCAGGTTCCTACAGTTAGGACCTACAAAAAATCCGGATCGCCAAAGTGTGGATCGTAGGAACCATCTGATTTTTACTCAGTTCAGCCTGTAAGGAGTGCTGAGATGAAACGACTACTGAATATTCCCCTCCTCGCCCTCATCTGCGTCGCCGGCCTGGCCCACGCGGAAAACGCGTCACCGACCCTAGGACAGATCACTTTCGTGGGAAGCATCTGCAAGGACCTTTGCGATACCCCTACAAGCACCTGGCTCGAACATGTAGGACGCCGCAGCGGCCTCAGCCCCATCGGCCGATCAGAGCCCAGCGGGCGCGGCCATTGCGCAGGCCTGGGTGAAACCAGCTCGGTGAGCATGACCAGCATCGCCTCCCGCACGGGCGACGCCGGGATCATCACGGTGATCTACAACTGAGGCCGTATGCCGAGCACACCGCGAACGCCGATCCGGTACGCGTCACTGCGAGCCGCCATCGCACGGGGTCGTGCATGGCGGCAAGGCGGGAAGGATTAGCTTGATCGATCAGCAAGTTGCTGGCGCGAAGCCGGAGTCCGCGGCCATCGACCTGCTGGGGCAAGCCTGCTTGCACATCGGTCAAGACCGTGCGGTGGATGGTCCAGGAGGCGCGATGAAGGCTGGCGAGCCTGCGATCGAGGGGCGAGTCCGCCGACTCGGAACCCTGGATCGCGTGCCGACCACGGACGCATCAGCACCGGTCCGAGCGCCCGCGTACATGCATGGCGAGCCGCACGGCCGGCGGAATCATTCGGCAAACGCGATCTCCGTCCGCCCGCCGAGCGCGACGCAGCGCACCTCGACCTGCTGGTAGCTGGGGTCGTCCGGATCCTGTTCCGGCAGTTGGTAGTCGACTCGACAGGCCTTGTCCGGCCCTTCGCCCCAACGGACGATCAGCACACCCTCACGCGGCAGCCCGCGCAGGAATGCCCGCCCCCCCTGCCCCACCATGGCCAGGGAAACGCCCTGGGCATCGATGACGTCGGAGCCCAGCGGCGCGATCTGGCCGTCCTCGCGAAGGATGCGCAGCAACACCGGCACGCCGGTGATGGTCGGGTAGCTGAGCATCACCACGGCACCATGGCGCGGGGCCACCGCCTGCTCGGTGATCTGCAACTCGACGTTGCGCAGGGTGCCGATCGGGTCGATCGCCACCTGGTTGTGGCGATAGGGGGCGAGGCCGCCGACCACCGCGTAACCGTTGCTGCCGACACGGGCGTTCATGTCGTTGCTGACATAGGCCCCTTCCGCCCCCTTGGCCTCGACGACGGCATAGGTTTCGCTCTGGCTCTGGGTGAAGTTGATCCCACCCGGGTGGGCCACCAGGCTGCCACCAATGCCGACGCTCTGCTGGCGGTAACCGGTGCCTTCGCTGTAGCTGGCGTTGAGCGACGCCGCCGGTGCGAAGTAATGGACGCTGCCGCCGGCGTTGCTCGACCGGTCGCCCTGGTCGCTGCTGCGCGAGCCGTAGAGGCTGTAGTTCATCTGCGAGCGCTCGCCCGCGACGCCGCTGAGGCTGGCCTGGGTGTTGCTGCGCTTCCCGGACTGGCTGACCGAGCTACTGAGGAAGGGCGAGCGCACATCGCGCCCCAGGGGCACGCTGAAGGACAGCAGGTACTGGTTCTCGTATCCCGAGCCCATGCGCGCCCTGCCGGCCGAGGTGCTCATGGTTCCCCAGTTGAAGCCATTGGAGTAGCCGGCCTGGAAGGTCATGTCGCTACGCTGTCCGGCGTTCCAGTAGTTCTGTGCCGAACCGCTCAGGTAAAGGCTGCCGAAGTTCGACCCCAGGGGCTGACTGATGTTGGCCTGCAATCGGCTGCGCTGGCGGTAGAGGCGGCTATCGGGGTTGCCGACGGACTGCGCGTAGTCGCCGAACTCGAGATATCCCTCGCTGGAGAAGCGGTAGGCAGCCAGGGTGAAGTTGGTCTGGGTGCTGTCCAGCAGCTTGCTGTAGGTGACCCGGTAGCTCTGGCCGCTCCTGGGGGCGGAGTCGGCGACGGGACGCTCGGCGACATGCGAGCGGGTGACATCGAACGCGACGGCCCCCAGCCCGGTACTGATCGCGACACCACCCTGGGCGGCCATGTACTTCTCGGCCACGATGCTGCCCAGGTAGCCGGTGAAGGCGTTGGTCACTCCGCGCTGGTAGGTACCCATGACGAACTTCGGCGATGCGTCCAGGCTGCGGTCCCGGTACTCGCCGGCAGTCACGCTGAAACGGGATACACCGGGGCGCAGCAACTGCGCCACCGAGGCATAGGGCACGACGAAGGAACGCTGGCGGCCGTCGGCCTCGGTCACCGTCACCTCGATGTCACCGGAGTAACCCGAGTCGTAGAGGTCGTCGATGCTGAAGGGCCCGGGTGCCACCGTCGCCTCGTAAAGCACCGATTGCCCCTGGCGCACGGTGACCTTGGCGTTGGTTTCCGCAACGCCCCGGATCACGGGGGCGAAACCGCGCTGGGAGTCGGGGAGCATGCGGTCGTCGGAACTGATCTGCACACCTCGGAAAGGCACGCTCTCGAACAGCTCGCCGGGCGTGTAGTAGTCACCGACCGTGAGTTGCGAGCGCAGACCGGTGAGGTCGCGCTGGGCATAGGTGCTGGCGTTGCTGTAGTGGCTGCGGGTAGGGCCGCCATCCTGGCTGGAGCGGTTGTAGTAGCCGTTGGAGCGCAGGCGCCACTCACCGATATTGAGACCGTTGTTGAGCCCCAGGGACAGCTGGTTCGAACCGACGCCGCCGCTGTGGCTGCGGTAGCCGCTGGCGTTGTAGCCGATGAAGCCGGCCGTGACGCCGGCATCCCAGTCACGGGGGTCCACGTGCCCGCGTGCCTGTCGCCCCAGGTACGCCTGCGGGATGCTCAGCTGGGCGCGCAGCTCGGACAGATCAACCTCGACCTGCGCCTGCGGCACCAGGCGATCGAGTTCGACACAAGCCTCGTTGTCCATAATCGACTGCCGTGCGGCCTGGGGGTCCGGCAGGTTCGCCAGTTCGATGCCGAAGGTGCCGACGTGCTCGGGCTTGAAGCAGTAGCGCTGGATGACCGCAGCGCCCTCGCCCTCGCTGAGCACCCGCAACTCGTGCCGCCCCTTCCAGGCCTGGTTGACGTAGATATCCAGGAGATAGGTGCCGGGAGGCAGGACGTTTGCGTTGGCGAAGCGTGACAGGTCGACGGCCTCTTCCGCACCGCTACCGAAGAACGCCGGGTTGAAGACGGCATAACGGGCCGGGGAAACGCCTTCGTCCGCGTCCACCTGGCTCCAGTCGCTGAGCGCCAGGGAGGCGGCAAGGACCACGGCCGTGACCTTGAGCCGTCCACTACGGCGCGCGAGACGCACCCTGCGGGTGCCGCGCGTAGCCGATCCCGGATACCTGTCTGAAAGAGCTTTCATAGTCGTACCTGGCGCATCGATGAATGGCGCGCGAACGATCGAGCGGCATCAGCGCCTTGCGCGCACGAGCCGCCGGCTCACGGCTCCAGCCTCGCCTCGTGCCCAATGGATGAGCCGTAGTCGTTGATCCACTTCGTCACCACCGTGGCGGCCGATCCCCGCTGCACCGCACCCGGCAGGGGGAAGTCGCGGCTTCCGAGCGGCGGCACCATCCCATCGCCGGCCTCGTGCGCCCGCCCGCCGACATTCAGCGAGACGTCGCTGAACGACACATGGAAGGCGCCGGGGTTGCTCGCTCGCAGCACGCTTTCCGCGCCGTTCTGCACCAGCCGCCAGCTGATCTGCTGGGCCGCTCCGGACGCGCTACCCGGCAAGCCGGACGGCCGATAGAAGAGTTTCAGGCGGGTGCGGATGGCGAACTGCATGGAGTTGCCGCTGTCCGCCGTGGGTTGTGGCGGGACATCCAGGAGGTTGAGCCAGAACACCGTCTCGCGGTCAGTGGGCAGTGCCTCGCCCGTGAACGCCAGGCGCAGGCTCTGCCCCTTGCCCGGGTCGAGGCGGAAGATCGGCGGCGTGAGCAGAAAAGGCGCATCGGCCTGGTCCGGCTTGCTCGACGGGTCGCCGCGATCGATCCAGGCCTGCACCAGGGAAGGCTCCGTACCGTCGTTGCTCACCCGTACGCTGATTTCCTGCTGCTTGGCGGGATAGATGAAACGGGTGCCGTTCACCACCATGCCGGCCTGCACGCTCGGCAGGAAGGTGGCGATGAAGAGTGCGGCGATCAATCGGGTGATCCTTGCAGTGGGATGCATCGGTTTTTCCTGAATGGCCGCCGCCCGGGGCGGGCCGGGCGGGTGGCGATTGGTCCTGATTCGTGGCGGGGAAGGCGGGAACGAAGGCCGCAGTGGCGGCGTGCCTTTTCCCGGGGGAGGATGATATCGAGCGACACACCCGCCATCCGGCTTCGAGCACCAGGGAAAACCGTAGGAAAAGTCCTTAAAAAGCCAGGAAAAAGCCGTCAACTGCAAAAATGAGGCAGGGGTCGAATCAGCGGATGCGCAAAGTCAGAGCGCGGGAGTACGCAGGGGAGGCCCTTCACCAGGGAAGGACCCCGGCTAGGAAGCGGTGCTGTTGGCCAGATCGTTACGCCGGGCGAATTCGATCAGCTCCAGCAACGAGCCGAGGTTGAGCTTCTGCTGGATGCGACTCTTGTAGGTACTGACGGTCTTGTTGCTGAGCAGCATCAGGTCGCCGATCTGCTTGTTGGAGAGACCCGACGCCAGGTACTGCAGCACCATCAGCTCTTGGTTGGACAGACGTGCGACCAGCTCGGCCTCGCTGGTCAGGGCGGTCTGGCCCGCCTGCAACGCATCGGCCGGGTAGAAGGAAAACCCCGCGCTGATCGAGTTGATCGCGATGACGAGGTTCTGCAGGTCCTCTTCCTTGCTGACGAATCCCTTGGCGCCCGCCTGCATGCAGCGCTGGCAGAAGCTCTCGGCGGGTTGCGACGTGAGCACCAGCACATGGCTGTCGAGCTCCAGGGCGCGGATGCGGGCGATCACCTTGAGCCCGTCCAGGCGCGGAATGCCGATATCGAGGATGACGATGTCGGGCTCGTGCTGGCGAATCAATTGCAGCGCATCGACACCGTTGTCCGTCTCCGCAAGCACCTGGATGCCATTGCGTTCCAGCAGCATGCGCACGGCGAGGCGGATGACGGGATGATCGTCGACTATCAGGGCACTTCTCATGTCGATATCTTCCGAGGGACACGGGCACAACGCCAAGGCACGGCAGGTGGGGCTACGCGCTGGCGTTGATGAACTTTCCTACAAGCCAAGGGGAAGGTTCGCCTAGCTCGGCGACCGTCCCCCTAAGTAACGTAATCGGCCACGCGATTCTGCCGAGTAAAACCGATGAAGAACATAAGCATTCTGGTTCTGGAAGACGAACCCTTCCAGCGTCTGTTGGCCATGGCCGCCTTGAAAAAGCTCGGCCTGAAGGACATCTGCGGCGCCGGGGACGGCACCGAAGCACTGGCCATGCTTCAGGAACGCGGTGGCGTCGATATCGTGCTTTGCGACCTGCGCATGGCCGGCATGGACGGCCTGGCCTTCCTGCGCCACGCCAGCCAACGGGGCCTGGCACGCGCTGTAGTACTGAGCAGCGCGGTGGAGCCGGTGCTGCGCCAGGCCACCATCTCGATGATCCGCTGTCTGGGTCTGGAGTTCCTCGGCGACCTTGGCAAGCCCTTCGATATCGGTCGCGCCAACCAGTTGCTGCGCGCCTTCGATCCCGCCGTAGAACTGCCACCCGGTAAACCGGAGGTGGTTGAGATCCCCTCCCTGAGCGACTTGCTCGACGGCTTCGAGCGCGGCGAGTTCGAAGCCTGGTTCCAGCCAAAGTTCGATATGCGCAGTGGTGCACTGCAAGGTGCGGAGCTGCTCGCCCGCTGGCGCCACCCGCAATACGGCGTCCTCAGCCCGGCGCACTTCCTGGCCCAGGTCGAAAGCAATGGCCTCATCGACCGCCTGTTCTGGCAGCTCTTCGAGCAGGGCCTGACACTACAGCGTGACCTGGCCATCGTGGGGCAGCGCATCGAGTTGGCGTTCAACATCCAGCCCAGCCAGTTGAGCGACCAGAAAATGGTCGAACGTATCGCCCGCCGCCTGCAGGAAAGTGGCCTGCCCGCCGATGGGTTGAACTTCGAAGTGACCGAAACGGGCCTGCTGCGGGCACCCGCTGCCAGCCTTGAAAACCTCGTCAGGTTGCGCCTGATGGGCTGCGGCCTGGCCATGGATGACTTCGGCGCCGGCTACTCCTCGCTCGACCGCTTGTGCGAACTGCCCTTCAGCCAGATCAAGCTCGACTCTTCGTTCGTGCGCAAACTGCAGAGCCACCCACGTTGCGCCGCGGTGGTCAGAAGCGCTGTAGCCCTGGCTAGCACGATGGACATTTCCCTGGTGGTGGAAGGGGTAGAAAGCAAGGAGCAGAAGACGCGCCTGCTGGAGCTGGGCTGCTCCCTGGCGCAAGGGTTTCTCTTCGCCCGCCCCATGGACGGCGCCGCCTTGAAGCGCCATATCGCGCAACGATGAACCGCGCTGCAGCGCAGCTCAAGCCTCCTGCAGGTGCTCGCGCAGCCCGCTCTCCAGCTCTGTCAGCGCCCGCGCAAGCGCATCGCCCGCCTGCCGCAGCCGAGCCCCATCGGGCGGCGCATCGGCAGTGGCCGCCATCAATTGCCGGCAGGCCGCTATCACCCCCGCCGCCTTGACGACCCGCGCCGCGCCGATCAGCCGGTGAGCCAGCTCGGCAAGCCCCTCGGCATCGCCCGCCTCCAGCAACGGGGCCAGGGCCACGAGATCCTTGCGGTTGGTCGCCAGCAACTCACCCAGCAGGTTTCTCACCAGCGCTTCATCGCCCCCGGTGAGTGGCTGCAGGGGGGCCAGGTCGAACAACGCCCCCTCATCCAATGGTTCCGCGCCCTGCTGGCGCTCCCGGGCATGGACCCCAAGCGCCCGCTGCAGGGCATCCAGGCCGATGGGTTTGATCAGGCATTCATCCATGCCGGCGGCCAGGCCCCGCTCGATCTCCTCGGGCTGGGCGTCGGCGGTCAGCCCGATGATGCACACCGCCGCCAGGCCCCGCTCGCGTTCCTCCAGGCGTATGGCAGCAGCCAGCTCGGCACCGCTCATGCGCGGCATGTGGCAGTCGGTGGCCACGGTATCGAAGTGCCCTTCGCGCCAGCGCTGCAAGGCTTCTTCGCCATCGCCCGCTTCCTCCACCTCATGGCCGAGGAAGACCAATTGCTGCTGCAGGATCTGCCGGTTCACCGGGTGATCGTCCACCACCAGTACGCGCAACCGCCGTGAGGCCACCACTGCAGCGACCGGCGCCGCCTCCATGGGCGGTACGGGGTCCAGGCGGTGCAGGCGCAAGCTCACATCCACCCGAGTACCGCGCCCAGGGACGCTGTCGAGGCTCAGGCGCCCGCCCATCATTTCGCAGAGCGAGCGGCAGATGACCAGGCCCAGCCCGGTACCGTCCACCGGCTGGCCTGCCCGCTCGATGCGGGAGAAGGGCCGGAACAGGCGCGCCTGGTCCGCTGGCGAGATGCCGATGCCGCTGTCCTCGATGCTCAGGCTGACCCTGAGCATCCCCGCCTCCGAGGTATCTCCGTCAACGCGAACGCTGACCCGCCCATGGGTGGTGAACTTGATGGCGTTGCTCACGAGGTTGGACAGGATCTGCTTGAAACGCTGCCCATCCACCAGCACATCACCCTGGATGCTGCCGTCGATCTCCAGCGCCAGCTCCAGGCGCTTCTGGCGCGCCAGGCCATCGAACACCCGGGCCACCGACTCGACCAGTTCGCGCAGGTTGGCGCGCCCGGGCGCAAGGCTGAGCCGCCCCGACTCGATGCGCGCGATATCGAGGATGTCGCCGATCAGCGTCAGCAGGCTCCTGGCGGAGCCGTAGGCGACCTGGATGCCGGCCGGGTCGATGGGCCCGCTCTCGGCGCGTTTCAGGGCCAGCTCGAGGATGCCGATCACCGCGTTCATCGGCGTGCGGATCTCGTGGCTCATGGTGGCGAGGAATGCCGTCTTGGCGCGGCTGGCGTCGTCGGCCTGGCGCTTCGCAGCCTCCAGCTCGCGGACCAGGTGATGGTGCTCGGTAATGTCCAGCCAGCCGCCAATCACACCCTTTATCGCGCCGGTGGAGTCCTGGAAGGGCTGGATCCAATGCTCGATCCACAGCCGCCGACCACCCAGTTCCAGTTCGTGCGTGCCCTGGATCAGACCCCCGCCCTCCATAGCCTGGAGGTAGCTCTCGTGGAAGAGCGGCGCGGCTTCGAAGGTCAGTGGCAGCTCCGCCACCGTGCAGCCCAGCACCTGCTCCCGCTCCAGGCCAAGGGTCTGCAGGTAGCTGCGGTTGCAGGACAGCATCCGGCCAGCCGTGTCACGCACATAGACAGGGGGCGGCATGCTGTCGATCAGGGTTTCGATGAAGCGCAACTCGTCGTTGAGCTGCCGCTCCGCTGCCCGCCGCTTGCGCACCTCACGACGCAGGCGCAGCCCCCAGGCGAGCACCAGCCCCAACAGCACCAGGGCACCGATGACGATCTGCAGGATCAGCTGGTTGTAGTCGCGCCAGGTCTGCGCGCTCATGGCCGGGCTGCCGCGCCAACGATTGGCGGCGGCATTCAGCTCATCCGGCGCCAGGCTGCCGAGCGCCTTGTCGAGGATCGACTGCAACTCGACATCGCCGCGGCGCATCGCAAAGTTCGCGGTGGCCGGGTCGATGGGCACCAGGGACGACACCGCCAGCCGATTGCGGAACAGCCGCACCACGTAATAGCGGGCAGTGGGCAACGACACCAGCGCCGCATCGGCGTCGCCGCTGTAGACCAGGTTCATGGCATCCAGCGACGAGGCCGCCGCCAGCAGCTCCGCGCCTGGGTAGATGCCCCGGGCCTCCTCGGTCGCCACATGCCCAGCGGCGATGGCCAGACGCTTGCCATCGAGGCCGTCGAGCGGCTCGGCAAGGCCGTCTTGCGCCCTTCTCGCCACCAGCACGAAGGGATTGGTGACCACCGGCCGGGTGAAGCGCAGCGTGCTTTCACGTTCACGTCCCTGGGTGAGGATGGCCAGATCGAAACGCCCCTGGCGCAAGCTCTCCATCTGGTCGGCAAGGCTGCCCCGGCGGCTGACCGCCTCGAACTGCAGGCCGGTGCGCAGGGACACCATCTCCAGCAGGTCGGCGGCGATGCCGCGGAACTGGCCCTGGGCATCGAAGAACGCCATCGGCGCCATGTCGTCGTCGATCACCAGGCGCACGCGCGGATGGCGCTCCACCCAGCGCCGCTCCTCCGCCGTCAGCGGCAACGGCTCCAGTGCCGGCATCACGCCGCTGCCCACCCAGCGCTTGGCGATGCCCTCCAGGCGCGAGCGGCCCAGAGCGCGCAGGGCCGCATCCAAGCCGCGAAGCAATTGCGGGTCCCCAGGGCGAACGATGAAGGCCACGCCATCGGCCTGGAGCTCGGCGAAGCGCTCGAAGCGCACCAGACCATAGAAACCCCGGTTGATCCGGTAGTAAGCGGTCAGCACGTCGCCCAGGTACAGATCGGCCTTGCCGAAGGCCACCGCGGCCAGTGCCTCATCCACCGAGCCCGCCGCCACCAGGTGCGCGCCGGGGAAGCCCTGGCGCAACGCGGGATCGGTGAGGTATTCGGTGGTGGTGGCGATGGTCAGCCCGGCCATGTCGGCCGGGAATTCGCGGCCATCCTCCTGGCGGCGGAACAGCGCGGCGTGCTCGATGGCGAACGGCTGGCTGCGTGCCACGGCAGCCCCATGCAGGCCGTGACTGGATGCGCTGGCCATATCGATCTCGCCCTCCTCCAGCGCCCGGGCCACGGCGGCCTGGTCGGGCAGCCTGCGCAGGACGACGCGCATGCCGAGCATCTGGCCGACCAGCGCCACCACATCCGCCGTCATGCCCTCGAAACGGCCATCGCGCTGCAGCATCGCCAAGGGCGCCTCAATGTCGCCCGCCACCCCCAGCACCAGCTCGCGCTTCTGCCGCAGCCAGTGCCAATCGCTTTCGCCAAGGGTGAGTTCCTGCTGGTCCACCCGCAGCTGGCTGGCCAGGCGCAGGGGGATGGTTTCCTGGGAAGCGGCCCGTGCCGACAGGGCGAGCGGCAACAGCCAGAGGCTCAGGCAGAAGTACTGCACAAGTACGCGGAGTGAAATATGACGGAACACCGGGCCGACCTGTTTCTAGGCGTTGGATGAAAGGAACATTAGTTGAAGAGCGGCAGGTCGTTAATCGTCTGAGTGCATTTAAAACTGCCTACATAGGCTGTAGGAAACTTCCCAAACACCCGGACCCGGCCTTCACCGCGAATATACTTCCCGCCTCACGTATTCAGCCAACTCCCCAGGCGCCACGGCCAAAAGACCCGTGGCCGCTGGCGTGACCCACTGGGATCACGTCAGGAATATTAGGAATTGTCTGAAAGACTTCAACATAACTTCCGAAGAAATATCCCATAGCGTCGGATCGACCTACAGCGGTTATTGATCCGCCTTGGGTAACTTGTTTGCGCTGCGCCCACCGGCAATTGCGCAAACACTCACCACGAAAACTTGCCCTTTAATCGAACGGCTTTGCGTGCGCGCCGTAGACCATTGGGAAACTCGCTAAGGAGTACTGAATAGATGAGTAAGATTCTGCTTATCGACAACCAACCGATGATCCGCTTCGCCACCCGCGTGCTGCTGGAGCGCGAGGGCTACGACATGGTCGGCGAGACCGAGAACGGTGTGGAAGGGCTGAGCCTGGCCCGCTCGCTCAAGCCGGACCTGGTCATCCTCGACATCGCCATCCCCAAGCTCGACGGCATGGAAGTGCTGACCCGCCTCGCCGCCATGGACGTCAACCTCAAGCTGCTGGTACTGACTTCGCTGCCCGCCGCGCTCTACGCCAACCGCTGCCTGCAGGCCGGCGCCACGGGCTATCTGTCCAAGCAGGAGCAGGCGGTCAGCCTGATCGCCGCGACCAAGTCGGTGCTCTCCGGCTACAGCCTGTTCCCCAGCACCGTGCACCTGCCGGTGCCGTCCCAGGCCGGCGAAGACACCCAGTTGCTGGACAGCCTCTCCGACCGTGAACTGGCGGTGCTGCAGAACCTGGCCAATGGCAAGAACAACAAGGAAATCGCCGAGCAGCTGTTCATCAGCCACAAGACGGTGAGCACCTACAAGTCGCGCCTGATGGACAAACTCAAGACCCGTAACCTGGTCGACCTGATCGACTTCGCCCGCCGCTACGCCCTGCCCACGCCCTGACCGCTCACCCCGCCGCTCGCGCGGACGGCAGGCCGATCACCCGTGCCACATGCACGGGTGGCGGCAGCTGCCGATGCGCCGCCGCCAGCCCGCCGACCCTCTCGGCGACCGTGCTGGCGAACGGCGTCGAGCGCGAACTCGCACTGTCCACGTTCATCAGCATCTGCTCACTGGCCGCCAGCAACGCATCGCCACCCTCGGGGTACAGCCCGTGGTGGATGTGCAGGCGCTTGGCGTCGTGGGCGAGCACCTGGGTGCGCACCTCCACCCCGGCGCCGAGCTTCACCTCGGCGAGAAAGTTGAGGTGGCACTCCAGCGTGTAGAGGGTGTGACCGCTGCTCGCCCGCCCCGCCTCGTCCAGGCCGATATGGTCCATCAGCGCATCGGTGGCGTAGCTGAAGATCAGCAGGTAGAACGCGTCGCGCAGGTGGCCGTTGTAGTCCACCCATTCGGCGGGAATGGCGGTGCGGTAGGTGGTGAGGGCTTGGCTCATGGCGATTCCTGGCGATGGCCCTCTCCCAGGGAGAGGGCCGGTTCGAAGTAGCGAGAGGTCCGTGGGGCGTCAGTCGGCGAAGGCGAAGCCGTGCTTCTCCTTGGTCGCCTTCACCGCGTCGAGCACCGCCAGCAGGCAGTCATCACGATAGCGCTCCAGCTCGGCGATGCTGCGCGAGCCCTGCTGCTCGCTGGTACCTTCCACCACGCTATCGATCAGCGCCTCGGTCAGCTCCGGGGCCGGCAGGTAGGTCCAGGGCAGCTGCAGCGCCGGGCCGAACTGTGCCATGAAGTGGCGCATGCCGGCATTGCCACCCGCCAGGGTGTAAGTGAGGAAGGTGCCCATGAAGGACCAGCGCAGCCCCGCACCAAAGCGGATCGCATCGTCGATCTCGCCAGTGCTGGCAACGCCGTCGTTGACCAGGTGCAACGCCTCGCGCCACAGCGCTTCCAGCAGGCGGTCGGCGATAAAGCCGGGCACTTCCTTGCGCACGTGCAGGGGGCGCATGCCCAGCGCGGTGTAGATCTTTATCGCCGCCTGCACGGCCTCCGGCGCGGTCTTCTCGCCGCCCACCACTTCCACCAGCGGCAGCAGGTAGACCGGGTTGAACGGGTGGCCCACCACGCAACGTTCCGGGTGCACGGCGTCGGCGTAGAACTCGCTGGGCAGCAGGCCCGAGGTGCTGGAGCCGATGATCGCCTCCGGGCGCGCCGCCGCGCTGATGCGGGCGTGCAGGTCGAGCTTCAGGTCGAGCCGCTCGGGCGCGCTTTCCTGGATGAAGTCGGCGTCGCGCACGCACTCCTCGACCGTCTCGACGAAGCGCAGGCGCTCCTGGGAGGCGCCCGGCGCCAGGCCCTGCTTCTGCAGCGCCGGCCAGGCGTTGGCGATGCGGGTGCGCAGAGCGGCTTCGGCACCGGGCGCCGGGTCCCAGGCGACGACGTCGAGGCCGTGGGCCAGGGCGCGGGCGACCCAGCCGCTGCCGATGACGCCGCTGCCGAGGGCGGCGAAGGTCTTGATGTGGGTGATGAAGGCCATGGTGGCTCCTGGTCCTGTGTTCGATATGGGGGACCCGAGCTGATGCCCGGGCTAGGGGAGAAACGTCAGCCGCGGCGCTTGAGGTTCATCTTCTCGCGGCCCTCGGCCGGGCTCAGGGCGCGGCCACCGAGGCGCTCGATGATCTCCACCGCCCGCTCCACCAGTTGGCCGTTGCTGGCGTGCACGCCACGGTCGAGCCAGATGTTGTCCTCCAGGCCGACGCGCACGTTGCCGCCCAGCAGCATGGCCTGAGCGACCATGGGCATCTGCGAACGGCCGATGCCGAAGCCGGCCCAGGTGGCGCCCGCCGGCAGGTTGTCGGCCATGGCCTTCATGGTGGTGGTGTCCGCCGGGGCGCCCCAGGGGATGCCCAGGCAGATCTGGAACAGCGGGTCGTCCAGCAGCCCCTCCTTGAGCATCTGCTTGGCGAACCACAGGTGCCCGGTGTCGAAGATTTCCAGCTCGGCCTTCACCCCCAGCTCGGTGATGCGCTTGGCGCCGGCGCGCAGTTGCGCGGGGGTGGAGACGTAGATGAAATCGCCATCGCCGAAGTTGAGCGTGCCGCAGTCCAGGGTGCAGATCTCCGGCAGCAGCTCTTCCACATGCTTGAGCCGCTCCAGCGGGCCCACCAGGTCGGTGCCGGCGCCGAACTCCAGGGGCTGCTCGCCCTTGCCGATCTCCAGGTCGCCGCCCATGCCGGCGGTGAGGTTGATGATCACGTCGGTGTCGCTCTCGCGGATGCGCTCCACCAGCTCGCGGTAGAGCGCCACGTCGCGGCTGGGCTTGCCGGTGCGCGGGTCGCGCACGTGGCAGTGGGCGACCGTGGCGCCGGCCTTGGCCGCTTCGATGGCGGCGGCGGCGATCTCCTTCGGCGTGACCGGGATGGCCGGGTGCTTGCCGACGGTATCGCCGGCGCCGGTTACCGCACAGGTGACGATGACTTCATGGTTCACGGTTGCAACATCCTTTCTTGGAGGCGATCGGGTGCCGTGCGCGGCGACCCGCGCACGGGAGGAAGCGAAGCGTTGGTAACGGCAGCGAAGCTGCAGGAGCTACTTGAGCGAGGCGATGGCCGTCTCGGCGCCGTTCTTGCCGTCGAAGGTGGTCACCCCGGCGAGCCAGGCCTTGACCACGTCGGGGTTGGCCTTGATCCATTCGCGGGCGACCTTGGCCGGCGCCTCGCGCTCCATGATCGGCTGCATCAGGCGGCTCTCCTGCTCGCTGGTGAAGCGCAGGTTGGTGAGCAGGCGGTCGGCGTTGGGGCAGCGCTGGGCGAAGTCCGGCGCGGTGACGGTGGAGACGGTGGCGGCGCCGTCGTTGGGGCCGAACACGTCATGGCTGCCGGTGAGGTAGGTGATCGGCATCTGGATGTTCATCGGGTGCGGCTTCCAGCCGAAGAACACCACCGGCTTGTGGTTCTTCACCGCCCGCGACACGGCGGTGAGCATGGCCGCCTCGCTGGACTCCACCAGCTTGAAGCCGCCGAGGCCGAACTGGTTCTCGTCGATCATCTTCTTGATCGCCATGTTGGCCCCGGAACCGGATTCGATGCCGTAGATCTTGCCGTCCAGCTGGTCCTTGTAGCGGGCGATGTCGGCGAAGGTCTTCAGCCCCTCCTCCGCCGTGTAGGTGGGCACCGCGAGCACGGCCACGGCATCCTCCAGGGACGGCTTGGGCGCCACCTTCACCGACGCGCTGTCGAGGAAGGGCTGGATGTTGTCGTCCATGATCGGCTTCCAGTAGCCGAGGAACACGTCCACCTGCTTCTTCTGGATGCCGGCGAAGATGATCTGCTGCGACGCCTGGGTCTGGGTGGTTTCGTAGCCGAGGCCGGCCAGCAGTTCGGACGCCACGGCGGTGGTGGCGACCACGTCGGTCCAGCCGACCGCGCCGATGCGGATCTTCTGGCAACTGGCGTCGTCCGCCGCCAGCAGGGTGGAACTGAACAGGGTGAGAAGACAGCAACCCGCGAGTGCGTTGAGACCTTTCATCGAATGCTCCCCTACAGCCATACGGTTATCGGACCATACGGCCCGTCTGTTGTTGTGCCGGGGCTCTTGGCGCCCCGCCGTTCGCGGGCCCTGTTGCACCCGTGGCAGCCAGATTACGCAGCGCCAAACCGGCCAAATCGAACTAAAACGACCGAATGTTGAACGGGAACGACCTCCTGCATTGCCTTGTCCGCCGTCCTGCCTTTTAGTGTGACAACGCCCCGACAGGACGCCCCGATGCCCCAGACCCTGTGGTTCCTCCTGCTGCCCGGTTTTTCCATGATGGGCCTGATGTCCGCCATCGAGCCCCTGCGCGTGGCCAACCGCTTCCGTGGCGAACTCTACCGCTGGCGCCTGCTGAGCGTGGACGGCGGCGTGGTGCAAGGCAGCAACGGCATGTCCCTCAACGTCGACGCGGGGCTGGAGCGTCCCGGCGCCAGCGACAGCCTGTTCGTGGTGGCCGGCTTCGAACCCCTGGCCAGCTTCACCCCGCGCCTGGCCCACTGGCTCAAGCGCGCCGACCTCGATGGCGCCACCCTCGGCGGCATCGACACCGGCAGCTTCGTGCTCGCCGAGGCCGGCCTCTTCGCCCGCCAGCGCCTAACCCTGCACTGGGAGGCCATCGACGCCTTCCAGGAGCGCTACCCCGGCCTGTTGCCGACCCAGGAGCTGTTCGAAATCGATGGCCGCCGCATTACCAGCGCCGGCGGCACCGCCACCCTCGACCTGATGCTCACCCTGATCGGCCGCGACCACGGCGACGAACTGGCGGTGGAGGTCTCCGAGCAGTTCGTCCTCGGTCGCATCCGCACCCGCCAGGATCACCAGCGCATGCAGATCACGCGTCGCTACGGCGTGCACAACCGCAAGCTGGTGCAGGTGATCGGCGAGATGGAGCGCCACAGCGAGCAGCCCCTGGGCTCCGCCGAGCTGGCCGCCCTGGTGGGTGTCACCCCGCGCCAGCTGGAGCGCCTGTTCCGCCTGCACCTGGATGACACGCCGTCCGGCTTCTACCTGGCCCTGCGCCTGGAGAAGGCCCGCCAGCTGCTGCGCCAGACCGACATGGGCGTGCTGGAGATCGGCCTCGCCTGCGGCTTCGAATCCTCTTCCTATTTCTCCCGCTGCTACCGCAACCGCTTCGCCGCCTGTCCCAGCCAAGACCGCCACGAACACCCGGCCAGCGAAGCGACGCCACCCGGCACGCACACGCAACGCCCGACACGATCAGCGACGGATCAGCGCATCTGAGCGCAGATCGGCGCCGTTCACCTCGCACTCCCCATCGCATCCAAGCGCATCGGCCAGCCCCGCTGCCAACCGTCTTGCCCATCCACGACCCCGCATTGACGCTTTCGGCAATACCCCGGTCGTTTTTGCGCGATAGCGCCGAAAGCCCCGGCGATATGCTCGGTTCAAAGCGCCGGCAGAAGATTCGGCGCGCCAAGAATCAAAAGGGGACAGCCTGATGAGCCCAGCCGAATTGCACGCCGACAGCATCGTCATCGATGGCCTGATCATCGCCAAATGGAACCGCGAACTCTTCGAGGACATGCGCAAGGGCGGCCTGACTGCGGCCAACTGCACCGTCTCCGTCTGGGAAGGCTTCCAGGCCACGGTGAACAACATCGCCGCCAGCCAGAAGCTGATCCGCGAGAACAGCGACCTGGTGATGCCCGTGCGCACCACGGCGGACATCCGCAAGGCCAAGGAACAGGGCAAGACCGGCATCCTCTTCGGCTTCCAGAACGCCCACGCCTTCGAAGACCAGATCGGCTACGTCGAGGTGTTCAAGCAGCTCGGCGTCGGCATCGTGCAGATGTGCTACAACACCCAGAACCTGGTGGGCACCGGCTGCTACGAGCGTGATGGCGGGCTCTCCGGCTTCGGTCGCGAGATCGTCGCCGAGATGAACCGCGTCGGCGTCATGTGCGACCTCTCCCACGTCGGCTCCAAGACCTCCGAGGAAGTCATCCTCGAATCGAAGAAGCCCGTCTGCTACTCCCACTGCCTGCCGTCGGGCCTCAAGGAACATCCGCGCAACAAGTCCGATGAAGAGCTGAAGTTCATCGCCGACCACGGCGGCTTCGTCGGCGTGACCATGTTCGCGCCCTTCCTCGCCAAGGGCATCGACTCCACCATCGACGACTATGCCGAGGCCATCGAATACACGATGAACATCGTCGGCGAGGACGCCATCGGCATCGGCACCGACTTCACCCAGGGCCATGGCCAGGACTTCTTCGAGTACCTGACCCACGACAAGGGCTACGCCCGGCGCCTGACCAACTTCGGCAAGATCATCAACCCGCTGGGCATCCGCACCGTGGGCGAATTCCCCAACCTCACCGAAACCCTGCTCAAACGCGGCCACAGCGAACGCGTGGTGCGCAAGATCATGGGCGAGAACTGGGTGAATGTCCTGAAGGACGTCTGGGGCGAATGACGCCGGCCCGAACCGAACACGAACGTAGGGTGGATGACGCTCTTTTCATCCACCAGCCCACCGCGCGGTGGCTCATCTCTGCGGCGGATGACTGAAGCGCCATCCGCCCGATACCTGACCTGAATTCGGAGTTATCCACATGGCCAAACACGCCCCCGAACTGCCCATCGAAGTCGACAGCGAAACCGGCGTCTGGACCAGCGACGCGCTGCCCATGCTCTATGTGCCGCGGCATTTCTTCGTCAACAACCACATCGGCATCGAAGAGGTGCTGGGCGCCGACGCCTATGCCGAGATCCTCTACAAGGCCGGCTACAAGTCCGCCTGGCACTGGTGCGAGAAAGAAGCCGAATGCCACGGCCTGGAAGGCGTCGCGGTGTTCGAGCACTACATGAAGCGCCTGTCCCAGCGCGGCTGGGGCCTGTTCAAGATCCAGGACATCGACCTCGACAAGGGCACCGCCAGCGTCAAGCTCGAGCACTCCGCCTTCGTCTACGTCTACGGCAAGGTCGGGCGCAAGGTCGACTACATGTTCACCGGCTGGTTCGCCGGAGCCATGGACCAGATCCTGGCCGCGCGCGGCAGCAGCATCCGCACCGTCGCCGAGCAGGTCTACAGCGGCTCGGAAGCAGGCCACGACGATGGCCTGTTCATCGTCAAACCCCTCTGAGGCGAGGCACGGCATCATGGCGTTCGAAGCAATGTTCCAGCCGATCCAGATCGGCAAACTGACCATCCGCAACCGCGTGCTCAGTACCGCCCACGCCGAGGTCATCGCCACCGATGGCGGCATGACCACCGAGCGCTACGTGAAGTACTACGAGGAGAAGGCCAAGGGCGGCATCGGCCTGGCCATCTGCGGCGGCTCGTCCGTGGTGTCCAGCGACAGCCCGCAGCAATGGTGGAGTTCGGTGAACCTCTCCACCGACCGCATCATCCCGCACTTCCAGAACCTCGCCGACGCCATGCACAAGCACGGCGCCAAGATCATGATCCAGATAACCCACATGGGCCGACGCTCGCGCTGGGACGGCTTCAACTGGCCGACCCTGATGTCGCCTTCCGGTATTCGTGAGCCCGTGCACCGCGCCACCTGCAAGACCATCGAGATCGAAGAGATCTGGCGCGTCATCGGCGACTTCGCCCAGGCTGCGCGCCGCGCCAAGGCCGGCGGCCTGGACGGCGTCGAGCTCTCCGCCGTGCACCAGCACATGATCGACCAGTTCTGGAGCCCGCGCGTCAACAAGCGCACCGACGAATGGGGTGGCACCTTCGAAGGCCGCATGAAATTCGGCCTGGAAGTGCTCAAGGCGGTGCGCGAGGAAGTCGGCCCCGACTTCTGCGTGGGCCTGCGCATCTCCGGTGACGAATTCCACCCGGACGGTCTGTCCCACGAGGACATGAAGCAGATCGCCAAGTACTACTGCGACACCGGCATGCTCGACTTCATCGGCGTGGTCGGCTCCGGCGCCGACACCCACAACACCCTGGCCAACGTCATCCCCAACATGAGCTTCCCGCCGGAGCCCTTCCTGCACCTGGCGGCCGGCATCAAGGAAGTGGTCAACGTCCCGGTGCTGCACGCGCAGAACATCAAGGACCCGAACCAGGCCACGCGCATCCTCGAAGGCGGCTACGTCGACATGGTCGGCATGACCCGCGCCCACATCGCCGACCCGCACCTGATCGCCAAGATCAAGATGGGCCAGGTGGACCAGATCAAGCAGTGCGTCGGCGCCAACTACTGCATCGACCGCCAGTACCAGGGCCTGGACGTGCTGTGCATCCAGAACGCCGCCACCACCCGTGAGTACATGGGCCTGCCGCACATCATCGAGAAGACCACCGGCAAGAAGCGCAAGGTGGTCATCGTCGGGGGCGGCCCGGCCGGCATGGAAGCGGCACGCGTCGCCGCCGAACGCGGCCACGACGTGACCCTGTTCGAGAAGAAGGACCAGCTCGGCGGGCAGATCAGCATCGCCGCCAAGGCACCGCAGCGCGACCAGATCGCCGGCATCACCCGCTGGTACCAGTTGGAGATCGCCCGCCTCGGCGTCGACCTGCGCCTGGGCACCGGTGCCGATGTGGATACCATCCTCGATCTGCGCCCGGACATCGTCGTCCTGGCCAACGGCGGCCATCCCTTCATCGAGCAGAACGAACACTGGGGCGCAGCGGAAGGCCTGGTGGTCAGCGCCTGGGACATCCTCGACGGCAAGGTCGCGCCCGGCCGCAACGTGCTGGTCTACGACACCATCTGCGAGTTCGGCGGCATGTCGGCGGCGGACTATCTTTCCGAGAAGGGCTCCCAGGTCGAGATCGTCACCGACGACACCAAGCCCGGCGTCGCCATGGGCGGCACCACCTTCCCCACCTACTACCGCAGCATGTACCCCAAGGAAGTGATCATGACCGGCGACCTGGTGCTGGAGAAGGTCTACCGCGAGGGCGACAAGCTGGTGGCGCTGTTGGAGAACGAATACACCGGCGCCCGCGAGGAACGCGTAGTCGACCAGGTCGTCATCGAAAACGGCGTGCGCCCCGACGAGAGCCTGTACTACGCGCTCAAGCAGGGCTCGCGCAACAAGGGCCAGATCGACGTCGACGCACTGTTCGAGATCCGCCCGCAGCCCTGCCTGGCCGAAACCGGCGACGGCTACCTGCTGTTCCGCATCGGCGACTGCGGCGCACCGCGCAACGTGCACGCGGCGATCTACGACGCCCTGCGGTTGTGCAAGGACTTCTAAGAAGCTTGAAGCTGGAGGCCTGAAGCTTGAAGCCAAGAGCGGCACACACCGCTTCCAGCTTCCAGCTTCCGGCTTCCAGCTCCCCAACCGGGTGAGCTGCAATGCTGAACACTATTCTCCCCATCCTGCTCTTCGTCGCCCTGGTACTGGCCGTACTCGGCGCCGCCAAGCGCTTCCTCATGTGGCGCCGGGGCCGGCCGGCGAAGGTCGACTGGCTGGGTGGCCTGCTGGCCATGCCGCGCCGCTACCTGGTGGACCTGCACCACGTGGTCGAGCGCGACAAGTACATGTCCAAGACCCACGTGGCCACGGCCGGCGGCTTCGTCCTGGCGGCGCTGCTGGCGATCCTCGTGCATGGCTTCGGGCTGCACAGCCGCATCCTCGGCTTCGCCCTGCTGGGTGCCACGGCGCTGATGTTCGTCGGCGCGCTGTTCGTCGCCAAGCGCCGCCTCGACCCGCCCTCGCGGCTGTCGAAAGGCCCCTGGATGCGCCTGCCGAAGAGCCTGCTGATGTTCGCCGCGAGCTTCTTCATCGCCACCCTGCCGGTGGCCGGCATCCTCCCGGCCGGCTTCGGCGGCTGGTTCCTCGCGGCCATCCTCGCCGTCGGCGTGGCCTGGGGCGTGTCCGAGCTGTTCTTCGGCATGACCTGGGGCGGGCCGATGAAGCACGCCTTCGCCGGCGCCCTGCACCTGGCCTGGCACCGCCGCGCCGAACGCTTCGGCGGCGGCCGTTCCACCGGCCTCAAAGCCCTGGACCTGGCCGACCCGAGCGCGCCCCTGGGCGTGGAAAAGCCCACCGACTTCACCTGGAACCAGCTGCTCGGCTTCGACGCCTGCGTGCAGTGCGGCAAGTGCGAGGCCATGTGCCCGGCCTTCGCCGCCGGCCAGCCGCTGAACCCGAAGAAGCTGATCCAGGACATGGTCATCGGCCTGGCCGGCGGCAATGACGCCAACTTCGCCGGCAGCCCCTACCCAGGCAAGCCCCTGGGCGAACACAGCGGCGGCCCGCACCAGCCCATCGTCGCCCTGCAGGGCAAGGCCCTGGTGGACGCCGAGACGCTCTGGTCCTGCACCACCTGCCGCGCCTGCGTCGAGGAGTGCCCGATGATGATCGAGCACGTCGACGCCATCGTCGACATGCGCCGCCACCTCACCCTGGAAAAGGGCGCCACCCCGAACAAGGGCGCCGAGGTGCTGGAAAACCTCATCGCCACCGACAACCCCGGCGGCTTCGCCCCCGGCGGGCGGCTCAACTGGGCGGCGGACCTGAACCTGCCGCTGATGAGCGAGAAGAAACAGGCCGACGTGCTGTTCTGGGTCGGCGACGGCGCCTTCGATATGCGCAACCAGCGCACCCTGCGGGCCTTCGTGAAGATCCTCAAGGCCGCCGAGGTCGACTTCGCGGTGCTCGGCCTGGAAGAGCGCGACAGCGGCGACGTGGCCCGGCGTCTGGGCGACGAAGCCACCTTCCAGCAGTTGGCCCGGCGCAACATCGCCACGCTTTCGCAGTACCGCTTCACGCGCATCGTCAGCTGCGACCCCCACAGCTTCCACGTGCTGAAGAACGAATACGGCGCCCTCGGCGGTCACTACCAGGTGCTGCACCACAGCACCTTCATCGACGAACTGGTACAGGGCGGCGCGCTGAACCTCGGCCAGAGCAAGGCCGGTGCCGTGACCTACCACGACCCCTGCTACCTGGGCCGCTACAACGGCGAGTACGAAGCCCCGCGCGCCGTGCTCAAGGCCATCGGCATCAAGGTGAAGGAAATGGCCCGCTCCGGCTTCCGCTCCCGCTGCTGTGGCGGCGGCGGTGGCGCACCGATCACCGACATCCCCGGCAAGCAACGCATCCCCGACATGCGCATGGTCGACATCAAGGAGACCGGCGCCGAGGTGGTGGCCGTGGGTTGCCCGCAATGCACCGCGATGCTCGAAGGCGTGGTCGCGCCGCGCCCGGAGATCAAGGACATCGCCGAGCTGGTAGCCGAGGTGCTGGTCGAGGCCCCGGCAGAAGCGAAGAAGCCGGCAGCGGCGAAACGCGAAGCCGTGGCGGAGGTGCATTGATGCAACACCTTGCCCACCTGTGCCCCTCCCGCACGGAGATACAACGATGAGCGACATCATCCGCCGCGACCCGCGTGCCGAGCGTATCGCCCGCAATCGCCTGCACCCCCTGCACGCCGCAATGCAGCAGCAGGGCCAGACCCGCTGGATGGGGCCCAACGGCGTCATCCGCAAGAACCCCCACGCCATCGCCGTCGGCTTCATCGGCCCCGCCGGGATCAAGCGCATAGACCGCAGCGGCGCCCAGCAGGGCACCAGCGGCAAGCGCAGCGGTGCCAGCGAGGCAGTGCAACTGCCGCTGCATGTGGTGGCGCAACCGGCGTTCTACATCGCCGTGGTGCCG
Organism: Aquipseudomonas alcaligenes MRY13-0052; assembly: GCA_000474255.1. Taxonomy (GTDB): domain Bacteria; phylum Pseudomonadota; class Gammaproteobacteria; order Pseudomonadales; family Pseudomonadaceae; genus Metapseudomonas; species Metapseudomonas solani. The sequence continues at coordinate 54,015 of BATO01000003.1, forward strand.
GACATGGTCGGCGGCCGACTCGGCAGCCACGACAAGGACCTGCTCGGCCTGGCCAGCAAGCTCGCAGGCCCGGACGGCGCGGTGGTCGCGGTGCTGTTCGGCGACGACAAGGAAACCGCCTTCGACAGCGCCGGCATCGACCGCATCCTGCGCATCCAGGGCGAGGCCTTCGACGGCTACGCGCCGGAAGCGCGGGTACTGGCCCTGAGCGCGGTGGAAAGCCAGCTCGCCCCCCGCCACTGGCTGCTGCCTGATAGCCGCAGCGGCGGTGGCGAACTGGGTCGGCGCCTGGCCGCCAAGCTCGGAGAGCGCCCCGCCACCCGCGTCTGGCAGGTGGATGGCGAGCACTGCAGCGGTCGCGCCGGTGCCGGTCGCGAGGACCTGGTGCGCGCCACGCCGCGGCTGATCCTGGCCGCCGCCGAGTGCGCCGAGCCGGTCAGCGAGACCCGCCACGAAGCCAGCCCCATCGAACTGCAGGCCAGCATCGCCCGCAGCCTGCCGCGCATCGAGGACCTCGGCGCAGTGGCCGTGGACCCGGCGCAGATTCCCATGGCCGAGGCCGAATTCATCCTGTCCGGCGGCAACGGCGTGAAGGACTGGGCGCAGTTCCACGAAGCGGCCAAGGTACTGGGCGCCACCGAGGGCGCCTCCCGCGTCGCGGTGGACGACGGCCACATGCCGCGCAACCTCCAGGTCGGCGCCACCGGCACCTGGGTCACCGCACGGGTCTACCTGGCGGTGGGCATCTCCGGCGCCATCCAGCACCTGCAGGGCATAGGCGCCTGCGACAAGGTGATCGCGGTGAACATGGACCCGGGCTGCGACATGATCAAACGTGCCGATCTCTCGGTGATCGGCGACTCCGGCGCCATCCTCGCCGCACTGATCGAACGGATCACCGCACACCGTCAGGGAGGCGCACGCGATGCCGCATGACGCACTGAACATCGTCGCCCTGGTCTCGGTCGGCGCTCACCCCACCTCCGGCCGCCCACGGCGTGCGGAGCAGGACGCGCGGGCCGTGGAACTCGGCCTGCGCCTGGGTGGCGAACGCCTGCAGGTGCTGCACGCCGGCAACCCGCGCGAGGAGGCCCTGCGCGCCTACCTGGGCATGGGCCTGGCGCAGATCGCCGTGCTCGAACAACCCGCCCAGGCCGATGCGCTACCCGCCCTGGCCGATTACCTCGCCGAGGCCGGTGCGCAACTGGTGCTCACCGGCAGCCAGGCGGAAACCGGCGAAGGCTCGGGCATGCTGCCCTTCCTGCTGGCCGAGCGGCTCGGCTGGCCGCTGGTGGTGGGCCTGGCCGAAGTGGAGAAGGTGGAGAACGGCGTGGCCCAGGTGCTGCAAGCCCTGCCCCGTGGCCAGCGGCGCCGCCTGCGGGTGCGCCTGCCGTTTCTCGCCAGCGTCGACAACGCCGCCCCGGTGGGACGCCAGAGTGCCTTCGGCCCGGCGCGACGCGGCACGCTCAAGGCCTGCGACGTCGAGGTGGTTGAAGACGCGCTGCTGGCCGAGGCACGCTTGCAGCCGGCACGGCCCAGGCCCAAGCGCCTCAAGGTGATCAAGGCCAAGACCGGCGCCGAGCGCATGAAGGCGGCCACGGCCAAGGCTTCAGGCGGGGGCGGCAAGGTGCTCAAGGACCTGTCGCCAGACGAGGGTGCCGAGGCTATCTTCAAGCTGTTGATGGAAGAAGGAGTGCTGCGCTGACGCGCAGCCCGATGACCGGAGGAGACAGGCCATGATGCATGCCGATCTGATCGACCAGGAAGATTTCCGCGAGCGCCTGGTGGCGCTGGGGCTGGCCATTCCCTCGGGGGTGAGCGCCGAACAGGCCTGCGAGCACGCCGTGAGCGGCCTCAGCCCCGAACGCGCCGTGGCCCTGCGGCGCCTGGTGGAGGAACTGCTGGGAGGCCGCGCCACCCTGCTGCCCAACGTGCGCGAGGCCATCTCCCGCACCCTGCTGCCGGCGCTGGTACCGCGCTGATACCACCCGCAACGAGAAAGGGCGCCGATGGCGCCCTTTTTCATGTCCGTCAAACGATGCACAACGCCCCGTAGGATGGCGTAGAGCGAAGCGAAACCCATCACTCTCGGGCACAGACATGACCCTGGCGCTGGCCGGGCAGCATGGGTTTCGCGGAGCTCGCGGAACGCCGCCCGACCCATCCTACGAATTGCGCTCGGAACTGGTCTCCGGGGTAAAAGGGGCCGCTGTGCGGCCCCGGGAGGTTTTACAACCGCACGCTGGCGAAGGTGGACTCACCCTGGGCGCGGGTGAGGGCCGCCATGGCGGTGGAGGACGAAGGCCGCATCAGGTCCTCGGGCATGGGCACCAGGGCGACCACGTTGGCGTTCTGGTTGGCGCGCTCGTCACGCGGCGGGATGCCGAAGTACTCGCGGTAGCACTTGGAGAAGTGCGGCGTGGAGACGAAGCCACACACCGAGGCCACTTCGATGATCGACATCGCCGTCTGCTTGAGCAGTTGGCGTGCGCGGATCAGGCGCAGCTTCAGGTAGTAGCGCGAGGGCGAGCAGTGCAGGTACTTCTGGAACAGGCGCTCCAGCTGGCGACGGGACACGTCGACGTAGCAGGCCAGTTCGTCCAGGTCGATGGGCTCCTCGAGGTTGGCCTCCATCAGCGCGACGATTTCCTGCAGCTTCGGCTGGTTGGTGCCGAGCATGTGCTTGAGCGGCACGCGCTGGTGGTCCTGCTCGTTGCGGATGCGCTCGTAGATGAACATCTCGGAGATCGCCGCCGCCAGTTCGCGGCCGTGCTCGCGGGCGATCAGGTGCAACATCATGTCCATCGGCGCGGTGCCGCCGGAGGAGGTGTTGCGGTTGCGGTCGATGGAGAACAGGCGGGTGGTGATGGCGGCGCGGGGGAAGGCCTCCTGCATCGCCGCCAGGCATTCCCAGTGCACGCTGCAGTCGTAGCCATCGAGCAGGCCGGCCTTGGCCAGCGCCCAGCTGCCGGTGCACACGGCGCCGAGTTGGCGGCCCTGGCGCGCCTGGGATTGCAGCCACTGCAGGTGTTCACGGGTAACGCTGTGCTGGATATCGACGCCGCCGCAGACGATCACCGCATCCAGTGCCGGGGCGTTCTCCAGGCCCGCATCGGGAGTGATCTGCAAGCCATCGCTGGCGCTTACCGGCAGGCCCGTCTGGGTCAGGGTGAACCAGCGGTACAGCTCCTTGCCGGACAGCTGATTGGCCATGCGCAGCGGTTCCACTGCCGAGGCCAGGGAGATCAGGGTGAAGTTGTCCAGCAGCAGGAAGCCGATGGATTGGGGTGCGCGGTTCTGGGGCTGGGAGCCCTGGTTGGACTGTGACATCTGAAAACCCTCACGCTAAACACGCTGTGAACCTTCGTTGCGAGGTTCTCTTCTTATGGTTCTGGTACGACGACTGACCCAGACGGTTGCCCCTGATACGAGGCAAAGGTCATGCCTAAATTGTTCAGCCGTTCAATAAAAATGCATAAGCGCATCCAAACCCCATGCCAGCGGGGCTAGGCGAGAGCGACAGAAATATTCTGTTAACGACCGCCAGGCCGCGTGACTCCTGGGGTCTGGGGCATTAGGTAGCACCCGCTGGTGGTGCCGTTGTCACCCCGCTACATCCAGGAATACCGGGCGTAACAGACGGACGGCAGCGCAGGTGACCGAATGGTCACGCGGGGCACTGGCAGCGCCCCGGAGCGTCGCACCAAAAGCTGGCAAGGCGACGCGCCGGGGAGCGAAAGCGGGTCAGCATTCGATGGCGCTGACGGCCAGGCCGCCGCGCGAGGTTTCCTTGTACTTGTCGTGCATGTCCGCGCCGGTATCGCGCATGGTGCGGATCACCTGGTCGAGGGAGATGAAGTGCTCGCCGTCGCCGCGCAAGGCCATCTGTGCCGCGTTGATGGCCTTCACCGCCGCGATGGCATTGCGCTCGATGCAGGGCACCTGCACCAGCCCGCCCACCGGGTCGCAGGTGAGCCCGAGGTTGTGCTCCAGGCCGATCTCGGCGGCGTTCTCCAGCTGTTCCGGGGTAGCACCGAGCACTTCGGCCAGGCCGGCGGCGGCCATGGCGCAGGCCGAGCCGACCTCGCCCTGGCAGCCCACCTCGGCGCCGGAGATGGACGCGTTCTTCTTGCACAGGATGCCCACGGCGGCGGCGCCCAGCAGGTAGTCCACCACGTCGCCGTCGGAGGCCTCGGGGTTGAACTTCATGTAGTAGTGCAGCACCGCCGGGATGATGCCCGCCGCGCCATTGGTGGGCGCGGTGACCATGCGCCCGCCGGCGGCGTTCTCCTCGTTCACCGCCAGGGCGAAGAGGTTGACCCACTCCATGGCGCTCATGGTCGAGCCGATGACATTGGGTTTGCCCAGCTCCTGCAGGCTGCGGTGCAGCCTGGCGGCGCGGCGACGCACGTTGAGGCCGCCGGGCAGGATGCCTTCCTGGCTCAGGCCGTTGTCCACGCATTCGCGCATGGCGTCCCACAGGCGCAGCAGCCCGGCGCGGATATCCGCCTCGCTGCGCCAGGCCTTCTCGTTGGCCAGCATCAGTTCGGAAACCCGCAAGCCATGGCGCTTGCACAGCTGCAACAGCTCCTCGGCGCTGGAGAAGTCGTAGGGCAGCCGGGTGTGATCCTGGTCGAGCTGGCCGGCGGCGGCCTGCTCGGCGTCGACGACGAAACCGCCGCCGACGGAATAGTAGGTGTCGCGGTGCAGCTCGCCGCTCTCACCGAAGGCCACCAGGGTCATGGCGTTGGGGTGGTAGGGCAGGTTCTCGTCGAGCAGGCGCATGTCACGCTGCCAGTCGAAGGGCACCGGCAGGCGACCATCCAGCGGCAAGGTGCCGCTGGCGAGCAGCTCGGCGATACGCGGGGCAATCTGCTTGGGGTCGATGCGGTCCGGCCACTCGCCCATCAGGCCCATGATCACGGCACGGTCGGTGCCATGGCCGATGCCGGTAGCGGAAAGCGAGCCGTAGAGGTTCACCTCCAGGCGCGTCACCCGCTCCAGCAGCTGGCGCTCACGCAGAGCGCCGACGAAGAGCACCGCAGCGCGCATGGGGCCGACGGTATGGGAACTGGAGGGACCGATACCGATCTTGAACAGGTCGAACACGCTGATAGCCACGATGGTCTCCGCGACGGGTGATGGGGCGTGGCCGACATCATCTGCATTTCCACCGCGAGCCGGCGTCCCACACCGACCCGCTCGTGTCCAAATACGCCGCGGCGTCATGGATGAAAAAGCGACAGCACCTTCCTGCTTGCGACCTGCTTCGTAGAAGCCCGCCCGACTTCGTCACATGATCCGGGCGCACCCGCACCGGCCAGCAGCAGTCCGTTCGCCGCGCGGACAGGCGATCGCCATCCCCTCGACTCTGCTGTGGAAGTCCCCATGAACCCATTGATCCCCCGGTTCCTGGCCGTAGCGCTCTGCACCCCGCTGCTGGCACAGGCCGCCGTTGAACCGGAATCCTGCAAGACCGTCCGTTTCGCCGATGTCGGCTGGACCGATATCACCGTCACCACCGCCGTCACCCGCTACGTGCTCGCCGAGCTCGGCTACAGCACCCAGGTCAAGCGGCTCTCGGTGCCCGACACCTACAAGGCGCTGTCGGAAAAGAAGATCGACGTGTTCCTCGGCAACTGGATGCCGAGCATGGAAAACGACATCGCGCCCTACCGCGAGAACGGCAGCGTGGACACCCTCGGTGCCAACCTCAAGGGCGCCAAGTACACCCTGGCGGTCAACCAGGCCGCCTATGACGGCGGCCTGAAAAGCTTCGCCGACCTGGCAAAGTTCAAGAAGGAACTGGGCGGCAAGCTCTACGGCATCGAGCCTGGCAACGATGGGAACAAGTTGATCCAGAAGATGATCGACGACAAGGCGTTCGGCCTCGCCGACTTCAAGCTGGTGGAGTCCAGCGAGAGTGGCATGCTGGCCCAGGTGAAGCGCGCCGAACACCTCAAGCAATGGGTGGTGTTCCTCGGCTGGGAGCCGCACCCGATGAACAACCAGTTCCAGATGCATTACCTGGCTGGCGGCGACGATTACTTCGGCCCCGACTTCGGCGGCGCCACTGTCTACACCAACACCCGCGCCGGTCTGGCCAAGGAATGCCCCAACCTCGGGCGCCTGCTGGGCAACCTGGAGTTCAGCCTGGATATGGAGAACCACCTGATGGGGGCCATCCTCAACCAGAGCACCAACCGCCGGCGCGAAGCCAAGGCCTGGCTGAAGGCGCATCCGGAGCAATTGGAGAAGTGGCTGGTGGGCGTCACCACCCGCGACGGGAAAATGGCGAATGCCGCCCTCGGGCTCGCCGCAGCGCCATGAATTTCGCTTTTTCTCGAATCCGCTGTAGCCCCCGGCAGCTCTTGCCTGAGGCCGTGTCAACCCCTGAAACCCGCGCCCTGCGCGGGTTTCAGCATCCCCAACAGGTGAAAAATTTCTGTTATGGTTTTTTTCGGCAACCGGCCTTGTGTCGTCGCCCAACACGTCAGGGTCGTAAACCGACAATTGCCCGGCTACCGAGGCTATATCGTTGACTCAGCCGATTTCGTCGCTGTCCTTTCAAGCCTGAACTGACAGACCTGGGCCCTCAGCCCTGGACCGAAGAACAGAAAACGGCGGAGCCAATGTCTAAGGCGCCCGCCCTACAAGAAATTTCGGATGTACGCACACCTCAGGACGAGGTGTTGATCGACCCAAGGACAGGGTTTCGTAGCACTGCCAGAGGGTTTGGAAAGCGGTTTGCAAAACAGCGGAATGATGGTTAGGAACTCAAGGAATCGAACGCTCGTCCATACACCCCAGGTGTCATGGCGAGTCCTCGAATCCGTGCAGTGCCTAGCCCGCTCCGCCGGTTGCGCGATTCTCCTGCCAAGCCCTGGAACCAGTAAACCCACACAGGCAATAACAGTCGGCATCGCCTGTCGGCGCGTCCCCGTGGCGCCCGTCCGGTCCCGTGTAGCTGATCTGGATGTCTACTGAAGGGGAACCATCCCATGCAGTCTGGAAAAATCGTTGTCCAGAACCTCTACAAGGTTTTCGGCCAACAGCCACAAGAAGCCATCGACTTGCTCAAGCAAGGCTGGAGCAAGGAAAGGATCCTCGCCGAACGTGGCGCGGTGATCGGCGTCAGCGACGTGTCGTTCAGCGTCGAGGAAGGCGAGATATTCGTGCTCATGGGCCTCTCCGGTTCGGGCAAGTCCACGCTCATCCGCCTGATCAACCGGCTGATCGAGCCCACCGCCGGTGACGTGTTCATCGACGGCCAGAACGTCGCCAAGCTGCCCAAGGCGCAACTGATCGACCTGCGTCGCCGCGACATGAGCATGGTCTTCCAGTCCTTCGCCCTGATGCCTTCGCGCACCGTGCTGGACAACGCCGCCTTCGGCCTCGAAGTGGCCGGCAAGGGCAAGAAGGAACGCGAGCAGCGCGCCATGGAAGTCCTGGAGCAGGTGGGCCTGGCACCCTTCGCGCAGAAGTACCCCCACGAGCTGTCCGGCGGCATGCAGCAGCGCGTCGGCCTGGCCCGCGCCCTGGCGGTCGACCCCTCGATGATCATCATGGACGAGGCCTTCTCGGCCCTCGACCCGCTCAAGCGCCGCGAGATGCAGGACGTCCTCCTGGCGCTGCAGAAGACCCACCGTCGCACCATCATCTTCGTCTCCCACGATATCGAGGAGGCCATGCGCATCGGCACCCGCATCGGCATCATGGAAGGCGGCAAGCTGGTCCAGGTCGGCACCCCGCAGGAACTGATCGAGAAGCCCGCCAACGACTACGTGCGCAACTTCTTCGACACCGTCGACACCAGCCGCTACCTCACCGCTGGCCAGCTCAAGTCCGATAGCGTCCCGCTCTACGTGCATAACGGCAAGGCGCCCAACGCCCAGCAGGTGTGCCAGGAGCTGCAGGCACTGGACAAGCACTACGCCTTCATCGTCGACGAGGACAACAAGTTCCGCGGCTCCATCAGCCTGGAGAAGATCGCCCTGCTGGTGGAAGAAGGCCAGAACAAGTGCCTGGAGCCTGAACTGCTCAAGCACATCGTGCCGGTACCCGAGGACCTTCCGCTGGAACAGGTGATCGAACGCCTGGTGGACAACGAAGGCCCCATCCCTGTCGTCGACCAGGACGGCCATTACTGCGGCGCCATCAGCAAGGGCCGCCTGCTTAGCCGTCTGCAGGGAGAATGACCATGAGCGAGAAACTGGATCTGGGCAGCTGGGTCAACGACGTCGTCCAGCACCTGCTGGATAACTACAGCGGTGCCTTCGAGAACATCGGCGCGGTGGTCAGCGGCTTCTCCGAGCTGATCGAACGCTTCCTCATGTGGCCGCCGGCCTGGCTGGTGATCGCCGTCTTCGTCGGCCTCGGGCTGTGGCGCATCGGCGTCAAGTTCGCCCTGTTCACCGCCGCCGCCTTCGTGCTCATCGTGCTCACCGGCTTCTGGGAACAGACGGTGGTCACCCTCGGGCTGACCTTCTCGTCCACCCTGATCAGCCTGTTGCTGGGCGTGCCCCTGGGCATCTGGGCGGCGAAGAGCGAACGGGTCGCCTACATCATCCGTCCCATCCTCGACTTCATGCAGACCATGCCGGCGTTCGTCTACCTGATCCCCGCCGCCATGCTCTTCGGCCTCGGCCGCGTGCCCGGGATCATCGCCACGGTGATCTTCGCCATGCCGCCGGCGGTGCGCCTCACCAGCCTCGGCATCCGCCAGGTGAACAAGGAAATCGTCGAGGCCGGGCAATCCTTCGGCTGCACCAGTTGGCAGCTGCTATACAAGGTGCAGCTGCCGAACGCGATGCCGTCGATCATGGCCGGGGTCAACCAGACCATCATGATGGCGCTGTCGATGGTGATCATCGCCTCGATGGTCGGCGCCGGCGGCCTGGGCAACGACGTGCTCGCCAGTATCCAGCGCCTGGACATCGGCCTGGGCTTCGAAAGCGGCATGGCCGTGGTGCTGCTGGCGATCATCCTCGACCGCATCACCGAAAGCTTCGGCACCCCGCAAACCGCTTCCCGCGGCCGTCTGTTCGGCTGGCTGAGCGCGCGGGCCAAGCTGCAACGGCAATAACGTATACCTAGAAAACAGAAGCCATCACTTTCCAGTAGCAGGGAGTTGCAGATGATGAACATGAAGAAGATCGCGGGTGCCGGCTTGCTGGCCTGCGCGCTGGTGCAAGGCGCGTGGGCACAGGACCCGGAGAGCTGCAAACAGGTGCGTTTCGCCGAGATCGGCTGGGCCGACATCTCCGCCACCACCGGAGTCGCGATGGTCCTCACCGAGGGCCTGGGCTACACCCCGCGCAAGATCATGGCCTCTGTACCGATCGCCTTCACCGGCGTGAAGAACAAGCAGATCGACGTGTTCCTCGGCTACTGGGCGCCCTCCATGGACGCCGTGATCGAGCCTTTCACCAAGGGCAACGGCGTGAAGGTGCTGCCGACCGCCAACCTGGAAGGCGCCAAGTACACCCTGGCCGTGCCCACCTACGCCGCCGAAGCGGGCCTGAAGAGCTTCCAGGACATCGCCAAGTTCAAGGACCAGCTGGGCGGCAAGATCTACGGCATCGAGCCGGGCAACGACGGCAACCTGCTGATCGACAAGATGATCAAGGGCGACCAGTTCGGTCTCGGCAGCTTCCGCATGGTCGAGTCCAGCGAGGCCGGCATGCTGGTCCAGGTGCAACGCGCGGTGAAGAAGAAGGAGCCGGTGGTCTTCCTCGGCTGGGCCCCGCACCCGATGAACACCCAGTTCGACCTCACCTACCTCGCCGGTGGCGATGACGTGTTCGGCCCGGACTTCGGCGCCGCCAAGGTCTACACCGTGGTACCGCCGGATTACGAGGCGCGCTGCGGCAACGTCGGCAAGCTGCTGAACAACCTGCAGTTCAGCGTCGAGATCGAAAGCCAGCTGATGGACCGCGTCCTCAAGAAGGAAGACCCGGTCGTGGTCGCCAAGGACTGGATCAAGGCCAACCCGGCGATCCTCGACAAGTGGCTGGCCGGCGTCACCACCCTCGATGGCCAGGACGGCGCCGCCGCCGTCAAGAAACACGTCGGCCTCTGATTTTCCGCTTCCCGTCTCCTGCCGCCACAGCCCCACCGGGCCGTGGCGTGCAGCGCCACCCAGCCCGCCCGAGAACGGGCCCGTGGCATCCAACGTAGCTAGCTGCCAATCCCACCTGATGGAGCATTACGTATGCGAAAGCTGAAGTCCCTGTGTCTGCAATCCATCGGCATCGCCGCCCTGGCCATTGGCCTCGGCGCCCACGCCGCTGACAAACCCACCCTGAAGATCGGTTACGTCAACGGCTGGGACGACAGCGTCGCCGCCACCCACGTCGCCGGCGAAATCCTCAAGGAGAAACTCGGCTACGGCGTCGAGCTCAAGCCGGTGGAGCCTGCCATCATGTGGCAGGGCATCGCCCGCGGCGACCTGGATGGCACCCTCTCCGCCTGGCTGCCCGCCACCCACGGCGAATACTTCGAGAAGCTGAAAGACAAGGTCGTGGTCCTCGGCTCCAACTACAAGGGCGCCAAGATCGGCCTGATCGTGCCCGACTACGTGCAAGCCAAATCCATCGAAGACCTGAACAAATACAGCAAGGACTTCGACGGCAAGATCACCGGCATCGACGCCGGCGCTGGCGTGATGCGCCGCACCGAAGACGCCATCAAGCAGTACAACCTCGACATCAAGCTGATGCCCAGCTCCGGCCCGGCCATGGCCACCGCCCTGACCCGCGCCGAGAAGGCGCAGAAGCCCATCGTCGTCACCGGCTGGATTCCGCACTGGATGTTCGCCAAGTGGAAACTGCGCTTCCTCGAAGACCCGAAGAAGGTCTTCGGCGACGACGAACACGTCGACACCGTGGTCAACCCGGGCCTGGAAGCCAAGGCGCCGGAAGCCACCGCTTTCCTCAAGAAATTCTCCTGGAACGGCGAGGAAGTGGGCGCCGTGATGCTGGCCATCCGCGAGGGCGCCAAGCCCGAAGAGGCCGCCAAGGCCTGGATCGCCAAGAACCCCGAGCGCGTGGCCGAATGGCTTAAGTAAGCGCTGGCAACCTCTCGACGGCGATGCGTGCCCCCGGTGCGCATCGCCGTTTTTCGTTATGCCTCCCGCCTTTTCCAACGCTTCACGGCGCATGCCTTTGACCGACGGGTCATCCTTGAAGCGACCTTCTTGATTGATCGATCAATTTGATACGCCCTAGACTGCGCGCTTTCCTTCGTCCGAATTCGTCGTCTGGAGTGCCTGATGCCCAAGGTCGGAATGCAGCCGATCCGCCGTTCGCAACTGATCAACGCGACCCTCGAAGCCGTCGACCAGGTCGGCATGGGCGATGCCAGCATCGCCTACATCGCCCGCCTCGCCGGTGTCTCCAACGGCATCATCAGCCACTATTTCAAGGACAAGAACGGCCTGCTCGAAGCCACCATGCGCCACCTGATGCAGGCCCTGAGCACGGCCGTGCGCGAACGTCGCGCGGCCCTGGGCGACGACTCCGCACGGGCGCACCTGCGCGCCATCATCGACGGCAACTTCGACGACAGCCAGGTCAACGGCCCGGCCATGAAGACCTGGCTGGCGTTCTGGGCCACCAGCATGCACCAGCCCGCCCTGCGCCGCCTGCAACGGGTCAACGACCACCGCCTCTACTCCAACCTGTGCTGCGAATTCCGCCGCGTGCTGCCCCAGGAACCCGCCCGCGCCGCTGCCCGTGGCCTGGCCGCGCTGATCGACGGCCTGTGGCTGCGCAGCGCCCTCACCGGCACCACCTTCAACGCCCGGCAGGCGTTGCAGATCGCCTACGACTACCTCGACCTGCAGCTGGCCAAGGCGACCGGCTGACGCGCGTAATGGCGGCGCGCCGCTTGGCGATTGAAATGGCTCTGTCTGCGTTAGCTGTTGTGGTTTTAATGCAAGCGCTCAAGCACGGTGCTTTCCGGGCGCCCAAGGATTCGTGCCACCTCCACCGCATGGGTTTCGCTTCGCTCTACGCCATCCTACGAACGTGCGCTGGGTTACTGCGCACATCAATGTGAGGGTTCGAGCGAAGAAAGTTGGAGCAGCCGCCAACGCCCCTCCAGGAGGCCGAACGCAGTCGTTGCGCCGGGGGACGAGCGGCATGGATGCCGCGAGAGGCGCGCCAGGCCATGGATGGCCCATCGCGCCGGCCCCAGACGACGCTTGCGGCGAACGCACTTCAGTGCGGCCCGAAGGGCGAGCGTAGCGAGTAACGATGATGGAGCGAGGGGAGTCTGGCGAAGCCAGACCCGTATGCAGGGGCGAGCGCTTTTGGTTCCTTTTAAGTGGTTCGGCATTCCGACGATTGTTAAAAGGGACTCGCCCGGGTGGGCGAAACCAGAAGCACCAGCAAAGCTCGGCAATCAGCTGGACTCAAATCCTCTAGCAATACTTAACGCAGACAGAGCCATTGAAATCGCCCCTACATTGGCCATGGCGGGGCATGTAGGTCGGGTGCAACCCGACATCGGCGGCACAGGGATTTCGCGGGTTTCACCCGCCCTACGGACGGAGCCATCCGCCATAAACGAAAACGCCCCGGGGTTTCCCCCCGGGGCGTTGCTCATTGCGGGCCGGTCAGACGGGGCCGGGCGCGATCACCGGTGAGTGCCGGTTCATCTCCTGCGCCTCCAAGTCGATGCGCATGGCCTTGAGCAGGGCGAACATGTAGAGCAGCAGCACCACCGAGAACGGCAGGCCGGCCAGCACCACCACCGTCTGCATGGCGGTGAAGTTGCCGGCGAACAGCAGGCCGATGGTCACCAGGGTGATCAGCACCGACCAGAAGATGCGCAGCCAGTTGGGCGCGTCCTCGTCCAGCTCGCCCCCCTTGCGCGACAGGTTGGCGAGCATCACCGAGCCGGAATCCGCCGGGGTCAGGAACAGCACGAAGCCCACGCAGATCGACAGGCCGATCACCGCCTTGGCCCAGGGGTAGTGCTCCAGCAGCAGGTAGATGGACATCGCCGGCTGCTCCAGCGCCGCCTTGCCCAGCTCGGCCGCGTTCTGGTCCATCACCAGGTCCAGGGCGCTGTTGCCGAAGATCGACAGCCAGGCCAGGGTGAAGCCCAGAGGGATCAGCAGCACGCCGCAGACCAGCTCGCGCACCGTGCGGCCGCGGGAGATGCGGGCGATAAACATGCCGACGAAGGGCGCCCAGGAAATCCACCAGGCCCAGTAGAACAGGGTCCACAGGCCCATCCACGCCTCGCTCTTGCCGGACTGGCCGGTGTAGACGTAGAGGTCGAAGGTCTTCAGCACCAGGCCGTTGAGGTAGTCGCCGAGGTTCTGCACCAGGCCGTTGAGCAGGTGCAGGGTGTCGCCGGCCAGCAGCACGAACAGCAGCAGGCCGCTGAACAGGATGATGTTGAGGTTCGACAGGCGGCGGATGCCCTTCTCGATCCCCGACACCGCGGCCAGGGTCGCCACCGCGCTCATCACCAGGATCACCGTCAGCAGCGCGCCCTGGCTGTGGGGATAGCCGAACAGGTACTCCAGGCCCGAGGAGACCTGCAGCGAGCCGATGCCGAGGTTGGTCACCAGGCCCAGCAGGGTGACGAAGATGCCGAAGCAATCCACCGCGTTGCCCACCGAGCCCTTCATCAGGCGCTCGCCAAACAGCGGGTAGAGCGCCGAGCGCAGCGCCAGCGGCTGCTTGTGGCGGTAGGCGAAGTAGCCCACGGCAAGGCCCACCAGCGCGTAGATGGCCCAGCCGTGCACGCCCCAGTGGAGGAAGGTCAGCTGCAACGCCTGGCGCGCCGCGTGCTCGGTACCCGCCTCGCCTTCCGGCGGGTTGTACAGGTGGTCGATGGGCTCGGAGGCGGCGAAATACAGCAGCGAGATGCCGATGCCCGAGGAGAACAGCATCCCCGCCCAGGCGCCGTAGCTGAAGTCCGGCCGGTCACCGTCCGCCCCCAGGCGCAGGTTGCCATAGCGGGAGAAGGCCACGTAGAGCACGAAGAACAGGTAGGCCCCGATGGCCAGCATGTAGTACCAGCCAAAGCTGCGCGAGAGCCAGCTCTGCGCCTTGTTCAGCCAGAGCCCGGCCCCTTCGGGGAAGAGGATCAGGGCGACGGTGAGGATCAGGATCAACGCGGTGGAACCGAAGAACACCACGGGGTTGAGCCGCGCACGCGACTCGGGATGCAGCGCAAGGGAAGCGGTACTCATGTGGAGAAGAGCTCCAGGGCAGTGAAAGCACGCGCCTGACGGCGCAACGACAGACCCGCGCCGCCCTGCCGACCCGCTCATGTAACCCGGCGAAGCCTCTGCAATGCGGCCTGAAGAGGTGCGGCGAACTGCCGCAGCCCCGTTCATGGAGCGCAGCTTATTCTTTGTTGTTTGAACGTTCAATAAAAATAAAGTAGGCTCGTTTTCACGCTTCCGGGCACCTTCGCCGTGCCCGGGATTCCGACAAAGGGCCCGCCCCGAGCGCGGCCCGCCTTGCGCAAACGAGACCTGAGAGGACGAACCCCATGGCCCGATTCGAAGACCAGAAGCTCTACATCGGCGGTCGCTACGTCGACTCCACCAGCGGCGCCACCTTCGAGAGCATCAACCCGGCCAACGGTGAGGTCCTCGCCAACGTCCAGCGCGCCGGCAAGGAAGATGTCGAGCGCGCCGTCGCCAGCGCCATCGAAGGGCAGAAGGTGTGGGCGGCAATGACCGCCATGCAGCGCTCGCGCATCCTGCGCCGCGCCGTGGAGATTCTCCGCGAGCGCAACGACGAGCTGGCCGCCCTGGAGACCCTGGACACCGGCAAGCCCCTGGCCGAGACCCGCGCCGTGGACATCGTCACCGGCGCCGACGTGATCGAGTACTACGCCGGCCTGGTGCCCGCCATCGAGGGCGAGCAGATCCCCCTGCGCGAAACCAGCTTTGTCTACACCCGCCGCGAGCCGCTGGGCGTGGTCGCCGGCATCGGTGCCTGGAACTACCCGATCCAGATCGCCATGTGGAAATCCGCCCCGGCCCTGGCCGCCGGCAACGCGATGATCTTCAAGCCCAGCGAAGTCACCCCGCTGACCGCCCTCAAGCTGGCCGAGATCTACACCGAAGCCGGCGTGCCGGACGGCGTGTTCAACGTTCTCACCGGCAGCGGTCGCGAAGTTGGCCAGTGGCTGACCGAGCACCCGCAGATCGAGAAGATCTCCTTCACCGGCGGCACCGCCACCGGCAAGAAGGTGATGGCCAGCGCCTCCAGCTCCTCCCTCAAGGAAGTGACCATGGAGCTGGGCGGCAAATCGCCGCTGATCATCTTCGAGGACGCCGACCTCGATCGCGCCGCCGACATCGCCGTCATGGCCAACTTCTTCAGCTCCGGCCAGGTCTGCACCAACGGCACCCGCGTGTTCATCCCGCGCGTGCTGCAGGCGCGCTTCGAGGCCAAGGTGGTCGAGCGCGTCAAGCGCATCCGCCTGGGCAGCCCGCAGGACGAGAACACCAACTTCGGCCCGCTCACCAGCTTCCCGCACATGGAGAGCGTGCTCGGCTACATCGAGTCCGGCCGCAAGGAAGGCGCGCGCCTGCTGATCGGCGGCGAACGCGTCACCGACGGCGAGTACGCCAAGGGCGCCTACGTGGCCCCGACCGTGTTCACCGACTGCACGGACGAGATGACCATCGTCCGCGAGGAAATCTTCGGCCCGGTGATGAGCATCCTCGTCTACGACACCGAAGAAGAGGCCATCCGCCGCGCCAACGACACCGACTATGGCCTGGCCGCCGGCATCGTCACCCGCGACCTGGCCCGCGCCCACCGCGTGATCCACAAGCTGGAGGCCGGCATCTGCTGGATCAACACCTGGGGCGAGTCGCCCGCCGAGATGCCCGTCGGTGGCTACAAGCAGTCCGGCGTGGGCCGCGAGAACGGCCTCACCACCCTCGCCCACTACACCCGCATCAAATCGGTGCAGGTCGAGCTCGGCGACTACTTCTCCGTCTTCTAAACGGCAGCCCGAAGCGGGAAGCCAGGAGCCCTGAGCCCTGGCTTCCAGCCCCCCAGCCATTTAAAGAGAGAGCCTCATGCCTCAAGAATTCGACTACATCATCATCGGTGCCGGCTCCGCCGGTAACGTACTGGCCACCCGCCTCACCGAGGACGCCAACACCAGCGTCCTGCTGCTGGAAGCCGGCGGCCCCGACTACCGCCTGGACTTCCGCACCCAGATGCCCGCCGCCCTCGCCTATCCGCTGCAGGGCCGCCGCTACAACTGGGCCTACGAGACCGACCCCGAGCCGCACATGAACAACCGCCGCATGGAATGCGGGCGCGGCAAGGGCCTGGGCGGCTCCTCGCTGATCAACGGCATGTGCTACATCCGCGGCAACGCCCTGGACTTCGACAACTGGGCCAAGGCGCCCGGCCTGGAAGACTGGACCTACCTCGACTGCCTGCCCTATTTCCGCAAGGCCGAGACCCGCGACATCGGCCCCAACGACTACCACGGCGGCGACGGCCCGGTGAGCGTCACCACGCCCAAGGCCGGCAACAACCCGCTGTTCCACGCCATGGTCGAGGCCGGCGTGCAGGCCGGCTACCCGGCCACCGACGACCTCAACGGCTACCAGCAGGAAGGCTTCGGCCCGATGGACCGCACCGTGACCCCGGAAGGCCGTCGCGCCGCCACCGGTCGCGGCTACCTGGACCAGGCCCGTGGCCGGCCCAACCTGACCATCGTCACCCACGCCACCACCGACCGCATCCTCTTCAGCGGCAAGCGCGCCAGCGGCGTCGCCTACCTGCACGGCGACGGCAACGAGCCGATCATCGTCAACGCCCGCCGCGAAGTACTGCTGTGCGCCGGCGCCATCGCCTCGCCGCAGATCCTGCAGCGCTCTGGCGTCGGCCCGAGCGCCCTGCTGCGCGAGTTCGACATCCCCCTGGTGCACGACCTGCCCGGCGTCGGCGAGAACCTGCAGGACCACCTCGAGCTTTACCTGCAGTACGCCTGCAAGGAGCCGGTGTCCATCTACCCGGCCACCAAGTGGTGGAACCAGCCCGCCATCGGCGCCAACTGGCTGTTCCGCGGCAAAGGCCTGGGCGCCAGCAACCAGTTCGAGGCCGGCGGCTTCATCCGCACCCGCCCCGAATTCGCCTGGCCCAACATCCAGTACCACTTCCTGCCGGTGGCGATTAACTACAACGGCAGCAAGGGCGTGCAGGAGCACGGCTTCCAGGCGCACATGGGCTCCATGCGCTCGCCGAGCCGCGGCCGCATCCGCCTCAAGTCCCGCGACCCGCGCGAGCACCCGAGCATCCTGTTCAACTACATGGCGTCCGAGCAGGACTGGCAGGAGTTCCGCGACGGCATCCGCATCACCCGCGAGATCATGGCGCAGCCGGCCCTGGACAAGTACCGCGGCCGCGAACTGAGCCCCGGTGCCCAGGTGCAGACCGACGCCGAGTTGGACGACTTCATCCGCAACCACGCCGAAACCGCGTTCCACCCTTCCTGCTCCTGCAAGATGGGCAGCGACGAGATGGCGGTGGTCGACGGCCAGGGCCGCGTGCACGGCATGCAAGGGCTGCGCGTGGTGGATGCGTCGATCATGCCGGAGATCATCACCGGCAACCTCAACGCCACCACCATCATGATCGCCGAGAAGATCGCCGACCGGATCCGTGGCCGCCAGCCGCTGCCCCGCAGCACCGCCAGCTACTACGTCGCCGGCGACGCCCCGGTACGCACCCAGCCGCAGCGCAAGGCCGGCTGAACCCCAGGGGCGGCCAGTACCGCCCCTTCATTCCCGCAACCCGGGCTCCGGCCCGGGCGCCCCGCCCTACTCCGGCAGCTCCTGACGGATCATCCAGTGCCCACCCGGCGGCATCAGCCGGCTGATATCGAAATGCTCCAGGCTTTGCCGGTCCAGCATCTGGATGCGCGGGCTGACCCAGCGCGCCTCACCCTTGCCCTCCAGCGCCCGCACCGCCAGGTCGATGGCAATGCGCGCCTGGATCACCGGCGAATCCGTCGGTGCCGCCAGCACCAGCCCCTGGCGAATGTCTTCCACCACCCGCTCGGTGGCATACAGCGAGACCACCTGGGTCTGGAAGCGCGACGGCGACCCCTTGACCAGTTGCGCGGCGAAGGCGGCCGCTTCGGCATTGGCCAGCAGGTAGTCCAGGCGTGACTCACGCCCCAGCAGCCCGCGCACCAGCGCCGCCTGGGTCGAGCGGTCCACCGGCCCGTAGCCGCCATCGGCCAGGCGCACCGACGTGCCGTCCATGGCCGTGCGCAAGCCGCGCTCGGCGTCCAGCACCCAGCCCGCGTCCCTGGGGCCCGGCAGCCAGCCGAGGTTGATCGGCCCGCCCCCCGCCCTCTCACCGATGTAGCCCAGGGCCTCCCGCGCCATATCGGCGAAATCCACCCGCGCGTGCGCGGTCACGCCATCGCAGTCGATGCCGTTCACCAGGTCGATCACCGGCGTGCCGTTTCTTTTCAACTGCTCGATCTCGTGGCACAGGCCACGGGCCTCGATGGCGCCGATGACAAAGGCGTCGGCACCGAGCTGGATGCAGCGGGCAAGCTGGGCGCGCTGCATGGCCGGGAACTGGTAGCCGCCGGCTTCGTAGATGCCCAGCTGCACGCCCTGGCGCCGGGCTTCCTCGTCCAGCCCCCAGGCGACGCCCCACCAATAGCGGTCGATGCCATGGGGCAGCAGGGTGCAGATGCGCCAGGGCCGGCTGGCATGGTCGAGGGGCACGTAGTCGCGGGCCTGCCCGTCGGCGATCACCGGTACCGGGAACCACTGCGCCCCATGGCAGGGCGCCAGGACCAACAGGGAAAGCAGCAGCGCACAGCAGATCCGCATAGGGGCCATTCCGCAGCAAACGCGAGGGGGGAGTGAACCAAGCCTAGCAGCCGTCGCCGCTCGCGGCGGGATGACAGCCCGGCCGGCGGCGCCTAAAGTCCGCAAGGTCGCACGCCCAAGGAATCCCATGGCCGATCTGCCCAGCCTCGACGCCCGCACCGCCCGCCTGCTGCCCTGGCTGGTGGCCGTCGCCTTCTTCATGCAGGCCCTGGACGGCACCATCCTCAACACCGCCCTGCCAGCCATGGCCCGCGACCTGGCCGAAGACCCGCTGCGCATGCAGTCGGTGATCATCGCCTACATGCTCACGGTGGCCCTGTTGATTCCCGCCTCGGGCTGGATCGCCGACCGCTTCGGCACCCGCCGGATATTCTTCGGCGCCATCGTCCTGTTCAGCCTGGGCTCGTTGTTCTGCGCCCTCTCCGCCACCTTGCCGCAGCTGGTCGCCGCCCGCGTGGTGCAAGGCCTGGGCGGTGCGCTGATGATGCCGGTGGGGCGCCTGGTGGTGCTGCGCGCCTACCCACGTACCGAGCTGGTGCGGATCATGAGCTTCATCACCCTGCCCGGCCTGTTCGGCCCGCTGATCGGCCCCACCCTCGGCGGCTGGCTGGTGGAATACGCCACCTGGCACTGGATCTTCCTCATCAACCTGCCCGTCGGCCTGATCGGCGGCTGGGCCGCCTGGCGCTTCATGCCCGACCTGCGCTCCAGCGGCCCGGTGCGCCTGGACGTCTACGGTTTCCTGCTGTTCGGCACCGCCATGGTGCTGATCACCATTGCCCTGGAGGGCCTGGGCGAACTGCACCTGCCCCATGTGCGGGTGATGCTCCTGCTGCTCGGCGGCCTCGCCTGCCTGGCCGCCTACTGGCTGCACGCGGTGCAGGTGGAACAGCCGCTGTTCGCCCCCTCGCTGTTCCGCACCCGCACCTTCGCCGCCGGCATCCTCGGCAACCTCTTCTCGCGCCTGGGCAGCGGCGCCCTGCCCTTCCTCACGCCCCTGTTGCTGCAGGTGGCGCTGGGCTTTCCGCCGGCCCAGGCGGGGATGACCATGATCCCCCTGGCGCTCTCGGCGATGATCGCCAAGCCCCTGGCCAAGCCACTGCTCGACCGCCTCGGCTACCGCCGCCTGTTGCTGGGCAACACCCTGCTGCTCGGCGGCATGATCGCCAGCCTGGCGCTGATCGACGCCGACACGCCCTACCCGCTGCTGCTCCTGAACCTGGCCGCCCTGGGCGCGGTGAACTCCATGCAGTTCACCGCCATGAACACCGTCACCCTGCTCGACCTCGACGACCACCAGGCCAGCAGCGGCAACAGCCTGCTCTCGGTGGTGATGCAGCTGTCCATGAGCCTCGGCGTGGCGGTGGCCGCGGCGCTGCTGGGCGGCTTCGGCAAGCCCGATGCGCCCTCGGTGCTGGCGGCCTTCCAGGCCACCTACCTGTGCGTCGGCACCCTCACCTTGCTGGCGGCGGCGATCTTCTTCCAGCTGCCGCCGGACAGCGGTCGCGCCGTGCGTCGGGTACCCGGCGATATCGACCACTGATACGGCGCTGCGACACCGGGACGGCAAGGTGGCCCGGCGCCATCCTGCTAAACTGCGCGCCTATCCGATTGCCAGGCCCCGCCCGTGACCACCAACGCCTTTTCCGCCCTGCCCCTGTCCGCCGCCATGCTGGCCAACCTCGACGCCCTCAGCTACCACGAGATGACGCCCATCCAGGCCCTGGGCCTGCCGGTGATCCTCAAGGGCCAGGACCTGATCGCCCAGGCCAAGACCGGCAGCGGCAAGACCGCCGCCTTCGGCATCGGCCTGCTCGACCCGCTCAACCCGCGCTTCTTCGGCTGCCAGGCCCTGGTGCTGTGCCCGACCCGCGAGCTGGCCGACCAGGTGGCCAAGGAAATCCGCCGCCTGGCCCGTGCCGCCGACAACATCAAGGTGCTGACCCTCTGTGGCGGCGTGCCCTTCGGCCCGCAGATCGGCTCCCTGGAGCACGGCGCGCACATCATCGTCGGCACCCCGGGGCGCATCCAGGAGCACCTGCGCAAGGGCACCCTGAAGCTCGACGGGCTCAACACCCTGGTGCTGGACGAAGCCGACCGCATGCTCGACATGGGCTTCTACGACAGCATCGCCGACATCATCGAGCAGACCCCGGCCAAGCGGCAGACCCTGCTGTTCTCCGCCACCTACCCCAAGGGCATCGCCGAACTGGCCGGGCGCTTCCTGCGCAACCCGCAGCAGGTGAAGGTCGAGGCCCTCCACGACGACAGCCAGATCGAGCAGCGCTTCTACGAGATCGACCCCAACCAGCGCATGGACGCGGTGGTCCACCTGCTGCTGCACCATCGCCCGCAGTCCAGCGTCGCCTTCTGCCACACCCGCCAGCAGTGCCAGGAGCTGGTGGAACACCTGCAGGCCAACCGCATCTCGGCACAGACCCTGCACGGCGAGCTCGAACAACGCGACCGCGACCAGGTGCTGACCATGTTCGCCAACCGCAGCTGCAGCGTGCTGGTGGCCACCGACGTTGCCGCACGCGGCCTGGACATCGCCGGCCTGGAAGCGGTGATCAACGTCGAGCTGTCCCGCGACCCGGAAATCCACGTGCACCGTGTCGGCCGCAGTGGCCGGGCCGGCGAGAAGGGCCTGGCCCTGAGCCTGGTGGCGCCCGCCGAAGCCAGTCGCGCCCAGGCCATCGAGGACCTGCAGAAGGCCCCGCTGAACTGGCAGCGCCTGGATGAACTGGTCTTGAAGAACCGTGACCCGCTGCTGCCGCCAATGGCTACGCTGTGTATCAACGGTGGACGCAAAGAGAAGGTGCGCCCGGGCGACATCCTCGGTGCGCTGACAGGTGAAGCTGGCATTCCGGGTGCACAGGTTGGCAAGATAGCCATCTTCGATTTCCAGGCTTTCGTGGCCGTGGACAGGAACATCGTCAAACAGGCCTTGAAACGCCTGAGTGACGGCAAGATCAAGGGCCGCTCGTTCAAGGTGCGCGCCCTCTAGTAACGCCCCGGAAAGGTTCGCCCTGTATGACAGCGCTGGCGGGAGGCCCCCGCCACGCATCAATGGAGTAGGTCGTGCGCAATATTCTGGTCGTCGAAGACAGCCCGCTGGTCCTCAAGATCCTCGAACACCTGTTCCGCCAGGAGCCGGACCTGCAGCCCGTGTTCTGCGCCTCCTGCGCCGAGGCCGAGGTGCTGCTGGAAACCTCCGCCGCCTTGTTCTTCGCCGCCATCGTCGACCTCAACCTGCCGGATGCGCCCGACGGCGAGATCGTCGACCTGGTGCTGCGCTACGAACTGCCCTGCGTCGTCCTCTCCGGCTCCTACAAGGAGCAGCGCCGCGACGAGCTCCTGCTCAAGGGCGTGGTCGACTACGTGCTCAAGGAAAGCCAGCACTCCTACGAATACGTCTTCCGCCTGCTGCACCGCCTGGTGCGCAACTGCGGGGTGAAGATCCTCGTCGCCGAGGACTCCGAGGCCACCCGCAACTTCGTACGCCGGGTGCTCACCCCGCACCTCTACCAGATCATCGAGGCCCGCGACGGCGACGAAGCCCTGCACATTCTCCAGGAGCAGCCGGACATCGACCTGCTGCTGGTGGACCACGGCATGCCCGGCATCAGCGGCTTCGACCTGGTGAAGATGCTGCGACAGAAGCTGCACCGCACCGAGCTGATCATCCTCGGCCTCTCGGCAGACCAGAAAGGCTCGCTCAGCGCCATGTTCATCAAGCACGGCGCCGACGACTTCCTGCGCAAGCCCTTCTGCACCGAGGAGCTCAATTGCCGGGTGATGTCGACCCTGGAGCGCCGCGACCTGATGCGCGCACTGAAGCAGGCGGCGCTGTTCGACTCGCTGACCAACCTCTACAACCGCCGCGCCTTCTACGAACAGGGCCTGCAGCTGTTCCAGCAGGCCCAGCGCGCCGGCCAGGAGCTGAGCGTGGCGATGCTCGACCTCGACTTCTTCAAGCTGATCAACGACAAGTTCGGCCACGCCAGCGGCGACACCGCCCTGGTGATGTTCTCCCGGGTGCTGGCCCACGCCCTGCCCGACGCCCTGCTGGGCCGTCTAGGCGGTGAAGAGTTCGCCGTGGTCAGCAAGAGCGACGCGACCACCCTCAAGGCCACCCTCGACCAGCTGCGACGCAACTGCGCCCGCCTCAAGTACGCCGCCGATGCACCGCCGCTGTCATTCAGCGCCGGCATCTACCAGGGGCCGCCGGAAGACCTGGAAAGCCTGCTCCACGAAGCCGACCAGCGCCTCTACCAGGCCAAGCACGAAGGCCGCGGGCGGACCATCGCCAACCGCTAGAAGCCGTGGCGCTCGAAGATGCGCTGGTAGGTCCCGTCGTCGCGCATCGCCTGCATCGCCCGGTCGAAGTCCTCCACCACCTGGCGATGCATCGGGTGGCTGCGCCGCACCAGGATCGCCAGGTTGTTCTCGCTGAGCGGTCGCGGCAGGAACTCCAGCTGGCCCTTGAGCTCCTTCAGCTCGCGGTTGAGGTGATAGCGCGCCACCAGTTCGTCCTCCAGGGTCAGTTGCACGCGCCCGGCGGCGAGCATGCGCGCGCCCATCTCGAAGCCCATCACCGGCACCCGGTCCAGGGTCGGGTCATGGTCGAACTCGGCGGAGTAGGCATAGCCCCGCACCACGGCGATGCTGTAGGGGCGCAGGTCGGCCAGGGTCTCGAAATTCACCTTCGCGCCGCGATGACGGAGGAAGCGCACACGGTTGACCAGGTAGGGCTTCGAATACAGGCCGTAGACAGCGCGAGCCTGGTCGTACCAGGCGTTGACCACCACGTCGTAGTCGCCCACCTCCAGCCCGCGCAGTGCCCGCGCCCAGGGCACCTCCACATACTCGGAGGTGTGCCCGGCGCGCTGCAGCGCTGTCACCACCAGGTCCACCGCCAGGCCACCCTGGGGCAGGTTGGCGTCGGTGAACGGCGGCCAGGTGTTGGCCACCAGCCGCAGGTGCTCGGCGCGTGCAGCCCCCGTGCAAAGCAGAACGAGCAACAGCAAACAACTGCAGGTCTTTTTCATCCATGGCTTCCACTGGGGCTGGGACGGTCGGAATCACCGGACTGCACGCATTTCCCTTGCCAGCCAGCGGAGAGCGCTGGTCGCGGCACCTCCATAGGGTAGACTTCGCCACCGGCGCGCGCCTTGGCCGATTCGACTTCTGAGGGTGGTTTCTTGTTCGTGACTGATGTGGTGATTATCGGGGCCGGCGCCGCCGGTCTGTTGTGCGCCTCCAAGGCCGCCGCGCGCGGTCGCAAGGTGCTGCTGCTCGATCACGCGAACAAGGCCGGCAAGAAGATCCTCATGTCCGGCGGCGGCCGCTGCAACTTCACCAACCTCTACACCGAGCCGGCCAACTTCCTCTCCGCCAACGCCCACTTCTGCAAGTCGGCCCTGGCCCGCTACACCCAGTGGGACTTCCTCGAGTTGGTGAACAAGCACGGTGTCGCCTACCACGAGAAGAAGCTCGGCCAGCTGTTCTGCGACCACAAGGCCAGCGACATCCTCGCCATGCTCCTGGCCGAGTGCGACGAGCACGGCGTCGACCTGCGCCTGGACACCGCCGTCAGCGCCATCGCCCGCGACGAGGCCGGCTACGCGCTGCAGACCGCCATCGGCCCGGTGCGCTGCCAATCCCTGGTGATCGCCACCGGCGGCCTGTCGATCCCCACCCTGGGCGCCACCGGCTTCGGCTACCAGGTGGCCCGCCAGTTCGGCCACGAAGTGCTGCCGACCCGCGCCGGCCTGGTGCCCTTCACCATCACCGACCAGCTCAAGGCGATGTGCACCGAACTCTCCGGCACCTCGGTGGACAGCCTGGTGAGCTGCAACGGCGCCAGCTTCCGCGAGAACATCCTGTTCACCCACCGCGGCCTCAGTGGCCCCGCCATCCTGCAGATCTCCTCCTACTGGAACCCCGGCGAGGCGATCTCGATCAACCTGCTGCCCCATCTCGACGTGCCCGCCTGGCTGGTGCAGCAGCAGGGCGAACGCCCCAATGCCGAGCTGAAGACCCTGCTGGGTGAACTCTTCACCCGCAAGTTCGCCACCCTGCTGGCGGAGCGATGGTTCGCCTCGCGGCCGATGAAGCAGTACAGCCTGGCCGAGCTGCAGGCCATCGCCGAAGCCCTCACCGACTGGCAGCTCACGCCATCGGGCACCGAGGGCTACCGCACCGCCGAAGTCACCCTGGGCGGGGTCAGCACCCACGAGGTGTCGTCCAAGACCATGGAATCGCAGAAGTCCCCCGGGCTGTACTTCATCGGCGAAGTGCTGGACATCACCGGCCACCTCGGCGGTTTCAACTTCCAGTGGGCCTGGGCCTCGGCGCACGCCGCCGCGCAGTTCGTCTGAGCCCGGGGCATACCTGAGGGCGGCAGCACCTGTGCATTCCCGCCAGCGGGTGTAACCCGCCTCGCCCGGGCGGCATCCAAACGGTAACCTCTTGCCGATCGGCCCCCGCACACCCGCGCGGGCCGAGCCCCTGGAACGCACGCCCACAAGGCCGCCATGTCATCGACCTCGCTCCGTCATTCCCTGCGCCGTCTCTGGGCCCAGGACAAGTTCAGCTACAGCCTGCGGGTGTTCGTCGCCCTGACCGGGAGCATGGCGCTCTGCTGGCAGCAGGACCGCATGGACCTGCTGATCCCGCTGTTCCTCGGCATCATCGCCAGCGCCCTGGCCGAAACCGATGACAGCTGGCAGGGCCGCCTCAACGCCCTGCTGGTGACCCTGGGCTGCTTCAGCGTCGCCTCCTTCTCGGTGGAGCTGCTGTTCCCCTACCCCTGGCTGTTCGTCTCTGCCCTGGCGCTGGCGGCCTTCGGCCTGACCATGCTCGGCGCCCTGGGCGAGCGCTACGCCACCATCGCCTCTGCGACGCTGATCCTGTCGATCTACAGCATGATCGGCGTCGACCAGCGTGACGGCATCGGCCATGACCTGTGGCGTGAACCGGCGCTGCTGGTGGGCGGCGCGGCCTGGTACGGGTTGCTCTCGGTGATCTGGCAGGCGCTGTTCACCCACCAGCCGGTGCAGCAGAGCCTGGCCCGGCTGTACCGCGAGCTGGGGCGCTACCTCAAGCTCAAGGCCAACCTCTTCGAGCCGCTGCGCGAGCTGGATGTGGAAGCCAAGCGCCTGGAACTGGCGCAGCAGAACGGCAAGGTGGTGGCGGCGCTGAACGCGGCCAAGGAGATCATCCTGCACCGGGTCGGCAATGGCCGCCCCGGCCCCAAGGTGAGCCGCTACCTGAAGCTGTACTTCCTCGCCCAGGACATCCACGAACGCGCCAGCTCCTCGCACTACCCCTACAACCAGCTGGCCGAGGCGTTCTTCCACAGCGACGTGCTGTTCCGCTGCCAGCGCCTGCTGCGCCAGCAGGGCGGCGCCTGCCAGGCCCTGGGCCAGGCCATCCAGATGCGCCAGCCCTTCGACTACAACGACGGCACCCAGGCCCTGGACGACCTGCACCGCTCCCTGGAGCACCTGCGCATCCAGAGCAACCCGGCCTGGCGCGGCCTGTTGCGCTCGCTCAACGCCCTGGCCGGCAACCTCTCCACCCTCGACCGCCTGCTGACCGACGCCAGCAACCCCGACGCCCTCGCCGAAGCCCAGGACAGCAGCCTGCTGGACCGATCGCCCAAGGGCCTGAAGGACGTCTGGGAGCGCCTCAAACAGAACTTCACCCCCACCTCCCTGGTGTTCCGCCACGCCCTGCGCATGGCCATCGCCCTGTCCACCGGCTACGGCGTGCTGCACCTGATCCACCCCAGCCAGGGCTACTGGATCCTGCTCACCACCGTATTCGTCTGCCAGCCCAACTTCGGCGCCACCCGGCGCAAACTGGTGCAGCGGATCATCGGCACCGTCATCGGCCTGGCCCTGGGCTGGGCGCTGTTCGACCTGTTCCCCAGCGCCCTGGTGCAATCGCTGTTCGCGGTGGTGGCCGGGGTGATCTTCTTCGCCAACCGCGCCACGCGCTACACCCTGGCGACGGCGGCGATCACCCTGATGGTGCTGTTCTGCTTCAACCAGATCGGCGACAGCTACGGCCTGTTCGTGCCGCGCCTGGTGGATACCCTGCTGGGCAGCCTGATCGCCGCCCTGGCGGTAATCTTCATCCTCCCCGACTGGCAGGGCCGCGGCCTGCACCGCGTGGTCGCCAACACCCTGGCCTGCAACGCCCGCTACCTGCGCCAACTGGTGCAGCAGTACAGCGGCGGCAAGCGCGACGACCTGGCCTACCGCCTGGCCCGGCGTAACGCCCACAACGCCGACGCGGCGCTGTCCACGACCCTGGCCAACATGCTCATGGAGCCGGGGCATTTCCGTAAGGAAGCGGACATCGGCTTCCGCTTCCTGGTGCTCTCCCACACCCTGCTCAGCTACCTCTCCGCCCTCGGCGCCCACCGCTCCAGCGAGCCCATGGCCCTGGAAGGCAACCTGCTGGGCGACGCTGCCGAACGCATCGCCACCGCCCTGGAAGAAATCGCCACCGACCTCGCCGCGCGCAAGCCGGTGACCATCCACAGCGACCCGGAAGAAACCCTGGCCAAGGAGCTGGAGCAACTGCCCGAGGACATGGACGAACGCGCCCGCCTGGTGCAGACCGAACTCGGCCTGATCTGCCGCCAGCTTGGCGCCCTGCGCACCCTGGCGGCGCACCTGGCGAGTGGGAAGAAGGTGGAGTGAGGGCCCCTGCCGCCCAAGGAACCCTGCGCTCGGACAATCGCGAATGAATTCGCTCCCACAGAAAAGCACGGTGCCCCGTGGGAGCGAATTCATTCGCGAAGCAGGCCGCAGGACTGCCACCCGCTCACAGCCACACCGCGTCCCAATGCGGGTAATCACCAAGGCGCCGCACCAGCCCCGCCCTCAGCGGGTTGGCGACCACATAGCGCGCAATCGGCAGCAATTCATCCTCGCGCCTCAGCGCCCGGTCATGGAACCCTGGCTGCCAGACCTTCCCTCCAGCGTCCAGCGACAGGCCCAGGCGCCTTGCGGTGCGGCCCTTCAGTGCCTTGACCACCGATGACAAAGGCATTGGCCCGCTGAGCCGCATCAGCCAGGGGAAATGATCGGGCATCACCACCCAGGCCAGTGACTGCGCCAGGTTGTTCTGCTCCAGGCGCCTCAGCTCGTCGACCAACAACCGGGCACGTGCAAAGTCGGCGAAGAGCGGGCGCCGCTCGGCCGTAGTCGCGGTGATGAGATAAACCCTGCCGAGTTCGGAAACGCGCCCTTTGCGCAGATCGCGACTGCCCATGAGCCTGCCCTCCTTCCATGGAAAGCAGGGACTCTAACCAGCGGTGGCAAGCATGGCCGCGCGAGCGCGCCCAGGAAAACGCCGGTCTATGGGTAGCCGAAGACCGCCGAGTTCAAAGCATCGCGAATGAATTCGCTCCCACGGCCGTCTCCGCCGCCATCTCCGCCATCAACGCCTTCACCGTCTCACCCACCTTGCGCACGGCGGCTTCCTGCTCGGCATCGGGCTTGCGCGAGTAGTTCATGCGCAGGCAGCTGCGGTATTTGCCGGAGGCGGAGAACAGGCTGCCGGAGGCGATCTGTACGCCCTTGTCGAGCAGGGCACGATTCAGCCGCAGGGTGTCGAACCCCTCGTCCAGCTCGACCCAGAGCATGAATCCACCCTGGGGCCGGCTGGCGCGGGTGCCTTCGGGGAAGTACTTCATCACCCAGTCGATCATCTGGTCGCGGCCGTTCTGGTACTGGCTGCGCATGCGCCGCACATGGGGCTCGTAGGCGCCGCTGGCGAGGAATTCGGCCAGGGCGATCTGCGGCTGGGTGGCGGTGGCGCCGGTGGAGATGTACTTCATGTGCAGCAGCCGGTCGAAGTAGCGGCCGGGGGCGATCCAGCCGATGCGGATGCCCGGCGCCACGGTCTTGGAGAAGGAGCTGCACAGCAGCACGCGACCGTCCTCGTCGAAGGACTTGATGGTGCGCGGACGCGGGTAGCGGTAGGCCAGGTCGCCGTAGACGTCGTCTTCGATGATCGCCACGTCGTAGCGCTGGGCCAGGGTCAGCAGGGCGCGCTTGCGGGCCTCCGGCATGATGTAGCCGAGGGGGTTGTTGCAGTTGGGGGTGAGCTGGATGAGCTTGATCGGCCACTGCTCCAGGGCCATCTCCAGCGCCTCCAGGCTGATGCCGTTGATCGGGTCGGTGGGCAGTTCCAGGGCCTTCATGCCGAAGCCCTTCAGCGCCTGCATGGCGCCGTGGAAGCTGGGCGAGTCCACCGCGACTATGTCCCCCGGCTGGCAGATGGCGCGGATGGAGGCGGACAGCGCCTCGTGGCAGCCGGTGGTGATGATCAGGTCGCTAGCGGGAATCTGGCAGCCCGCATCCACCAGCAGCCGCGAAACCTGCTCGCGCAGCGGCAGCGAGCCCTGGATGGCGTCGTAGTAGAGGCCCCCCAGGTCCGGGCGCCGGGCGACCTGCGCGAGGCTGCGCAGCAGCGGCCGCAAGGTGGGGCTGGAGACGTCGGGCATGCCCCGGCCCAGTTGCACCAGGCCGTCGCGGGCGCCGCGCTTGACCAGCTCCAGCACGTCGCTCCACTGCGACACGTCCACCGGGCGCTGCGCCGCGCGGGTCATGGCCGGCAGCGCCGGGGCCTCGCGGCGGGGCGGTACGAAGTAGCCGGACTTCGGCCGTGGCACGGCGAGGCCGCCGTCCTCCAGCAGGCGATAGGCCTGCTGCACGGTGCTGAGGCTGACGCCGTGCTCCTGGCTCAGGGCGCGCACCGAGGGCAGGCGGTCGCCCGGGCGGTAGTAGCCCTGCTCGATGCGCTCGGCGAGGGTTTCGGCGAGCTGGGTGTAGAGCTTCATGACAGTTCCCCTTGCGCAGGGCGGGTTGCGCACAGACCGGTACAGATAACGGGTAAATTGTGGATTCAGACGCAAAGCCGCGCAATCTGTATGAAAAAAATATCAGCACCGTGAATCTGTAATGCTTTTCGTCGCCCATTCATCATGTTCTCCATACACCCGTACCCCAGCATGAGGAGAACGACATGAACGGCCTGAGCGATACGCGGCTGAGCCTCCACGGGAAAGAACTGGAGCTGGAGCACCTGTGCGCCCGCGCCAATGCCAGCTTCGCCGAAGACGGCCGCTGGTATCGCTTCTGGCGCCGCCTGCACACCCGCAAGGCGCTGCTGGACCTGGACGAGCAGGCGCTGCGCGATATCGGGCTGACCCGCGAACAGGCCCTGGAAGAGGCGCTGAAGCCGTTCTGGAAGCTGTAAGGAAGGCCGGCCGCCCGCAGGCGGCCGGTTGTCCGGCGATCAGGACAGGCGGAAGCGCGCGGTGTTCTGGTTCAGCGCCTGGCTGCCGCGATGCAGTTGCTCGGCGGCGGCCTGCACCGACTGGGCACCATGCAGCAACAGGCTGGCAGCCTGGTCCACCTGCTGGATATTGCCGCTGACCTCGTCCGCCGTGGCGGCCTGTTCTTCGGCGGCGGTGGCGATCTGCGCCAGGCGATCACTGACCCGCTGTACCGCATCGGCGATGCCGGAGAGGTCGTCGCCCATGCTCAGCACACTGCCCACATCACCCTCGGCCTGCTTGAATGCGGCCTCCATCAACGCCACGGCCTGGCCGACCACCCCTTGCAGGCTGGCGACGGTGTCGCCGATTTCCTTGGTCGAGTCCTGGGTGCGCTGGGACAGGCTGCGCACCTCGTCGGCGACCACGGCAAAACCCCGGCCCTGCTCGCCCGCGCGCGCGGCTTCGATGGCGGCGTTGAGCGCCAGCAGGTTGGTCTGCTCGGCGATGCCCTTGATCACATCCACCACGCGGTTGATCTGCTGGGCCTGGTCGCGCAGTTGCTGCAACGAGGAGACGGTGTCCCCCAGGCGCGTGCTCAGCTCACGCATGCTGGCCCCGGTGCGGGCGCTGCGCTGGTTGCTCTGCATGGCGATTTCGCGGGTCTGCTGGGCATCCTGGGCGGCGCCCTCGCAGCTTTCGGCCACGCTCTGGGCGGTGGCCGCCAACTGGTGCGCGGCGGCGGCGATCTGGCTGACCTGGCCCTGCTGCTGCTCCACCGAGGTAAGGGTGTCCTGGGCCTGGGCATTGAGTTGCTGCACGGTGCCACCCAGTTGGCCGCTCTCGAGGTTCACGCCCTCCAGCGAACTGCGCAGCTGCGCCAGCGCGGCGTTGAGGGCTTCGGCGATCTGCGCCAGGTCGTCGCTGCCATGCACGGTGTCGGCCACGCGCAGGTCACCGGCACGCAGGCCTTCGGCGGCTTCGGTGATGGCGGCGGTACCCCGGCGGATGGCCGCGTTGAGGCACAGCAGCATGTACAGGGCCAGCAGGGTGAGCAGGCTGAAGCCGCCGATCACCTGGACCATGCTGCGCAGCGCCTGGGTACGGAAGTCGCCGAGGCGCGCCTGGAAGCGCTCGGTCAGCGCCTGTTGCAGGGCCACCAGTTGGCCGTCGAGGCGCTCCACCTGCTGGATGAACTCGGCGGTGCCGAGGGTGAAGGGGTTGGCCTCGAACATGCCCTTGTCGACCCGGGCGAGGAAGTCGTTCATGGCCTGGTCGGCCTGGCGGAACGGGGCATCCAGCGCGGCGTTGACGTCGGATGCCTGGGCGATGGCGTCCTGGGCCTTGCGCAGTTGCCGCGACGTGTCATCGAGGGAGCGGCGCAGGTCACGCACGGCGACCCGGCTCTGCAGGGTGAAGTGCTGCGACACCACCGCGCCATGGGCGTTGGCGGCGAAACTGCCGAGCAGCTCCTGGGCGCGCGGCTGCACGTAGGTGAGCTGCTCCATCATCAGGTAGGTGTCCATGCCCGGGTCGAGGATCAGCCCGGTCTCGGTGGCCACCTGCTCACGCAAGGATTGCAGACTCTGCAGTACGTCCTGGAAACGCTCCAGTGCATCCGGCAGCGCCAGCGGCGCCAGGGCCTGGAAGCTGATGCGCTCGCTGCGCGAACGGGCTTCCTCGAACAGCTTGCGGCTCTGCTCGCCGAGCTGCTCCGTCTTCAGCTGTGCATCGACCTTGGCCAGGGCTTCCTGCAGGCGGGCGCTGCGCTGCTCGAGCAGGGACTTGGCGGCATCCTCGGTGCCCTTCCAGCGGGCCAGCAGCAGACGCTGGGTGCCGACCTCATGCTGGGCATCGGCCAGCGTGGCGATCACCCGCATGCCACTGAGCTCGCCCTCCACCAGGCCGAGGCGGTCCAGGTAGGAGGTAGTGATCACCCACAGGGCATAGCCCAGGGGCAGGATGAACAAAAGGAAGAGCAGCTGGAATTTCCGCGCGAAGCTGAACCCTTCGAGCAGACGCACGCCCGGCGTGAGTAATGCTGTCATGACGACACCTCATTGGACCCGGATCGGCCAGGGGGCCGAAAACAAGCCCCATGCAAAAGCCGAACCTGGGGGTTACCCCTTTGTCGCCGGCAGCACCCCGGGGTGCTGCACGACGCATGGCGAGGCACTCCGGCCAGCAGAACCCCGCAGCGGCCCTGCGACGGGAAGGCATTGCACCAGAACGGTGCGACTACTGAAGCAGCGACTCCACCCGCTGGATCTCGGCGCGCTGGCTGGCCACGAGGGCCAGGCCATTGCCGCTGGGGTCCAGGGCATTCAGGGGGGCCTGCAACTTACGATAGGCGACAAGATCCACCAGCGGTGGCAGCAGAGCGGTAGGGCCGGCATCACGCAGGGCGTGGAACAGGCCAAGGTTGATCAGGTCGGCCAGTTCGACGCCCGGGCCTGAGGACTCGTCCCAGGCGCCCAGGTTGCGCACCACGGAGATGTAGCTTTCATCCACCGACCATTTCTTCAGCACGATCACCCCGAGGGATTTGCCGTATTCCCGGCACAGGCGGGTGTAGAGCTCGGGGGATGGGATCTGCTGGGCATCCTTGAACGCCGAGAGGATGGCCAGGGCGCCGATGTCGCTGAGCACGCTGGCCAGCAGCACATGGTCGGACGAGGCGTGGCCGATCAGCCGCGCCAGCACGGCGCTGATGCTGCCGCGCCGGGCCAGGCGGCCCCAGGTGTCGACGAAGAGCTTCTTGTGCGCGGCGCTGTGCAGGGTGAACAGGCTCTTGATGCTGTGGACCATGGTGATGCGGTCCACCTCCAACATGCCAAGGGTGCGGATCACATCATCCAGGGTCTTGGGCGGCGGCGCGGTGCGCAGGCGCGTGCTCGCCGCGTGCTTGACCAGGGTGGCGCTGAGGGCGGGGTCCTTGTTGATGACCCGCGCCAGGGTAGCGGTGCTGGCATCCGGATTGGCCAGCACGCGGCGAATTTCCAGGGTGATCATGGGGAGGCTGGGGAGCTGCTCTTCACCGCTCATCAACTGTGAAACCAGACGCCTATAGATCGAATAACCCGACTCTTCAGTACTCACGACAGTCCCCACATGGCCTTGTGCCAGTGTAGCCATCGCCAAGGTCGGCAAACAGTGCCGCGGCGCTCTGCCGACGAGCGACATGCGGGCGCGGGGAACCGAACCCGGGCCGCCAGGCTCCACTCTAGTGGCGAACACCATCCCGCTCCCCATTCCGATGCGCAGAGGCCCTTCCGTGGAAACCGAACGACTGTCCAAGACCCTGAACTTCATGCGCACGCAGCTACTTCCCCTTGGCTTTTCCGGCCACATGGACAGCGACCGCAGCCTGCACGTGCTGATCTACGACCAACGCACCCGCAAGACCATCCTCGAGACCGCCGGCATCCCCTTTTCCGCCACCTGCGGCAAGGCCGAGGCGCTGCACCTGGTGCAACGCCTGAAACGCGATATCGACGAGCAGTTCATCCGCACCCACCCCTGAACCGCCTCAGGGGATGGTGACGCCGTGCAGGGTCGCCATCTCATCCAGCCGGCCGTCGCTGATCAGGCTGGCGAAGGCGCGGTCGAAATCGGCACGCAAGGCCGCGTGGTCCTCGGTCCTGGGGAAGGCGAAGTAGCCATCCTGGATGTCGATGATCGGGAGCAACTGGTGCACGGTGCCGCGCTCCAGGGCTTCGATGCGCGGTCGGGTGTTGCGCTCGTTGCTGGCCAGCAGGTCGATGCGCCCCAGCACCAGCATGCGCAGGGCGTTGTCGACGCTCTCGATGCTGTGCAGGTCCATCGCCTCGCGGCCTTCGTCGAAGTGGGGGCCGTAGGTCCAGCCACGGATGATGCCGACACGCCGACCAGCCAGCATGGCGTAGTCCCCCTTCCAATCGACATCCACGCCATCACGGGCATAGAACACGATGCGATCGCGATAGAAGGCGTGCTGGCTGAAGAGGAAATGCTGCTCGCGCTCCGGCGTGCGGTAGGGGCCGATCAGGATGTCCGCGCGCCCCTGCGCCACCATCTTCTGCGCCCGCGCCCAGGGGTAGACCTCGAAGCGCACCGAGTCGCCCATGCGCTGCGCCACCTCGCGCAGGACATCAGGGCCGAGGCCGATGAAACGGCCGTCCTGGGTCTGCCCGAACAGGCGCGGGAACTCGGCTCCCACGGCCAGCCATTCGCGGGCCGACGCGAACGGCACGACCACCAGGCACAGCAGCACTGGACACAGCATCCGTAGATAGCGGCTCATGCCCGCGAATACTCGACGACAGGAATGGGGCTTGAGCCTAGCAGGCTTTTTCTGCGCCAGGTGAGCCGGCAAAGCGGGGCTGCGGAGGGCCGACCGGAGCATTCGCCAGGGCCTTTGGGACACCGCCTACAGATGCACCCTGGAGCCGGGGCTATAGTCGGTCCCGTCATGCCCGCCTCAGGACTGCGCTTATCCTGCAGCCCTCCACAGCTGGGGTTGGGCATGACCCCCTCCCTCCTTACTCTCTCAATTCCCCTCGCCCAGCTCGCGCCAGATCAGGTAGAGCCGCAGATCGAACTCCAGCTGGTGGTAACCCGGCAGCATGTGTTCACACAGCTGGTAGAAGGCCTTGTTGTGGTCGCGCTCGCGCAGGTGCGCCAGCTCGTGCACTACGATCATCCGCAGGAACTCAGGCGCCGCCTCCTTGAACAACGAGGCCACGCGGATCTCCTTCTTCGCCTTGAGCTTGCCGCCCTGCACGCGGGAGATCGCGGTGTGCAGCCCGAGGGCCTTCTGCACGATATCCAGCTTGTTGTCGTAGATCACCTTGTCGATGGCCGGCGCGTTGCGCAGGTGCTCCTGGCGCAGGGCATTGGTGTAGCCGTAGAGCGCCTTGTCGCTCTGCACCTCATGCCGCTCCGGGTAGCGCTTGGCGAGGTACTCGCCCAGGCGGCGCTGCTCGACCATCAGGCGCACCTGGTCCTGCAAATGGGCGGGATAGGACTGGATGTAGCGAAGCGGGTTCATGGCAGATCGAAGCGGCAGAAAGAAAGCCGACATTCTACCGCCGGTGACACTATGCGACGCAGCCTGTCAGCGCAGCGGCAGGCGCCCGGCGACCGTTCATCGGATGCCCTCGATGCCCCTGCCCGGCCCCAGCGAAACGGGGCTGCCGCTGCGCTTACGAAAAAATGACGCCAATGATTCGGCGCAAGCCGCATTCCACCTGAGGGCGGCATTCCGGACATGAACCATCCGGTTAGTTTTTGCGATTGCACCTTGATGGCAAAGCCCGTTCCAGACGGCTTTTTGACAGGCCCAACGGCGACGATCGGTGATTAACAAGGGGCTTGCGCAACCCTATAAAGCGTTCCGCGAGACGGCGTAAATGCCTTCGGACGACACGGCAGCCCCCTGCCACTCCCTAGCTTTCACTTTTAGTTCGTGTGCAGTTGGCCGGATGCCGCAGTAAGTGATTACGTCTCGTGGATGAGATAGCACCCGACTGAAAGTTCTCTTAGAGAACTCAGTCAAAATGATCGATCTCGGAACCTGGAACCTCACCATCCCCGTCGGTAGCCCTTCGGTGACCATCGAAACCCCCGCCCTGATGGGTGGCTATCAGGACAACTACTTCAAGGCGGCCAACGGCACCCTGTTCTTCTGGACCCCGGTGAACGGCAGCGCCACCGCCAACGCCGTGTATCCACGCAGCGAGCTGCGCGAGACCTACGCCGACGGCAAGCTGCGCAACTGGACCTATGGCGCCGCCGACAACTACATGAGCGCCAACCTGGCGGTCGGCCAGGTCCCGTCCACGGGCAAGATCGTCATCGGCCAGATCCACGCCTACGGCAGCACCAGCCCCCTGCTCAAGCTGGAGTACCAGTTCAAGACCAAGACCGGCACCGGCAACATCGTCGCCAAGGTGCGCAACACCCCCACCGACGAGGACGGCGCAGTGGTCACCCTGCTCAGCGGCGTGAAGCTCAACCAGCGTTTCACCTACGTCATCAACATGTCGCCCACCGGGCAGTTGAGCATCCTGGTCAACAGCACCCTGTTCACCCAGCAACTGGCTTCCAGCTGGGCGCCCAAGCCGCTGTACTTCAAGGCCGGGGTCTATGCCCAGGACAACGTCGGCGACGCCAGCGAAGCCGGCAGCGCCACCTTCTACAATCTGAAGCTCGAACACCGGGCCCTGGCGACCACCGCCCAGTAAGGAAACAGCATGTGGGTTCCAGGCCCCGAAAAGCAGAAAGCCCCGCGAATGCGGGGCTTTCCGTTTACAGCGAAGGGAAGACTCAGTTGACCTTGGCGGTCAGCTCACCCTTGGCGTAGCGCTGGTACATGCCTTCCAGGGAGATCGGCTTGATCTTCGAGGCGTTACCGGCGGTGCCGAAGGCTTCGTAGCGGGCGATGCAGATGTCACGCATGGCGACGATGGTCTTGGCGAAGAACTTGCGCGGGTCGAACTCGCTCGGCTGCTCGGCCATCATGCGGCGGATGGCACCGGTGGAAGCCAGGCGCAGGTCGGTGTCGATGTTGACCTTGCGCACGCCGTGCTTGATGCCTTCGACGATTTCCTCGACCGGCACGCCATAGGTTTCCTTGATGTCGCCGCCGAACTCGTTGATCACCTTCAGCCACTCTTGCGGCACCGAGGAGGAGCCGTGCATCACCAGGTGGGTGTTGGGGATGCGCTTGTGGATTTCCTTGATGCGCTCGATGGAGAGCACGTCGCCGGTCGGCGGCTTGGTGAACTTGTAGGCGCCGTGGCTGGTGCCGATGGCGATGGCCAGGGCATCGACCTGGGTCTTCTTGACGAAGTCCGCAGCCTCTTCCGGATCGGTCAGCAGCTGGCTGTGATCCAGCACGCCTTCGGCGCCGACGCCGTCTTCTTCACCGGCCATGCCGGTTTCCAGGCTGCCCAGGCAACCCAGTTCGCCTTCCACGGACACGCCGCAGGCGTGGGCGAAGGCTACGGTCTGCTGGGTCACGCGGACGTTGTAGTCGTAGTCGGCCGGGGTCTTGCCGTCTTCACGCAGGGAGCCGTCCATCATCACCGAGGAAAAGCCCAGCTGGATGGAGCGCTGGCACACGTCCGGGCTGGTGCCGTGGTCCTGGTGCATGCACACCGGGATGTGCGGGAACTCTTCGATGGCCGCGAGGATCAGGTGGCGCAGGAAGGGCGCGCCGGCGTATTTGCGGGCACCGGCGGAGGCCTGGACGATCACCGGGGAATCGGTCTTGTCGGCCGCTTCCATGATGGCGCGCATCTGTTCCAGGTTGTTGACGTTGAAGGCCGGGACGCCGTAGCCGAATTCGGCGGCGTGGTCCAGCATCTGGCGCATGCTGATGAGTGCCATGGTGTTTCAGTCTCCCGAGTGGGTGGGCATTCGAAATGCGAAGCCTGCCGCAGGGGCAGGCCATGTTCAAGTTCCATGAAGGACGGCGAACGTCCTCCCGTAAAAACCGGCCGGCGCTGAAGCCGGCCCGGTGAAATCATCGGCGCCGGTTCAGGGCGCCTTGCAGCCGCGGCCGATCAGGTCATCGGTGGCGACCCAGTAGACCAGCCCTTCGTCACCCTTGGTGTGGAAGGCCAGGCGGCTGTCGCTATAGAGCGCGCCGGACCCCGAAGGTTCTTGCGTCAGGCGGTAGACGATATCGCCACCGCCCAGGCGCAGGTCCACCTGCTCCTGGTTGGCATCGGCGAAGCGCCACAGCACCTCGGCCTGGCTGTCGCAGACCCAGCGGGTCCACTCGTCGGCCGGCGCCTGGGCGCCCGCACAGCCGCCCAGCGCCAACAGCGCCGTGAGGGCGAACATGCCTTTCATCCTTTCACTCCCTTGGCCAGAAGGCCGTTCACCCGCAACGGGTCATGGACAGTGCTGCTCCTGGCTGCCGTTGACGGTGGGGTCACCGCTGCTCTGGGCCTCGACACGCTGGTCGTCCTGGGATTGCGGCAGGATGACCTGGGGCGGGCTCATCACCTCGCAAGTGGACGGCGCGGAAGCACCGCCCGCACAGCCGGCGAGCATCGCGAACAACGACAGCAGGATCAGGTTGGTACGCATGGCGGCAACTCCTTTCTCGGGTCCTGTTCAAGGGACCACGAGCCACCGCCATGGTTTAGCCGCTATTTCAGGCCTTGGCGCGTTGCTCCAGCACTTCAACGGCCGGCAGCACCTTGCCCTCGACGAACTCGAGGAACGCACCACCGCCAGTGGAAATATAGGAGATGCGCTCGCCCACGCCGTACTTGTCGATGGCGGCCAGGGTGTCGCCACCGCCAGCGATGGAGAAGGCCGGGCTCTCGGCGATGGCCTGGGCCAGTACCTGGGTGCCGTTGCCGAACTGGTCGAATTCGAACACGCCCACCGGGCCGTTCCAGAGGATGGTCTTCGACGCCTTCAGCAGCTCGGCGAACTGGGCGGCGGTCTGCGGGCCGATGTCGAGGATCATGTCGTCGTCGGCGACGTCGGCGATGGCCTTGACGGTGGCTTCGGCGGTTTCGGCGAATTCCTTGGCCACCACCACGTCAACCGGCAGCGGCACGCTGACCTTGGCGGCGATGGCGCGGGCGGTTTCCAGCAGGTCGGCTTCGTGCAGGGACTTGCCCACCTTGTAGCCAGCAGCGGCGAGGAAGGTGTTGGCAATGCCGCCACCGACGATCAACTGGTCGCAGATCAGACTCAGCGAGTTGAGCACGTCGAGCTTGGTGGAGACCTTTGAGCCGGCGACGATGGCCGCCATCGGGCGGGCCGGGTTGCCCAGGGCCAGGCCCAGGGCTTCCAGTTCGGCGGCCAGCAGCGGGCCGGCAGCGGCGACCTTGGCGAACTTGGCCACGCCGTGGGTCGAGCCCTCGGCGCGGTGGGCGGTGCCGAAGGCGTCCATCACGAAGACGTCGCACAGGGCGGCGTACTTCTGCGCCAGCTCGTCGGCGTTCTTCTTCTCGCCCTTGTTGAAGCGCACGTTCTCGAACAGCACCACCTGGCCGGGGGCGACATCGACGCCGTCCAGGTAGTCGGCCACCAGGGGCACGTCACGGCCCAGGGCCTTGGCCAGGTACTCGGCCACCGGCGCGAGGCTGTTCTCTGCGGAGAACTCGCCTTCGGTGGGACGACCCAGGTGCGAGCAGACCATTACCGCCGCGCCCTTCTCCAGTGCCAGCTTGATGGTCGGCAGGGAGGCGAGGATGCGCGCATCGCTCTTCACGACACCGTCCTTCACCGGGACGTTGAGGTCTTCGCGAATCAGTACGCGCTTACCCTGGAGGTCGAGGTCGGTCATTTTCAACACGGTCATGGGGGTCAGTCCTTCACGGGGCTGGATGTTGTGGAAGCAGCGGAAACCCGCAGGTAGTGGCCTGCGGTGTCGAGCATGCGGTTGGCGAAGCCCCATTCGTTGTCGAACCAGGCCAGCAGGTTGACCAGGCGCGGGCCGGACACACGGGTCTGGCTGCCGTCGACGATGGCGGAATGGGGGTCGTGGTTGAAGTCACAGCTGGCGTGGGGCAGCTCGGTGTAGGCCAGCAAGCCCTTGAGCGGGCCGCTTTCGGCGGCCTCGCGCAGCACGCGGTTGATCTCGGCGGCACTGGTGTCACGTGCGGTCTGCAGGGTGATGTCGAGGCAGGACACGTTCACCGTCGGCACGCGGATGGCCTTGGCCTGGATGCGCCCGGTCAGTTCCGGCAGCAGGCGCTCGATACCCCGGGCCAGGCCGGTGGAGACCGGAATCACCGACTGGAAGGCCGAACGCGTACGGCGCAGGTCTTCGTGGTGATAGGCGTCGATTACGGGCTGGTCGTTCATCGCGGAGTGAATGGTGGTGATGGAGACGTACTCCAGACCCACCGACTCATCAAGAAGTTTCAGCAGGGGCACACCGCAGTTGGTGGTGCAGGAGGCGTTGGAGACCAGGGTCTCGGTGCCGACCAGGCTGTCCTGGTTGACGCCGTAGACGATGGTGGCGTCGATATCCGCCTCGCTGGCCATGGGCTGGGAGAACAGCACCCGTGGCGCGCCGGCCCGCAGGAAGCGCTCGGCCTGGGCACGGTTGGTGTACTGGCCGGAGCATTCGAGCACCAGGTCGACGCCCAGCGCCGCCCAGTCGATCCCCTCGGGCGATGGGTTGCGCAGCACCTTCACGCAGTCGCCGTTGATGTGCAGGCAGTCGCCATCGACCTTCACGTCACCCGGGAAGCGGCCGTGGGTGGAGTCGAAGCGCGTCAGGTACTCGATGCTGGCCTGGTCGGCCAGGTCATTGAGGGCGACGATCTCGAAGCCATCACGCCCGCCGCGCTCATGCAGGGCACGCAGGACGCAACGACCGATACGGCCGTAGCCGTTCAGGGCAACGCGGAAGGGAGTGCTGGGCATCTGATCGCGAAGAGCTTGAAGCCGGAAGCTTGAAGCCGGAAGAAGGGCGCACGGGGCGCTCCAGCTTCCAGCTTCCGGCTCTCGGCTTCCGGCTCAGTCCTCCAACAGTTCTTCAGCAGTGGCGACGACGTTCTCGACGGTGAAGCCGAAGTGCTCGAACAGGGCCGGGGCCGGGGCGGATTCGCCGAAGCTGGTCATGCCGATCACGCGGCCTTCCAGGCCCACGTACTTGTACCAGTAGTCGGCGTGGGCGGCTTCGATGGCGATGCGCGCACCGACTTCCAGCGGCAGCACGGACTGCTTGTAGGCGGCGTCCTGCTGGTCGAACAGGCTGGTGGACGGCATGGAGACGACGCGGACCTTGCGGCCAGCGGCGGTCAGTTGGTCGAAGGCCTGCACGGCCAGGCCGACTTCCGAACCGGTGGCGATGAGGATCAGCTCCGGCTCGCCGTCGCAGTCCTTGAGCACGTAGCCGCCACGGGCGACGTTGGCCAGCTGGGCCGCATCGCGTGCCTGGTGGGGCAGGTTCTGGCGCGAGAAGATCAGCGCGCTCGGGCCGTCCTTGCGTTCGATGGCCGCCTTCCAGGCCACTGCGGATTCCACCGCGTCGGCGGGGCGCCAGGTGTCCAGGTTCGGGGTGCTGCGCAGGCTGGTCAGCTGCTCGATCGGCTGGTGGGTCGGGCCGTCTTCGCCCAGGCCGATGGAGTCGTGGGTGAAGACGTAGAGCACGCGCTGCTTCATCAGGGCGGACATGCGCACGGCGTTGCGGGCGTATTCCATGAAGATCAGGAAGGTCGCGCCGTAGGGGATGAAACCGCCGTGCAAGGCAACGCCGTTCATGATGGCGCTCATGCCGAACTCGCGCACGCCGTAGAACATGTAGTTGCCGGCGGCGTCTTCGGCGGAAACGCCCTTGCAGCCTTTCCACAGGGTCAGGTTGGAGCCAGCCAGGTCGGCGGAGCCGCCGAGGAACTCGGGCAGCAGCGGACCGAAGGCGTTCAGCGCGTTCTGGCTGGCCTTGCGGCTGGCGATGGTCTCGCCCTTGGCGGCGACTTCGGCGATGTAGGCGGCGGCCTGGGTGGCGAAGTCGGCGGGCAGCTCGCCCTTCACGCGACGCTGGAATTCAGCGGCCAGCTCGGGGTGGGCGGCGGCGTAGGCGGCGAAGCGCTCGTTCCAGGCGGCTTCACGGGCGGCGCCGGCTTCCTTGGCGCTCCACTCGGCGTAGATGTCGGCCGGGATTTCGAAGGGCGCGTGGTTCCAGCCCAGGTTGGCGCGGGTCAGGGCGATCTCGTCGTTGCCCAGGGCAGCGCCGTGGCACTCTTCCTTGCCCTGCTTGTTCGGCGAGCCGAAGCCGATGATGGTCTTGCAGCAGATCAGGGTCGGCTGCGCGCTCTTGCGAGCGGTTTCGATGGCGGTGCGGATCTCGTCGGCGTCATGGCCGTCGACATTGCGGATCACCTGCCAGCCGTAGGCTTCGAAGCGCTTCGGGGTGTCGTCGGTGAACCAGCCATGGACTTCGCCGTCGATGGAGATGCCGTTGTCGTCGTAGAAGGCGATCAGCTTGCCCAGGCCCAGGGTGCCGGCCAGGGAGCAGACCTCGTGGGAGATGCCTTCCATCATGCAGCCGTCGCCGAGGAAGGCGTAGGTGAAGTGGTTGACGATCTCGTGGCCTTCGCGGTTGAACTGCGCGCCCAGCACCTTCTCGGCGAGGGCGAAGCCCACGGCGTTGGCGATGCCCTGGCCCAGCGGGCCGGTGGTGGTCTCGACGCCGGCGGTGTAGCCGTATTCCGGGTGGCCCGGGGTGCGGCTGTGCAGCTGGCGGAAGTTCTTCAGGTCGTCGACGGTGACGTCATAGCCGCTGAGGTGCAGCAGCGAGTAGATCAGCATCGAGCCGTGGCCGTTGGACAGCACGAAACGGTCGCGGTCGGCCCACTGCGGGTTGTTCGGGTTGTGCTGCAGGTAATCCCGCCACAGCACTTCGGCGATATCGGCCATGCCCATGGGGGCGCCGGGGTGGCCGCTGTTGGCTTTCTGCACCGCATCCATGCTGAGGGCACGAATGGCATTGGCACGCTCACGACGGCTGGGCATCGCTGATCTCCTGCGGGTCTGAAAAGACGCTGAACGAAAAAAGGCGGCTATTTTCGCCCAGCGGGCAGGCATCGGGCAATGACAGATGGTCGAAGATGCGCCTCCTTGTCCTTTCAGCCCCGCGCCGGGCCCGCCAACGGGCACAGGCAGGGGGCGCGGAACAGCTCGCCATGCCAGGCACCGGCCAGGGTGCGACGCATCACCAGCAGCCAGACGGCGGCCAGTTGCAGCGCCAGCAGGGCACCGACGGCGCCAAAGAACACCAGGCCGGTCTGCCGCTGCAACTCGAAGGTGGCCAGGGCGAACACCCCCAGCGGGAAGGTAAAGCCCCACCAGCCCAGGTTGAAGGCCATGCGCTGGCGGATGTAGCGGCGGGTGAACAGGCAGGCCGTCACCCACCACCAGAAGCCTGCGCCCCAGAGCGCCAGCCCGCCCACCAGGCCGATGCCCGGCAGCAGCACAGCCAGGCCCTGCAGGGGCGAACCGGCGAGTGCGTCCGGCGCTGCATGCCCTAGCGCCAGCAGCCCCAGGCAGCCGGTGGCCAGGGGGCCCAAAGGCAGCCAGCTGGTGGCGGCGAAATCGGTATCCGGCAGCTTGTGCAGGGCCAGGCGCAGCAGCACCAGGGTGATCAGCGAGAAGGCCAGGGCCATCGACAGGCCCCACAGCAGGTAGCCCATCACCAGCAGCAGGCGCGCGTCGGCGGCATCCAGGTGCGGGGCGATGACGCCAGCGCTGGCGGCGGCCACTTCGGGCGCGACGATGGGCAGCAACCAGACGGCGGTGAGCTTCTCCAGCGCATGCTCCTGGCGGGTAAACATCAGGTAGGGCACCAGCAGCGCCGCGCCCAGGGCCAGGGCCACGTCCAGCCACCAGAGGCCATGGGCCACGGCATAGGCGGTGGCGCCCCAGTGCGGGCCACCATAGAGCACCAGGCCGTTGACCAGGGTGGCCAGGCCCATGGGGATGGCGCCGAGGAACATCGATTGCACCGGGTGCGCCAGCATCGGCTCGATGGTGTCCGGGTGCAGCAGCAGGCGCGCCAGGAACAGCCCGGCACAGGTGGCGAACAGCAGGGCATTGAACAACCACAGGGCCTCGCCGAGGCGGTGTAGCAGCGGCACCTGCCAGGGCAGCGTGCCCAGCACCAGGGCCAGCACACCGGTGCCCATGGTCACGGCGAACCAGCCGGGGATGAAATGGCGCACCAGGGCGCGAGGGTCGGAAAGGCGGGTCATTGGGCGAGGCATGGTGGCTCCGGTCGGGTGGTCCCGTTGCAGACGATGACTGCACAGTAGATCCGCCATGTGCTATACGAAAAATACATCCTTGATATGCACGACATGCCTTTTATTTATGAATCTCCATCACCTCAAGGTTTTCCTCGCCGTGGCCGAGAGCGGCAGCATCAGCGGCGGTGCCGAGCGCCTGCACATCAGCCAGCCGGCGGTCACCCGTGAAGTGCGTGAACTGGAAGCCCGCCTCGGGATCACCCTCTTCGACCGTCAGCCCCGCGGCGTGACCCTGACCGAAGGCGGCCTGCGCCTGCACCGCTATGCGCAACGCATCTTCGCCCTGGAACAGGCCGCCGAGGCGGACCTGCGCAGCTTCGCCGGCCTCGACGACGGCGAACTGCACCTGGGCGCCAGCGCCACCCTGGGCAGCTATCTGTTGCCCGACCTGATCGCCCGCTTCCATGCCCGGCACCCGGAAATCCGCGTGGATCTGCAGGTCAGCAACACCCGCGAGATCACCCAGGCGCTGGCCGACGAACGCATCACCCTGGGCTTCGTCGAGGGCGACTTCGATCGCACCACCCATGCTTTCCAGCTGCTGGAACGCGATCGCCTGCTCCCGGTCTGTAGCCCCACCCACGCCCTGGCGGACCGAGGCTGCCTGGCCGCGGCCGAGCTGGCCGGCCAGGCGTTGTACCTGCGCGAGGAGGGCTCGGGCACCCGCGCCAGCATCGAGCAGGCCTATGCCCAACAAGGCTTG
This sequence comes from Aquipseudomonas alcaligenes MRY13-0052, assembly GCA_000474255.1. Taxonomy (GTDB): domain Bacteria; phylum Pseudomonadota; class Gammaproteobacteria; order Pseudomonadales; family Pseudomonadaceae; genus Metapseudomonas; species Metapseudomonas solani. The sequence goes on from BATO01000003.1 coordinate 98,639, forward strand.
GAGGTGCGGGCGCGCATGGCCATCGCCAGCACCGAAGCGCTGAAGCGCCTGGTGCGCGACGGCCAGGGCATCGCCTGGCTGCCCCAGCGGGTCATCGACGACGACCTCGCTGCCGGTCGCCTGGTCGCCCTTGAGGTGGAAGACCTGCGCATCGAGCGCGAACTGCACCTGCTGTGGCACCCGACCCGCACCCTGAGCCCCGCACCAGCGGCGTTCCTGGCGGCGATCCTGGACAAAAAATAACCACCTATCGGCAATATCAAAACTTTTTGATATTGCCGTTGCGAGCGGTTGGAGCGGGGACTAGACTGCGCTCCCTATGAACCTGCGCGTACCCCAGATCCGCCACGACGACTGCGATGAGCTGGCCGCACTGTGCAAGGCCGGGGGCGACCCCCTGCGCCTGAACGTGCTGCGCGCCCTGGCCAACGACTCATTCGGGGTGCTGGAGCTGGCGCAGATCTTCGCCACCGGTCAGTCCGGCATGAGCCATCACCTCAAGGTGCTGTCCCAAGCAGGGCTGGTGGCCACGCGCCGCGAAGGCAACGCAATCTTCTACCGCCGCGCCATCGCCCGGGGCGAGCGCTTCGGCGGCACCCTGCACGGGGCGCTGCTGGACGAGGTGGACAGCCTGCAGCTGCCACTGGACGTACTGGCGCGGATCGCCGAGGTGCATGCCCAGCGCGAGGCGGTGAGCCGCGAGTTCTTCGCCCGCTCGGCGGAGAAATTCCAGGCCCAGCAGGACCTGATCGCCGGCCTGCCGCAGTACCGCGACAGCGTGCTGGCCCTGCTGGATGCACTGAACCTGCCGGCCAGCGCCTGCGCCCTGGAAGTGGGCCCGGGCGACGGGGGTTTCCTTCCCGACCTGGCCCGACGCTTTGCCCGCGTCACCGCGCTGGACAACAGCCCGGCGATGCTGGAACTGGCGCGCAGCCGTTGCGCCACCGAAGGATTGGGCAACGTCGAGCTCAAGCTCGCCGACGCCCTGGATGACGAACACGATGCCGCCGACTGCGTGGTGCTGAACATGGTCCTGCACCATTTCGCCGCCCCGGCCGAGGCCCTGAAGCAGCTGGCTCACCACCTCCTACCGGGGGGCAGCCTGCTGATCACCGAGTTGTGCAGCCACAACCAGAGCTGGGCCAGGGAGGCCTGCGGCGATCTCTGGCTCGGCTTCGAACAGGACGACCTGGCCCAGTGGGCGGGCGCCGCGGGGCTGACGCCCGGCGAGAGCCTCTACATTGGTTTAAGAAACGGCTTTCAGATTCAGGTGCGGCACTTCGCCAAGCCGGCTTCGAGAAGCGACCTCACCCACCGGTATTAAAGGAACCGTTAGATGAGCGAATACTCCCTCTTTACCTCCGAATCCGTCTCTGAAGGCCATCCGGACAAGATTGCCGACCAGATTTCCGATGCCGTCCTCGACGCCATCATCGAGCAGGACAAGCACGCCCGCGTGGCTGTGGAAACCCTGGTCAAGACCGGTGTCGCCATCGTCGCCGGTGAAGTCACCACCAGCGCCTGGGTCGACCTCGAGCAGATCGTCCGCGACGTCATCTGCGACATCGGCTACACCAGCTCCGACGTCGGCTTCGACGGCGCCACCTGCGGCGTGATGAACATCATTGGCAAGCAGTCCCCGGACATCAACCAGGGCGTCGACCGCGCCAAGCCGGAAGACCAGGGCGCCGGTGACCAGGGCCTGATGTTCGGCTACGCCAGCAACGAAACCGACGTGCTAATGCCGGCCCCGATCCGCTTCTCCCACGCCTTGGTCGAGCGCCAGGCCGAAGCCCGCAAGTCCGGCCTGCTGCCGTGGCTGCGTCCGGACGCCAAGTCCCAGGTCACTTGCCAGTACGCGAACGGCAAAGTGGTCGGCATCGACGCCGTGGTGCTGTCCACCCAGCACAACCCGGAAGTCTCGCTGTCCGACCTGCGCGAAGCGGTGATGGAGCTGATCATCAAGCACGCCCTGCCCGCCGAGCTGCTGCACAAGGACACCCAGTTCCACATCAACCCGACCGGCAACTTCGTGATCGGCGGCCCGGTGGGCGACTGCGGCCTGACCGGTCGCAAGATCATCGTCGACTCCTACGGCGGCATGGCCCGTCACGGTGGCGGCGCCTTCTCCGGCAAGGACCCGTCCAAGGTCGACCGCTCCGCTGCCTACGCCGGCCGCTACGTCGCCAAGAACATCGTTGCGGCCGGCCTGGCCGAGCGCTGCGAGATCCAGGTCTCCTACGCCATCGGCGTGGCACTGCCCACCTCCATCTCGATCAACACCTTCGGCACCCACAAGATCGCCGAAGAGAAGATCATCCAGCTGGTGCGCGAAGTGTTCGACCTGCGTCCCTACGCCATCACCAAGATGCTCGACCTGCTGCACCCGATGTACCGCGACACCGCGGCCTACGGCCACTTCGGCCGTACCCCGGAGCAGAAGACCGTCGGCAACGACAGCTTCAGCACCTTCACCTGGGAGAAGACCGACAAGGTCGATGCCCTGCGTGCCGCCGCTGGCCTGTAAGGCTTCGCGACATGAAAAAGCCCCGCATTTGCGGGGCTTTTTCTTTGCTGTACCGGCACTGGCGAAAATCAGGAAATCTTCAGGCCGCCCCCGAGGTACATGAGACCCAGGCCGGCTGCCAGGACCAGCAGCGGAGAACGCTGCACCGGCTCGTTGGCCGCGAAGATGACCTGCGAGATCGGCGGGAAGATGAAGTTGAAGACTGCGCACAGCATGGAAACCTGGATGCCGCGCGCCACTGACCAGATCCAACCCGCCAACGCGATGAAAAAGCCTACCGTAGCCATTTGCCACTCCCTGTGAGAAAGAGCGGCGATCCTACCAGCGCGCGCCCTGTCTGCGTAGCCCGGACTTCAATCCAGGGTTTCACTCACCTTCGACCCCATCTGCACCCAGAGCCGTGAAGCAATGCAGCTTTCATTTCGCTGCCCTGTTGCTAGAATCCGCGCCCTCTCGCCCCTCCCTCACGGATGACTCAAGCGCCCGGGGCGAGCAAGCATTGGCGCTGGAGCCCAAGGAGATACCCATGCGCATCACGTCCATTCTTCCCGCCGCCCTGTTCGCAGCCCTGTTCGCCGCCCAGGCGCAGGCCGTCGACCTGGGTAACCCCCTGGGCGACAAGCTCAGCAAGGGCTGCGAGGAAAAGAGCGCGGAAGCACAGGCCAAGCTGGATGAGGCCAAGAAAGAACAGAGCGGCCTGGGTTCCAGCCTGCTCGGCTCGGTGGCCGACAAGGCCGAGAAGCAACTGTCCGAAGGCTGCGAGAAACTCGACGAAGCCCAGAAAGGCTGAGTCGCGGGGGCCGGCGCGAGTCGGCCCTTCCTGTCAGCCAGCGCCCCACGCCCACCTTCCCCGACGCAACGCCCACCGCTCGGATCCGCCGCTTTAGCGCCCCGCCCTATGCCGCCGCCCATCACGGTAGCCGGCTCCAGTCCCGCCAGTTTTGTTCCCATCCAGGCGCCCTGCCGCCTTCCGTGGCTCAACACACCCCCGCCTGCCGCCCCCAGGCACTCGCCCAAAGCGAAGCCGCCAAGGATGTTCTGCTACCTCCTTTCGGGCATGGAGCCCGTCCCACCCGCACGGAGGCCCGCATGCCCACTCCCCTGCCCACCCGCCTGCTCACCCTGATCCTTTGCCTGCCCGTCTTCGCCCTCGCTGATTGCCCAGTCTGGAGCGATGCCCGCGCCGAGCGCGAACTGCTTGCCCTGCACAAACAATTGACCGGCTGGGAACACAGCTACCACCGCGACCGCCTGTCACCCATCCCCGACGAAATCTACGACCAGGTGCGTGCGCGCTTCGCCGAACTGCGCCAGTGCTTCCCCGCTGCCGCCGTGGAAGACACCAAGCCATTGGCTGGCGTCGATGGCAAGCACCCGCCCCCCGTGGCCCAGACCGGCCTCGACAAGCTCGCAGACGCCAAGGCCCTGCAGGACTGGATGCGCACCCGCAACGACCTGTGGGTGCAACCCAAGGTGGACGGCGTGGCGGTCACCCTGATCTACCGGGCCGGGCGCCTGCAGCAGGCCATCAGCCGGGGCGACGGCGAGCGCGGCGAGGACTGGACCGCCAACGCCCGGCGCATCCCCGCCATTCCCGAGCGCCTCGCCACCTCCAGCGACCTGTTGTTGCAAGGCGAGCTCTACTGGCAGCTCCCCGGGCACATCCAGGCCCAGGCCGGCAGCCGAGGCGCACGCGGCACGGTTGCCGGGCTCATGGCCAGGCACAACCTGGGCGCGGAGGAGGCCCGGGGCATCGGCCTGTTCATCTGGGACTGGCCCGGTGGGCCGGAGGGCATGCTGCAGCGCCTGGACGGCCTGGCGCGCCTGGGCTTCACCGATACCCAGCGCTACACCCTGCCGGTACGGGACGCCGAGCAGGTGGCCCAATGGCGCGAACGCTGGTACCGCAGCGCCCTGCCCTTCGCCAGCGACGGCGTGGTGATCCGCCAGGGCGTGGCGCCTGCCGCGCACACCTGGCAGGCGCGACCTCCGCACTGGGCCATCGCCTGGAAATACCCCTTCGCCCAGGCCCTGGCCGAGGTACGGCGGGTGGAGTTCCTCGTCGGCCGCACCGGCCGCGTTACCCCACGCCTGCTGCTGTCAGCGGTGACCCTGGATGATCGGCGCATCCAGCGCGTCAGCCTGGGTTCACTGGAGCATTGGCGTGAACTGGATATCCGCCCCGGTGACCAGGTGGCCATCGCCCTGGCCGGGCTGACCATTCCGCGTCTGGAATCGGTGGTGCTGCGCGCCAGCGAGCGTGTGACCCTGGAGGTGCCGGATCAGACAGCCCTGCACGCCCTCAGTTGCTGGCGGCCGACACCGGGTTGCCAGGCGCAATTCCTCGCCCGGCTGGAGTGGCTGTCCGGCCGCGGCGGCCTGGCCATGCGCGGTGTCGGCCCGGGCACCTGGGAGCGCCTGCTGGCGGCTGGCAAGCTGGACGGCCTGCTGGATTGGCTGGAACTGGAGGAAGAGGAGCTGCAGGGCATACCCGGGTTTGCCCAGCGCAACGCCGCGCGCTTCAGCCAGGCGAGCGCCACGGCGAAACGCCAGGGTTTCCAGCGCTGGCTCAAGGCCCTGGGCCTGCCACCCAGCGGCGGTGCGCAACTGGATGGTGGCTGGGAGCGATTGGCACGCCGCACCCAGGCCGAGTGGCAAGCCACCCCGGGCTTGGGGCCGGTCCGCGCACAGCAGCTGGAGGCGTTTTTCCGCCACCCGGAGGTGCAGGCCCTGCGCGAACGCCTGGCGGCGGCGGGCGTCGAGGGCTTCGCTCCGCCTCAGTAGGCGCGGAATTCCTTGTGGCACGCCTCGCAGGCGTCTTCGGCCTTCTGCACCAACGGCGCCATGGCGTCCGGGTCCAGCGGGCGGGCCGCACTGGCTGCAGCGAGCTGGCCGGTGGCGGCTTCCAGTTCGCGGGCCAAGGTCTGGAAACGCTCCTGGCGCTGCCAGACTTCGTCACGGGCGTCGCTGTCGCCTTCGTCACGCACCTTGGGGAAGTGCTGCCAAGGCTGGTGGGACAGCTGGTCGAGCTTCACCGCGTTCTCGGCGAATTTCTGCTCGTTGAAGTCGACACGGCCACGCAGCATGCCGCCCATGTCTTCACTGGTGTGCAGCATCTGCTTGAAGATCGCCTGGCGTTTGCCCAGGGGCGAATTGGGGTCGACACCGCCGCAGGCGGCGAGCGTCAGGCAGGCGGATAGCAGGATCAGGATAGTCGTTCTTTTCATGGCGAATCACGGGGTACTACGGCGGGCGGGGCGCACAGTATCGGTAGATGCCTGGCAAATACCAAGGGTGGCGACAGTTTGTCGCAGATCATTGCAAGGCTGATAAGCCGGGCGCGAGCGCCCATCCGCAGCCACAATGACAACCAACCGAAACCACCCGAGCGAGGCGATTCCATGCACCTGCCCACCCTGCTTCTAGCCACTGCCGGCCTCGCGCTGGCAGGCACCGCCGCTGCCGCCGACGCACCACTCACCGGTTGCGCGGCCAAGCGCCAGGCCATCGAATCACGCATCGAACAGGCGCGCGCCCACGGCAACGATGCACAGGTCGCCGGCCTGCAGAAAGCCCTGGCCGAAGTGAAAGCCCACTGCACCGACGCCGGCCTGCGCCAGCAGCGCGAGGACGACATCGCCAAGCGCCGCGCCGAGGTGCAGGAGCGCGAAGCCGACCTGCGCGAAGCCCAGGCCAAGGGCGATGCCGGGAAGATCGCCAAGCGCGAGGCCAAGCTGGCCGAAGCCCGCCGGGAACTCAGCGCCGCCGAGGCGGAACTGCAGCGCTGACCCCGGCGTCCGCCTCAGGCGGAGACGAAGAAGAAGCTGGCGATCAGCCCCATGCCGGCGAACCAGACCAGCGAGCGCAGCGCCGCCCAGTCGGCCAGGTAGCAGACGAAATAAGCGATGCGACTGGCGACAAAGGCCATGGCCAGGGTGTCCAGGGTGCCTTGCTCGGCGCCGCCGGCGAGGTGGCCGATGACCACGGCGATGCCGAATGCCGGGGTGACTTCGAAGGCATTCAGCTGGGCGTTGTTGGCGCGCTTGCGCCAGCCCTCCAGGCCCGCGAGGAAGGTGCGCGGGTCATGGTTCTGCCGGGGGCCGAAATCCCTTCCGGTGAACTTCGCCGCGGCAGTGGACAGGTAGGGCAGAAACAGCGCGACCAGCACGCACCAGTAGGCTAGGGTCATTGAAGGCTCCAAGGGGACAGGGAAAGCCCCGAGGCTGCGCCAGGTACCGTTCGTCGTCCATGGCCGATAAAAACGTGCCGATCGGCACATCGGCCAATGGCCACGACTGTCCGTCGACGAGGTCGCCTGTTCTAATCACCCCTTTTTCAAGGACGAGAAAAGCCCATGCCCCGCCTTGCCATCCTCCTGCTCACCGCCCTGCTGCTCAGCGGCTGCGGCTATAACGCCATGCAAAGTGCCGACGAACAGGTCAAGGCCGACTGGTCCGAGGTGGTCAACCAGTACCAGCGCCGCGCCGACCTGATCCCCAACCTGGTCAGCACGGTGAAGGGCTACGCCGCCCACGAGCAGGCCGTGCTCACCCAGGTGACCGAGGCCCGCGCCCAGGTCGGCAGCGTTCGGCTCGACGCCGGCCAGCTCACGGACGAGCAGGCGGTGAAGAACTTCCAGAACGCCCAGGGCCAGCTCAGTTCCGCGCTGTCGCGCCTGCTGGCGGTCAGCGAGAACTACCCGCAGCTGAAGGCGGACAGCCTGTTCCAGGACCTGCTGGCGCAGCTCGAAGGCACCGAGAACCGCATCACCGTGGCGCGCTCGCGCTACGTCAAGGCCGTGCAGGCCTATAACGTGCTGGTCCGCCAGTTCCCCGGCAACCTCACCGCCATGGCCTTCGGTTACCAGCCTAAGGCCAATTTCAGCGTCGCCAACGAGGCCGAGGTGTCGGTGGCACCCAAGGTGGACTTCAACACCGCTCCGCACCGGGAGGGCTGAACATGCGCGCCCGCCTGGTCGCCCTGCTGCTGTCGTTGGCCTGCCTCTGCACCAACGCCGACCAACCGGTACCCGCCCTCAAGCAGCGGGTCACCGACCTCACCGCCACCCTGGACGCCAGCCAGAGCGCAGCCCTCGACGCACAGCTCGCGGCCCTGGAGGCGGAGAAAGGTGCACAGGTCGCCGTGCTGATCGTCACCAGCACCGGCGCGGACAGCATCGAGGCCTATGCCACGCGCGCGTTCGAGCAATGGAAGCTGGGGCGCAAGGGCGTGGACGACGGCATCCTGCTGCTGGTGGCCAAGGACGACCGCGCGTTGCGCATCGAGGTGGGCTACGGCCTGGAAGGCGCGGTGACCGATGTACAGGCCGCGCGGATCATCCGCGAGCGCATCACCCCGGCCTTCCGCGAGGGCGATTTCTTCGGCGGCATCCAGGCCGGCACCGATGCCCTCTCCGGCCTGGTGCGTGGCGAACCGCTGCCGGAGCCCAGTGCACGGGAGCCCCAGCCGGACACCATCAACCTGTTCAGCCTGTGCCTGTTCTTCGCTCAGTTCTTCATCGTGCCGGCACTGGTGAAACGCATCCCCAGAGCCTGGGCACGTCAACACAGTGGCCGTCGCTACTTTTCCTGCATCGGCCTGGTGACCGTCGCCACCTTGATCTACTGCCTGACAACCGGCACGGCGCTCGACCTGCTGCTGTTCTTCACCCTCACGGCGGGCTTCATCAGCCTGTTCGTGTTCATTTTCATCCTCGCGCCGCTGTCCACCTGGAAGGTCAGCAGCGGCTCGAGCAGCTCGTCCAGCTACTCGTCGAGCAGCGACTCGAGCAGCTCGTCCAGCAGCTCCGGCGGAGGCTTCAGCGGGGGCGGCGGTTCCAGCGGCGGCGGCGGAGCTTCCGGGCGCTGGTAGCCATCAATCCTTGAACTGATCGCGGATGTAGCTGATCTCGGTCTTGCCGTGGGGGGCGGGCTTGCCGTCCTCGCCGAGGTTGACGAAGACCATGCGGTCGATGGTGAGGATGCTCTTGCGGGTGATCTTGTTGCGCACTTCGCAGCGCATGGTCAGGGAGGTGCGGCCGAATTCGGTGGCGGTGATGCCCAGTTCGATGATGTCGCTCTGGCGCGCCGAGCTGACGAAGTTGATCTCCGACATCAGCTTGGTCACCACGCGCTGACTGCCGAGCTGGATGATGGCGTAGATCGCCGCCTCCTCGTCGATCCACTTCAGCAGGCTGCCGCCGAAGAGGGTGCCGTTGGGGTTCAGGTCCTCGGGCTTGACCCATTTGCGCGTATGGAAATTCATCTGTCGTTCTCCTCGCTTCGTTGACGCGGCGGATGATGGCAGAGCCCCGTTGCGCTGTCCCGGCAGCGGAATCAATCGCGTCGATAGAGTGCTCGCCGCGCGACGGAAAGCCTTGGGCAGATCGCCTCACACGGCTATAATCCCCCGGTTTAACGCGGCTTCATGGCCGCGCCCGCCACCTGTCCGAGGGGCGCTGCAGCAGACCTGTTCCAGAAAGGGTTTGTCAGGCTCGGATGGGGCGTTACCCAAACGCATCAACGGCGCCCATTCGCACACAACGAATGGAGAGTTCGCATGAGCGCTGTTATCACGCCTGCCGATTTCAACGATTACAAAGTCGCCGACATTTCCCTCGCTGCCTGGGGCCGTCGCGAACTGATCATCGCCGAATCCGAAATGCCCGCCCTGATGGGCCTGCGCCGCAAGTACGCCGCCAGCCAACCGCTGAAAGGCGCGAAGATCCTCGGCTGCATCCACATGACCATCCAGACCGGCGTGCTGATCGAGACGCTGACCGCCCTGGGCGCCGAAGTGCGCTGGTCCTCCTGCAACATCTTCTCCACCCAGGACCAGGCCGCTGCCGCCATCGCCGCCGCCGGTACCCCGGTATTCGCCTGGAAAGGCGAGACCGAGCAGGAGTACGAGTGGTGCATCGAGCAGACCATCCTCAAGGACGGCCAGCCCTGGGACGCCAACATGGTGCTGGACGACGGCGGTGACCTGACCGAGATCCTGCACAAGAAATACCCGCAGATGCTCGAGCGCATCCATGGTGTCACCGAAGAGACCACCACCGGCGTGCACCGCCTGCTGGACATGCTCAAGGCCGGCACCCTGAAAGTCCCGGCGATCAACGTCAACGACGCCGTGACCAAGAGCAAGAACGACAACAAGTACGGCTGCCGTCACAGCCTCAACGACGCCATCAAGCGCGGTACCGACCACCTGCTGTCGGGCAAGCAGGCCCTGGTGATCGGCTACGGCGACGTGGGCAAGGGCTCCGCCCAGTCCCTGCGCCAGGAAGGCATGATCGTCAAGGTGTCCGAAGTCGACCCGATCTGCGCCATGCAGGCCTGCATGGACGGCTTCGAGCTGGTCTCCCCCTACAAGAACGGCCTCAATGACGGCACCGAAGCCAGCGTCGACGCCGCCCTGCTGGGCAAGATCGACCTGATCGTCACCACCACCGGCAACGTCAACGTCTGCGACGCCGGCATGCTCAAGGCCCTGAAGAAGCGCGCCGTGGTCTGCAACATCGGCCACTTCGACAACGAGATCGACACCGCCTTCATGCGCAAGAACTGGGCCTGGGAAGAGGTCAAGCCGCAGGTGCACAAGATCCACCGCACCGGCGCCGGTTCCTTCGACCCGGCCAACGACGACTACCTGATCCTGCTGGCCGAAGGCCGCCTGGTGAACCTGGGCAACGCCACCGGCCACCCCAGCCGCATCATGGACGGCTCCTTCGCCAACCAGGTACTGGCGCAGATCTTCCTGTTCGAGCAGAAGTACGCCGACCTCTCCGCCGAGAAGAAAGCCGAGCGCCTGACCGTCGAAGTACTGCCGAAGAAACTGGACGAGGAAGTGGCCCTGGAAATGGTCAAGGGCTTCGGTGGCGTCGTCACCCAGCTGACCAAGCAGCAGGCCGACTACATCGGCGTCACCGTCGAAGGCCCGTTCAAGCCGGACAGCTATCGCTACTAACCAATCAAGCCAGAAGCTGGAAGCCGGAAGCTGGAAGCGCACATGCTCCACTTCCGGCTTCAGGCTTACGGCTTCAAGCTTGGAATTCTCCATGTCTCAAGAACGCCGCTACAGCTTCGAGTTCTTCCCCACCAAGACCGAAGCCGGGCATGAAAAACTGCTGAACAACGCGCGTCAGCTGGCTGCCTACAAGCCGGACTTCTTCTCCTGCACCTACGGTGCCGGCGGCTCGACCCGTGACCGTACCCTCAACACCGTGCTGCAGCTCGATGGCGACGTGAAGGTGCCGACCGCGCCGCACCTCTCCTGCGTCGGCGACAGCAAGGCCGACCTGCGCAGCCTGCTCGAGCAGTACCAGGCCGCCGGCATCAAGCGCATCGTCGCGCTGCGTGGCGACCTGCCGTCGGGCATGGGCATGGCCAGCGGCGAACTGCGCCACGCCAACGAGCTGGTGGAGTTCATCCGCGCCGAGACCGGCGACCACTTCCACATCGAAATCGCCGCCTACCCGGAAATCCATCCGCAGGCGCGCAACTTCGAGGACGACCTGGCCAACTTCGCCCGCAAGGCCAAGGCCGGTGCCAACAGCGCCATCACCCAGTACTTCTTCAGCGCCGACTGCTACTTCTACTTCGTCGACCGCGTACGCAAGCTGGGCGTTGACCTGCCGATCGTCCCGGGCATCATGCCGATCACCAACTACAGCAAGCTGGCACGCTTCTCCGACGCCTGCGGCGCCGAGATCCCGCGCTGGATCCGCAAGCAGTTGGAAGCCTACGGCGACGACCTGGAAAGCATCCAGGCCTTCGGCGAGCAGGTGGTGACCGAGATGTGCGAACGCCTGCTACAGGGCGGCGCCCCGGGTCTGCACTTCTACACCCTGAACCAGGCCGAACCCAGCCTGGCCATCTGGAACAACCTCAAACTGCCACGTTGAGGCGAAGGGCCGGCGGTAGGATGCGCCGGCCCCTTCACTCAAGGAAGAGACCATGACGATCACGCCACGCCTCGCTCCGCTCGCCCTGCTCATCGGCTTCGCCAGCCCCAGCGCCTTCGCCAGCTTCGACTTCGTCTGCAGCCCCACTTGGGCCATCGCCGGCGACCGCCTGCTGGGTTGCAGCAACCTGCCCTTCCTCAGCCCCGGCAACGACAGCCGCGCCAACCTGCAGCTGCTGCTGGCCGATGCCGGCCGCCTGCGCCTGCCGGAGACGCTGAAGTCCACCAGCGGCTACGAGGACGGCTACGCCCAGGTGCCCTTCACCCTGGAGATGCTCGACCCGGCCAATGCCGAGGCAGCCGCCAGCGAGAGCAGCGGCGAAGGCGAAGAGAGCAATGCCGAGAACACCGAGGCCGAGCAGAAGGACCCGCGCAAGGAGAACCTCACCCTGGCTCTCGAGCAGGTAGGCGTGCAACTGGAAGAGAACGGCCTGGCCGAACACTACTTCGCCGAAGGTGAGGGCAACCGCTGCCGCACCAACGACCTCGACAGCACCCAGGCCTTCGTCGACCAGTTGGCCGGCACCGAGGCGCTCTCAGCCGCCGAGCGCAAGGCCCTGGCCGATGCCCGGGTCAACCTGATGACCATCTGTGGTGAAGGCGACCCGCAACCCGAGGACGTGCTGCCCGCCGCTGGCGCCCTCACCTCCCCGGTCGCCCAGGCCTTCGGCTCCTACCTGACCGGTGCCGACGCCTTCTACCGCGGCGACTTCGCCGGTGCCGGCCAGCAGTTCGCCGGCCTCGCCTCCAGCGACCAGCCCTGGCTCAAGGAAACCGCCCTGTACATGCAGGCGCGCGTCGCGCTGAACCAGGCCCAGCAGGACGCCTTCGACGAGTACGGCATTCCCGACCTGGCGAAGATCGACCGCAACGCCATGACCAGCGCCGAGTCGGGCCTCAAGGCCTACCTGCAGGCGTACCCGGAAGGGCTTTACCGCGCCTCCGCCCGTGGCCTGCTGCGCAAGGTCTACTGGCTGCTGGACGACCCGCGCAAGTTCGCCGCCGAGTACGCCTGGCAGTTCGCCCAGGACGAGGACAGCGACCAGCGCAACATGAGCGGCCGCGCACTGATCGAGGAGCTCGACGTCAAGCTGCTACCGGCGCTCAAGCCCGACGATGTCCAGGACCCGACCCTGCTCGCGGTGATGGACCTGATACGCCTGCGCAAGCCCGGCAGCGACCTCAGCCCGACCATCACCCTGGAACAGCTGCAGGCACAGAAACAGCGCTTCGCCAGCCAACCCGGCCTGCACGATTACCTCGTCGCCTCCTGGCACTTCTACCGCGGTGGCGATGCCGCCAAGGCCCTGGCCGCCCTGCCGGCCGCGGACAACCAGGCGCCCATGGGCCTGCTGGTGTTCAGCCAGGAAACCCTGCGCGGCCTGGCGCTGGAAGCCACCGGCAAGCCCGATGCGGCACGCGAGCTCTGGCAGCAACTGCTGGCCCGCCAGCCTTCCGCGCTGCAACGCGGCCAGCTGGAACTGGCCCTGGCCCTGAACCTCTCGCGCAACGGCAAGGTGGCCGAGATCTTCGCCGCCGACTCGCCAATCCGCACCGCGCCCATCCGCGAGATCGTCCTGCGCAACCTCGCCTCCGCCGACCTGCTGCGCCAGCAGGCCAAGGACAGCGCCGCCCCCGCCGCCGAACGTGACAACGCCCTGTTCACCCTGCTCTACAAGGAGCTGCTGTTCAGCGACTACGCCCACTTCCGGCAGGACCTGGCCCTGCTGCCGAACCCGGCGCCCAAGGTGGAAGAAGGCGATACCTGGGCAGTGGGACGCTTCGCCTGGGCCGGCCAGTCCGCTCCCGGCGAGTACGCCTGCCCGCCGCTGGCCAAGGTGGCCGAACGGCTGGAGGAAAACGACGGTGATGGCCTGGCCCTGAACTGCCTGGGCGACTTCGTCCGCACCAACGGCCTGGACGGTTTCAGCCTCAACAGCCAGCCACCGGCAGACGAACTGGGCGGCTCGACCACCGACTTCCCCGGCCAGCCCTGGTCGCGCCTGGTCGGCTACCAGCGGACCATCGACGACCCTCACGCCAGCGCCGACGAGATGGCCTACGCACTGTTCCGCGCGGTGAACTGCTTCGCTCCCGCCGGCTACAACACCTGCGACGGCCAGGACATCGACAAGGCCCAGCGCAAGCAGTGGTTCCAGGACCTGAAAAAGGACTACCCGGGCAACCCCTGGGCGCAGAAGCTCAAGTACTACTGGTAAGCGACGCGTGATCGCCAGGGCACTGGCCCTGCTGCTGGCCCTGGCGAGCCTCCCCGGTATCGCCGGGGAGCGGGTGGATGCTGCCGACTACGACGCCTTCTGGGTCTGGAGCGGCGTGCGCTCCCAGGCGGTGCTGGCGGAGGCGCGCACCCTGTACATCCTCCAGGGCCAGATCGACGGACCGCGCCAGCCCGGTGACCCGCAGGCGCGCTTCATCGCCCAGGGCATGGCAGTGCCGCGCCTGTCCAAGGGTGAAGTCTGGGTGGTCTACCGCGCCCATACCCTGCGCTGGACCGAGCCCATCTACGCCACCCTGCTCGCCCAGCTGGAACGCTGGCGCCGCGCGGGCAACCCGGTGGTCGGCGTGCAGATCGATTTCGATGCCCGCACCCTGCACCTGGACGGCTACGCCGACTTCCTCGAACAGCTGCGCCAGCGCCTGCCCCGGCACTACCGCCTCGGCATCACCGGGCTGCTGGACTGGGGCAGCAACGGCGACCCGGCAGTGCTCAACCGCCTGGGCAAGGTGCTCGACGAGGTGGTGGTGCAGACCTACCAGGGGCGTCACAGCATCCCCGGCAACGCCCGCTACCTGCCCCGCGTCGCGAAGCTGCAACTGCCCTACCGCATCGGCCTGGTGCAGAAGGGCGAGTGGGAGCCACCGGACTACCTGGAAGACAGCCCCTGGTTTCGTGGCTACGTGGTGTTCCTGCTCAATCCCTGACCGGCCGAGCGGCGCGCCGGGTCACTTCCCAGCCCGGAAAGCGCCGCGTATTCTGGCCCTATGCCAGCATCCCGTCGCCTCTTCGTCCTGTTGCTGTTCACCTGCCTCGGCGCCTTCGCCAACGCGGGGCCGCTGCGCATCGTCACCGATCCCTGGGCGCCCTATGTCTTCGTGGAGAACGGCCAGGCACGCGGCCTGGACTATGACGCCAGCGTCGAGGTGTTCAAGCGCCTGGGCGTGGAGGTGCACTGGGACTTCATGCCCTGGAAGCGCTGCCTGATCGAGATGGAGAACGGCCAGGCCGACGCCGTGCTGGATATCTTCATGACCGAAGAGCGCCGTCCCCGCCTGCATTTCGCCGACGAGCCGCTGTCCAGCGCCGAGTTCGTGCTCTTCTATGACCGCGCCCGCCCCTATCCCTTCAACCGCCTGACCGACCTCCAGGGCCTGAAGGTCGGCACCTCACCGGGCTACTGGTACAGCGACAGCGACTTCCGCACCTCCGAGCTGTTCACCCGCGAGCCGGCGCCGAGTCACGAAGCCAACCTCGGCAAGCTGGTGCGCGACCGCGTCGACCTGGTGGTCAACGACCGCCGCGCCGGGCTGTGGCTGGCGCAGCACCTGGGGCTCGCCGAACAGGTCGCCCACCACCCCCGTCCGGTGGGCGAAGACCCGCTCTACCTGGCCTTCCGCCGCACCCCCGAACTGGGCGAGTTGGCCCAGCGCTTCGCCGAGGAACTGCGCCGCTTCAAGCGGGAGCCGGCCCACGCCACGCTGCAGGCGCGCTACCCGGTACGCGAACAGGCCTGGGCCGACGGCCTGGATCGCAGCACACCGTTGAGCAGTCGATAGGCTGCACGCCGGAAATGCTCTGTTATACTCCCGGCTCCCGCCAGGTATACGCCCGGATGTTGGCCCCCCAAGCCAGCAGGACCGGACGGGAATCGCGCCTCCCCGCTGCGATTTTCTAGCCAGGCAGACACTCCCCCGGGCCAAGCCCTAACTAGACAGGATTTCCCATGTCCTTTGCCTCCCTCGGTCTCTCCGAGGCTTTAGTCGGCGCTGTGGAAGCAGCCGGCTATAACCAGCCCACTCCGGTGCAACAGCGGGCCATTCCCGCCGTGTTGCAAGGTCGCGATCTGATGGTTGCGGCACAGACTGGCACTGGCAAGACCGGCGGCTTCGCCCTCCCGGTTCTCGAGCGCCTGTTCCCCAATGGTCACCCGGACAAGTCGCATCGCCATGGCCCACGCCAGGCCCGCGTCCTGGTCCTGACCCCGACCCGCGAGCTCGCCGCCCAGGTCCACGACAGCTTCAAGGTCTATGCCCGTGACCTGCCGCTGGCCAGCGCCTGCATCTTCGGCGGTGTCGGCATGAACCCGCAGGTCCAGGCCATGTCCAAGGGCGTCGACGTCCTGGTCGCCTGCCCCGGTCGCCTGCTGGACCTGATAGGCCAGGGCAGCATCGACCTCTCCCACGTGGAGATCCTGGTACTCGACGAAGCCGACCGCATGCTCGACATGGGCTTCATCCACGATGTGAAGAAGGTCCTCGCCCGCCTCCCGGCGAAACGCCAGAACCTGCTGTTCTCGGCGACCTTCTCCAAGGACATCACCGACCTCGCCGGCAAGCTGCTGCACAACCCCGAACGCATCGAAGTGACGCCGCCGAACACCACGGTCGAGCGCATCGAGCAGCGCGTGTTCCGCCTCCCGGCCAACCACAAGCGTGCGCTGCTGGCCCACCTGATCACCGCTGGCGCCTGGGAACAGGTCCTGGTGTTCACCCGCACCAAGCACGGCGCCAACCGCCTCGCCGAATACCTCGACAAGCATGGCCTGCCGGCCGCCGCGATCCACGGCAACAAGAGCCAGAACGCACGCACCAAGGCCCTGGCCGACTTCAAGGCCAACAGCGTGCGCATCCTGGTCGCCACGGACATCGCCGCCCGCGGCCTGGACATCGACCAGTTGCCCCACGTGGTCAACTACGAGCTGCCCAACGTCGAGGAAGACTACGTGCACCGCATCGGCCGTACCGGTCGTGCCGGTCGTAGCGGCGAAGCCATCTCCCTGGTCGCCCCGGACGAAGAGAAGCTGCTCAAGGCCATCGAGCGCCTGACCAAGCAGCGCATTCCCGATGGCGACATGCAGGGCTTCGACGCCTCCGCCGTCGAGGCCGAGCGCCCCGACGTGCGCCCGCCGCAACCGGCGCGCCAGCCGCGTGCCGACCGTCCGAAGCGCGAAGGGGCCACCCCGCCCGCTGCCGACGGCGAAGGCAAGCCGCGCAAGAGCCGCAACCGCCGTGGCAAGGGCAAAGGCAAGGAAGGCGAGAACGCCCAACCGGCCGCCGGCAACAACAGCCAGCCACAGCAGGCGCGTCCGGCACGCCCGCCACAGCCCACGCGTGATCGCGACCCGGAAGAGTTCCTCGACGACGACGTGGACAACTTCGGCAACCGTGCCGACTACGTCAGCCCCTACCCGGACAAGACCCAGAGCCGCAACCGCCGTGGCGGCCAGGGCCAGGGCCAGGGTCAAGGCCAGAGCCAGGGCAGAAGCCAGGGTCAGGGCCAAGGCGCCGGTGCACGTGGCCAGGGTCAAGGCCAGGGCCAGGGCAAGAGCCGCAGCGGTGGCGGCGGTGCCGGCCAGGGCGCTGGCAACGGTCAGCGCCGTAGCGGTGGTGGCCAGGGCCAAGGTCGCAGCAATGGCGGCCAGGCCCGCCGTGACGAGCCCCGCGCCTCCCGCGGCCGCGAGGAGCCTGCCGTGCAGGAGCCGCGCAAGCCGCAGCCGAAGATCATCCACAAGGAATCCAAGGGTGATCGTTTCCCCACCGCGGAGCAGCTGGACCAACTGTCCAACAGCAACCGCCCCCGTGGTGAGAAGCCCGCGCTGCTGACTCGCAACCGCTGAGCTGCAACGCCATGAAAAACGCCGGCCCTGGGGCCGGCGTTTTCATTTGTGCCTCGGAGCACCGCATCGTAGCCCGGGCTTCAGCCCGGGAAGAGGCGCCCAGTTCCGACACGGCACTGCGTTGTGCCGGAAATGAAAAACGCCGGCATCAGCCGGCGTTCTTCGTCATCCGCGCAATCTTACTTGCGCACACCCTCGAAGGAGATGATCAGCTCGACTTCCTGGGAAGCCGGGCCGAGGTCCTTCTGGATGTCGAAGTCCTTCAGCTTCAGGGTGGTGGTGCCTTCGAAGCCGGCGCGGTAGCCGCCCCACGGGTCGTCGCCTTCACCGATGAACTTGGCCTTGACCACGACCGGCTTGGTCACGCCGTTCAGGGTCAGGTTGCCGGTTACGTCGGCGGTGCCGTTGCCGGTGGATTTCACGCCAGTGGACTCGAAGGTGGCGGTCGGGTTCTTGCTCACATTGAGGAAGTCGCCGCTCTTGATGTGCTTGTCGCGTTCGGCGTGGTTGGTGTCGACGCTGGCGGTCTGCAGGGTGACCTTGATCTTGCTCGCTTCCGGCGCCTTGGCGTCGAAACTGAAGGAGCCGTCGAAGTCCTTGAAGGTGCCGTACAGCCAGCTGTAGCCCAGGTGGCTGATCTTGAAGTTGACGAAGGCGTGCTGGCCTTGCTTGTCGATGGCGTAGTCGGCGGCCATGGCCTGGCCGGCGAACAGGGCGGCACCGAGGGTCAGCGCGGCGAGGGATTTCTTCAGCATCGGTATTTCTCCTTGTGAGGGTGCAGCTTATTTGGCGGCGCGCCCGAACATGCGGGTCAGGGTGGCGTCGCGATCGATGAAGTGGTGTTTGAGCGCAGCGAGCGCATGGACGCCCGCGAAGATCACCAGGCCCCAGGCGAGGTATTCGTGAATGACGCCGGCGACGTCTTCCTGGTCGGGAATGCTGGTCAGGGTCGCCGGCACTTCGAACAGGCCGAACACGGCAATGCCGCGACCGTCGGCGGTGGAAATCAGGTAACCGGAAACCATGATGGCGAACAGGCCCAGGTAGAGCGCCAGGTGACCCAGTTTGGAGCCCAGGCGGGTGAGCTGGCCGTGGTTGGGCAGGGCCGGCGGCGGCGGGCTGACGAAGCGCCAGAGCACACGGGCGAGCATCACCAGGAACAGCAGGATGCCGATGCCTTTGTGGATGTCAGGGGCGGTCTTGTACCAGCCGCTGTAGTAGTCGAGGCCGACCATCCACAGCCCCAGCCCGAACAGGCCGAAGACGACCAGGGCAACACCCCAGTGCAGGACGATGCTGACGAGGCCGAAGCGGTTGGGAGTATTGCGCCACTGCATCAGGAGGATTCCTTGAAAAACGGATGGGCCAAGCCTAGCGGCAAAAATATCGAAGAAAAGTAGAAAATGTCGCTTTGAAATATCGGGCAATACGATAGGTAGGACGAACTGGCCCGAGCGGGAATTAGGCGTGGGAAGGGGCTTTAAGTTCTGTCCGAGGTGCACGAACGGCACCCCGGAGGCGACTGGAGGTCACGGGCATTGCGCCCGTGGCGCCATCAGTTGAACAGGCGGGAGAAGAAGCCCTTCTTTTCTTCCTTGGCATCGGCCTTGGCCGGAGCCGGGGCGGCGGCAGCAACCTGCTCGACCGGTTCCAGGCTCTTGCCGGCGAACAGGTCACGGGCCTGGCTGGCGGCGCGCTGGCCACTGCGCAGGGCGCCTTCCAGGGTGCCCGGGTAGAGCGCGTCGGTGTGCTCGCCGGCGAAGATCACCCGGCCCAGGGGCTTCTCCCACATGCGCCAGTAGAGGCTGATTTCGCCTGGGCCATAGGCCAGGTAGGCTCCGCCCACCAGGGAATCCTTACCGTAACGGCGCAGCTCGTAGCCGGTGAACTGCTCGCGGGCGCCGGGGAACAGCTTGTCGAAGCGGATCAGCACCTGGTCGACCATCTGCCGGTCACCGAAGGCCTGCAGCAGGCGCGCGTTGTCGCCGGAGATATTCACCAGCAGGTTGGCACCGCCCTTGAGCGCGGGCTCGACCCACATCATGCCCAGGCCCTGGTCGCTATAGACCTCACCGGAGAGGCGCGACTTGCCCCACACGGGCTTCTTGAACTTGAGCAGCATCTGGTCGCGCCAACCGTAGTTGATGTCCTTCAGCGAGCGCAGCTGCAGGGCAGACAGCGACGGGGTGAGGCTGATCTTGTCCAGCGCCGGCAGCGGCACGGCGAGCACCACGTAGTCGGCGCTGTAGCCGGCGCCGCCCACTTTCACGGTGACGCTGTCCTTGTCCTGGACGATGGCGGAGACCCGCGCGTTGGTCTTGATGGTCTTGATCTTCTTGGCGAAGGCCTGGGCCAGTGCCGCGCTGCCACCCGGCAGGCGGGCGGCGCGCAGGTCGCCTTCCGGCAGGCCGCGATAGACCCGGCCCTGCTGGGCGAGGTAGAGCAGCGACAGGCGCGAGGGCTCGTCGTAGCGCGAACGGATGCGCTGGTCCACCAGGGCACGGGAAGTGGGCGGCAGCGCCAGCTTGTCGAGCCAGCGCGCCACGCTGATGGAATCCAGGGTCTGCAGGGTGTGGTTGACCAGCGGCTGCAGCGGGTCCTCGATGGAGGCGGCGAGATCATCCAGGCTCTTGTCGAAGCGCTTCAGCCCTTCGACGGTGCTGGGCGCTTCCTTGAGCAGGTCGGCTTCGTTGAAGTAGCGACCGGCGATCAGGTAGCCCGGGGTGCGCACGTACTCGGGCGCGGCCACGGTCGCCAGCTTGAACCCCTTGAGGTAGGCATTCAGGGTCGGCTGCAGCTTGTCGGAGCCGATCCATTCGGTGCTGGCCAGGCCGGAGCGCCCGCCGATGCTCGGCTTGGCCTCCAGCAGGGTCACCTGCCAGCCTTGCTGCTGCAGCTCATAGGCCGCCGTGAGGCCGGCCATGCCGCCGCCGACCACGATGGCGGCCGGTTGCTTTTCCTTGCCCTGCGCAACGGCACTGAGCACTCCCAACACAACAAACGCACAGGTGCGCAGCCAGGCAGCAGACATTGGATTCCCCCGAGGAACGGTCGTATTTCTTGAATGGCGCGCAGGATACGCCAGGCACCCGGCAGCCACCAGAGATGCCCGTCGGCGCCGGCTATTGTGTCGGCGCGGCGCGCTTGTCCATCTCACCCCTATTGCATAGTCTTCCCCGACCCTTTCCGGAGACCACCCCATGGGCCTCAACGCCGACTGGATGAAGCGCGACCTCGACGTGCTCTGGCATCCCTGCACCCAGATGAAAGACCACGAACGCCTGCCGGTGGTGCCCATCCGCCGTGGCGAAGGCGTCTGGCTGGAGGATTTCGAAGGCAAGCGCTACCTGGATGCCGTCAGCTCCTGGTGGGTCAACGTCTTCGGCCACGCCAACCCGCGCATCAACCAGCGCATCAAGGACCAGGTCGACCAGCTCGAACACGTGATCCTCGCGGGCTTCAGCCACCAGCCGGTGATCGAACTCTCCGAGCGCCTGGTGAAGCTCACGCCCGCGGGGCTGGACCGCGTGTTCTACGCCGACAACGGCTCCTCGGGCATCGAGGTGGCGCTGAAGATGAGCTACCACTTCTGGCGCAACCAGGGCCGCGAGGGCAAGACGCGCTTCATCACCCTGACCAACAGCTACCACGGCGAGACCATCGCGGCGATGTCGGTGGGCGACGTGGCGCTGTTCACCGAGACCTACAAATCCCTGCTGATGGACACCCTCAAGGTGCCCAGCCCCGACTGCTACCTGCGCCCCGAAGGCATGTGCTGGGAAGAACACTCGCGCACCATGTTCGCCCACATGGAGCGCACCCTCGCCGAGCACCACGGGGAGGTCGCCGCCGTCATCGTCGAGCCGCTGATCCAGGGTGCCGGCGGCATGCGCATGTACCACCCGGTGTACCTCAAGCTGCTGCGCGAGGCCTGCGACCGCTACGGCGTGCACCTGATCCACGACGAGATCGCCGTCGGCTTCGGCCGCACCGGCACGATGTTCGCCTGCGAACAGGCCGGCATCGCACCGGACTTCCTCTGCCTGTCCAAGGCCCTCACCGGCGGCTACCTGCCCATGGCCGCTGTACTCACCAGCGAGGCCGTCTACCAGGGCTTCTACGACGACTACCAGACCCTGCGCGCCTTCCTCCACTCGCACACCTACACCGGCAACCCGCTGGCCTGCGCTGCCGCCCTGGCGACCCTGGACATCTTCGAGCAGGACAAGGTGATCGAGGCCAACCGCGCGCTGTCGGTGCGCATGGCGCAATCCACCGCCCACCTGGTGGATCACCCCCATGTCGCCGAGGTGCGCCAGACCGGCATGGTGCTGGCCATCGAGATGGTCCAGGACAAGGCCAGCCGCGCGCCCTACCCCTGGCAGGAGCGCCGTGGCCTCAAGGTCTTCCAGCACGCCCTGGAACGCGGCGCGCTGCTGCGCCCGCTGGGCAACGTGGTGTACTTCCTGCCGCCCTACGTGATTACCCCGGAGCAGATCGACTTCCTCGCCGAAGTGGCCAGCGAAGGCATCGACATCGCCACCCGCGACTCGGTGAGCGTCAGCGTCGCCAGCGACCTGCATCCCAATCACAGGGATCCGGGTTAGAGGAGCAGCCGGAAGCTGGAAGCTGGAAGCGCCGCACGGGTAGACTTCAGGCTTTCAGCTTCAGGCTTCCAGCTCCCATGCGCCTTTCCCGCTTCTTCATCGACGCCCCCCTTTCCATCGGCCAGCACGAGCTGCCGGAAACCCAGGCCCATTACATCGGTCGCGTGCTGCGCCTGGCCGTGGGCGATGCCGTGCAGCTGTTCGACGGCTCCGGCCAGGAGTACCTCGGCGAGCTGGTGGAGGTGGGCAAGAAGAATGTGCGCGTCGAGCTGCGTGAGGCCTTCGCCGGCCAGGCCGAGTCGCCGTTGCGGGTGCACCTGGGCCAGGGGCTGTCGCGGGGCGAGCGCATGGACTGGGCGATCCAGAAAGCCACCGAACTGGGCGCCGCCGAGATCACCCCCATCGTCAGCGAGCGCTGCGAAGTGCGACTGAAGGACGAGCGCGCCGACAAGCGCCTGGCCCACTGGCGCCAGGTGGCGATCAGCGCCTGCGAGCAATGCGGCCGCTCGGTGCTGCCGGTGATCCACGCCCCCGTCAGCCTCGCCGACTGGCTGAAGCAGATCGACGCCGACCTCAAGCTGGTGCTGCACCCGGTGGCCGAACCCCTGGCCAGCCACGCCAAGCCCGGCACCCTGGCCTTCCTCATCGGCCCCGAAGGCGGCCTCAGCGACGCCGAAGTCGCCCAGGCGCAAACCGCCGGCTTCCATTCGGCACGCCTGGGACCCAGGGTGTTGAGGACGGAGACAGCGCCGGTGGTGGCGCTCAGCGTGGCGCAGCAGTTATGGGGTGACTTTTAGCTGGAAGCGTTTTTAGCTTGAAGCTGGAAGCAAAAGCCAAGGCACCGCTTCCGGCTTCCGGCTAGATAATCCCCGCATCCTCGAGCATCTGCTCGAGTGCAATGAGGTCGGGGATGCGCGCGATGTCGTTGCCCAGTTGTACGGCGTCCAGCTCCAGGGGAGCCAGGGGGACGGCGGCGCGGGGGAGGTCTGAGTCGACCTTGAGCGAGCGCGGGATGCCCTGCACCAGCAGGGCGATGAACTTGACGTGGCCACGGCCGCCCAGGGCGTTGAGCACCACCACGCGGGCGCCGGCGCCGGTCTGGGGCTGGCCGTCGGAGGCGGCTTCGAAGGACAGCAGCGGCAGACGCAGGTCACGCCAAGCCACCTGGCCGAGGAACCAGGCCGGCATGCCCGCCGATACCTGCGGCGCGCGATAGGGGATCAGCTCGGCCACCGCCACGTTGGGCACCAGCAGGGTGCGGTCGGACAGCGGCACCAGCAGGCCGGTGAGGCTGTTGGCGCTGTTCGGGTTGGTGACGGCTTGGCTCATGGTTCTTCCTTCAACGATTCTTCATTCCCGGCGTTATCGCCCTGGGCCCTCGGGCCTTAGGCGCACTGCTCCGCCAGGTGGTTCACCAGCGCCTGGGCCAGCTCGCGGGGATCGGCGCTGAAGGTGCTGTAGCCACCCTCGCGCAGGCTGTCGGGCATGCTGGCGCAGGCGCAGCTGTCGCCACGCTGGGTCCAGATCGGCGCGCCCTGGCGGCGTACATAGGCGGCGGCTGCACTGCCGTCGCTGCCCATGCCGCTGAAGGCGATGACCCCGCACTGGGCACCGTAGTGCTGGGCGAGGTTGAGCATCACCTGGTCGATGGACGGGCTGTAGGGCTCCGGCCACGGGCGTTCGCCCACCAGCATGGCACCGTCTTCGGCAAAGCTGAGTTCATGGCTGATGGGCACCACCACCACTTCACCGGCACGCACCGCATCACCGGGGCGGGCCAGGTTGACCGGCCACTGGCTGTGACGGCCGACGGCCTGGGGCAGCGCCGTTTCGAAGGTCGGGTCGATGTGCTGGGCATAGATGAAGCCAACGGGCAGGCCGCCGGGCAAGGCATCAAGGAAGGCCTTCACCGCAGCCGGGCCACCGAGGGACGCCGCCAGCAGCCACACCTGGCGTGCCGGCTCACCGGCTACCAGCGGCGTGTCGGCCAGGGCGCGGGGCAGGTCCAGGCGCGCCGGGCGCTGCGCATCGCTGAGCAGGGCTTCGAGGCTGGGGCCGACGGCCACGGCCGGGTCGCCCACCAGGCGCTTGAGCTTGCCGAACAGGCGACGCTCCCAGCGCGGGTAATTCTCCGAGTGGCGCTCGGGGGCATGGCCCTCGCCGAACAGCACCGGTGCGCTGGCGCGTTCCATCAGGTTGTCGACCAAGGGCGAGTCGTCCGACTGCGCCAGGTCCACCAACCACAGGTCCACTTCGCAGGCGCTCAGGGTTTCCTCATCCAGCCGTGCCGGATCGCTGTTGAGCACCACCTGGTAGCCGTTGCCCGCCAGCGCCTGCTGCAGCACATGGCGCTGCAGCGAGGTGTCGGCGATGACGGCGATACGCGCAGAGGTTTTCTCAGTCATTTCCCTTGACCAGTCGCTGGATGGTTTCAAGCAGCAGGGACTCCTGGTACGGCTTGCCCAAGTAGTCGTTGACGCCGATGGTCATGGCCCGCTCACGGTGTTTCTCACCGGTACGCGAGGTGATCATGATGATCGGCAGGTCTTTCAGTCGCTCATCGTGGCGCACCAGGGTGGCCACTTCGAAACCGTCCATGCGCGGCATCTCGATGTCCAGCAGCATGATGTCCGGGCGGTGTTCCTGCAGTTGCGAGATCGCGTCCACCCCATCCTTGGCGGTGAGCACGTTCATGCCGTTGCGTTCCAGCAGGCGGCTGGTGACCTTGCGCACGGTGACCGAGTCGTCCACCACCATCACCAGCGGCGGACGGTCGTGATCGAGTTCCGCCGGCAGAGCGGCCTGGGTGGCGGAGCGCGGCAGCATCTGCACCAGGTGTGCGTGCATGGCGCGGATGGTCGCCAGCAGGTCGAGAATCACCACCACGCGGCCGTCACCGAGGATGGTGGCGCCGGAGATGCCGTGCACCCCGGAGAACTGCGGGCCGAGACTCTTCACCACGATCTCGCGGGAGCCCGCCAGGGAGTCCACCTGGACCGCCACGGCGTGCTCGGTGGAGCGCACCAGGATCACCGGCAGCGGCAGGCTCTGGCCCACCAGCTTGGGTTGCTGGCCGTTGTTCAGCAGGTCGCCCAGGTACTTCAGTTCGTAGGCCTGGCCGGCGTACTCGAAGCGCGGGGCATCGGGCTGGTAGTAAGCCTCCAGCTCGTACGGGGAGACCCGCACGATACCTTCGATGGTGTTCAGCGGGATGGCGTAAAGGTCTTCGCCGGAGAGCACCATCAGCGCGCGGTTCACCGATACGGTGAACGGCAGGCGGATGAGGAAGCGGGTGCCCTCGCCCGGCGTCGAGTCGATGCTCATGGAGCCGCCGAGCTGTTTCACCTCGGAGTGCACCACGTCCATGCCCACGCCACGGCCGGAGATCTGCGTGACCTTCTCGGCAGTGGAGAAGCCGGCTTCGAGGATGAACTGCAGCACCTCGTAGTCGGAGAGGTCGGATTCGCTGTCCATCATCCCGCGCTCGATGGCCTTGCGGCGCACGGCGTCGAGACGGATGCCACCGCCGTCGTCGGCCAGGGCGAGGACGATATCGCCACCCTCGCGGCCCAGGGTCAGGCGGATGGTGCCGGTTTCCGACTTGCCGGCGGCGCGGCGTGCGTCGACGGATTCGATGCCATGGTCCACGGCGTTGCGCAGCATGTGCTCCAGCGGCGCGACGATCCGTTCGAGGACGGTACGGTCCATCTCGCCTTCGGCGTTGCCGACGACGAATTCCACCTGCTTGCCCAGTTCGCTCGCCACCTGGCGGACGATCCGGCGCAGGCGCGGCACCAGGCGGTCGAAGGGCACCATGCGCGTACGCATCAGGCCTTCCTGCAGCTCGGTGTTGACACGTGCCTGTTGCAGCAGCAGGGTTTCGGCATCGCGGTTACGCGCCGCCAGGGTTTCCTTGAGGTCCAGCAAGTCGGACGCGGACTCGAACAGCGCACGGGACAGCTGCTGCAGCTGCGAGTGGCGGTCCATCTCCAGCGGGTCGAAGTCCTCGTAGCCGGCACGCTCGGCCTCGGCCTGGTAGCGGCTGAGGATCTGCGCCTGGGTTTCGGTGTCGAGGCGGCGCAGCTGGTCGCGGACCCGTTCGATGGTGGCCTCCATCTCGCTCAGGGTGAAGCTGAAGTCGCTTACCTGCTGCTCGACACGACCACGGAAGATCGAGGTTTCACCCGCCAGGTTGACCAGGCCTTCGAGCAGGTCCGCCGGTACCTTGACCAGCTCCTGGGGTGCGCGGCGGGAGGCGGCGTCCAGTGCGGCTTCCTGGGCCTTGCGGACGAAGGGCAGGACCTTGTTCTCGGCCACGACCTGCGGCACGGCGCTGGCAGCGACCATGGGCGCGGCCAGGGTGGGCACGGGGGCCTGCGCGACCGGGGCCGGCTCGAGGGCTTCCGGCTCCAGGGCTTCTTCGGCGAGCACCGCGTTCAGGCGCTCGCGCAGTTGGTCGAGCTCGGCCTGCAGGCCGTCGAAGCCGGACTGCACGTCGAGGAACAGGCTGTCCGGCCAGGGCGCCCCTTGCTGCTGTGCTTCGGTCAGGTGCTGTTCGAGGTCATGGCTGAGATCGCCCAGGCGTTTCTGCCCGGCCAGGCGCGCACCACCCTTGAGGGTGTGCAGCAGGCGCAGCAGCTCGTCGATCTGGGCACCGTCCTCGCGCTGCTCTTCCCAGCGACCGATGGTGCGCTCCATGGCTTCGAGCAGGTCGTCGGCCTCTTCGAGGAAGATGTCGAGGATGTCGTCGCTTTCGCTGGCATCGTCATCGACCACCTGGGCAGCCGGCTGCAGGTGCACGCTGGAGGGCATGCTCAGCTGCTCGTCCGGGTTGGCCCGGAAGCGCTTGATGGCGTCGATCAGGGCATCGCCGCTGGGCACGCCACGCTTGTCACGCACCGCTTCGAGCATCTCGGCGAGGCGGTCATGGCAGGCCTGGAGCAGGGCGAACAGGCCCGGGCTGGCGCGCAGGCGCCCGCCGCAGAGGCCTTCATAAAGGAATTCGAGTTCGTGGGCGAGGTCGCCGATCTCGCGGATCTCGGCCATGCGCGCACCACCCTTGAGGGTGTGCAGGTCACGTTGCAGGGCTTCGACTTCGAGGATGTTGTTGACGTCGTCCATCCAGCGCTGCAGCGAAGCGCCGGCGCTGTCGATGATGTCGAAACCTTCCTCGAGGAAGATTTCCACCAGTTCCGGATCGCGATCATCGAAGGCACTGGAGACGGGCTCGACGGCGCGGGGTGCTTCGATCACCGGTGCCGGCACGAACTCGGGCTCGATGGCAGCAGGCGCTTCGACCTCAGACAGGTCCAGCACTTCCGGCTCGGCGTGCAGCTCGATCACGGGCTCAGCTTCAAGCTCGGCTTCGGCTTCGGCTTCGGCTTCGGCTTCGGCTTCGGCTTCGGCTTCGGCTTCGGCTTCGGCTTCGGCGACAGCCGGCGCGCTTTCCTGGGCCTCGTCAACCAGCCACTGGTCGAGCTCGGGCTCGTCGTCGCTCACCGGTTCGGCGTGCAGCACGTGCAATTCGGGGTCGACGTCCGCAGGGGCATCGGGCAGCAGCTCGGCCACGGCTTCCGCCGGCAGCTCCTCCACCACCGCGTCGATGGCGTCGATGGCCGCCTGGGTGTCCAGCGGGTCGGCTTCGTCGATCAACGCCAGGGGCGGCTGTTCTTCGTCGATGACGATGCTCTCACCAAGCTCGGCGCTTGGGGCGTCGTCAGCTGGCTCGATCGCTTCGACCTCGGCGAGGTCTTCGATGTCGTCGAGCGGTAGCGCAACCGCTGCTGCGGAAAGGCTCAGCCCACCGTTCTGGCGAAAGGTGCGGATGGCATGGATCAGCGCCTGCGGGTCGTTCAGCGGCAGGCGTGCCTGCAGCTGGTCGAGCAGCACGGCAAGGCTGTCGTGGCTCTGCTGCAGCAGGCCGCCGAGGGCCGGCGAGTAGCTGAAGCGGCGATCCACCAGGCCTTCGTAAAGGGCTTCGAGCTCATGGGCGAGATCACCGATGGGGGCGATCTCGGCCATGCGCGCACCACCCTTGAGGGTGTGCAGGTCACGCTGCAGCGACAGCAGCGAGCCATGGTTGTCGGGTTCGCCCAGCCAACGGTCGAGGGATTGCCCGGCGCTTTCCAGGATATCCACCGCCTCTTCGAGGAAGATGGCGACCATTTCCTCGTCGAGGGATTCATAGACGCTGGGCGTGTGGGCCGCAGGGGCCTCGACCACCGGCTCCGGCTCGACGGTCGGCGAGGACAGGTCCTCCTCCAGGCCGGCAGCGGTCAGCTCGGGCAGGGTCACCTCGTCGAACTGCTCGGGCTCTTCCATCAGCTCCGCCAGGGGCGGCAGCTCGGCGTCGGTGGCGTTCCAGTCGATCAGGCCTTCCAGGTCCGTCTCATCGAGTTCCTCGATGGTCAGCCCGGTGGTCAGCTTGGGATCGAGCAACGCCAGGGCAGCGGGGTCGACCGCTTCCTGCAGCAGCTCGCGCAGGGCCTGCACGCGCTCGGGCTGGGGCGTGACCTGAAGGGCCGCGGCCACCTGGTCCATCATGCCGATCAGCGCTTCGTGGGCACGCTCGGCTTCGGCGAAGAAGCGCTCGCTGACGGCGAGGCTGCCTTCTTCCACGGAACCGTAGGTGTCGAGCAGGGCTTCGCAGAGCTCTTCGATCTGCGGCAGCTCGGCCATCTCGGCACCGCGGCCGAGGGTGTTCAGTTCTTCCAGCAGGGCACCCAGTTCCTGGCGCTCGGACGGGTGCTCGCGCCAGCGGCGCAGCAGGTCTTCGGCATCCAGCAGGATGTCCATGCCTTCAGCGAGGAATATGGAGATCAACTGCGGGTCGCGTACCGCCTCGCCCCGCTCACCCAGGCGCGCGGCTTCGGCGGCGCCGAGACGATCCTGATGCAGCTGCTGCACACGCTCGAGGAACTCGGCGGTGCCGGGGATCCCCGCCAGCGGCGTGGTTTCCAGTTGCTCCAGCCCGGCGCGGAACAGGTGTTCGGCGTCGCGCAGCAGCTCGGCCTCGGCCAGGTCCATCTGCACCAGGTTGGTCTTGTATTCCTTGGCCAGCTTTTCCAGGGGCGTGGCGATCTCGGCGATCGGCAGGATGC
This sequence comes from Aquipseudomonas alcaligenes MRY13-0052, assembly GCA_000474255.1. GTDB lineage: Bacteria > Pseudomonadota > Gammaproteobacteria > Pseudomonadales > Pseudomonadaceae > Metapseudomonas > Metapseudomonas solani. The sequence goes on from BATO01000003.1 coordinate 127,692, forward strand.
CCGCCATGTGCGCACTGCCCTTGAGGGTGTGCAGGGCACGCTGGAGGCTGTCGGTGACCGGCTGCGGCAGGGACTGGGCGCAGTCGGCGAGGAAGCCCACCAGACTGTCGAGGTGCGTCTCGGCCTCATTGCGGAAGATCTCCAGCAACTGCGGGTCGAGCGGCTCTTCGTCGCTTTCGGCAACGCTCGGGGCTTCCGCCACGGACGGTGCTTCCGGCTCGCCCTCGGGCTCGACTGCCTGTGCTGAGTCCGGGGCTTCAGATTTTGGGAGTCGCTGCCCCTTCGCCAGGGCGTGTGCCTCGGCGGCCAGGTGGTCGACATCGTCGCGCTGGCGCTGGGCCTTGGCGGCGAATTCGTCGACCAGCTGCGGCAGCAGGGCGACCACGTCCTGGATTACGCCACGGACGTCTTCGTCGGGCTGGATGCTGCGATCCAGCACGCGGTTGAGCAGGTTCTCGATGGACCAGGAGAGTTCGCCGATGACCAGCGCGCGCACCATGCGACCACTGCCCTTGAGGGTGTGGAAAGCGCGGCGGATTTCGGTCAGGGCTTCCTTGTTGTCGGTGTCGGCCAGCCACTGGGGCAGGAAGTCACCGATGGTTTCCAGGACTTCGCCGGCCTCTTCGATGAAGACTTCCAGCAACTCGTCATCCACCGGCTCTTCGTCGGCGGGCGGCGGCAGCAGGCTGGGCGGCACGTCGCCGGCAGGCGGGTTGATGGCCTGGGTGGGCGCGGCCATGACATCGGCCATGGACAGCGGCTTGTGCTCTTCGACAACAGGTGCCTGTGGCTCGATGGGGGCAGCGGGCAGCTCGACCTCGGGGAGGTCGAGGCCGGTGAGCTCCATGTCGTCCCAGCTCATCGTGGACTCGGGTAGCGGTTCCAGGCTGAGGACTTCGCCTTCGAGCGGTTCGAGGCTTTCCAGCGGCGTGGCGTCCGGCAGCGGCTCCAGGTCGTCCAGATCGAAGCTCTGCAGGGGCTCCAGGCTCTCCTGGGGTTCCTGGGCGGCATGCAGTTCCAGCGGCACGTCGAGGCTGAAGTCGATGACTTCGGGTGCTTCGGTCGGCAGCTCGCCGAGATTCCAGTTGTCGTCGGAGACCAGCAGCTCGGCGCTGTCGGCAGCGGGCGCTTCGAGGCTCAGTTCGTCCAGGGCCGGCAGGGCGTCCAGCTCGCCGAGGGCGGCGGGTTCGGTCAGCGCGTCCAGTTCGGGCAGCGGGTCGAGGTCCGGCAGTTCGTCGAAGCTTGCGACGGGTTCGGCGTCGATGGCCGGTTCCAGCTCGGCAAGGGGTTCAAGCTCGGGCAGCGGCTCGAGTTCCAGCAGGGCGTCGAGGGCGGCCGGAGGTGTTTCCTCGGTGCTCTCGGCGGCGACCGGCTCGGCGAATTCGTCGGCGACCAGTACGTCGTCACCAGCGGCCAGGGGCTCCAGGTCCAGCGGCTCGACCAGTTCCGATTCCTCGGCGGCCAGCACTTCGATTTCCTGCAGCGGGTCGGCCAGGGGCAGCGGTTCTTCTTCCGGCTCGATGCGGTCGAGGATCGAGGGCTTTTCCTTCAGCGGGTAGCCCAGCGCCTCCAGGCTTTCCTCGGCCACGTCGAGAATCAGGTCGCCCTGGGTCGCGTGGTCTTCGGAGAGACGCTCGAGGTAGTACTCGACGCTGGTGATGGCGTCGGCGAGGGTGTCCAGGCTCTGCCAGTTGGGCACGGCCTTGCGCGCCAGGAGCTGCTCCTGGATATAACGGTTGCAGGCTTCCAGCAGGGTCGCGGCACGGCTCAGCGGGATCATCGCCAGGCCACCACGGACCTGGGTCAGCAGGTCGGGCACGCGAGCCAGGTGCTCGTGGTTCCACTGCGAGGCGATGAACTCGATGATCGCGTCCTTGGCCTGTTCCAGGCCATTGCGCGCTTCCTTGATCACCAACTGGTGGATCTGCGCCACGTCGGTGGTGGGCAGGTGGCTTTCTTCGGCGCGGCGGTCATCGGCCGGGCCGACCATGCCATTGAGGGTGGCTTCTACATAGAGCAGCGCGCCGGCGACATCCATCAGCACGGCGTCATTGGGTTCGCGCTGGCCGAGGGACAGGCTGTGGACCACGTCGATCTGGTCGAGGATGACCCGACGCGGCTGGCCGAAGCCCAGCACGGCGAGGGTGTCGGCGATCTGCTTGAGGGGGGCCAGCAGGGAATCCAGCTCGGCGACGCCACGGCGATCGCTGCGCACGAAGATGTCCAGGCTGTCCTTGACCCGTACCAGCTCCTCGCAGAGGGCGGTGACCACCGAGCGCATGGCGTCGCGGTCGGGGCCGGCGAGGCGGGCACGCTCCTCGTCCACCACGTCGGTGTCGGGCAGCGCTTCGTCGAGGCGGTACTGCTCCTTCAGCGCGCGGATACGCGGCGACTGGGCAGGGGCCTTGGCGATATAGAACAGCAGGTTCTTGACCAGCTCCTCGGGAGCCGGCTGGTTGATGCCGTCGGCGCCCTGGTCGAGCAGGCGCTTGAGTTCCTTGTCGATCTGCCGCAGCAGGGTGCGCACGGAGGTGCCGTTGACCACGCTGCCATTGGCCAGGCCTTCGACCATGCCGGAGGCGATGGGCCAGAGCGTGCCGAGGGGCGCTTCCTTGCACAGGGATTCGAGGCGGGCGAAGACGCGCGCCATGTAGCCGAGGTTGGTGGCCAGGTCCTGGTTGCGGATGATCCCCACCAGGGCCAGCTGCAGCATCTGCCGCAGCTTGCGCAGCAGCACCGGCAGTTCGGCGGTGCGCATCTGTGCCAGGGCGTCCATGGACAGCGCGGGCAGGCGGCTGGAGAGGTCCGGGGAGAACAGGCTGGTTTCCGACAGCAGTTTCTCGCCCCGCGCCGCGCGCAGGTCGTTGAGCAGCGGCAGCACCACCATGGGCAGGTCGCGGCGCGCACTCTGGATGCGGTCGAGGTAGACCGGCAGCTGCAGGATGGCCTGCATCAGCACTTCCAGGGCTTCGCCCTGGTTGGTCACGCGACCTTCCATCAGCGCCTGGGCAAGCTGTTCCATTTCTTCGGCGAGCAAAGCCGCGCCGTAGAATTCGACCATCTGCAGGGTGCCGTGGACCTGGTGCACGTAGGTCAGGCAGAAACGCATGCGCGTCGGGTCCTGGGTGTTCTCGACGAACGCCTCCAGAGCCTGTCGCGCCTGCTTCAGGGTTTCCGCGATCTCGCCCTTGACCCACTCAAGGGCGACATAATCGTGCCGATCACTCATAGCCGTCTGCTATCCCTTCCGGGTGAATGCCAGAACCTGATCGTTGGCCACCGGAACCAGGTCCGGATGGTGCCAACCCACTACTTCGCCCACGCCCACCACCATCAGGCCTCCCGGCGCCAGGCGCTCGGCCAGGCGGTTGAGGATTTCACGGCGACGCCAGCGGCGAAAATAGATCAACAGGTTCTGACAGAAGATTACGTCCATGCCGGACATTGGCGCCTTTGCCAGTTCCAGCACATTGAGCCGGGCGCAGCAAACGCGCGCGGCCAGGCTCTCAACAACTTTGAAGCGGCCATCGTCCATGACCTGGAAATAACGTTCGCCCTGGTCAGCATCCAGCTGTTCCAGGCGGCGTGCCCCGTACACCCCTTCCCGCGCCTTGTTCAGGGCGCTGAGGCTGATGTCGGTACCGGTCACACCGAAGAATTCCGGCCGGTCGCTGTCCTGCAGCGCCTCGGCGGCGGCAATCGCCAGCGAATAAGGCTCCTCGCCGCTGGAACAGCCGACGCTCCAGAGCGCCAAAGGGCTGTCCAGGCCCGCAGCGACCCGCTCACGCAAGTAGGCGTCGAGCAGGTCGAAGGAGGGGCGATGGCGAAAGAACCGGGTTTCCTGAACGGTGAGGCGGTCCAGCAGCGTGGACCATTCCACAGCACCACGCGGGCCGTCTGTGACCTGGCGGTAGTAGATGCTGTAGTCGTCAACGCCCAGTTCGCGCATCCGTGCAGTGAGATTGGTCTGCAGGAAGGCGCGACGCTGTTCGTTGATCACCACACCCGTGCGTTCCTCGAGCAGCGACTGCCAGTCGTGGAACTGCGCGGGCGTCATGTCGGCCAGGGGTTTCAAGGCCCACACGCCGCTTGGCTGCATGCTGTCGTGCCTCTCGCTCATGGCCGCTGCGCCGCGGCGTCAAGCCGCGGCATCTCCCTTGGTCAGGCCTGTTCCGGAGCGTCCGGCAGGTTGAAGCCGGATACCGATTTGCGCATCTCGCTGGCCATCTTGGCCAGGTTACCAATGCTCTTGGCGGTAGCAGTGGTACCTGCGGAGGTCTGCGAGGTGATCTCCTGGATCACGTTCATGGTGTTGGAGATGTGGCCCGCCGAGGACGCTTGCTGACGAGCGGCGTTGGAGATGTTCTGGATAAGGGCCGCGAGGGTCTTGGATACCTTCTCGATCTCTTCCAGTGCCACACCGGCGTCCTGTGCCAGACGCGCACCACGTACCACCTCGGAGGTGGTCTGTTCCATGGAGATAACCGCTTCGTTGGTGTCGGTCTGAATGGTTTTTACCAGGGCCTCGATCTGCTTGGTCGCGGCGGAGGAACGTTCCGCGAGTCGCTGGACCTCGTCCGCTACCACGGCGAAGCCGCGGCCCGCGTCACCGGCCATGGACGCCTGGATCGCGGCGTTCAGTGCGAGGATGTTGGTCTGGTCGGCAATGTCGTTAATCAGGCTAACGATGTCACCGATCTCCTGGGACGATTCACCGAGGCGTTTGATCCGCTTCGAGGTGTCCTGGATCTGCTCACGGATGTTATCCATGCCGGTGATGGTGTTGTGCACCACTTCGTTGCCCTTGTTGGCGATGGCTACGGAACGTTCCGCTACCGCGGAGGATTCCGAGGCGTTCGCCGATACCTGGTCAATCGACACCGCCATCTCGTTGATGGCCGCCGAGGCGCCGGCGATTTCCTGCGCCTGGTGCTCGGACGCTTCGGCGAGGTGCATTGCAGTGGCCTGGGTTTCCTGGGCCGCCGCCGCTACCTGCACGGCTGTCAGGTTGATGGTCTCTACGAGGTCGCGGAGCTGGTCGATCGAGTAGTTGATGGAGTCCGCGATCGCACCGGTGAAGTCCTCGGTTACGGTCGCGGCCACTGTCAGGTCACCGTCCGCGAGGTCGGCGATTTCGTCGAGCAGTCGCAGAATCGCCGCCTGGTTACGTTCGTTCTTCTCGGCGGTCTCGGCCAGTCGGCTGCGGGTGGTCTGAACCATGACCAGGCCGATCAGGATGATCGAACCCAGGGCCAGGGCGCCCAGCAGGTAACCGGCGAGGGTGTTGAAGCTACGGCCTTCGGCCTGCTTCTCGAAGCCGCCGGCCAGGGTGGAGGCCTTGTCCAGCAGGGTCTGCGAACCGGTGAAGATGGTGTTGGCGGATTCACGCACCTGGAACAGTTCGGGCGAGGTTTCGAGAATCTCGTCCACGGAACCGGAAACGAATTCGAACAGCTCGGAAATCTCTTGCAGGCGCTCCAGGGCTTCGTTGTCGGTCACCTTGGAAATTTCCATCGCCGCGTTGCCTTCCAGCATCGCGTTCAGTACACGGCCGAAGAGGCTGGCGTCGCGGCCGAACATGTCGGCGGCCTGTACGGAGTCTTCGTCACCGGCCAGTACCTTGTTCACCGAGCCGAGGATACGTTCGGCCAGCAGCGACTGGCGCTGGGCTACCGAAACCTGGTCGGCGGGCGCGCCGCTCTCCAGCAGGATGTCGACCACTTCCTCGTACTCGACCTGCAGCTGCGGAATGGTTTCCGCCAGGGTCGCGGCTACCTGGTGCAGGGAGAGAACGGTCTGTTCGCTGGCAAGGATGGCGTCGGAGTTCTGCCGCAGGCTGTTCCAGTCGGCCTGCACGGCATCCATCTCGGCCTTCACGCCTTCCGGAGCGGGCGGCAGACCGGTGTTCTCGTCGCCATTGACGAGGATGTTCCAGCGCTTCTCGAAGTCGTTACGGGCGTCTTTCAACAGGGCGAAGGCCTCGGCCTTGCCCGCCGCCGCTTCGGTGGCGTTCTTGGCGATACGCTGGGACAGTACGCGCAGCTCACCGGAGTGGCTGAGGTATTCCTTGTCGTAGTTCGCCTGGGTGTTCAGGTATGCGAAGTTGGCGAACAACAGCACGATGGACACGATCAGGACCACGAACAGCCCTGCGATCAACGTACTACTGCGCGTTCCCGCAAGTAGATTGCCTGCGTTAAGTTTTTTCATTATCGGGCCCCCGCCTGGACCAACAACACAACGATTTCCATGTAACGCCAAAGGGCCGGCATGAACCGGCCCAACCTTGAATCAACGGCACCACCGGCGCCGCGTGCGTGCCGGGGAATCGCCCCGCCACGCTGAACCGCCCCTCCCGGAAACGGCCCGCCGCACCCTGCCCTGAGGCCTGATGCGGATAAAGCTATACCGCCACGTCGAGGAACACCTGGTGCTGCGCCAGCACGTGAGGGCTGAACACCAGCCAGGGTTGCTCGCGCTGGAACACACCGTGGATGAACGGCTGGATCGCCGCCTCCAGGGGAGGCAGTTCCTCGGAGAACGAATCCACCGGGAAATGCTGCATGCCGTAGACCTCGTCGACGATCAGCCCGGCGAAGATTTCCTGGTGGTCCACCACCAGCACCCGACGCTGCTTGCGCAGGGGCGACAGTTCACCACCGAAGAACCCGCACAGGTCCATGATCGGCAACAGCCGGCCACGCACGTTGGCCACGCCCTTGACCCAGGACTTCACGCCCGGCAGCAGCGTGTGCCGCGGCTCGTGAAGCACCTCGCCGACCTCGCCCATGGGCGCCACGAACAGACGCTCGCCCATGCGGAAGCCGATGCCGCTCCAGGTCTGTACGGTTTCCTGCTGCGCAGGGAGGCCCGCCGCCAGCGCACGGCAGCGCTGGTCGATCTCGAGGAGAAGCTGGAAAGGGGTCTGCGCGTCCGACATGCCGGCCAGGGCCTTCTTTCTTCTAGTTATCGACGGACTGTACCGGCATCAGCCGGCCAGTACTGCGTTGAGGGTTTTCAGCAGGGTGTCTTCGTCGATCGGCTTGGTCAGGTAGTCTTTCGCGCCCTGACGCTTGCCCCAGACCTTGTCGGTTTCCTGGTCCTTGGTGGTGACGATGATCACCGGAATGTGGCTGGTCTCGGCGTCCTTGGTCAGCTGACGCGTGGCCTGGAAGCCGTTCAGGCCGGGCATGACGATGTCCATCAGCACGGCGTCGGGTTTTTCCTGGCGAGCCAGGGCAACGCCATCGGCGCCATTCTCGGCCTTGAGTACCTGATGGCCGTGCTTCTCGAGCATGGCGGTCAGTTTGTACATCTCGGTCGGCGAGTCATCAACAATCAGAATACGAGCCATGTTTGTCCCCAAAACGGAAAGGCATCACCGGCCATGGGAGGCCGGACTTCAGGAGGCTTGTTCCACCGGGGTGAAATCAGGCACGTGAGTCTTGATCGCGCCGAGCAACTCTTCCTTGCTGAAAGGCTTGGTGAGGTATTGATCGGAACCAACGATGCGACCCTTGGCCTTATCGAACAGGCCGTCCTTCGAGGACAGCATGATCACCGGGGTGGACTTGAAAGCACTGTTGTTTTTGATCAGGGCGCAGGTCTGATAGCCATCGAGCCGCGGCATCATGATGTCGACGAAAATGATATTGGGGTGAGTATCGGCGATCTTGGCCAATGCGTCGAAGCCGTCGACGGCCGTAATGACCTCGCAACCCACCTTCTTCAGCAGAGTTTCAGCGGTGCGACGAATCGTTTTCGAATCGTCGATCACCATGACCTTCAAACCCTCGGAATGCTGTTCCATGTTCGCCCTACCATCGCCTCGGTGAGTCGTTATTTTGCTTAGTTCAGTGCGCCTGAGGCCCTGTCAGCGACGGGCTACGACCCAATCGTCGGGCCTTTTTAGCACACTCTCCGGACGCAAGCTACAAAGCGCCAGCCTCCGGGAATCCTAGTCCATGCGGCGAGGTTTCCCTTGACCGCAACAACCTCCAGCGCCAACCTGAGCGCCTCGTTACCGGGCCCGGAATTCTCCAGTGCCCCTCTTTATTAAACAGTCGCGGAGAACACACCCATGAGCGTTCGCCTCGGGATCGTCATGGACCCCATTGCGCACATCTCCTTCAAGAAGGACAGCTCCCTGGCCATGCTGCTGGCAGCCCAGGCCCGCGGATGGTCCCTCTACTATATGGAGCAGCAGGACCTGTACCAGAAGGCCGGCGAAGCCCGCGCCCGCATGCGGCCGCTGAACGTGTTCGCTGATCCTCAACGCTGGTACGAGCTGGAAGACGAGAGCGACGCCCCGCTGGCCGAGCTGGATGTGATCCTCATGCGCAAGGACCCGCCCTTCGACAACGAGTTCGTCTATTCGACCTACCTGCTGGAACAGGCCGAACGCGCCGGCGTGCTGGTGGTGAACCGCCCGCAGAGCCTTCGCGACTGCAACGAGAAGTTCTTCGCCACCCTGTTCCCTCAACTGACCCCACCGACACTGGTCAGTCGCAGGGCTGATATTCTGCGCGAGTTTGCGAAAGAGCAGCGTGACATCATTCTCAAACCCCTTGATGGCATGGGCGGATCGATGATTTTTCGCCACCGCGAGGGCGATCCGAACCTTTCCGTCATTCTCGAGACCCTGACCCGTCACGGCGCCGAGCAGATCATGGCCCAGCGTTACCTGCCCGCGATCAAGGACGGCGACAAGCGCATTCTGATGATAGACGGTGAACCGGTACCCTACTGCCTGGCGCGCATTCCCGCCGCCGGCGAGACCCGGGGCAACCTGGCGGCCGGCGGCCGTGGCGAGGCGCGACCGCTGTCCGAGCGCGACCGCGAGATCGCCGCCACCGTGGGCCCGACCCTGCGCGAGCGCGGCCTGCTGTTCGTCGGCCTGGACGTGATCGGCGACAGCCTCACCGAAATCAACGTCACCAGCCCGACCTGCATCCGCGAGATCGACGCCGCCTATGACACGCGCATCGGTGATCGCCTCATGGACGTCATCCAGACCAAGCTCGCCGAGAACGGGCGCAAGCCCCAAGCTTGATGCAGCTAACAGCTTTGGACATGCAACTTGCAGCCTGCCGCCCCAGTTCGGCAGACTGCGCGCCATCCTGAGCAGACCCGATGTGCGATGAACGCAGCCGCTGATTTTTCCGACTTCCCCTCCTCCGGCGTACGCCCGGCGGACCGGCTGGGTTTCACCCTGTTCCTCGCGGCCGTGCTGCACGTTGCCTTCATCCTCGGGGTCGGCTTCACCTTTGCCGACCCCAGCCAGATCAGCAAGACCCTGGAAGTCACCCTCGCCAGCTTCAAGAGCGACAAGAAGCCCGAGAAGGCCGACTACCTGGCGCAGATGAACCAGCAGGGTAGCGGCACCCTGGAACACAAGGACACGCCCAAGACCACCGAGCAGGCGCCCTTCCAGGACCAGGAGATCAAGAAGGTCACGCCGCCGGCCGCGCCGCAGCAGGCTGCGCGCCAGGAAGCCCCAAAGGCTGCCGTCGCCACCACCGCGCCCAAGGTGCAGAAGACCACGGTCAAGCACGAGGAAGCCAAGCCCGAACCCGAAGCCCGCCCGGCACCGGTGTTCGACAGCACCCAGCTGTCCTCGGAGATCGCCAGCCTGGAGGCCGAGCTGTCCCAGGAGCGCCAGCTCTACGCCAAGCGCCCGCGCATCCACCGCCTCAACGCGGCCTCGACCATGCGCGACAAGGGCGCCTGGTACAAGGACGACTGGCGCAAGAAGATCGAGCGCGTCGGCAACCTCAACTACCCCGAGGAAGCCCGCCGCCAGCGCCTCTACGGCAGCCTGCGCCTGCTGGTGTCGATCAACCGTGACGGCACCCTCTATGAAGTGCAGCTCCTGGAATCCTCCGGCCAACCGGTGCTGGACCAAGCCGCCATGCGCATCGTCCGCCTCGCCGCCCCCTTCGCCCCCTTCACCGGCGACCTGGCCGACATCGACCGCCTGGAAATCATCCGCACCTGGCGTTTCGAGCGCGGCGACCGCCTGTCGAGCAACTGACCGGGCGGGTGCGGCGCAACCGCGCTTGAAGCTTGCGGCGCGAAGGTCGAAACTAGCGCCCATGAAAAGCACCGCGCCCACCTACCTCAAGCACCACTTCCTGATCGCCATGCCGCACATGGACGATCCCAATTTCGCCCAGACCGTCACCTACCTCGTCGAACACAACGAGCAGGGTGCCATGGGCCTGGTGATCAACCGCCCCAACGGCCTCAACCTCAGCGATGTGCTCGAGCAGCTGCGCCCGGAGATCGACCCGCCCGCCCGCTGCCAGACCCTGCCGATCTACGCCGGCGGCCCGGTGCAGACCGACCGCGGCTTCGTCCTCCACCCCAGCGGCCTGACCTTCCAGGCCACCCTGGAGCTGGGCGACCTGGCGCTCTCCACTTCCCAGGACGTGCTCTTCGCCATCGCCGAAGGCCAGGGCCCGGAAAAAAGCCTGATCACCCTCGGCTACGCGGGCTGGGATGCCGGCCAGCTGGAAGCCGAGCTGGTGGACAACGCCTGGCTCACCTGCCCGGCCGACCCGGCCATCCTCTTCGACACCGCCGCCGACCAGCGCCTCGCCGCTGCCGCCGCGCGCCTCGGGATCAACCTCAACCTGCTCACCACCCAGGCCGGGCACGCCTGATGGCCGCCAAGCCACTGCGCCTGCTGCTGGGCTTCGACTACGGCACCAAGCAGATCGGCGTCGCCGTCGGCCAGGCCGTCACCGGCCAGGCCCGCGAACTCTGCGTGCTCAAGGCGCAGAACGGCGTACCGGACTGGCAGAAGGTCGAGGCCCTGCTCAAGGAATGGCAGCCGGACGCCATCGTCGTCGGCCTGCCCCTGAACATGGACGGCACCCCCAGCGACATGAGCGAGCGTGCGGAGAAGTTCGCGCGGCGCCTCAACGGTCGCTTCAACCTGCCGGTCTTCACCCATGACGAACGCCTGACCACCTTCGAAGCCAAGGGCCAGCGGCTCGCCCAGGGTCAGCGCGGCGGTTACCGCGACAACCCCGTCGACGCCCTGGCTGCCGCCCTTCTGCTGGAAGGCTGGCTGGCGGAACACCCCGGACACGAATAGCGAGGAACGCCCATGACCCTGCCCAACCCGGCCGAACTGCTGCCGCAGATGGCCAGCGCGCTGAACGCCCACCTGGCCGCGCGCGGCATCGCCAACCCCCGCTTCATCGGCATCCGCACCGGCGGTGTCTGGGTCGCCCAAGCCCTGCTGGCGGAACTGGGCAGCGAAGAGCCCCTGGGCACCCTGGACGTTTCCTTCTACCGCGACGACTTCACCCAGAACGGCCTGCACCCGCAGGTGCGCCCGTCCGAGTTGCCGTTCGAGATCGAAGGCCAGCACCTGATCCTCATCGACGACGTATTGATGAGCGGCCGCACCGTGCGCGCCGCCATGAATGAGCTGTTCGACTACGGCCGCCCGGCCAGCGTGACCCTGGTCAGCCTGCTGGACCTCAACGCCCGCGAGCTGCCGATCCGCCCCGACGTGGTCGGCGCCACCCTGTCGCTCGCCGCCGATGAACGGGTAAAATTGCTCGGCCCCGCGCCGCTCGCCCTCGAGCGCCAGGTCCTCACCCCCGCTTCCTGAAACTCCCGACCCCCAGGGCCTGCCCCATGCCGACAGACGCCAAGCGCCCGCTGCAGCTCAACGATCAGGGCCAGCTGCGCCACTTCCTCTCGCTCGACGGCCTGCCCCGCGAGCTGCTGACGGAAATCCTCGACACCGCCGACTCCTTCCTCGAAGTCGGCGCCCGCGCCGTGAAGAAGGTCCCGCTGCTGCGCGGCAAGACCGTGTGCAACGTGTTCTTCGAGAACTCCACGCGCACCCGCACCACCTTCGAACTGGCGGCCCAGCGGCTGTCCGCGGACGTGATCACCCTCAACGTCTCCACCTCCTCCACCAGCAAGGGCGAGACGCTGTTCGACACCCTGCGCAACCTGGAGGCCATGGCCGCCGACATGTTCGTGGTGCGCCACGCCGACTCCGGCGCCGCCCACTTCATCGCCGAGCACGTGTGCCCGGACGTGGCCATCATCAACGGCGGTGACGGGCGCCACGCGCACCCGACCCAGGGCATGCTCGACATGCTCACCATCCGCCGCCACAAGGGTGGTTTCGAGAACCTCTCGGTGGCCATCGTCGGCGACATCCTGCACTCCCGCGTGGCGCGCTCGAACATGCTCGCGCTCAAGGCGCTGGGCTGCCCGGACATCCGCGTGATCGCGCCCAAGACCCTGCTGCCCATCGGCATCGAGCAGTACGGCGTCAGCGTCTACACCGACCTGGCCGAAGGCCTCAAGGACGTCGACGTAGTGATCATGCTGCGCCTGCAGCGCGAGCGCATGCAGGGCGGCCTGCTGCCCAGCGAAGGCGAGTTCTACCGCCTCTACGGCCTCAGCACCCAGCGCCTGGCGCTGGCCAAGCCCGATGCCATCGTCATGCACCCCGGCCCGATCAACCGTGGCGTGGAGATCGAATCGGCGGTGGCCGACGGCGCCCACTCGGTGATCCTCAACCAGGTCACCTACGGCATCGCCATCCGCATGGCCGTGCTGTCCATGGCCATGAGCGGCCAGAACACCCAACGCCAGATCAACCAGGAAGCCGAGGTGCAGAACTGATGCGTACCCACATCATCGGCGCCCGCCTCATCGACCCCGCCAGCGGCACCGACCAGGTCACCGACCTGTACCTGGAAGCCGGCAAGGTGGCCGCCATCGGCCAGGCGCCCGCCGGCTACGAAGCCGAACACAGCATCGACGCCAAGGGCCTGGTGGCCGCGCCCGGCCTGGTGGACCTCAACGCCGCCCTGCGCGAGCCGGGCTACAGCCGCAAGGGCAGCATCGACAGCGAAACCCGCGCCGCCGCCGCCGGTGGCGTCACCAGCCTGTGCTGCCCGCCGCTGACCCGCCCGGTGCTGGACACCCCCGCCGTGGCCGAGCTGATCCTCGACCGCGCCCGCGAAGCCGGCCACACCAAGGTCTTTCCCGTCGGCGCCCTGAGCAAGGGCCTGGCCGGCGAGCAACTGGCCGAGCTGGTCGCCCTGCGCGACACCGGCTGCGTGGCCTTCTCCAACGGGCTGGCCAGTTTCGACAGCAACCGCACCCTGCGCCGCGCCATGGAATACGCGGCCACCTTCAACCTGACGCTGATCTTCCACGCCCAGGACGCTTCGCTCGCGGACGGCGGCATGGCCCACGAGGGCGCCACCGCCGGCTTCCTCGGCCTGGCCGGCATCCCCGAGAGCGCGGAAACCGTGGCCCTGGCCCGTGACCTGCTGCTGGTGGAGCAGAGCGGTGTGCGCGCGCACTTCAGCCAGCTCACCAGCGCCCGGGGCGCACAGATGATCGCCGAGGCCCAGGCCCGCGGCCTGCCGGTGACCGCCGACGTGGCGCTGTACCAGCTGCTGCTCACCGACGAAGCGCTGATCGACTTCTCCAGCCTCTACCACGTGCAACCGCCGCTGCGCACCCGCACCGACCGCGACGGCTTGCGTGAAGCGGTGAAGAGCGGCGTGATCGGCGCCATCGCCAGCCACCACCAGCCCCACGAAGCGGACGCCAAGCTGGCCCCCTTCGCCGCCACCGAGCCGGGCATCAGCAGCGTCGAGCTGTTGCTGCCGCTGGCCCTGAGCCTGGTGGAAGACGGCCTGCTCGACCTGCCGACCCTGCTCGCCCGCCTCACCGCCGGCCCGGCCCGCGCCCTGCGCCTGCCGGTGGGTCGCCTCGCCGTGGGCGCCCCGGCCGACCTGGTGCTGTTCGACCCGCAAGCCCGCACCCGCGCCGGCGAGCAATGGCTGTCCAAGGGGCGCAACAGCCCCTTCCTCGACCAGGACCTGCCCGGCAAGGTGCGCTACACCCTGATGGACGGGCACATCACCTATCAGGCCTGAGCCGCCCGGTCACGAAAAAGCCCGCCAGATGGCGGGCTTTTTCATGCCTGAGCAACGGCTCAACGGCGGGCGTTGAGCACCGAGACCTGGGTGTTCAGGGTCCAGAAGTCGTAGAGCACGCCGAGCAGGAAGAAGCCGCCGGTGAACAGGTAGAGGATGCCGGTGATCCACTTACCCTGGTACATGCGGTGCACGCCGAAGACGCCGAGGAAGGTGAGCAGGATCCAGGCGACGGTGTAGTCGTGGGAGCCGGCGTTGAAGCGCAGCGAGGCTTCGCGGTCCATGGACGGGATGAGGAACAGGTCGATGATCCAGCCGATGAAGAACAGGCCGAAGGTGAAGAACCAGAGGGTGCCGCTCACCGGCTTGCCGTAGTAGAAGCGGTGGGCGCCGAGGAAACCGAATATCCACAGCAGGTAGCCGATCAGCATGTTGTGGGTGTCAGGGCGTTGCATGCGTACTCCTTCAGATCGCGACCATCCGTCGACGACGGACTTGCGCAGGCTTCAGGGCCGACAAATACTGTATGCACATACAGCCATTCACAGCCCTTTCCATGGAACTCATCGACAAACTAACCGTGCTGGCCGACGCCGCCAAGTATGACGTTTCCTGCGCCAGCAGCGCCGCCCCCAAGCGCAGCTCGGCGGGCAAGGCCGGCGTCGGCGCCACCAACGGCATGGGCATCTGCCACAGCTTCACACCCGATGGCCGCTGCGTGGCACTGCTGAAGATCCTGCTGACCAACTTCTGCCTCTACGACTGCCAGTACTGCGTCAACCGCCGCTCCAGCGACGTGCCCCGGGCGCGCTTCACCCCCGAGGAGGTGGTGACCCTGACCCTGGATTTCTACCGGCGCAACTGCATCAGCGGGCTGTTCCTCAGCTCCGGCATCATCCGTTCCTCCGACTACACCATGGAGCAGTTGATCCGCGTGGCCCGCCTGCTGCGCGAAGAGCACCAGTTCCGCGGCTACATCCACCTGAAGACCATCCCCGACGCAGCGCCGGAGCTGATCGCCGAGGCGGGGCGCTACGCCGACCGCCTCAGCGTCAACATCGAGCTGCCCACCGAGGACGGCCTCACCCGCCTGGCCCCGGAGAAGCGCGGCGCGCCGATCCGCCGCGCCATGGGGCGCATCCGCCTGGGCGTCGAGGAGGCCAGCGCGGAGAAGCACGCCCCGGCCTTCGCCCCCGCCGGGCAGAGCACGCAGATGATCGTCGGCGCCGACGACACCGACGACCGCACCATCCTCGACACCGCGCAGACGCTGTACGGCGCCTATCGCCTCAAGCGCGTCTACTACTCAGCCTTCAGCCCCATCCCGCAGAGCCCGAAGACCGTGCCCTTCGAAGCCCCGCCGCTGCTGCGCGAGCACCGCCTGTACCAGGCCGACTTCCTCCTGCGCGGCTACGGCTTCGCGGTGAGCGAGCTGATCGCCACCCCCGGCAACCTGCCCCTGGACATCGACCCCAAGCTGGCCTGGGCCCTGGCCAACCGCGCGCAATTCCCCCTCGACCTGAACCGCGCCGAGCCGGCGATGATCGCCCGCGTGCCCGGCATCGGCGTGCTCAGCGCCAACCGCCTGGTGGAGCTGCGCCGCCAGCGACGCATCCGCTACGCCGACGTGGCGCGCCTGCGCTGCGCCATGGAAAAGGCCAGGCCCTTCATCGTCACCCAGGACTACCGCCCCCGCGACGCCACCCTGGAGTCCGCCGTGCTGCGCCAGCGCCTGGGCGATGCGCCGGCCCAGCAGATGGCGCTCTGGTGATGCGTGCCATCCGCTTCGACGGCAGCTTCGCCGGCTGGCGCGAACAGGCCCGGCAGCTGCTGATAGAAGGCGTGGAGCCCCAGGCCGTCGACTGGACGCCCGGGCTGTTCGACGGCGACGACGCAGCGCCCTCTCCCGCCGGCGTCGCCAGCGTGCCCATTCCCCGGGAGTTGCCGGCGCTGTTGGCCGACGCCGCACGCTTCCGCGCCCACGACCGCTGGGCCTTGCTCTACCAGGTGCTCTGGCGCGTGGCCCAGGGCGACCGCAGCGCCATGCTCGCCGGCGACCGCGACGGCTCCGAACTGCAGCGGCGGATCAAGGCGGTACGCCGCGAAGCCCACCACATGCACGCCTTCCTGCGCTTCCGCCCTGGCGACAAGGGGCAAGGAGCCCCGGACTACCTGGCCTGGCACGAACCCGCCCACGACGTGCTGGACCTGGGCGCCGAGCACTTCGTGCCGCGCATGGGCCGCCACAGCTGGCTGATCGGCACGCCGGAAGGCCTCGCCCACTTCGATGGCGAGCACCTGGCCTACCAGTCGCCTTGCCCGCCTGGCCTGCGCGAGGCCATCGAAGGTCACGACGACCCGAGCGAATCCCTGTGGACGGCCTATTACCGCAGCACCTTCAACCCGTCCCGCCTGAACCCCGAGGTGATGCGCAGCCATATGCCGGCACGCTTCTGGAAGCACCTGGCGGAAGGCGCGCTGATTCCCGAACTGGTGGCCGATGCCCGCACCGGCCGGCAGCGCCTGGCCCAGGCACCGGAGGTGGGCGCCCGCCAGGGCAAGGAGGTGCTGATCGCCAGCGACGCCGCGCAACCGGAACGGGCACCCGACACCCGCCTGGACCAGTGCCGGCGCTGCGATATCTGGCGCAACGCGACCTGCGCCGTGCCGGGCGAAGGTCCGGCGCAGGCGCGGATCATGCTGGTGGGCGAACAGCCGGGGGACCAGGAGGACCTGGCCGGGCGCCCCTTCCTCGGCCCCGCCGGCCAGGTGCTGCAGCGCGCCCTGGCCGAAGCCGGGCTGTCACGCCAGGCGGTCTACCTGACCAACGCGGTGAAGCATTTCAAGTGGGAGCCCCGGGGCGGCGCACTGGGCCGCGCGGCGACGCGCTGGCATGCCACACCCAAGCCGGCGGAGATCCGCGCCTGCCACCCCTGGCTGGCCCGTGAACTGGAGGAGCGCCAGCCGCAATGGGTGGTGGCCCTGGGGCGCACCGCACTGGCTTCGCTGCTGGGCCTGCATGACCCACAGCGCATCCGCCTGGCCGATTACCTCGGCAAGCCGTTGCGTCATGAAGGCCGGTGGATTTCAGTGGCACCGCACCCGGCGGCGGTGCTGCGCAACCGCGACGGCGGCGAGCAGCTCTACCGGGAGCTGGTGGACGCCCTGCGGCAGGCGCAGCAGGGCGAAGGGGCGGTCAGCGGAAGCGACGGCCCGGGTCTTCCTCGGACACTTCCAGCGACAGGCCACCGCTCATGCTCGTGAGGTGGTCGCCGTCGGTTTCGGAACCGAGCTTGATCATCAGGCGCAGGTCGTTCGCCGAGTCGGCGTAGAGCAGCGCGTCTTCGTAGGTGATTTCGCCCTGGGAGTAGAGGGTGTACAGCGCCTGGTCGAAGGTCTGCATGCCCTGCTCGGTGGAGCGCTTCATCAGCGGCTTGAGCTCGTGGACCTCGCCCTTGCGGATCAGGTCGGCGGCCAGCGGGGTGTTGATCAGCACCTCGATCACCGCGCGGCGGCCCTTGCCGTCCGGGGTCGGCACCAGTTGCTGGGCGACGATGGCCTTGAGGTTGAGGGACAGGTCCATCCACACCTGCTGCTGACGGTCGGCAGGGAAGAAGTTGATGATCCGGTCCAGCGCCTGGTTGGCGTTGTTGGCGTGCAGGGTGGCCAGGCACAGGTGGCCGGTTTCGGCGAAGGCCACGGCATGGTCCATGGTTTCGCGGGTCCGCACCTCACCGATGAGGATCACGTCCGGCGCCTGGCGCAGGGTGTTCTTCAGCGCCACCTCGAAGGACTCGGTGTCGATGCCCACTTCACGCTGGGTGACGATGCAGCTCTGGTGCTGGTGGATGTACTCGATCGGGTCTTCGATGGAGATGATGTGGCCGCTGCTGTTCTTGTTGCGGTAGCCGATCATCGCCGCCAGGGAAGTGGACTTGCCGGTGCCGGTGGCGCCGACGAAAAGCACCAGGCCGCGCTTGGTCAGCGCCAGCTTCTTGAGGATTTCCGGCAGCTTGAGGTCATCCAGGGTGGGGATGTTGGTCTCGATGCGGCGCAGCACCATGCCCACCAGGTTGCGCTGGTAGAAGGCACTGACGCGGAAACGGCCGATGCCCCGGGCGCTGATGGCGAAGTTGCACTCGTGGTTCTCGGCGAAGTCACGGCGCTGCTGCTCGTTCATCACCGCGAGAACGGTTTCACGGGTCTGCTCCGGGGACATGGCGTTCTTGGTCACGGGCATGATCTTGCCGTTGACCTTCATCGACGGGGGGACGCCGGCGGTGATGAACAGGTCGGAGCCGCCCTTCTCGACCATCAGGCGCAACAGTTTCTCGAATTCCATGGTCTTTCTCGCAGTGAACGTGCCGGTCGCCTGAGGCGACGCCGAAAGCCCCGATGACCGGGGTTGCCGTCGCGGCATGGCGCCGCGCTACGGCGAAACGGGCACCCCGACCGGGGCGCCCGCCGCTGGTTAGAAGTTTTCCGGGCTCTTGGCCTTCTCGCGCGCGCTTTCGCGGCTCACCAGGCCCTTGGCTACCAGCCCCTTGAGGCAGCTGTCCAGGGTCTGCATGCCGAGGCCGCCGCCGGTCTGGATGGCGGAATACATCTGCGCCACCTTGTCCTCGCGGATCAGGTTACGGATGGCCGGGGTGCCGATCATGATCTCGTGGGCCGCCACGCGACCGCCGCCGATCTTCTTCAGCAGGGTCTGGGAAATGACCGACTGCAGGGATTCGGAGAGCATCGAACGGACCATGGACTTTTCCTCGGCCGGGAACACGTCGACCACGCGGTCGATGGTCTTGGCGGCGGAGGTGGTGTGCAGGGTGCCGAACACCAGGTGACCGGTTTCCGCGGCGGTCAGTGCCAGGCGGATAGTCTCCAGGTCACGCATCTCACCCACCAGGATGATGTCCGGGTCTTCCCGCAGTGCCGAGCGCAGGGCTTCGTTGAAGCCGAGGGTGTCGCGGTGCACCTCGCGCTGGTTGATCAGGCACTTCTTCGATTCGTGAACGAATTCGATGGGGTCTTCGACCGTGAGGATGTGGTGGTACTTGGTGCCGTTGAGGTAGTCGAGCATCGCCGCCAGGGTGGTGGACTTGCCCGAGCCGGTCGGCCCGGTCACCAGCACCAGGCCGCGCGGCACGTCGGAGATCTTCTTGAAGATATCGCCCATGCCCAGGTCTTCCATGCTCAGTACCTTCGAGGGAATGGTACGGAACACGGCGCCGGCGCCACGGTTCTGGTTGAAGGCGTTGACCCGGAAACGCGCTACGCCAGGCACTTCGAAGGAGAAGTCGGTCTCGAGGAACTCCTCGTAGTCCTTGCGCTGCTTGTCGTTCATGATGTCGTAGATCAGCGCGTGCACCTGCTTGTGGTCCATGGCCGGCAGGTTGATGCGGCGCACGTCACCGTCGACGCGGATCATCGGCGGCAGGCCAGCAGAGAGATGCAGGTCCGACGCGCCCTGCTTCGCGCTGAAGGCAAGCAGCTCAGTAATATCCATGGGACTCCCCAATTCCAAGCGGTTAGAATGCCGCAGACCCACTCAGGCCGGGCTGTAGAGCGCAGGTAATGTCCACGATAGCAGAGAATATTGCAAAGGTTCGCGCGCGTATCCGTGAGGCGGCGCAAGCCTCGGAGCGTGATTTTTCCGCCATCGGCCTGCTGGCCGTGAGCAAGACCAAACCGGCGGCCGCGATCCGCGAGGCCCATGCCTGTGGCGTGGTCGATTTCGGCGAGAACTACCTGCAGGAGGCCCTGGCCAAGCAGCAGGAACTGGCCGACCTGCCGCTGACCTGGCATTTCATCGGCCCCATCCAGTCGAACAAGACCAAGCCCATCGCCGAGCACTTCCACTGGGTGCACTCGGTGGACCGCCTGAAGATCGCCGAACGCCTCTCCGCCCAGCGCCCCACCCACCTGCCGCCGCTGAACATCTGCCTGCAGGTGAACGTCAGCGGCGAGGCGAGCAAATCCGGCTGTGCCCCCGAGGAGCTGCCGACCCTGGCCGCTGCCGTGGCGGCCCTGCCAAACCTGCACCTGCGCGGGCTGATGGCCATCCCCGAACCCACCGAGGACCGCGCCGAGCAGCACGCTGCCTTCGCCCGCCTCCAGCAACTGTCCCACGCACTGAACCTGCCGCTGGACACCCTGTCCATGGGCATGAGCCACGATCTCGAAGCGGCCATCGCCGAGGGCGCCACCTGGGTCCGCATCGGTACGGCCCTGTTCGGCGCCCGCGACTACGGCCAGCCCGTACAGCAATAAGAAGGAAGCATCCATGAGCACTACCCGCATCGCGTTCATCGGCGCCGGCAACATGGCCGCCAGCCTGATCGGCGGCCTGCGCGCCCAGGGCGTACCGGCCAGCCATATCCGCGCCAGCGACCCCGGCGCCGAGCAGCGCGCCAAGGTGGCCGCCGAGCACGGCATCGAGGTGGTGGAAAGCAACGCCGAGGCGGTGCGTGACGCCGACGTGGTGGTGCTGGCCACCAAGCCCCAGGTGATGAAGGCCGTGTGCGAGGCACTGGCGCCGAGCCTGTCCGCCGGCCAGCTGATCGTTTCCATCGCTGCCGGCATCCCCAGCGCCAGCCTCGCGCGCTGGCTGGGCGTCGACTCCATCGTGCGCTGCATGCCCAACACCCCGGCGCTGCTGGGCGAAGGCGCCAGCGGCCTGTACGCCACTGCGGCGGTCAGCGCCGAGCAGCGCCAGCAGGCCGAGCAACTGCTCAGCGCCGTGGGCATCGCCCTGTGGCTGGACGAGGAAAAGCAGATCGACGCCGTGACCGCCGTTTCCGGCAGCGGCCCGGCCTACTTCTTCCTGCTCATGGAAGCCATGACCGCCGCCGGCGAGAAGCTTGGCCTGGCCCCGGACGTCGCCGCCCGCCTGACCCTGCAGACCGCACTCGGTGCGGCGCGCATGGCGGTGGCCAGCGATGTCGGCCCGGATGAGCTGCGCCGCCGTGTGACCTCGCCCAACGGCACCACCGAGGCGGCCATCAAGTCCTTCCAGGGCAACGCCTTCGAGTCCCTGGTGGAGCAGGCGCTGCAAGCCGCCGACAACCGCTCCGCCGAACTGGCGGAACAGCTGGGTCAGTGACCGCCATGCGCCCGTCGCCGACGCGTTGCCCGCGCTCCCCGCTGGAGCGCGTCGCTGCGGGCGCCACCCTGCTTGCCCTCATGCTCGCCGGCAGCGCCGCCCGGGCGGCCGAATGCCCCGTTCCGGTGACGCTGGAGCACGCGGTGGCCAGCGCGCAGCAGGAACTGCAGCGTCGCCTCGACGAACGCACGGGCGAGATGGACGACAGCCTCGCCCCGCCCCTGGTGGCAGCGCTGGATGCCTATAAGGAAAGCCTCGCCACCGCCATCGACGCACAGCTGGCATGCAGCGACGAAGCCGTCGCTGCCGAAGCGCTGCAGGCGACGCTGGCCGCGCACCTGGCGCCGAGCAATGGCGCCCGCGAAGCCGGCGATGACAGCCTCCGCCTGTTGGTGCGCCGCGAGGACACGTCCGATCCCATGTTGCTGGTCAACGCCGGCTTCGACATCCCCTGCGGCGACGACAACCTGCTGCTCGGCTACAGCCGCGAGAACGGCCACTGGGTGCGCAGCCTGGATTGGCGCAGCAAGGGCTATACGGAGATTTCCGGGGCCAACGGCGACTTCTTCCGCCACCTGCGCCTGCCCGGCGGCCAACTGGTGATCGCCCATGGCACCCCCTGGTGCACCTCGCGCTGGAGCCGCCTGAGCATCGACATCGTGCAGCCGCGCCAGGGCGACACGCCCCAGCGCGTGCTTGACCATGTCGAGCACGGCTATGTGCGTGACGAAGTGGAAACCCGCCTCAAGCCCAGCCCGGACGGTTTCGAGCTGCGCACCGAAGTGGGCATGCTGGATGTGGACCTCCTCACCCGCCCCGGCATCCTGCGGTACCGCCTGGATGGCGAGGCGCTGCACCGCGTGCAGCCTGCCGCCAAAAGCGGCCGCGACTTCGTCGACGAGTGGCTGCAGGTCGGCGCCGACACCGCTCGCGAATGGAGCGAGCCGGACAACGCCAGCGAATCCCTGCTCGCCCGCGAGCACCTGCTGGCCCTCGAAGCCCGCCGCGACGTGACCCTGAACTACGGCGCCGTGCGCGGCTGCCAGGCCGCGCCGGAGCGCTTCCAGGTGGAGCTGGAGCTGACCAGCGAACAGCCTCTGGAAGGCGGCGCCCATCGCTACCTGGCGATCCGCCAGGAGCCCGGTGGCTTCACCCTGCTGTCGGTGAGCGATGCCGCCGACCCGGCCTGCCAGGGCCCGGACCTGATGGCCAGGCGCTGAGGAAACCACCGTGCATACAGCCCGCAACAGATTTCCGCGACCGTTCGCCCCGAATTCCCTACATTATCTCCACGCAACGCCGTCGCCCGCCGACCGCGCCAAGCGCCCCGTAGCGAGCCCCGACTTCGCGACCGGGGTCCCAACGCCCACAAGGAACGCCTAATGACCGGACTTTCCACCGCCGCCATCTACGTCATCCAGACCCTTGGCAGCCTCTACCTGCTGATCGTGCTGCTGCGCTTCATCCTGCAGCTGGTGCGCGCCGACTTCTACAACCCGCTCAGCCAGTTCATCGTGCGCGCCACCAAGCCGCTGCTGAACCCGCTGCGCAAGGTCATCCCCGGCTTCGCCGGGCTGGACGTGGCGTCCCTGGTGCTGGCCATCCTCATCCAGCTGCTGCTGATGATCGTCACCCTGATCCTCATGGGCTACGGCGTCGGTGGTTACCTGCTGCAACTGCTGGTGTGGGCGCTGATCGCCGTGACCTCGCTGTTCATCAAGGTGTTCTTCTTCGCCATGATCATCAGCGTGATCCTCTCCTGGGTCGCCCCCAACAGCTACAACCCCGGCGCCCAGCTGGTGAACCAGATCTGCGAGCCGCTGCTGGCGCCCTTCCGCAAGCTGCTGCCCAACCTCGGCGGCCTGGATATCTCGCCGATCTTCGCCTTCATCGCCCTGCGCCTGATCGACATGCTGGTGATCGGCAACCTGGCGGTGATGACCGGGATGCCGAAGATCCTCAGCCCCTTCATGTAATGAGCTTCTTCCGCTGGGACGGCGAGGACCTGATCCTCGACGTCCACCTGCAGCCCAAGGCGAGCCGCGACGAGTTCGCCGGGCTGCATGGCGAGCGCCTGAAGATCCGCCTCACCGCGCCCCCGGTGGAGGGCAAGGCCAATGCGCACCTGCTGGCCTTCCTCGGCCAGGCCTTCGGCGTCGCCAAGAGCCTGGTGAGCCTGGAGAGCGGCGAGCTGAACCGGCAGAAACGCGTGCGCATCCGCGCCCCGCAGAAGCTCCCGGAGCTCCCCGGACTGACCGCTCGGTCGCCCTGACAGACCTTAAGGCGGGACCGCCGAGCGGGCCGATTGACGGCGCCGTTGGGCCCCGGATAATGCGAGCCATTCCTCCGCTCGCGCCACCACAGGCGGCGGGCCCGCCCGGCCAGGGCAAACGGCAGCCGCCAGGTCGCCGTCGCATCGATGTCGAGTTCCCACATTTCTGTACGCAGGACGCGCTACCGGAAGGAGAGCCAGGATGAGCATGGAACGTCTCAGTCAACAGGTTGACGCCTACGTCGCCTGGAAACGCGAGCTGATGCGCGAGATCACCCGCTATCGCAGCTGGCTGGAACACAACCGCCTCAATTCCGATGCGGTGCAGGACAAGCTCGAGCGCACCCTGCGCCTGCTGCGCACCGACCACATCACCCTGGCTTTCGTCGGCGAGTTCTCACGGGGCAAGACCGAGCTGATCAACAGCCTGTTCTTCTCCGAGTTCGGCCAGCGCATGCTGCCGTCCCACGCCGGCCGCACCACCATGTGCCCCACCGAGCTGTTCTTCGACCCGCGCTCGGAGCGTTCCTACATCCGCCTGCTGCCGATCGAAACGCGCACCGCCTCGGCCAGCGTCGCGCAGTTCAAGCGCATCCCCCGGCACTGGGTGAACATCCCGCTGGATATCAGCGACCCGGACAACATGGTCCAGGCCTTCACCCAGGTGGCCAAGACCAAGCCGATGCCGGTGGAACAGGCCATCCAGCTCGGCTTCCACCCCGACACCCTGGAATCCGCCGGCCGCCCCGGCATGGTGCTGGTGCCGGCCTGGCGCCACGCCATGGTCAACTTCGACCACCCGCTGCTGCGCCAGGGCCTGCGCATCCTCGACACCCCGGGCCTGAACGCCCTGGGCAGCGAGCCGGAACTGACCCTGTCGATGCTGCCCAGCGCCCAGGCGATCATCTTCCTGCTGGCCGCCGACACCGGCGTCACCGCCAGCGACATGGACATCTGGCAGCAGCACATCCGCCAGCTCGACGAAGACACCCAGACCAGCCTGTTCGCCGTGCTGAACAAGGTCGACGTGCTCTGGGACGACCTCGCCGGCGAGACCTTCGTGCAGAACGCCATCCGCCAGATCCAGGAATCCACCGCCCGCCAGCTCGGCATCCGCCGCGAAGACGTGCTGCCGCTGTCGGCCAAGCAGGCCCTGCTGGCCAAGGTGCGCAAGGACCACGAGCTGCTGGAACGCAGCCAGATGGCCAACCTCGAGACCCTGCTCTGCGAGCGCATCGTCGCGCAGAAGGAACGCCTACTGCAGACCCGCGTGGTCAACCAGGTGCTGGCCCTGCTGCAGAACAGCCAGCACGTGCTCAACCTGCGCCTGGAGAAGGTGCGCGAGCAGCAGGAACTGCTCAGCAACCACCAGCAGGACAACGGCCAGATGCTCTTCGAGCTGACCGCCCGCACCAAGGAAGACCACGCCCGCCACCATCGCCGGCTGCTCGGCCTGAAGACCAACCAGCGCCTGCTCAAGCGCCAGGGCGACATGCTCCGCGCCGCCGCCCGCCCCGAACGCCTGGAAGAACACCTGGCCCGGGTGCGCCGCAACCTCACCAGCAGCTGGACCACGGTGGGCATCAACCAGGCCATCCTGCACTTCTTCCGCTCGGTGGAAGCGGACCTGCACAGCCTCGAACACGAGGCGGACACGGCCAACAAGATGGTCTCGGCCGTCTACCGCCGGCACAACGAGGAAAACCCGCTGCAGGGCGTCGACGCCCCGCAGTTCGATGTCACCCGCTACCAGCGCGAGCTGCGCCAGCTGCGGGGCAAGGCCGACCAGTTCCGCCTGCACCTGAAGACCCTGCTCACCGAGCAGCGCCTGCTGACCCGCCGCTTCTTCGCCACCCTGGTGCAGGAGGTGATCGGCATGCACCAGCGCCTGCGCCAGGATGCCGCACAGTGGGCCAACGAAGCGCTGATGCCGCTGATGCAGAACACCCTGGAGCACAAGCAGCTGCTGGAAACCCACATGCTGCGCCTCAAGGCCCTGGCCCAGGACACCCAGCAGGCGCGTCAGCGCGTGCTGCAGCTGTCGCGCTACACCGGCGAGCTGGAAAAGCAGCTGGCCCAGGCCAACGACATGCTCCGCGTGCTGCGTCGCCCGGCGCCCATCCAGCGCCAGGGCAAGGTGGTCAGCCTGCCCGGGCTGGTGCGTCAGCAACACGAAGCCTGAGCCTTTCCATTCAAGGGTTTGGCCACCGTTCCGCCTGTTGCCGGGGGGGACGGTGCTCTTTAGACTGGCGCCCTTCCCAGATAAAGAGCAGCGGCCGCGATGCCCACCGTCATCCCCGAAGATTCCGTCGGCCTGATCACGCCCCAGGTGCAGCGCTTCAGCGAGCCGCTGCCGTTGGCCTGCGGCCGCAGCCTGGCCGAATACGACCTGGTCTATGAGACCTACGGCGAACTCAACGCCGACCACAGCAACGCCGTGCTGATCTGCCACGCCCTGTCCGGCCACCACCACGCCGCCGGCTTCCACAGCATGGAAGACCGCAAGCCCGGCTGGTGGGACAGCTGCATCGGCCCCGGCAAGGCCATCGACACCCGCCGCTTCTTCGTCGTCAGCCTCAACAACCTCGGCGGCTGCAACGGCTCCACCGGTCCCTCCAGCATCAACCCGGCCACCGGCAAGCCCTTCGGCGCCGACTTCCCGGTGATGACGGTGGAAGACTGGGTGCACAGCCAGGCCCGCCTGGCCGATGTCCTGGGCATCAGCCAATGGGCCGCGGTGGTCGGCGGCAGCCTCGGCGGCATGCAGGCGCTGCAGTGGACCATCAACTACCCCGAGCGCCTGCGCCACTGCCTGGCCATCGCCTCGGCGCCCAAGCTCTCGGCCCAGAACATCGCCTTCAACGAAGTGGCACGCCAGGCCATCCTCACCGACCCGGAATTCCACGGCGGCCACTTCCAGGACCAGGGCGTGATCCCCAAGCGCGGCCTGATGCTGGCGCGCATGGTCGGCCACATCACCTACCTGTCCGATGACGCCATGGGCGAGAAATTCGGCCGCGGCCTGAAGAGCGAGAAGCTCAACTACGACTTCCACAGCGTCGAGTTCCAGGTGGAGAGCTACCTGCGCTACCAGGGCGAGGAGTTCTCCGGCCGCTTCGACGCCAACACCTACCTGCTGATGACCAAGGCGCTGGATTACTACGACCCGGCGGCCGCCCACAACGGCGACCTGGCCAAGACCCTGGCCGGTGCCACGGCGGACTTCTGCGTGATGTCCTTCACCACCGACTGGCGCTTCTCCCCGGCCCGCTCGCGGGAGATCGTCGACGCCCTCACCGCCGCGCGGAAGAACGTCTGCTACCTGGAAATCGACGCGCCCCAGGGCCACGACGCCTTCCTGATGCCGATCCCGCGTTACCTGCAAGCCTTCAGCGGTTACATGAACCGCATCGCCGTCTAAGGGAGCCACCGTGCGCGCCGACCTCGAAATCATCCAGGACTGGATCCCCGCCGGCAGCCGCGTGCTCGACCTCGGTTGCGGCGACGGCGAACTGCTGGCCTGGCTGCGTGACAACAAGCAGGTCACCGGCTACGGCCTGGAGATCGACCCGGACAACATCGCCCAATGCGTCAGCAAGGGCGTCAACGTCATCGAGCAGGACCTGGACAAGGGCCTGGGCAACTTCGCCAGCAACAGCTTCGACGTCGTGGTGATGACCCAGGCGCTGCAGGCCGTGCACTACCCCGACCGCATCCTCGAAGAGATGCTGCGCGTCGGCCGCCAGTGCATCATCACCTTCCCCAACTTCGGCCACTGGCGCTGCCGCTGGTACCTCGCGCGCAACGGCCGCATGCCGGTGTCCGAGTTCCTGCCCTACACCTGGTACAACACGCCGAACATCCACTTCTGCACCTTCAAGGACTTCGAAGCCCTGTGCCGGGAGATGAAGATGAAGGTGCTCGACCGCCTGGCGGTCGACCACGAGCACCGCCACAACCTGGGTAGCCGCGTATGGCCTAATCTTCTAGGAGAGATCGGCATCTATCGCGTCAGCGGCCCCAGCGTGCTGGAAAGCCGTATCGCGAACTGAACCGGAGGACCCCCACCATGCGCCGCCTGACCCTTTTCCTCTTCGCCCTGTGCCTGGCCCTGCCGGCCGTGGCCGAACGCAAGCAGACCTTCGGTGACCTCGACGTGCACTACAGCGCGTTCAACTCCGGCTTCCTGCAGCCGGACGTCGCCGCCACCGTCGGCCTGGTGCGCAGCAAGACCCAGGGCGTGGTCAACGTCGCCGTGCTCAAGGCCGGCAAGGCCAGCACCGCCCAGGTCAGCGGCCAGGTGAAGGACCTGCTCGGCAAGGTCACCCCGCTGGCCTTCAAGCAGGTCAACGAAGGCGGCGCCATCTACTACCTGGCGCAGTTCCCCTTCAGCCAGCGCGAAATGCTCAACTTCACCCTGACGGTGCAGCAGGGCGACAACGCGCCGAATACCTTCAACTTCGACCAGGAATTCTTCCCAGACGAATGATGCCCTTCAAAGAACTGGTGCTGGCCAGCCACAACGCCGGCAAGCTCAAGGAACTCCAGGCCATGCTCGGCGACAGCGTGCGTGTGCGCTCGATCGGCGAATTCAGTGACGTCGAACCCGAGGAAACCGGCCTGACCTTCGTCGAGAACGCCATCCTCAAGGCCCGCAACGCCGCCCGCGTGTCCGGCCTGCCGGCCCTGGCCGACGACTCCGGCCTGGCGGTGGACTTCCTCGGCGGCGCCCCCGGCATCTACTCGGCGCGCTACGCCGACGGCCAGGGTGACGCAGCCAACAACGCCAAGCTGCTGGCCGCCCTCAAGGACGTGCCGGAAGCCCAGCGCGGCGCGCAGTTCATCTGCTCCCTGGCGCTGATGCGCCACGCCGACGACCCGCTGCCGATCCTCTGCGAAGGCGCCTGGCGCGGTCGCATCCTCTTCGAGGCCCGTGGCGAGCACGGCTTCGGCTACGACCCGCTGTTCTGGGTGCCCGAAGGCGACTGCTCCAGCGCCGAGATGCCGCCCGCCGAGAAGAACCGCTTCAGCCATCGCGCCCGCGCCATGGCCCTGCTGAAGCAGCGGTTGGGGATATGAAAGCCGAAAGCCGGAAGCTGGAAGCTGGAAGCGACTTCAAGCTTCAAGCTTCGGGCTTCGAACTGCCTCCCCTGGCGGCTTACATCCACATTCCGTGGTGCGTGCGCAAATGCCCGTACTGCGACTTCAATTCCCACGCTGCCGGCCCCGAGCTGCCTGAAGAGGCCTATGTCGATGCCTTGCTGGCGGACCTCGACGCCGATCTGCACCACGTCCATGGCCGCGAGCTGACCTCGATCTTCTTCGGCGGCGGCACCCCCAGCCTGTTCAGCGCAAAGGCCCTCGGCCGCCTGCTGGAGGGCGTCGAGCGGCGCGTGCCCTTCGCCCGTGACATCGAGATCACCCTGGAAGCCAACCCGGGCACCTTCGAGCAGGCCAAGTTCTCCGCCTACCGGCAGCTGGGCATCAACCGCCTGTCCATCGGCGTGCAGAGCTTCCAGGAGGCCAAGCTCAAGGCCCTGGGGCGCATCCACGACGGTGGCGAAGCGATCCGCGCCGCCGATATGGCCCGCCAGGCCGGCTTCGACAATTTCAACCTGGACCTGATGCACGGCCTGCCGGACCAGTCCATCGAGGACGCCCTGGGTGACCTGCGCATCGCCATCGACCAGGGGCCGACGCACCTGTCCTGGTACCAACTGACCATGGAGCCGAACACGGTGTTCTGGACCCAGCCGCCGGAGCTGCCCGAGGACGACATCCTCTGGGACATCCAGGAAGCCGGGCAGGCACTGCTGGCCGAGCATGGTTACGCCCAGTACGAGGTCTCCGCCTATGCCCGCGAAGGCCGACGTGCGCGGCACAATCTCAACTACTGGACCTTCGGCGACTTCCTCGGCATCGGTGCCGGCGCCCATGCCAAGCTCAGCGACCCGGCCGGGCACATCGTGCGCACCTGGAAGACCCGCCTGCCCAAGGATTACCTGGATGCGGCCAAACCCTTCCAGGCCGGCGAGCGGGTGCTGGATGCGGGCGAGCTGCCCTTCGAATTCCTCATGAACGTGCTGCGCCTCACCGATGGCGTGCAGGCCGAGCTGTTCAGCTCGCGCACCGGCATGCCGCTCTCCGGCCTCGCCGGGGCACGCAACGAGGCCCAGGCCCGCGGCCTGCTCGATACCGACCCAGCGCGCCTGGTGGCGACCCGGGAAGGCCAGCTGTTCCTCAACGACCTGCTGCAACACTTCCTGCCCTGAGGGCTAAGGACAACGGATGGACCTGCTTCTGGACCTGGTCGCGACCCTCTCCCGCTGGAGCCGCAGCCACCTCTACGACATCTCCCTGGCGATCATGGCAACCCTGCTGGTCTTGCTCGGCCCCGGCATCAACGCCTGGGTCCAGCAGCGCATCGGCGGCCTCAACTTCCTCTTCCGCACCCTGCTGTTCGTCGCCCTCTGCGCCCTGGGCTACGGCCTGGCGATGATCTTCCTCACCCCCTGGCTGGCCAAGGGCCTGGGCTACTTCAACAACTACACCCTGGCCCCGGTCCTGCTACTAGTCTTCTTCCTGATCGGCGTCCTCGCCGACCGCAACTGAGGCCCAGGCCCGCTCCGGCGGCCACTGGCCGCCACGTCATCGACAAGGAGCACGCCATGAAGCCGATCAAGCACCTCTACCTGCACTTCCAGGACGGCCAGCGCCTGGCGCTGCGCTTTCCCCAGCAGTCCAGCGACCCGGTGGAGGTCGCGCGCGGCCTGCGCAAGCAGATGGAGTCGGCCTTCGTCAGCATCGAGGTGGATGGCGACCTGCTGCTCATCCCCCGCGAAAGCATCAAGTACATGCAGATCAGCCCCGCGCCGCCGGCCCTGCCGGAGCAGACCATCCTCGGCGCAGAGATGATCAACTAGAAAGGGCCCACCCCTACCCGCATCGCAGGATGGGTAGAGCGAAGCGAAACCCATCACCTCGACGCACATGCCACCCGGCCGACGCTTTTCCCGCGCCCAATAAAAAGCCGCCCCGAAGGGCGGCTGGAGTGGCCAGGCAGGCCGGAATATCAGTTGCCTTCGCGGCGCAGCGCCTGCGGCGTGAAGTCACGCGGGCCCAGCGGGGCGTTGAAGTCGTACATGGGCTCGTTGTTGTCGAGGCCATCGGCGAAGTAGCGGCCGCCCTTGAAGTCGTAGATGGTTTCCAGGGTGCTGCCGAACATCGGTACATCGTAGTAGCTGATCGGGTGGCTTTCCTGCAGGCCGATCAACTGACCGTCCTTGTCATACAGGTCCACCGCGAGGATCTGCCAGCTGTCTTCGTCGATGTAGAAGCGACGCTTGGCGTACGGGTGGGAGAAGCCCTTGCGCAGGTTCGCCTCAACCACCCAGGTGCGGTGCAGCTCGTAGCGCAGCAGGTCCGGGTTGACGAACTTGGTCTTGAGGATCTGATCGTAGGGGATGCCTTTCTGGTGCACGGCATAGCTGTTGTAGGGGACCAGGGTCTCCTGCTTGCCCACCAGCTTCCACTCGTAGCGCTCCGGTGCACCGTTGTAGGAGTCGACGACGTCGGCGGTGGCCATGCCGTTGGTATCCGGCTGCAGGGTGTCATAGGCCAGCATCGGCAGGCGGCGCACGCGGCGTTCGCCACGGTTGAAGCGCCAGGCCTTGCGGATCGACAGCACCTGGTCGAGGGTCTCCTGCACCACCAGCGCGGAACCGGCCAGCTTGGCCGGGGCCACGACCGCGTACTTGTAGTAGAAGATGGTGTTTTCCAGATCCTTCGGCTGCACGCCATCACGGCCGTAGACGAAGTAGATGTTGCGATCCAGCTTCTGCAGGTTGTAGCTGCCGGTGGACAGTACCGCCGCCTGGTTGGTGACGAAATGGATCTGGTCGCCGCGGTAACGCAGGATGTGGTTCCAGATGACTTCCAGGCCGCTGGAGGGGATCGGGAACGGAATGCCCGCCGCTACGCCCTGTACGCCGTTGCCGCCGGCGATCAACTCGCCGTTGACGGCATTGGCACGGGTCGCCTCATAGATGCGCTGCGGAGCGGCGGCGCTGCGATGGGTGGGGAAGACGCGCACGGAGTAATCCGGGTAGGTCTCCACCAGCGCCTTGAGGCCGGCCGGCAGCTGCGCCGCATATTGGCCGGCGTTCTTGCTGGTGATGATGTACTTGGGCGCTTCGCCAGCGAAGGGATCGGGGTGGTGCATGCCGGGCTGGTAGCTGGCCGGCGGAGTCGCCAGGCCGCCGTCCCAGGCCGGAATCGAACCCTCGGCATTGCCCGCACGCTCGCCGCCCAGCGGCGTGAGCTCCCCACCCAGGCGCGCAGCATCGTCAGCACCGACCTTGGCCTGCGCCTGCAGGGCACAGGAGGCCAGAAGCAGAATTGCAAACTTTCTCAACACAGCCTTCTCCTCGCGGCGCGCTCGGGTCGCGCCGCTATTGTTCTTGTGCCACCACCACTATAGGTGGGGCTCTTTATTTCCGTCGGATCAGGTGAGGGTGCCGTCCTGGCGCCGGGTGGTCCCGGTCTAGGGTTGTGCTCGTCCGTGGCATTCGCGGCCGGGGCCGCGAAGGGTGGATCAGTCGACGCGTTGGAACTTGAGGTCCCACACGCCATGGCCGAGACGCTCGCCACGACGTTCGAACTTGGTGATCGGGCGCTCTTCAGGGCGTGGCACGTAACGCCCATCCTCCGCCAGATTGCGGTAGCCGGGGGCGACGTTCATCACCTCCAGCATGTGTTCAGCATAGTGCTCCCAATCGGTGGCCATGTGCAGCACGCCACCGATACGCAGCTTGCTGCGCACCAGCTCGGCGAAGGCCGGCTGGACGATACGGCGCTTGTGGTGACGCGACTTGTGCCAGGGGTCCGGGAAGAACAGCAGCACGCGTTCGAGGCTGGCATCGGCCACGCAGTCGCGCAGCACTTCCAGGGCGTCGCAGCTGTAGACGCGGATGTTGCTCAGGTTCTGGGTCATCGCGCCGTTGAGCAGCGCGCCGACGCCGGGGCGATGCACCTCGACGCCGATGAAGTCCTGCTCCGGCGCGGCGGCGGCCATCTCCAGGGTGGCGTGGCCCATGCCGAAGCCGATCTCGAAGGTGCGCGGCGCAGTGCGGCCGAACAGGGCATCGAAATCACGGAGGCCGTCGGCCAGCTCGAGGCCGAACTTCGGCCAGCCCTGGTCGAGGCCGCGTTGCTGGCCTTCGGTCATGCGCCCGGCGCGCATCACGAAACTCTTGATGGTGCGGTGACGCACTTCGCCGGCTTCTGCCGGCGAGTCCTGCTGTTCAGTCATGGTTTATCTCAGCGGATCAGACCATCCAGCGGCGACGAGGCGCTGGCGTAGAGCTTGCGCGGCATGCGCCCTGCCAGGTAGGCGAGGCGGCCGGCGACGATAGCGTGCTTCATCGCCTCGCCCATCATCACCGGGTCCTGGGCATGGGCGATGGCGGTGTTCATCAACACGGCCTCGCAACCCAGTTCCATGGCGATGGTGGCATCGGAGGCGGTGCCCACACCGGCATCCACCAGCACGGGAACCTTGGCTTCCTCGAGGATGATGCGCAGGTTGTAGGGGTTGCAGATGCCCAGGCCCGAACCGATCAGGCCGGCCAGGGGCATCACCGCGATGCAGCCGATTTCGGCCAACTGGCGGGCGATGATGGGGTCATCGCTGGTGTAGACCATCACGTCGAAGCCTTCCTTGACCAGCACTTCGGCGGCCTTGAGGGTTTCGATCACGTTGGGGAAGAGGGTCTTCTGGTCCGCCAGTACTTCCAGCTTCACCAGGTTGTGGCCGTCGAGCAGCTCACGGGCCAGGCGGCAGGTGCGCACGGCTTCCACAGCGTCATAGCAGCCGGCGGTGTTCGGCAGGATGGTGTAGCGGCTCGGCGGGATCACGTCGAGCAGGTTGGGCTCGCCGGGGTTCTGGCCGATGTTGGTGCGGCGCACCGCCACGGTGACGATCTCGGCGCCCGAGGCTTCGATGGCGCGGCGGGTCTCGTCGAGGTCCTTGTACTTGCCGGTGCCGACCAGCAGGCGCGACTCATAGGTACGACCCGCCAGGGTGAAAGGCTTGTCGATCGGCGTTTGGCTCATGAGGACTCCTAGCGGGCGGCCTAGCCGCCACCGATGGCGTGTACCACTTCGACCTGGTCGCCTTCGCTGAGCGCGGTGGCGGCATGCTGGCTGCGCGGCACGATATCGAGGTTGAGTTCGACCGCGACGCGGCGGCCAGTCAGGTCCAGGCGCACGATCAGGTCCGCGACGGTCTGGCCGTCGGGCAGCTCGAAGGGTTCGCCGTTCAACTGAATGTGCATGACGATGCGGTCACAACTTGAGGGGTCGGCATTCTAGCCCGATCCATGCCGATGACCAAGGCTGAATGGCGCCATTCGTCCTCATTTTTGACGCCAGGGTCAGACTTGGGACGATCAGCGTGCCGACAGTTGCCAAGCCGCCAGACCCAGGCACAGCCAGCCACCGAGGAAGGCCACGCCGCCGAAGGGCGTGATAATGCCGAGCTTGCTGACACCGGTGAGGGTGAGCACGTAGAGGCTGCCGGAGAACAGCAGGATGCCGAGGGCGAACAGCCCGCCGGCGGCGTTGACCAGGCGCCCCGGCAGGTGCAGGGACAGCAGCCCGACGCCGAACAGCGCAAGGGCATGGATCAGCTGGTAATGGGTGCCGGTCTGGAATACCGCCAGGTGCTCGGGGCTGAGGCGGGCCTTGAGGCCATGGGCGGCGAAAGCGCCGAGGGTGACGCCAGTGAACCCGGCGAAGGCGGAAAACAGCAGGAACAATCGGGCCATCGAAGACTCCAGACAAGTAGGAAGCGGCCGCTATAATGGCGCGCAAACCAGTCCCCGGCCAGCCCACGCATGTTCCGATCCCTCAGCCGTCGCCTATTCAAACTGCTGCTCTGGTTCGCCGCCGGCTCGGTGCTGCTGGTGCTGGTTTTCCGCTGGGTGCCGCCACCGGGAACCATGCTGATGGTGGAGCGCAAGATCGAGTCCTGGGTCGACGGCGAGCCCATCGACCTGCAGCGCACCTGGCGCCCCTGGAAGGAACTGCCGGACGACCTGAAGATCGCGGTGATCGCCGCCGAGGACCAGAAGTTCGCCGAGCACTGGGGCTTCGACGTCCCGGCCATCCGCGCCGCCCTGGCCCATAACGAGCGCGGCGGCTCGCTGCGCGGCGCCAGCACCCTGAGCCAGCAGGTGGCCAAGAACGTCTTCCTCTGGTCCGGCCGCAGCTGGCTGCGCAAGGGCCTGGAAGCCTGGTTCACCGGGCTGATCGAACTGCTCTGGTCGAAGCAGCGGATTCTCGAGGTCTATCTCAACAGCGCGGAATGGGGCAACGGCGTGTTCGGCGCCGAAGCCGCGGCCAAGCACCACTTCGGCATCGCCGCACCCTACCTGTCACGCCAGCAGTCGAGCCTGCTGGCCGCCGTGCTGCCCAACCCCCGCGAATGGAATGCCGGGCGCCCGGGGGGCTATGTCGCCCGCCGTGCCGGCTGGATCCGCCGGCAGATGGCCCAGCTGGGCGGCACTCACTACCTGGAGCAGCTCAAGCCGGCCACGCCGATCTGAGTCAGTGTTTCATCGTGCTGCGGGGCACCACGCGGACCAGATGCAGCTGTTCGTCCAGCACATGGGCGGTCAGCCCCTCGGTCGGATAGACCCAGGCTTCCCCCTCCCCCAACTGCAGGCGCAGGCGCGGCTGGCCGATGCTGGCGGCGAGGCGCTCCGCCGCCGGAGGCTGCTGCGGGCGCAACTCAAGGGCGGCGATGCGATGGCCGGCCAGCTGCTCCAGCAGCTTCGGGCTCAGGGGCTGTTCGCCCTGGTTGCCGCCATCGCCCAGCGCCTTGAGCAGGCTTTCCCGCTCGCCCTCATCCAGCGCCAGCTCGGCTTCCAGGTTGCATGCATCGGCACCCGCCCCCGTGCTGCGGAACAGCAAGCGCGGTCCGGCACTGGCCGACTGCAGCCACAGTTCACCCGGAGCCTGGCCGTTCAGGGCGTCCAGGGTCAGGTTGCCCTCGGCCATGGGCTCCAGCAGCGGTTGCTGCCAGGCCGCGACCCAGCCCAGGGGCTCCGCCGGGCCGGTGCTGCGCTGCAACCACAGCGCCAGGGAGAAGAACAGCAGCGCCACGGCGGTGAACAGCAGCCAGTGTTTCGGGCGGAAGGCGGGCATCGGCATGGTTTGCTCCGGGCAGAAAAAAGCCGCCCGTAGGGGCGGCTTCGGATGGGTCGCTGGCTTACGCCTGGATGAAGCCCTTGAGCTTGTTCATCGCATTCTTCTCCAGCTGGCGGATACGCTCGGCGGAGACGTTGTACTTGGCGGCCAGGTCATGCAGCGTCGCCTTGTCCTCAGCCAGCCAACGCTGCTGGAGGATGTCACGGCTGCGCTCGTCCAGGCCTTCCAACGCTTCGTGCAGGCTGGCGGTGGAGCTGTCGCTCCAGTCCGCTTCCTCCAGCTGGCGAGCCGGGTCGTAGCGATGGTCTTCCAGGTAATGGGCCGGCGACTGGTAGGCCGCGTCGTCGTCGGCATCCGCCGCCGGGTCGAACGCCATGTCATGACCGGTCAGCCTGCTTTCCATCTCCCGCACTTCACGCGGTTCCACACCCAGGCTCTCGGCCACGGCATGGACTTCGTCATTGTTCAGCCAGGCCAGACGCTTCTTCTGGCTGCGCAGGTTGAAGAACAGCTTGCGCTGCGCCTTGGTGGTGGCGACCTTGACGATGCGCCAGTTGCGCAGGATGAACTCGTGGATCTCAGCCTTGATCCAGTGCACCGCGAAGGACACCAGACGAACGCCCATTTCCGGGTTGAAGCGTTTCACGGCCTTCATCAGGCCGACGTTGCCTTCCTGGATCAGGTCGGCCTGTGCCAGACCATAGCCGGAATAGCTCTTGGCGATATGTACAACGAAGCGCAGGTGCGCCAACACCATTTGCCGCGCCGCTTCCAGATCCTGTTGGTAGAAGAGGCGTTCGGCCAATTCGCGCTCCTGCTCGGGGGTCAGCAGCGGAATGCCGTTGACCGCATGCACGTAGGCATCCAGGTTCGCACCGGGAGCCAGGGCATAGACAGGTTGCAGGGAAGTGGTCATGCGAATCCTCCGATTCACTAAGCTCGCGCAGTTTAGCACTGGCTTTTATGACTGCAAGGGGGCGTAAAAGTTTCGTTACACCCCATCCATGGGCAGCCTTTTACAAGGGGTTTCTAGCGCGGCGCCAATTCGCTGAGATGACGCGCCACGGCGAGCCAGGCGCCAATGTAACCCAGCAGCACGGCCCCCAGAAGCAGGGATAGACCATCGGCCAGGGGCACGCCGCCCAGGGCGAAGTCGCTGCCGTACAGGCCGGCCAGGCGGACCACCGCATCGTTCAGCCAGTTCAGGCCGAAGGCCAGCACCAGCCAGGACAGCAGCCCGGCGCCGATTCCATAGAGCGCGCCCATATAAAGGAAGGGACGCCGCACGTAGGCATCGGTTCCACCGACCAGCTTGATGACTTCGATCTCGGTGCGGCGGTTTTCGATGTGCAGGCGGATGGTGTTGCCGATCACCAGCAGCAGCGCCGACACCAGCAGCAGGGTCAGGCCGAAGACGAAACGCTCGCCCAGCTTGAGGATCGCCGACAGGCGCTCCACCCAGACCAGGTCGAGCTGGGCCTGCTGCACCTTGGGCAGCTCGGCCAGGCGCAGGCGCAGGGCTTCGAGGGTGGTCTTGTCGACTTCCTTGGGCGTCACCAGGATCACCCCGGGCAGCGGGTTCTCCGGCAACTCCTTGAGCGCCTGGCCCAGGCCGGACTGCTGCTGGAACTCGTCCAGCGCCTGTTCACGGCTGATCCACTCGACCTCGGCGACATCCGCCATGCCGGTGATTTCCTCGCGCAGCCTCTGGCCGTCGGCTTCGCCGGCGTCCATCTGCAGGAACAGCGAGATCTGCGCGGCGCGCTGCCAGGAGCCACCCAGGCGCTCGACATTGTTGAGCAGCAGCGACAGGCCCATGGGCAGGCTCAGGGCGATGGCCATCACCAGGCTGGTAAAGAAACTGCCGATGGGCTGGCGGCCCAGGCGGCGCAGGCTGTCCACCAGGCTGGCGCGGTGCGCTTCCAGCCAGGCGTGCAGCAGGGCACTGAAGTCCGGGCCTTCCTCGCCGTCTTTCTGCGGTTCGGTCGGTTTGGCGGTGGCGCCCACGCGCTCGGCGGGTTTGGGCGGCGGCATGCGGGTGGCACTCATCAGCCGGCCTCCCCGTCGCCGATCAGGCGGCCACGTTGCAGGGTGAGCATGCGGTGGCGCATGCGCGCGATCAGTGCCAGGTCGTGGCTGGCGATCAGAACCGTAGTGCCCAAGCGGTTGATGTCCTCGAAGACGCCCATGATCTCGGCCGCCAGGCGCGGGTCGAGGTTGCCGGTGGGTTCGTCCGCCAGCAGCAGGGCCGGGCGATGCACCACCGCGCGGGCGATGCCGACGCGTTGCTGCTGGCCGGTGGAAAGGTCGGCCGGGTACAACTCGGCCTTGTCGGCCAGGGACACCCGCTCCAGCGCCACGCCGACGCGCTTGGCGATCTCGGGCTTGGCCAGGCCGAGGATCTGCAGCGGCAGGGCGACGTTGTCGAACACGGTGCGGTCGAACAACAACTGGTGGTTCTGGAACACCACGCCGATCTGCCGGCGCAGGAAGGGGATCTGCGAGGTGGTGATCTGCGACAGGTCCTGGCCGGCCAGTAGCAGCTTGCCGGTGGTCGGGCGTTCCATGGCCAGCAGCAGGCGCAACAGGGTGCTCTTGCCGGCGCCGGAGTGGCCGGTAACGAAGAGGAACTCGCCGCGACGCACGCGGAAGCTCAGTTCATGCAGGCCGACGTGGCCATTGGGATAGCGCTTGCCCACCTGCTCGAAACGGATCATGCGCGCTCCCGCTCCGCGAACAGCGCACGCACGAAGGACTCGGCTTCGAAGTCGCGCAGGTCGTCGATGCCCTCGCCAACGCCGATATAGCGGATCGGCAGGGCGAACTGCTTGGCCAGGGCGAAGATCACCCCGCCCTTGGCGGTGCCGTCGAGCTTGGTCAGCGCCAGGCCGGAGAGGTTGACCGCCTGGTGGAACTGCTTGGCCTGGTTGATGGCGTTCTGGCCGGTGCCGGCGTCCAGCACCAGCAGCACCTCGTGGGGAGCGCTTTCGTCCAGCTTGCCGATCACGCGGCGCACCTTCTTCAGCTCCTCCATCAGGTTGTCCTTGGTGTGCAGGCGGCCGGCGGTGTCGGCGATCAGCACGTCGATGCCACGGGCCTTGGCGGCCTGCACGGCATCGAAGATCACGGAGGCGGAATCGGCACCGGTGTGCTGGGCGATCACGGAGATATTGTTGCGCTCACCCCAGACCTGCAGCTGCTCCACGGCAGCGGCACGGAAGGTGTCGCCCGCAGCGAGCATGACCTTCTTGCCCTCCAGCTGCAGCTTCTTGGCCAGCTTGCCGATGGTGGTGGTCTTGCCGACGCCGTTCACGCCGACCACGAGGATCACGTAGGGGCGCTTCTCGGCCTCGATGCGCAGGGGCTGCTCCACCGGCTTGAGCAGCGCGGCGAGTTCGTCCTGCAGGGCTTTGTACAGGGCATCGCTGTCGGCCAGCTGCTTGCGCGCGACCTTCTGGGTCAGGCTCTGGACGATGGCGGTGGTGGCCTCGACGCCGACGTCGGCGGTGAGCAGGCGGGTTTCGATCTCGTCCAGCAGGTCGTCATCGATGGCCTTGCGCCCGAGGAACAGGCTGGCCATGCCTTCGCCCAGGCTGGCGCTGGTCTTCGACAGGCCCTGCTTGAGGCGGGCGAAGAAGCCCGCCTTGGCGGCCTCGGTCACCGGCTGCGGCTGGGCCGGCGCGGCGACGGGGGCTTCGACTACGGGCTCAGGAATGAGCTCAGGAGTGGGTTCGGCAACCGCAGCAGGAACAGGCACTTCGACCACCGGTGCCGGAGCGGGCGCTTCGACGATGGGTGCGGGTACGCTGGCGACCGCCTCGACCGGCGCCGCAGGTGCAGGTGCAGGTGCAGGTGCAGGTGCAGGTGCAGCAGGCTCGGCGGGAGCCGGCGCCACGTCAACCGGCGCTTGCGGCGCAGCGGGTGCCGGCTGGGGCTGCGGCTCTGCCACTGGGGCAGCGACCGGCGCGACCTCGGCAACGGGCTCGACCACCGGTGCAGGCGCAACCGGCTGCGCCTCGGCAGCGGGCAGCTCGGGCTGGGTGGGTTCTGCGGGCGGCACGGGGGCCGCTTCCTGCGGTTTCTTGCGCAGCCAGCCGAACAGGGATTTTTTCTCAGCGGCCTCGGCCGGCGTCTTCTTGTCGTCGTTGGAACCAAACATGGGTAGCTTGTATCTCAAGGAGCGGCCGCTCTGGGCCTGGCCCGGTAGCGTCGCCGTGCCGGAAAGGGATGGAGTATCCTAGCACCTCTTCGCCCGCAGGCGGTACGTCCGCCGGGGCCGTCCGAAAGGTCAAAATCATCGATGAAAGCGATTGCCCGCCACGCCGCCGGCCTGCTGTTCGGCGCCCTTTGTCTGCCGATGGCTGTCCATGCCGCAGAAGCTCAACCCACCCATGAATACACCCTCGAAAACGGCCTGAAAATTGTCGTCAGAGAAGACCACAGAGCCCCGGTAGTAGTTTCCCAGCTCTGGTACAAGGTCGGCTCCAGCTACGAGACGCCCGGCCAGACCGGCCTCTCCCACGCCCTCGAACACATGATGTTCAAGGGCAGCCGCAAGCTCGGCCCGGGCGAGGCGTCCCTGGTGCTGCGCGACCTCGGCGCCGAGGAAAACGCCTTCACCAGCGACGACTACACCGCCTATTACCAGGTCCTGGCCCGTGACCGCCTGAACGTCGCCTTCGAACTGGAAGCCGACCGCATGGCCAGCCTGCGCCTGCCGCCGGAAGAGTTCGAGCGCGAGATCGAGGTGATCAAGGAAGAGCGCCGCCTGCGCACCGACGACCGCCCCACCGCCAAGGCCTTCGAACGCTTCAAGGCCATGGCCTATCCCGCCAGCGGCTACCACACCCCCACCATCGGCTGGATGGCCGACCTGGACCGCATGAAGGTCGAGGAGCTGCGCCACTGGTACGAATCCTGGTACGTGCCCAACAACGCCACCCTGGTGGTGGTCGGCGACGTCAAGGGCGAAGAGGTCAAGGCCCTGGCCCAGCGCTGGTTCGGTGGCATCCCCAGCCGCGCCGTGCCGCCCTCCAAGAAGCCCCTGGAGCTGGCCGCCCCCGGCGAGCGCCGCATCGTCCTGCACGTGAAGACCCAACTGCCGAGCCTGATCATGGGCTTCAACGTTCCCGGTCTCGCCACCGCCAAGGAGCCGCGCCAGGTGCATGCCCTGCGCCTGATCTCCGCGCTGCTCGACGGCGGCTACAGCGCTCGCCTGCCCAGCCGCCTGGAGCGTGGCGAGGAGCTGGTAAGCGGCGCCTCCGCCAACTACGACGGCTACCCGCGCGGCGACAGCCTGTTCATGCTCAGTGCCATGCCCAACGTGCAGAAGGGCAAGACCCTGGAGCAGACCGAAGCCGGCCTGTGGAAGGAGCTGGACGACCTGAAGAACAACCCGCCGAGCGACGAGGAGCTCAAGCGCGTACGGGCCCAGGTGATCGCCGGGCTGGTTTACGAGCGCGACTCCATCACCAGCCAGGCCACCACCATCGGCCAGCTGGAAACCGTCGGCCTGTCCTGGAAACTGATCGACCAGGACCTCGCCGCCCTGGAAGCCGTCACCCCGGCCGACATCCAGGCCGCCGCCAAGACCTTCTTCACCCGCGACCGCCTCAGCGTCGCCCACGTCCTGCCCGAGGAGGCTAGCCATGAGTGAGCGCAACGGCCTGCGATACGGCCTGCTCGGCCTGGCCCTGATCGCCCTGCTGGGCGTCCTGCTGTTCATCGTCGTCGACCGCACCCCGCCAGCCCTGGCCGCCGAGGCCGATGAGCCGCCGAAGCTCGAATCCATCACCGAGCTGGACGGCAAGGCCCCGGCCCGCCGTGACCTGGACATCCAGACCTGGGAAACCGCCGAAGGCGCCAAGGTGCTCTTCGTCGCCGCCCCCGAGTTGCCGATGTTCGACCTGCGCCTGACCTTCGCCGCCGGCAGCAGCCAGGACGGAGACACCCCCGGCCTCGCCACCCTGACCAACGCCATGCTCAACGAAGGCGTGAAGGGCAAGGACGTCACCGCCATCGCCGAGGGCTTCGAAGGCCTCGGTGCCGACTTCAGCAATGGTGCCTACCGCGACATGGCCGTGGCCGGCCTGCGCAGCCTGACCGACCCGAAACTGCGTGACCCGGCCCTGGAACTGTTCACCCAGGTCATCGGCGCGCCGACCTTCCCCGAGGACTCCCTGGCGCGGATCAAGAACCAGATGCTCGCCGGCTTCGAGTACCAGAAGCAGAACCCCGGCAAGCTCGCGGGCCTGGCGCTGTTCGACAAGCTCTACGGCAAGCACCCCTACGCCCACTCCAGCGAGGGTGACGAGAAGTCCATCCCCGGCATCGGCATCGCCCAGCTGCAGGCCTTCCACAAGAAAGCCTACGCCGCCGGCAACGTGGTGATCGCCCTGGTCGGCGACCTCTCCCGCGCGGACGCCGAAGCCATCGCCAAGCGTGTGTCCGAAGCCCTGCCGAAAGGCCCGAAGCTGGCCAAGGTGGCCACGCCCGAAACGCCCAAGCCGGGCACCACGCACATCGAGTTCCCCTCGGCGCAGACCCACCTGATGCTGGCCCAGCTCGGCATCGACCGTAACGAGCCCGATTACGCCGCGCTCTACCTGGGCAACCAGATCCTCGGCGGCGGCGGCTTCGGCACCCGCCTGATGGAAGAGGTGCGCGAGAAGCGCGGCCTGACCTACGGCGTCAGCTCCGGCTTCACCGCCATGCAGGTCGCCGGCCCCTTCATGATCGGCCTGCAAACCCGCGCCGAGCTGAGCGACGGCACCCTCAAGCTGGTCAAGGACATCGTCCGCGACTACCTGGCCAAGGGCCCGACGCAGAAGGAACTGGACGACGCCAAGCGCGAACTGGCCGGCAGCTTCCCGCTGTCCACCGCGAGCAACGCCGACATCGTCGGCCAACTCGGCGCCATCGGCTTCTACGGCCTGCCGCTGACCTACCTGGAAGACTTCATGAAACAGGTGCAGGGGCTGGATGTCGAACAGGTCAAGGCCGCCATGGACAAGCACCTGAACCCGGACAGCTTCGTCATCGTCACCGCCGGCCCGACCGTTCCCCAGAAGGAGCTGCCGGCACCGACCGAGAAGCGTTTCAAACCCAGCTTTGGCATCCCGGAGCACTGATGGCCGCACGTTCGCCGAAGAAAGCCCCAGCCCCCCACGGGGGCCAGGGCCAGTTGCGCATCATCGGTGGCGAGTGGCGTTCGCGCCGCTTCGCCTTCCCCGACGGCCCGGGGCTGCGCCCGACGCCGGACCGGGTGCGCGAAACCCTGT
The DNA here is from genome assembly GCA_000474255.1 of Aquipseudomonas alcaligenes MRY13-0052. Taxonomy (GTDB): domain Bacteria; phylum Pseudomonadota; class Gammaproteobacteria; order Pseudomonadales; family Pseudomonadaceae; genus Metapseudomonas; species Metapseudomonas solani. The sequence goes on from BATO01000003.1 coordinate 170,487, forward strand.
TCAACTGGCTCGCCCCCTACGTGGAGGGCGCGCGGGTGCTCGACCCCTTCACCGGCAGCGGCGCGCTGTACCTGGAGGCGTTGTCCCGTGGTGCCCAGGAAGCCCTGGCCCTGGACCTCAACCCCGACTCGGTCGCCGCCCTGCGCACCACCCTCGACACCCTCGGTTGCGGTGCCGGCCAACTGCTGCAGGCCGACGCCTTGCGCTACCTGGCCACCCAGACGCCGCGCCCCTATGACCTGGTGTTCCTCGACCCGCCCTTCAACCTCAACCTGCTGCAGCCGGCCTGCGCGCTGCTGGAGGAGAACGGCTGGCTGGCCGCCGACGCCTGGATCTACACCGAGAGCGAGAGCGCCCCGTCCAGCCTGGGCCTGCCCGGCAACTGGCGCCTGCACCGGGAGAAGAAGGCCAGCACCGTGCACTACGCCCTGTGGCATCGCCAGGCGTGAGCGACTTCAACCCCGCCTGGTGGCTGCCGGGCCCGCACCTGCAGACCCTCTGGTCGCCCTTCTGCCGCAAGCCCCCGCAGCTGGAACGCCGGCGCGAGCGCCTGTGGCTGGAGGATGGTGACTTCCTCGACCTCGACTGGCACGGCCCCCACGACGCCGAGGCGCCGCTGGTGCTGGTGCTCCACGGCCTCACCGGCTCGTCCAGTTCGCTCTACGTGCTCGGCCTGCAGCAGCAGTTGGCCACGCGCGGCTGGTCCAGCGTGGCGATCAATTGGCGCGGCTGCTCGGGCGAGCCCAACCTGCTGCCCCGTGGCTACCACTCCGGGGCCAGCGAAGACCTCGCCGCCACCGTCGAACACCTGCGCCGCGTGCGGCCGCTGGCTCCGCTGTACGCCGTCGGCTACTCGCTGGGCGGCAACGTGCTGCTCAAGTACCTGGGTGAAAGTGGCGAAGGCTGCACCCTGAGCGGTGCCGTCGCGGTCTCGGTGCCCTTCCGCCTGGACCAGTGCGCCGACCGCATCGGCGCCGGTTTCTCGCGGGTCTACCAGCGCCACTTCATGCGCGAGATGGTCGCCTACGTGCGCGACAAGCAGCGTCTGTTCGCCCACCAGGGCCAGGCCGACCGCCTCTCGGTGCTGGAGAAGCTCGGCCCGCTGGACGGCATGCGCACCTTCTGGGATTTCGACGGCCGCATCACCGCCCCCCTGCACGGCTACGCCGACGCCGACGACTACTATCGCCGCGCCTCCAGCCGCTACTTCCTCGGTGAGATCCGCGTGCCGGCGCTGCTGATCCAGGCCGCCGACGACCCCTTCGTGTTCCGCCACAGCATCCCCGAGGCCCACGAGCTGTCCGCCAGCACGCGCCTGGAGTTGCATGAGAAAGGGGGCCATGTCGGCTTCATCGGCGGTACGCCGGGCACGCCCGACTACTACCTGGAACGGCGCATCCCGCAGTGGCTGGCGGGGCTGGCCCGCTAGCCCTGCACCACCAGGTCGAGGGGTACGTAGAGCTTCTCGTAGAGCGCCGCCACCGCCTCCTGCGCCTCGGCGGCGATATAGCCCCCCTCCAGCGCCAGCACCTGGTAGATGCCACGGCGCAGCATCTCTTCGTTGAGGTCGCCCGGGTCGCCCCGCGTGGTGCAGAGGAAGCGCACCCAGGAAGTCATGATGATCCAGCTGTTCAGGGCCAGGGCCTCGATCTGCGCGTCGTTCATCAGCAGGATGCCGACCTCGACGAAGCCCCGGTAGATGGCCTGGGCATGCCCCAGGCAGCGCTGGGCGAAGACCCGATAGCGCGCCGCCAGCTCGGCATCGGACTCCAGCAGGTGCTCGAGGTCGCGGTGCAGGAAGCGGTAATGCCACATCGCCGCCAGCAGCGCCTCCAGGTAGAAGGTCTTGTCCTCCACCGTCAGGGCGCGGTCCTGGGGCAGGCGCAGGAAGGCGTCGACCCGTGATTCGTACTCGGCGAACAGCTCGGCGATGATCACCTGCTTGTTGCGGAAGTGGTAATAGAGGTTGCCCGGCGACATCCCCAGGTGCGCGGCGATGTGGTTGGTGGTGACGTTGCGCTCCCCTTGGGCGTTGAACAGCTCCAGGCTGGATTGCACGATTCGCTCGCGGGTCTTGATACGTGGGGCCATGCGCGGATCGGTCTCACTGCTGCCGGAAGTCGGCGAGGGTAACAAAACTACACAGAGTCCCGGAACAGACAGTACTCCTGCAGCGTTCCGCGTGCCGTTTCGCGCCCTGTTTGTGTGGTCTCCGCGCCCCGTGCCCAGGCCGTCTGGAGGTCAGCCCAACTTTTCGTTTGGTAGGCAGGCCGGCCCTGTCGCGGCATGCTATTTGACACACTAGAGCAATTACTCTAAAAATCCAGCACCGGTTCTCAACAATAACTAGAGAGGTGTCGCTCATGGTCGCCGACGTAGCTTATCTGCAGCAGGCCCAGCAGCAGATCAACCAGCTCGAAGAGCTGTTCGCCCGCCAACGTGCCGCCTATGGCGACAATCCGATGCCCAGCGCCGACCAGCGCATCCAGTGGCTCAAATCCCTGCGTGACCTGATCTTCAACGAGCAGGACGCGCTGATCCGCGCCATCAGCCAGGACTTCAGCAACCGCTCGGCGGACGAAACCCTGCTGGCCGAGATCATGCCCAGCCTGCACGGCATCCATTACGCCAAGAACCGCGTGCGCCGCTGGATGAAGCCCTCGCGCCGCTCCGTCGGCATGGCCTTCCAGCCGGCCTCCGCCAAGGTCATCTACCAGCCCCTGGGCGTGGTCGGCGTCATCGTCCCCTGGAACTACCCGCTGTTCCTCGCCCTCGGCCCCCTGGTGGGCGCGCTGGCCGCCGGCAACCGGGTGATGGTGAAGATGAGCGAGTCCACCCCCGCCACCTCCCAGCTGTTCAAGGAGCTGATGGCGCGCATCTTCCCCGAGGACCTGGTCGCCGTGTGCCTGGGCGAGGCCGATGTCGGCGTCGCCTTCTCCAAGCTGCCCTTCGACCACCTGCTGTTCACCGGCGCCACCAGCATCGGCCGCCACGTGATGCGCGCCGCCGCCGAGAACCTCACCCCGGTGACCCTGGAGCTGGGCGGCAAGTCGCCGGCCATCGTTTCCCAGGACGTGCCCCTGGACCACGCCGCCGAGCGCATCGCCTTCGGCAAGACCATGAACGCCGGGCAGACCTGTGTCGCCCCCGACTACGTGCTGGTGCCCAAGGACCGCGTCGAGGGCTTCGTCGAGGCCTATCGCGCTGCGGTGAAATCCTTCTACCCGCAGCTGCAGAACAACCCGGACTACACCGCCATCATCAACGAGCGCCAGGTGCAGCGCCTCAACGGCTACCTGCAGGACGCCGAAGCCAAGGGCGCGCGCCTGGTCCCGCTGTTCCCCGAAGCCCAGGGCCGGCGCCTGCCGCACACCGTGGTGCTCAACGTGAAGGACGACATGAAGCTGATGCAGGACGAGATCTTCGGCCCGCTGCTGCCCATCGTCCCCTACGAGCGCCTCGACCAGGCCTTCGCCTACATCAACCAGCGCCCCCGCCCGCTGGCGCTCTACTACTTCGGTTACGACAAGCGCGAGCAACAGCGCGTTCTGCATGAAACCCACTCCGGCGGCGTGTGCCTCAACGACACCCTGCTGCACGTGGCCCAGGACGACATGCCCTTCGGCGGCGTCGGCCCCTCGGGCATGGGCCACTACCACGGGCATGAAGGGTTCCTCACCTTCAGCAAGGCCAAGGGCGTGTTCATCAAGCAGCGCTTCAACGCCGCCCGGATGATCTACCCGCCCTACGGCAAATCGATCCAGAAACTGGTCTACAAGCTTTTCGTGCGCTAAAGCCCCCCTAAGGATTAGACGGGTACATAACAACAATGACCGAGACCACCCTGAACGCGCCGGGACTTTCCCGGCGCAGCCTGCTGAAAGTCGGCCTGTTCGGCTCTGCCTTCCTCGCCACGGCCGGCGTCACCGCCACCCTTTCCGGCTGCTCCGCCAGCGTCCCGGCCAACGGCCTGGCGATCCTGCGGGACTCCGACCTGCCGTTCCTGCGCGCCCTGATCCCGGTGATGCTCGATGGCGCGGTCAGTGCCGAACAGATGCCGCAAGCCGTGGCCGGCACCATCCAGAGCCTGGACTACGCCCTCGATCGGCTGTCCCCGGAGATGCTCAAGCTCACCGTGCAGCTCTTCGACGTGCTTGCCCTGCCCATCACCCGGGGGCCGCTCACCGGCGTCTGGGGCAGCTGGGAAAACGCCAGCGCCGAGGACGTGAGCAACTTCCTACACCGCTGGCAGAACAGCTTCATCGGCCTGCTGAAGATGGGGCACGCCTCCCTGCTGCAGCTGGTGATGATGGCCTGGTACAGCAGGCAGGAAGCCTGGGCGCATTGCGGCTACCCCGGTCCGCCGACCGTCTGACCACGCGCCCCCACAACGACAAGAAACACCACTCGACCCGGCGCCGGCCATCACCGGCCGCTGTCGGCGAGACCGAGGATTGACTGATGCCCGTACCCGATCTGTTCGCCGAAGGCATGGCCCGCGGCTGGAAAACCCACAATGGCTCGCGACTCGAGCAGGACCTGACACTGGAGGCCGACGTCGCCATCGTCGGCTCCGGTGCGGGCGGCGGCACCACCGCCGAAATCCTCAGCGCCGCCGGCTACAAGGTGCTGATCATCGAGGAAGGCCCGCTGAAGACCAGCAACGACTTCAAGATGCAGGAAGCCGAGGCCTACCCCTCGCTCTACCAGGAAGGCATCGGCCGCATGACCAAGGATGGCGCGGTGACCGTCCTCCAGGGCCGCGCCGTGGGCGGCACCACCCTGATCAACTGGACCTCCAGCTTCCGCACCCCCGACCCGACCCTGGAACACTGGGCCAAGGAACATGGCGTCAAGGGCCACAGCCCAGCCGAGATGGCGCCCTGGTTCGAGAAGATGGAGCAGCGTCTCGGCGTCGCGCCCTGGGCCATCCCGCCGAACCCCAACAACGACGTGCTGCGCAGCGGCTGCGAGAAGCTCGGCCTGCACTGGAAGGTCATCCCGCGCAACGTGCGGGGCTGCTGGAACCTCGGCTATTGCGGCATGGGCTGCCCGACCAACGCCAAGCAGTCGATGCTGGTCACCACCATCCCCGCCACCCTCGAGAAGGGCGGCGAACTGCTCTACCTCGCCCGCGCCCACCGCCTGCTGATCGACGGCGACAAGGTCACCGGCATCGAATGCCAGGGCATGAACGAGCGCTGCGTGGCGCCCACCGGCCGCACCATCACCGTCAAGGCGCGGCACTACGTGCTGGCCGGCGGCGGCATCAACACCCCCGGCCTGCTGCTGCGCTCCGACGCACCCGACCCACACGGCCGCGCCGGCAAGCGCACCTTCCTGCACCTGGTGAATTTCTCCGCCGCGCAGTTCGAACAGGTCATCAACCCCTTCTACGGCGCGCCGCAGTCCATCTACTCCGACCATTACCAATGGGACGACGGCACCACCGGGCGCATGTCCTACAAGCTCGAAGTGCCACCGCTGCAGCCCGCGCTCACCGCCACCCTGCTCGGCCGCTTCGGCATCGACAACGCCCTGCGCATGGAGCAACTGCCCCACACCAACGTGATGCTCGCCCTGCTGCGCGACGGCTTCCACCCGGACAGCGCCGAAGGCACGGTGGAGCTGCGCGGCGACGGCAGCCCGGTGCTCGACTACCGCATGACCGACTACACCTGGGATGGCGTGCGCCGCGCCTTCCAGGTGATGGCCGAGATCCAGTTCGCCGCCGGGGCCAAGGCCGTGCTGCCGCTGCACGCGGACGCCGGCTACGTGAAAACCGCCGCCGAGGCCCGCACGCTGATCGACGGCCTGTCGCTGGAGCTCTACCGCACACGCCTCGGCAGCGCCCACGTCATGGGCGGCTGCGCCATGGGCGAGGATCCGAAGCAGGCGGTCACCGACAGCCTCGGACGGCACCATCAGTTGGCCAACCTGTCGATCCACGACGGCTCGCTGTTCCCCACCAGCATCGGCGCCAACCCGCAGCTGTCGGTCTATGGCCTGACCTCGCAGCTTTCCAGCGCACTCGCCGAGCGCCTCAAGAGCGCCTGAGCGAGATAAACCGGCATGCTCCGGCGTCTTGGCCGCTGGAGCATGCTGCGCTACCATCCGATTCCCTTACGGACCCCTGCCAGGACGTAGCGATGAACCGAGTGTTGTATCCGGGTACCTTCGACCCGATCACCAAAGGCCACGGCGATCTGATCGAACGTGCCTCCCGCCTGTTCGATAGCGTGATCATCGCGGTCGCCGCCAGCCCCAAGAAGAACCCCCTGTTCTCCCTGGAGCAGCGCGTCGAGCTGGCCCGGGAAGTCACCAAGCACCTGCCCAACGTCGAGGTGGTGGGCTTTTCCACCCTGCTGGCGCATTTCGTCAAGGAGCAGAAGGCCAATGTCTTCCTTCGTGGCCTGCGCGCGGTCTCCGACTTCGAATACGAGTTCCAGCTGGCCAACATGAACCGCCAGCTGGCGCCGGACGTGGAGAGCATGTTCCTCACCCCGTCGGAAAAGTACTCCTTCATCTCCTCCACCCTGGTGCGCGAAATAGCGGCCCTGGGCGGGGACATCACCAAGTTCGTCCACCCCGCGGTGGCCGACGCCCTGGCCGAGCGCTTCAAGCGCTGAGCCCCGCAATACGGCGGTCGGCGCGCGCAAAAGGTGCGCCGATCGCGCCATTCCGGCACAATTCCGCCATTGTCTGCTGAACACCGCCGCCGCACGGCGACGGTAGGAGTTGTTCCATGTCCCTCAAGATCACCGACGACTGCATCAACTGCGACGTCTGCGAACCCGAGTGCCCCAACGGCGCCATCTCCCAGGGCGAAGAGATCTACATCATCGACCCGAACCTGTGCACCGAGTGCGTCGGCCACTACGACGAGCCGCAGTGCCAGCAGGTCTGCCCGGTGGACTGCATCCCCCTGGACGACGCCCGCGTCGAAACCCGCGACCAGTTGATGGACAAGTACCTCAAGCTCACGGGCAAGGCCTGACGCCATGAGCCGCCAGCTCCGTGACACGGCCTGGCGCCCCGCCCTGCTCGCGGCGCTGCTGCTGTTCAGCGTCGCGCTACGGGCGGCGCCTCCCCAGCAGGCCGCGGTAGCCAGCGCGCAACCCTCGGCTACGGTCGCCGGCCTGGAAACCCTGGCCATGGGCGGCAACGCCTTCGACGCCGCGGTGGCCATCAGCGCCGCCCTGGCAGTGGCCGAGCCCCACGGCTCCGGCCTCGGTGGCGGCGGCTTCTTCCTCCTGCGCAAGGCCGGCGACAAGCAACCCACCTACCTGTTCCTCGACGCTCGCGAACGCGCGCCCCTGGCCGCACGCCCCGATCTCTACCTGCGCGACGGCAAGGTGCAGCCTCAGCTCTCCATCAACGGCCCGCTGGCCGCCGCCATTCCCGGCCTGCCCGCCGCCCTGGTGGACCTGGCCCAGCACCATGGCCGCCTGCCCCTGGGCGACTCCCTGGCCCCGGCCATCCGCCTGGCCCGCGACGGCATCTCGGTCGACCGCGTGTACATCGAGCGCGCCGGCTTCCGCATCGCCGCCATGCGCGACGACCCCGAAACCGCGCGCATCTTCCTCGACGACAAGGGCGAAGTGCCCGACGAATTCAGCCTGCTGCGCCAGCCCGACCTGGCGCGCACCCTGGAACGCATCGCCCGCTACGGCAAGGCCGGCTTCTATGCCGGCGAGACCGCCGACAAGCTGGTCAAGGGCGTACGCGCCGCCGGCGGCATCTGGACCCAGCAGGACCTGGACAGCTACCGGGTGGTGGAACGCCAGCCGCTGCGCTACCCCCTGGCCGATGGCCGCGAGCTGATCAGCGCACCGCCGCCCTCCGCCGGTGGCGTGGCCCTGGCCCAGAGCCTGGCGATGCTGCAGCAGCTGCCCTGGCGCGAGGGCGACAAACTGCAGCGCACCCACTATGTGGTGGAAGTACTGCGCCGCGCCTACCGTGACCGCGGCCTGCTGGGCGACCCCGACTTCATCGCCAACCCGGTGAGCCAGTTGCTGGCGCCGGAGTACCTGAAGGGCCTGGCCGCCGGCATCGACCCCCAGCGCGCCACCCCCAGCGCCAGCCTGCCGCCCGCCCCCGCCTGGCGCGAAGGCGACCACACCACTCATTTCGCGGTGATCGACAAGGACGGCAACGCCGTCGCCGCCACCCTCTCGGTGAACCTGCCCTTCGGCGCCGCCTTCGTCGCACCCGGCACCGGCGTGCTGCTCAACGACGAGATGGACGACTTCGCCGCCGACACCCACGGCGCCAACGCCTATGGCCTGGCCGGCAGCCAGGCCAACGCAGTGGCCGCCGGCAAGCGCCCGCTGTCGAGCATGAGCCCCACCTTCATCGAAAGCGCCAAGGAATTCACCGCCTTCGGCACCCCGGGCGGCAGCCGCATCCCCAGCATGGTGCTGCTGTCGATCCTCGAATACCTCGATGGCCAGCCCGTGGCCCGTTGGCCGGCGGTGCCGCGCTACCACCACCAGTACCTGCCCGACGTCATCGAGCACGAGCCGAGCACCTTCAGCGACGCCGAAATCGCCGCACTGCAAGCCCGTGGCTACGCCCTGAAGCGGGTCGAGCGCGGCTACGGCAACCAGCAGGTGCTGTTCTGGGACAAGGACGGCGGCCGCATCGAGGCCGCCAGCGACCCGCGCGGCGTGGGCCTGGCCAAGACCCTGCAGGAACAGCACTGAGCCTCGCCGAGGCTCAGGGCAGCTCGATCAGCCCCTCGTCCTCGTCCGCCCCTGCCCGCAGCAACCCCTGGCCCTGGCCGATCATCAGCACATTGCGCAGGCTCTGGATGATGCGGCTGGCATAGCCCAGGTCGTTCATCAGCGAGCTCATCTGCAGGCCATCCAGCTGGCCGTTGCGCACGGCCGCGAACAGGCGGTTGCGGAAGTCGCCATCGAAGTTCGCCGCCTTCTCGTCCAGCCACTGCAGGTGCTGCGACCAGACTTCGTCCGGCAGCTCCGAACGGCTCAGCTCGCGCACCTGGTGCAGGGTCGCCAGCAGGTGCCGGCGCAGCTCCACATAGGCATCCCGCGTTGCCGAAGGCCCGTCCTCCAGGTAGTGGCCAAGGTTCTTCTGCAGGTGCTTGGCATCCTTCACCGCATCCACCAGTTGCAGCGCCGCCACCTGGCAGTTGACCCAGAACTGCTGGTGCGCCTCGTCCAGCGTCACCTCCAGCCGACCCATGAAGCTCAGCAGGTCGCCGTAAACACCCTTGATGTGGCGTTGGTAGAGCGCCTCGGCATTCAGGTGGTGGCGCACCGGCGGCGCCTGCAAGGCGGCCTCGTCGGGGCGGTCCTTGCTCAGCAGGTCCACCGGCAGGAACAGCGCGTGGCAGATCACCTCCAGGCTCAGGCGCCCCAGGTGGCGCAGCTCCTGCACCACCGCGCTGGCCGCTGCATCGGCGGAATCAAGGGCGCGCTCGCTGAGGTAGCGCGCACGCACCCGCTCCGGTTCCGCCGGCCCGGCCGCCAGCTCGGTGATCAGCACCTGGGGCTCGCTGCGCTCGGGGAGCCAGCGCACCAGCAGGGTCGCCAGGCGCCCCTGCCAGGGCCAGAACAGCGCCACGCCAAAGGCGTTGAACAGGGTGTGGAACATCGCCAGCTGGATCAGCGGGTTGCCGCCCAGGCCCATGGGCTCCGCCAGGGCATGCACCAGCCAGGTCAAGGGCCCGAGCAGGATGAAGGCGAGCACCCCGGTGACGACGTTGAACAGCACATGGGCCAAGGCCAGGCGCTGGCCGCTGCGGTTACCGCCGAGGGAGCCGACGAAGGCCGTAGTGACGCTACTGCCGACGTTGGAGCCGATGGCGATCGCCAGGCTCTGGCCCAGCTCCAGCTGGCCGCTGGCCAGGGCCGCGAGGGTCAGCATCAGGGCAGCGTGGCTGGACTGCAGCACCACGGTCACCAACATCCCCACCGCCACGAACAGCAGGCTGCCGAGCAGGCCATCGACCTGCAGGCCGGTCATGTCGAAGCCATCGTCAAAGGTCGAAAAGCCGTCCTTGATCTGGTCGATGCCGAGGAACACGAAGGCAATGCCCAGCACGATGCGCCCAGCGGCCTTGCTGCGCGGACCGACGAAGCCGGCGAGCACGCCGAACACCAGCAGCGGCAGGGCCAAAGGCGAGAGGCTGAGGTTCTGCCCGGCCATGGCCAACAGCCAGATACCGCTGGTGGCGCCCAGGTTGGCGCCGAACAGAATGGCGATGCCACCGGCCAGCTGGATCAGCCCGGTGCTGATGAAGGCGATGGTGAGCAGGGACACCAGGGTGCTGGATTGCAGCAGCAGAGTGCCGCACACACCGAACATCAGGCCCTTGAACGGCGTCGCGGTGCTGCGCCCCAGCAGTTGCTCCAGCTTGCCGCCGGCCAGGTCGCGCAGCCCTTCCTCCAGGCACTGCATGCCAAAGAGGAACAGCGCCAGCCCCGCGCAGAGCTGCAACCAGCCCGCGCTCATCCAGAAGCTCCCAGCCAACCCGGCCGCCGCCAGCGCCACCAGCGCGATCAATGGAAAGCCTTTCACGTCATCCCCCTTCCCTGGCGGGCACCAAAAAGGGCGCCCCAAATGCAAACGGCCCCTTGCTCATCACTGGGCAAGGGGCCGTTTCCGGCTCGAGGAGCCGAGAATAGCGCGATCAGTCTTTCTGGTAACCGCTGGTGGTGCAGCCCAGGCAACGCACGAAGGCTTCTTTGCCCGGATCGACCACCAGGGCCTTGCCGGCGGCGCCGACATTGCCGCCCAGGGCGCTGAAGGGCAGGCTCACCACGAACAGGCCGGCACCGACGACGGTGGCGCCGATCAGCAGCGGGCGGGCGATCAGCAGGTCGCCGACCATGGAGTACGCAGGCGGCGCGTCGGCGGTGTACATCGGGTCGCCACTGGTGTTCTGCTGCACAACCTCAGCCTGCGTCGGCAGCGCCATGAGGCCAGAGGTCAGCGCCAAGACAGCAGCGGAAGTGCGGAACAGGTTCATGATGCAATCCTTCGGCTATTAGAGGAGTAATGCGGCTAACTATAACAGTGCTCGTGCGCTTTTCAGCGTGACGGCCTTCAATCGCCGTTAAAAGCGTAGTCGGGTTTTTTCGGCTCGTACGGCAGGTAGAACGCCAGCAGCCGGCGCAGGTCGGCCTCGGCATCGCCGGTGGTGTGGAACGGCTCGCCGATGACGATGCGCCGATTGCGGTAATCCAGCGCCGCCGGCACCACCGGAACGCCCGCGCCCCGGGCGATGTGATAGAAGCCCATCTTCCAGCGCTCCACCCGCTTGCGCGTGCCCTCCGGCGACAGCACCAGGATGAATTCACGGTTCTCGGCGAAGGCCTGCACGGCCTGCTCCACCTGGTTGAGCGTGAGGTGGCGCTGGATGGGAATGCCGCCCCAGCGCCGCATCAGCCCGGCGAAGGGCCAGCGGAAGATGCTGTGCTTGCCGAACCAGCGGGCATTCAGGCGGAGGATGAACTTGGCGGCGATGAACAGCACGAAATCCCAGTTGGAGGTGTGGTGGGCGCCGATCACCACGAACTTGTCGAGGGGCGGCAGCTGCCCCTCGATGCGCCAGCCCATGAGCCGGAAGACCCCATGGCCGATCGCCTCCGCAACCGCGTTGCGGGGCAGGTAGTTGCCGGACATCCTTCACCTCTTCTTATTGTTCTCGGCATTTCTCGACGTTCGCGACCGCAGGCCGACAGGGCCTCGCCGGCCTAGCGCTGGCAGCGCGGGCAGTAGACGCTGGCCCGCTGCCCCAGCTTCACCTCGCGCAGGGTGGAGCCACAGGTCTTGCAGAACTCGCCGCCGCGCCCATAGGCGAACAGCTCCTGCTGGAAGTAGCCCGGCTGGCCGTCGCCGCCGACGAAGTCGCGCAGGGTGGTGCCGCCACGCTCGATGGCGTGGGCGAGGATGCGCTTGATCTCCTCGGCGAGCTTCAGGTAGCGCGCCCGCGACACCGTGCCCGCCTCGCGGCGCGGGTCGATGCCGGCAGCGAACAGCGCCTCGGTGGCGTAGATGTTGCCCACGCCCACCACCACGGCGTTATCCATGATGAAGGGCTTCACCGCCATGCTGCGCCCGCGGGACAGCTGGTACAGGCGCTCGCCATCGAACAGCCCGGTCAGCGGCTCGGGGCCCAGGTTGCGCAGCAATTCATGGTTGTGCGGGTCCTGGCTCCAGAGCATGGCACCGAAGCGGCGCGGGTCGGTGTAGCGCAGCGAAAGGCCCGACTCCAGCTCGATATCCACATGCTCGTGCTTGGCCGCCGCCGTACCCGTCTCCACCAGGCGCAGGTTGCCGGACATCCCCAGGTGGCTGATCAGCGTGCCCGCCTCGGCCTGCAGCAGCAGGTACTTGGCGCGGCGTTCGACGACCACGAAACGCTGGCCGGAGAGGCGCACGTCGAGGTCTTCGGGGATGGGCCAGCGCAGGCGGCGCTCACGCACCACCACACGGCTCACGCGCTGGCCTTCGAGGTAGGGCGCGATGCCCCGCCGCGTGGTTTCAACTTCAGGTAATTCAGGCATGGGTGTCTCGGCGTGAAGCGCTGCGGGCGATCAGTGGGCGCCCAGTTCGCGGATGCTTTCCTTGAGGTTCTCGAAGTCGTACTCCGACAGACCGACATAGTCGAGCACCAGCGCGCGGATGCTGTTCCACTCGTGGTCGTCGGCCTGGTTGCCCAGCACCAGGTGCGAGGCGCAGACGTGCTCGGCCATCTTCAGGATCGCCAGCAGCGTCTTCAACGGCGCATCGCGGCCGGAGTCGTCGCTGAAGATCGACAGCGCGTTGTGGTGGTTGGCGATGGCCTCGCAGAGGTGCTCCGGCAGGCGCCAGGAGCGCGCGGTGAAGTAGCCCACCACCGCATGATTGGTGTTGAGCAGGCGGTTCTCGGTGTCGACGATGCGGCGCTCGACGCTGGCGCTGGCATAGGCCTCCTCCAGCACCGTCATGTAGTCGGGGAAGCGCTTGAGCATCAGCGGGATGCCGCAGTTGTGGAACAACCCCAGCGCATAGGCCTCGTCGGCCTGCTGGTGGCCGATGCGCTTGGCCAGGGTCAGGCAGGTCATGGCCACGTCCTGGGCGGTGTCCCAGAAGCGGTTCAGGGTGACGATGGTCTCGTCGGTCATCTCGCCCTTGATCGACTGCGCGTTGATCAGGTTGATCACCGTGTTGCAGCCCAGCAGGTTGACCGCCTGCTGGATCGAGGCGATGCGGTTGGTCAGCCCGTAGAACGGCGAGTTGACGATCTTCAGCAGCGCGCCCGACAGGCCCGGGTCCTGGCTGATGAGCTTGGCGATGGTGCGCAGGTCAGGGCTGGGCATGACCTGCTCCATCTGCAGGTCGACCATGATCTGCGGCTGGGGCGGCACGCTGATGCCCTGGAGGAAATGACGGATCTGTTCAGCAGAGAGTTCTTGGGCCATGACAGCGAGACTGGGACGGAAAATAAGGCTGACAGTCTAACCCCAGGCAGCGGCGAACTGGCCAGCGTTTTAGCTGAACTTTCGCCTAACGGTCGGCTCGGAAAGCGACCGATTCGCGACTGCGTCGGCACTGCTGTGCCAGCACCGGGAAAAGCACTCGCGGGTGGTGCGGAGAACGCCCGCCGGTAGCAGGTTCGGCGGGCGCCTTCGGTTATAATCCCGCTCTTTTTTCCGGAGAGCGACCCATGTCCCTGCCCAGCCTGCGCCTCAAAGCCAACGCCGATCGACGCCTGCGCGCCGGCCACCTGTGGGTCTACAGCAACGAGATCGACGTGGTCGCCACTCCGCTGAACGCCTTCCAGCCCGGCGACCAGGCCATCCTCGAAGCCGCTGGCGGCAAGGCCCTGGGCGTGGTCGCGCTGAGCCCGAACAACCTCATCTGCGCGCGCCTGGTGTCCCGCGACGTCAAGCACAGCCTCGACAAGTCGCTGCTGGTGCACCGCATCAACGTGGCCCTGAGCCTGCGCGAGCGCCTGTTCGACAAGCCCTACTACCGCCTGGTCTACGGCGACTCCGACCTGCTTCCGGGCCTGGTGGTGGACCGTTTCGGCGACCATATCGTGGTGCAACTGGCCTCCGCCGCCATGGAGCGCAACAAGGACGCCGTGCTCGAAGCCCTGGTGCAGGTGCTCAAGCCCCGTGGCGTGCTGTGGAAGAACGACTCCGCCGCCCGTGACGCCGAAGGCCTGGAGCGCTACGTGGACACCGCCTTCGGCGTGGTGCCCGAGTGGGTCGCCCTGGAAGAGAACGGCGTGAAGTTCGAAGCCCCGGTACTGGAAGGCCAGAAGACCGGCTGGTTCTACGACCACCGCATGAACCGCGCGCGCCTGGCGCCCTACGTCAAGGGCAAGCGCGTGCTCGACCTGTTCAGCTACATCGGCGGCTGGGGCGTGCAGGCCGCGGCCTTCGGCGCCAGTGAAGTGTTCTGCGTCGATGCCAGCGGCTTCGCCCTCGACGGCGTCGAGCGCAACGCCACCCTCAACGGCGTGGCCGAACAGGTCACCTGCGTCGAAGGCGACGTCTTCGAAGCCCTCAAGGAACTGAAAGCCTCCGAGGAGCGCTTCGACGTGGTGGTGGCCGACCCGCCCGCCTTCATCAAGCGCAAGAAGGACCTGAAGAACGGCGAAGCCGCCTACCGCCGCCTCAACGAACAGGCCATGCGCCTGCTCAACAAGGACGGCATCCTGGTCAGCGCCTCCTGCTCCATGCACCTGCCCGAGGACGACCTGCAGAACATCCTGCTCGGCAGCGCCCGCCACCTGGACCGCAACATCCAGCTGCTGGAACGCGGCGGCCAGGGCCCGGACCACCCGGTGCACCCGGCCATCCCGGAAACCCGCTACATCAAGAGCATCACCTGCCGCCTGCTGCCCAACAGCTGACGGCCCTCGCCCCTCCCGCTCGGGAGGGGTACGCCGCAGGCCGGAATGCACCGCGCATCGCCCGGCCTCGCGCGCCTTCACGATCCCGTATCCAACCTCCTCGACGATCTCTAGAATTGCCGGCCTTTTGCCATCAGGCAAAGCCGTCGCGGGCGCATAACCCACTAAAAAGCCCGCGACGCGGCAGTCTTGCGAGCCCCTTTAGGAGTAATGATGCGCGCTGTATCCGTACCGAGTCTGATCGCCCTGGCCCTGATGGGCCTGAACACCACCGCCACCGTGGCTGCGGAAAATCCCACCTGGGAAGGCTTCTACGCCGGCCTGGCCCTGGGCACCCGCGAGCAGAAGAGCGAGTGGCAGCAGACCGCGTTCACCCTGCCCAACATCGGCGCCACCCCCACGGCCGCTGGCTACAGCGCCCATGACACCAACCGCGACGACAACGGCTACGTCGGCCTCTACGGTGGCTACAACTGGGCCATCGACGACAAGGTCATCGCCGGTGTCGAACTGGCTGTCGGCTATGCGGACAACCAGTCCGGCAAGAACTTCATCGACAGCACCGACAGCTTCGCCGGCTTCGGCCGTCCCTCCAGCTCCCATGTCAGCCTGAAGACCGACTGGGACGCCAGCCTGCGCGGCCGCCTGGGCTACCTGGTGACCCCGGACGTGCTGGTCTATGGCGCCGCTGGCCTGGCCGCCACCCGCCTCTCCAGCAGCACCTACTGCCCGGCCGACAACACCGTCTGCAACGGTGCTGCCCTGCCCCGCAAGCAGACCGACAGCGAGAACCTGATGGGCTGGACCGCCGGCTTCGGCGTCGAGAGCAACCTGGGCAACAACCTGCTGGCCCGTGCCGAGTACCAGTACGTCGACTACGGCGACACCTCGTACCAGGCCATGGACATGGAGCCCTTCCAGGCCATCGGCGTACGCAACCGCGTCGAAATGAGCGCGCAGAAGCTGACCCTGGGCCTGGCCTACCGCTTCTGACCGGACGGCGCCCCGGCCCTGGTGCCGGGGCGCCCGTCATCCGCCTGCCGCAAACCTTTCACCAAAACTTCATCCCCTCCCGACCCGCTGTCATTCCCCCGCAACTCGGCCACGCTGGTATAGACCACCGCGAGGCAAGCCCGTCGTCTGCATCGCATCGCTGCAACCACAACAATCAAGGATGCGTCATGACAACAATGAAACGCGCGGGGCGCCTGCTGGCCCTCGCTACCGCCTCGCTGCTCGCCTTGCAGGCCCAGGCCGGCACCAACAAGGTGCTGTTCTTCGGTATCGACGGCTTCAAGGCCGATGCCATTCCCGCCGGCAACATGGTCAACCTCGAGCAACTGATCGCCAGCGGCGTCTACACCGACGGTGGCTGGTCGCCGGACACCTCCATGAGCGGCCCAGGCTGGTCGACCCTGTTCATGGGCGTCGAGCGCGACAAGCACGGCGTGCGCGACAACAACTTCACCGGGCAGAACTACGCCCAGTACCCGCACTTCCTCACCCTGCTGGAACAGCGCAAGCCCCAGCTGGTGACCGCCTATGCCTACAACTGGTCGCCGCTCTACGCGCAGATGAAGCCCCGGGCCGACCTCAAGTTCGACGGCCCCGAAGCCAATGACCCGGTGCTGATCGCCCAGGCCGAGGACTGGCTGCGCAACCGCGCCGACCTCGACGTGCTCAGCGCCTACTACTACGGCGTCGACGAAGCCGGTCACAGCCACGGCTTCCACTCCGACACCCCGCAATACGTCCAGGCCATGGGCCAGGCCGACGCCGCCCTCGGCCGCCTGCTGCAGGCGATCAAGTCGCGCCCCACCTACGCCCAGGAGAACTGGCTGATCGTGGTCAGCACCGACCACGGCGGCAGCAGCACCGGCCACGGCGCCAACCGCCCCGAACACCGCAAGGTGGCGGTGGTGCTCAGCGGCGCCGGCATTCCCGCCCTCGGCCGCAACCGCCTGGCCACCCCGCTGCGCCAGGTGGACGTGGTGCCCACCCTGTTCGAGCACCTGGGCGTCTCCACCCAGGGCCTGGCCCTGGACGGCCGCTCGCGCCTGCACCCCGTGGCGCGCACCTTCGCCTTCGGCCAGAACCTGCTGGCCAACCCCGGCGCCGAGTACGGTGCGGCCCACACCGACCTGGCCTACGACCCGGACATCGCCGGCTGGACCAAGGGCGGCCTGCAGACGGTGATGCGCTACGGCGCCCGCAGCGAACTGCCCGCCGGCCAGGGCCAGCTCTTCGTCGGCCAGGGCAAGGGTTCCCTGACCCAGCGCATCGAGCTGCCGCCGGAGGCCGCCGGCCGGCCCTTCCAGCTCGACGCCCTGCTCGGCGCCAGCGCCGGCAGCAGCCATGACGCCCGTGTGCTGGTGCGCTTCCACACCGCAGAGAAACGCAGCTCGGTGTACTGGAACGACGACACCGGCTACTTCTTCGCCGGCGACCGCTACTACCGCTACAACTACCGCGACGACAAGGTCGACGCCGGTTATCCACAGCCCATCGCCGGCAACTGGATCGGCTTCGAAGGCTTCGAGGGCGGCGCACGGGATATCGACGCCGGCTTCAACGCCGGCAACGGCAAGGCGTACTTCTTCAAGGGCACCCAGTACGTGCGCTTCGACATCGCCAGCGACCGCGTCGACCCCGGTTATCCCAAGCCCATCGCCGGCAACTGGGCCGGCCTGGAACGCTTCAGCGGCGGCGCCCGCGACATCGACGACGTGCTCGAGGTCAGCGGCTCCAAGCTGTACTTCTTCAAGGGCAGCCAGTACATCCGCTACAACCTGACCACCGGTGACAAGGCGGACAAGAACTACCCGCTAGACGTCTCCGGCGCCACCTGGTCCGGCGTGCAGCAGTGGCCCCTGGGCCTGGACGCGGCGGTCAAGCGCAACAGCTCCATCGCCTACCTGTTCAACGGCGGCGAGTACGTGCGCTACAACCTGATCACCGACAAGGCCGAGAGCGGCTACCCGCGCCCCGTGGACGGCGCCACCTGGCCGGGCCTAACCGGCTTCGTCGAAACGGGCACCGCCTTCGCCACGCCGGCCCTGACCGCCGCCGAGCGCAACGGCCAGCCGCTGGCCCGCAACCTCTACGGCACGGTGCCGGCCGGCGCCACCTCGGTGGAAGTGGAACTGCGCTTCGAGAAGGGCAGCGGCGCCGGCTTCCCCTTCGCCGATGAGCTGAACTTCCGCGTCGACTGACCCCCGGTCACCCAGGTGCGCGCCGACCGCTCGGCCCCCGGCCTTCCGCCCGGAGCGCACCTGGGATTAGAATCCCCTCTTCCCTGCCACACCCTCAGGCGGGCCAGTGAGCCCCGGCCGAGCGCGCGGTGATCCCGCGATGCCCTCACGCCACCCCCGGACGCAACGACCACATCCGTTTGCCAACGGCACCCACCACGCTCACGATACGACCTATAACCTGATCAGCCTGCAGGACAGAAGACATGCCTGATTACCGCTCGAAGACCTCCACCCACGGCCGCAACATGGCCGGCGCCCGCGCCCTCTGGCGCGCCACCGGGATGAAGGACGAAGACTTCAAGAAGCCGATCATCGCCATCGCCAACTCCTTCACCCAGTTCGTGCCCGGCCACGTGCACCTGAAGGACCTGGGCCAACTGGTCGCCCGCGAGATCGAAAAGAACGGTGGCGTGGCCAAGGAATTCAACACCATCGCGGTCGACGACGGCATCGCCATGGGCCATGACGGCATGCTCTATTCCCTGCCGAGCCGCGAAATCATCGCCGACTCCGTGGAATACATGGTCAACGCCCACTGCGCCGACGCCATCGTCTGCATCTCCAACTGCGACAAGATCACCCCCGGCATGCTGATGGCCGCCCTGCGCCTGAACATCCCCGTGGTGTTCGTCTCCGGCGGCCCGATGGAAGCCGGCAAGACCAAGCTCGCCAACCACGGCCTGGACCTGGTGGACGCCATGGTGGTCGCCGCCGACGACTCCTGCTCCGACGAGAAGGTCGCCGAGTACGAGCGCAGTGCCTGCCCCACCTGCGGCTCCTGCTCCGGCATGTTCACCGCCAACTCGATGAACTGCCTGGTCGAAGCCCTGGGCCTCGGCCTGCCGGGCAACGGCTCCACCCTGGCCACCCACTCGGACCGCGAGCAGCTGTTCCTGCGCGCCGGCCGCCTGGCCGTCGAACTGTGCCAGCGCTACTACGGCGAGGGCGACGATTCCGTACTGCCGCGCAACGTCGCCAGCTTCAAGGCGTTCGAGAACGCCATGACCCTGGACATCGCCATGGGCGGTTCCACCAACACCATCCTGCACCTGCTGGCTGCCGCCCAGGAGGCGGAGATCGCCTTCGACCTGCGCGACATCGATCGCCTGTCGCGCAAGGTGCCGCAGCTGTGCAAGGTGGCGCCGAACATCCAGAAGTACCACATGGAAGACGTGCACCGCGCCGGCGGCATCTTCAGCATCCTCGGCGAGCTGGCCCGTGGCGGCCTGCTGCACACCGACGTGCCCACCGTGCACAGCCCGAGCATGAGCGACGCCATCGCCCAGTGGGACATCACCCAGACCG
>BATO01000002.1 GCA_000474255.1 Aquipseudomonas alcaligenes MRY13-0052
GAAGGGCCGCTTTTTCCTGCCAGCACGGTGCCGTGAAAAGGCGGGAGCGCGTTGCGCTCCATCGCGAATGAATTCGCTCCCACAGGGTTTCGCCTGCGAAGGTGAGAATCACCCCACCAGGAACTTGGCGAGGAATTGCCGGGTGCGTTCTTCCTTCGGGGCGCTGAACAGGGTCTTGGCGTCGCCCTGTTCGACGATCACGCCCTTGTCGATGAAGATCGCGCGGTTGGCCACGTCGCGGGCGAAGCTCATCTCGTGGGTGACGATGACCATGGTGCGCTTCTCCTCGGCCAGGCCGCGGATGGTCGCCAGCACCTCGCCCACCAGCTCGGGGTCGAGGGCGGAGGTGGGTTCGTCGAAGAGGATCACGTCGGGCTCCATGGCCAGGGCGCGGGCGATGGCCACCCGTTGCTGCTGGCCGCCGGAGAGGCGCTTGGGGTAGGCGTCTTCCTTGCCCGCCAGGCCGACCTTGGCCAGCAGGGCGCGGGCCCGTTCGGTGGCGCGCTCGCGGGGTTCCTTCTTCACCACCACCGGGCCTTCGGTGATGTTCTCCAGCGCGGTGCGGTGGGGGAACAGGTTGAAGTTCTGGAACACGAAGCCCACGTGCTGGCGCAGCCGGCGGATCAGCGCCTGCTGGGGCTTCAGCGGCTTGCTGGCGTCGATCTCGATGTCACCTACGCGGATGCTGCCGCCGCTGGGTTCTTCCAGCAGGTTGAGGCAGCGCAGCAGGGTGGTCTTGCCCGAGCCGCTGGGGCCGATGATGGCCACCACCTCGCCCGGCTCGATGGTCAGGTCGATGCCCT
The DNA here is from genome assembly GCA_000474255.1 of Aquipseudomonas alcaligenes MRY13-0052. Lineage (GTDB taxonomy): Bacteria > Pseudomonadota > Gammaproteobacteria > Pseudomonadales > Pseudomonadaceae > Metapseudomonas > Metapseudomonas solani. Next base: position 804 of record BATO01000002.1, read on the forward strand.
TGAGCACCACCTGCTCCTTGAAGGACTTGGTCAGGTTACGGACGGTGATCATCAGGTGTCCTGTTCATGGCGGTTGACCCGCGCTTCGAGGCGGCTCTGGAAGTGCGACAGCACGCTGGCGAGTACCCAGTAGATCAGCGCGGCGGCCAGGTACATGGTGAAGATCTCGAAGGTGCGCGCGGTTATCAGCTGCGCCTGGCGGAACAGCTCCGGCACCTGGATGGTGGCGGCCAGCGCGGTGTCCTTGACCAGGGAGATGAAGCTGTTGCCCAGCGGTGGCAGGGCGGTGCGCGCGGCCTGCGGGAGGATGGCGCGGACCAGCGCCTGGCTGCGGCTCATGCCGATGCTGGCGGCGGCTTCCCACTGCCCGCGATCGATGGAGGCGATGGCGGCGCGGAGGATCTCCGAGGTGTAGGCGGCCATGTTCAGCGAGAAGCCGATCAGTGCGGCGGGCAGCGGGTCGAGCTGGATGCCCAGCTGCGGCAGGCCGTAATAGATCATGAACAGCTGGACCAGCAGCGGGGTGCCGCGGAAGAACGATACGTAGATGCGCGAGGCCCAGCGCAGGGGGGCGAAGCCGTAGAGGCGGGCGAGCGCGAGGAGGAAGCCCAGCAGCAGTCCGAAGAACATGCCGCCGAGGCTCAGTACCACCGTGTAGACCGCACCCTTGAGAAGGAAGGGTGCGGAGTCCAGCGCCAGTTGCAGGCTGGTTTCGATCATTGGGTCACGTCAGCCTTGAACCATTTCTCGGAGATCGCCTTGAGGGTGCCGTCGGCCTTCAGCTTGGCGATGGCCTTGTCGATGGCGGCGAGCAGTTCCGGGTCACCCTTGCGCAGGGCGATGCCGGACTCCTGGCGGGAGAAGGGTGCGCCGGCCACGGCCAGGCGGCCACCGGTCTTCTCGACCATTTCGAAGGCGGCCAGGCGGTCCACCAGGATGGCGTCGATGCGGCCGACGTTGAGGTCCTGGAACTTGGTGGGGTCGTCGTCGTAGGTGCGGATATCGGCCTTCGGCGCGTTTTCCTTCAGCCACTGCTCGTAGTTGGTGCCCAGGCCGACACCGACCTTCTTGCCGGCGAGGTCGGCGGCGCTCTTGATGCTGTCTTCGTTGCCCTTGCGCACCAGTGCCTGGATGCCGGAGACGGTGTAGGGGGTGGAGAAGTCGTACTTCTTCTTGCGCTCGTCGGAGATGGTCACCTGGTTGATCACCAGGTCCAGGCGCTTGGATTCCAGGGCGGCGAGGATGCCGTCCCACTTGCTCGGCTGGAAGTCGACCTTCACGCCCAGCTCCTTGGCCAGGGCTTCGGCGAACTCGACTTCGAAGCCGGTGAGCTTGCCGCTCTCGTCCTGGAAGTTGAAGGGCGGGTAGGTGCCTTCCAGGCCGACCTTGACCGAGCCCTTGTCCTTGATCTGTTGCAGCAGTTCACCGGCCACGGCGCTGTTGCCGATGAAGCTGGCGCCGAGGGCCAGGCCCAGGGTGCCGATGAGGAATTGACGACGCAGGGTTGCGAATTTCATGGGTGAGCCTCACGAGACAGGTGGCGAAAGTGTGGCAATTCTGGGGATGTCGCTTTATTCAATAAAATAATAATAAGTTTGGTTTGCGGTCATTCGGGGAATAAGCGGCGCTCAGGCTCCGGCCCCCTGTGCGGGGTGGTAGGCGAAGAGCGCGGGCGAGCCGCCGGTGTGCAGGAAGATCACCGGGCCATTGCCCTCGAAGGCGCCGTTTTCCAGGCCATCGAGCAGACCGGCGAAGGCCTTGCCAGTGTAGACGGGATCGAGCAGCAGCCCTTCGCTGGAGGCGACCTGGCGGATGGCGGCGAGGGTGCCGGCATTGGGCTCGCCGTAGCGCGGGGCGAAGTACTGGTCCCACAGCTCCACGCGCAGGGCCGCGGGCAGCGGAGCGCCCAGCAGGTCGGCGGTGCGTTGCAGCAGGCCTTCCACCTTGGGCCGCTGGGTGGCATCGGGGCGCGACACCGTGACGCCCACCACCCGGGTGCCGGGCAGGGCGTGTTCCAGGGCCAGGGCGAGGCCGGCGTGGGTGCCGGCGCTGCCGGAGGCCAGCACCACGGCGGCGCCCAGCAGGCCGCTCGCCTTGATCTGCTCGGCCAGCTCCAGGCCGGCGCGTACATAACCCAGGGCGCCCAGGACGTTGGAGCCGCCGATGGGCACCACGTAGGGGGTGCGGCCAGCGGCGCGCAGGCGCTCGGCGGCCTCGGCCAGCAACTGGTCGGCGGTGTCGAGGTTGGGCACCAGCTGCACCTCGGTGCCGAACAGGTCCAGCAGCAGGCGGTTGCCGTTCTCCAGGTAGTTGCGGTCGGCGGTGCCGATGGGGTTTTCCAGCAGGGCCACGCAGCCCAGGCCCAGGCGCGCGGCGAGGGCGGCGGTCTGGCGCACATGGTTGGACTGGATGGCACCGGCGGTGACCAGCACGTCCGCGCCCTGGGCCAACGCATCCTGGGCCAGGTATTCGAGCTTGCGCACCTTGTTGCCGCCGAGGGCGAAGGGGGTGATGTCGTCGCGCTTGACCCAGATGTCGCGGCCGACCCGGCGCGAGAGGTGTTCGAGCTTCTCCAGCGGGGTGGGCGCGGTGACCAGTTCGAGGCGGGGGAAGCGGGCGAGGGCGGCGGCGATCATGGCGGGACTTCGTGTTACGGGGGATGGGGCAACACTCTAGTGAGCGACGGCTTTGAGAGCAATTCTCAGAGGCGACATCCAGTGCGTGCGCAGGCGACCGGCTGGCTCTGGTGAGACCTTTTTTTATGGAATATGAGAATAATAAAACGGTATTTGTTGGTTATAAGAATTCACCGTAGTGTCGCTTCCAACCCGGCTACACCCAGACCGGGAAACCGACACATCGCTCGCGGCTGATGATCCAGCCGGAGCCTGCCAACACCAAGGACCACCATGAAGAAGACCCTGCTCCTCACCGCCCTGGCCGCCGCCCTTTCCGCCTCCCTGGCCAGCGCCGCCGAGAAACTCACCGTCGCCGCCACCCCGGTGCCCCATGCCGAGATCCTCGAACTGATCAAGCCGCAGCTGGCGAAGGAAGGCGTGGATCTGGAAGTGAAGGTCTTCACCGATTACGTGCAGCCCAACCTGCAGGTGGACCAGAAGCACCTGGACGCCAATTACTTCCAGACCAAGCCCTACCTGGACAACTTCAACAGCGGCAAGGGCACCCACCTGGTTATCGTCAAGGGCGTGCACGTCGAGCCCTTCGGCGGTTACTCCAGCAAGTACAAATCCCTGAAGGAACTGCCGGACGGCGCCACCATCGCCATCCCCAACGAAGGCAGCAACAGCGGCCGTGCCCTGCTCCTGCTGCAGAAATCCGGCCTGCTGAAACTCAAGGACCCGAGCAACGCCCTGGCGACCCCGAAGGACATCGCCGAGAACCCGCACAACTTCAAGTTCAAGGAACTGGAAGCGGCCCTGCTGCCGCGCGTGCTGGACCAGGTCGACCTGGCCCTGATCAACACCAACTACGCGCTGGAAGCCAAGCTCAACCCGTCCAAGGACGCGCTGGTGCTGGAAGACCGCACCTCGCCCTACGTGAACTACCTGGTCGCCCGCCCGGACAACAAGGACAGCGACGCCATCCAGAAACTCTCCGCCGCGCTGACCAGCCCGGAAGTCAAAGCCTTCATCGAGAAGAAGTACTCCGGCGCGGTAGTCCCGGCCTTCTGATCGACCCCAGAGCCACGATGGTGTGGGCACCGCCTGTGCCCACGCCTCTCCTCACGCCGACGAGTCTCGACTATCGTCGGCGTTCTTTTTTGTGGTGGGCGACAGGCCTGTGGGAGCGGATTCATCCGCGAATGCGTGCCGCAGGCGCGCCCTGCAAGGCCTGGGACCGCTGCGCGGTCCTTGGCGAATGAATTCGCCCCTACATCCGCACGACTCCTCGGAGGCACCCATGCCCGAATCCAAACCCGGCCTTTCCACCCGCGCGGTGCACAGCGGCAACGACGTCGACCGCAAGATGGTCACCCGGCCCAAGAGCCTGCCGATCTACGAATCCTCGGTGTTCGTCTACGACAACCTGGAGCAGGTGGACGACTTCCTCGCCGGCAATCCCGACAACTACATGTACACGCGCATCGCCAACCCCAACCAGGCGGCCCTGGAGCACCTGGTGCGGGACCTGGAAGGCGGCGAGGCGGCGCTGTTCTCAGCCTCCGGCATGGCCGCGGTGAGCGCCGCGCTGCTGGGCCGGTTGAGTGCCGGTGACCACCTGATCGCCAGCCGCGAGCTGTACGGCACCACCCAGAGCCTGATCGAGAAGGAGCTGGCGCGCTTCGGCATCAGCGCCACCCTGGTGGAGATCAACGACCTGGCGGCGGTGGAAGCGGCCATCACCCCGGCGACGCGGATCATCTATACCGAGACCGCGTCCAACCCGCTGGTGCGGGTCAGCGACATCCCCGCCCTGGCCAGGCTGGCCAAGGCGCGCGGGCTGAAGCTGCTGGTGGACAATACCTTCCTCTCGCCGGCGCTCTACAACCCCCTGGCCGCCGGCGCCGACCTGGTGCTGCACAGCACCACCAAGTACCTCAACGGCCACAGCGACGCCACGGGCGGCATCCTCGTCGGCGACGCCGAATGGGTCGCCCAGGCGCGGCGCTTCCAGATCAACGCCGGCGGCAGCGCCAGCCCCTTCGAGGCCTGGCTGACCTTCCGTGGCGCCAAGACCCTGGCCCTGCGCATGCAGGCCCACTCGGCCAACGCCCAGGCCCTGGCCGAAGCGCTGGAGGCCCACCCCAAGGTGGCGCGGGTGTTCTACCCGGGCCTGCCCTCGCACCCGGACTTCGAACTGGCCCGCCGGCTGTTCCCCAAAGGTGCCTCGGGCATGCTCGCCTTCACCCTCAAGGGCGGTCTGGCGGAGGTGGACGGCCTGATCCGCGCCCTGCGCAACACCGCCTTCGCGCCGTCCCTGGCCGGCGTCGCCAGCAGCATCACCCACCCCGGCAAGACCAGCCACCGCGCCCTCTCCCAGGACGCCCTGGCCGAGCTGGACATCCACGACGGCACCATCCGCGTGTCGGTGGGCATCGAGGATGCGGCGGACATCGTCGCCGACTTCGTGCAGGCGCTGGATAGCCTCTGACGAGGCTCGGGCGAATTCATTCGCCCAGGGCGGCACAGCCGCCCCTTGGGAGCCAGGCAGGGCAGGCCTTCGGCCTGCTTGGCGACTGAAGTCGCCCCTACAAAATCCGTTCGTGCCGGCTTCTATTCTTATTCGATAACGGTATTTCCGCTGCGGTCCTTATGCTCGCTATCCTCGCGCCATAACTTGTTATAACAAGTCAGGATCGCGAGCGAACGACATGGCCGAACTGCTTCCCCTTTCCCCGGTGCCCCTCTACAGCCAGCTCAAGGAGCTGCTGCGCGGGCGCATCCTCGATGGCACCTATCCACCCCACAGCCGCATGCCCTCGGAAAGCGAGCTGGGCAAGGCCTTCGACGTCAGCCGCATCACCGTGCGCCAGGCGCTGGGCGACCTGCAGAAGGAAGGGCTGATCTTCAAGATCCACGGCAAGGGCACCTTCGTCGCCAAGCCCAAGGCCTTCCAGAACGTCTCCACCCTGCAGGGCCTGGCCGAGTCCATGACCCAGATGGGCTACGAGGTGCTCAACCGCCTGCGCAGCTTCAAGCAGGTGTCGGCCAGCGCGCTGGTGGCCGAGCGGCTGCAGGTGGAGGAGGGCAGCCCGGTGATCGAGATCAAGCGCGTGCGCCTGATCAACCGCGAGCCGGTGTCCCTGGAACTCACCTGGCTGCCCCTGGCGGTGGGCGAGAAGCTGGAGAAGGCCGACCTGGTCACCCGCGACATCTTCCTCATCCTCGAGAACGACTGCGGCATCCCCCTGGGCCACGCCGACCTGGCCATCGACGCCGTGCTCGCCGACAGCGACCTGACCCAGGCCCTGGACGTGGAGGAGGGCTCGCCGATCATGCGCATCGAGCGCCTGACCCACACCGCCGACGGCGCGCCGCTGGACTTCGAACACCTCTACTACCGCGGCGATGCCTTCCAGTACCGCCTGCGCATCGACCGCCAGAAGGGAGCACAGGCATGAACACCCTGGAGCAGGAATACGACATCGTCGTCATCGGCGGCGGCACCGCCGGCCCCATGGCCGCGATCAAGGCCAAGGAGAAGAACCGCGAGCTGCGCGTGCTGCTGGTGGACAAGGCCAACGTCAAGCGCAGCGGCGCCATCAGCATGGGCATGGACGGCCTGAACAACGCCATCATCCCCGGCCATGCGACGCCCGAGCAGTACACCAAGGAAATCACCGTGGCCAACGACGGCATCGTCAACCAGGCCGCCGTCTACGCCTACGCCACCCACAGCTTCGCGACCATCGAGCAGCTGGACCGCTGGGGGGTGAAGTTCGAGAAGGACGAGACCGGCGACTACGCGGTGAAGAAGGTCCACCACATGGGCGCCTACGTGCTGCCGATGCCCGAGGGCCACGACATCAAGAAGGTGCTCTACCGCCAGCTCAAGCGTGCGCGGGTGAACATCACCAACCGCCTGGTCACCACCCGCGTGCTGCTGGACGAGGCGGGTGCCGCCTGCGGCGTGCTCGGCTTCGACTGCCGCAGCGGCGACTTCCAGGTGATCCGCGCCAAGGCGGTGATCCTCGCCTGCGGCGCCGCCGGGCGCCTGGGCCTGCCGTCCTCGGGCTACCTGATGGGCACCTACGAGAACCCCACCAACGCCGGCGACGGCTACGCCATGGCCTACCACGCCGGGGCGGAACTGGCGAACCTCGAGTGCTTCCAGATCAACCCACTGATCAAGGACTACAACGGCCCCGCCTGTGCCTACGTCACCGGCCCCCTGGGCGGCTACACGGCCAACAACAAGGGTGAACGCTTCATCGAGTGCGACTACTGGAGCGGCCAGATGATGTGGGAGTTCCACCAGGAGCTCGAAGGCGGCAACGGCCCGGTGTTCCTCAAGCTGGACCACCTGGCCGAGGAAACCATCCAGACCATCGAGGAGATCCTCCACAGCAACGAGCGCCCCAGCCGTGGCCAGTTCCACGCCGGCCGGGGCACCGACTACCGCCAGCAGATGGTGGAGATGCACATCTCCGAGATCGGCTTCTGCTCCGGCCACTCCGCCTCGGGCGTGTGGGTCAACGAGAAGGCCGAGACCTCGGTGAAGGGCCTCTACGCCGCCGGCGACATGGCCGCCGTGCCGCACAACTACATGCTCGGCGCCTTCACCTACGGCTGGTTCGCCGGCATCAACGCCGCCGACTACGTGGCCGGTCGTGACTTCGCCGCCGTCGACCCGGCCCAGGTGGAGCGCGAGCGCGAGCGGGTCTACGCACCGCTGAACCGCGAGCACGGCCTGCCGCCGGCCCAGGTGGAGTACAAGCTGCGGCGCATGGTCAACGACTACCTGCAGCCGCCCAAGGTGACCAGGAAGATGGAGATCGGCCTGACCCGCTTCGCCGAGATCGAACGCGACCTCGGGCAGATGAAGGCCAACAACCCCCACGAGCTGATGCGTGCCATGGAAGTCAGCGTGATCCGCGATTGCGCCGAGATGGCCGCCCGCGCCTCGCTGTTCCGCGAGGAAAGCCGCTGGGGCCTCTACCACCACCGCGTCGACCACCCCGAGCGCAACGACGCCGAGTGGTTCTGCCATTGCCACCTGAAGAAGGGCGATGACGGCGCCATGACCAGCTTCAAGAAGCCGGTGGAGCCCTACCTGATCGCCTTGGATGCGGAAGAACAAAGCGCCTACGACCGCCTGCGGGTGAAGACCGAAGCCGCCTGACGAGGCATGGAACCGTAGGGTGGGCTTCAGCCCACCAATGGTGCTACGCAGGGTTTTCCCGGTGGGCTGAAGCCCACCCTACATCCCAAGAACACAGAGAGCCCCAAGGCTCCAAGGACCCGTGACATGGCCTTTCAACCCCAGGAAATCTTCTTCCGCAGCAGCGCGCCGGTGACGGTCGACGAAGACAAGTGCATCGCCCACAAGGGCTGCACCGTGTGCGTCGAGGTCTGCCCGATGGACCTGCTGGCCATCAACCCGGCGACCCAGAAGGCCTACATGGCCTTCGACGAGTGCTGGTACTGCATGCCCTGCGAGAAGGATTGCCCGACCGGCGCGGTGAAGGTGGAGATCCCCTACCTGCTGCGTTGACCGGTTCCGCCCGCCAAAAAAATACAACGACCGCCATCCGGCCCGCCGCCGGACGCCTTGCCTGCAAGACCCCTCGTTTCCCACCACCGACGATGTGGCGGAGACGACAACCCGACCAATGATTCGAGGGGAACCATGAGCCTACGTGCAACCATCGCCGGCCTCGCGCTGGCCGTTACCACCGCGTCCGCCTCCGCCGAGACCATCCGCATCGCCATCGGCACCCAGGACACCACCATCAACTGCGCCACCGGCGGCTTGCTGATCCGCGAGCTGGGCCTGCTGGAGAAGTACCTGCCCCATGACGGCACGTACAAGGACGCCCATTACGAGGTGGAGTGGAAGAACTTCACCAGCGGCGCGCCGCTGACCAACGAGATGGTCGCCGGCAAGCTGGATTTCGGCGCCATGGCCGACTTCCCCGGCTCCTTCAACGGCGTCGCCCACCTCGACGCCGGCAAGCGCAGCCTGTTCATCAGCGTGCTCTCGGGCAGCACCCGGGGCAGCGGCAACGGCATCGTGGTGCCGGCCTCATCCAGCGTGCAGTCCATCGCCGAGCTCAAGGGCAAGACCATCTCCGTGCCCTTCGCCTCCACCGCCCACGGCATGCTGCTGCGCGCCATCGCCGCACAGGGCTGGGACCCGGAGAAGGACGTGCGCATCATCGCCCAGCCGCCGGAGATCGCCGGCTCCGCCCTGCGCAGCAACCGCATCGAGGCCCACGCCGACTTCGTGCCCTTCGCCGAGCTGTTCCCCAACCGTGGCTTCGCGCGGAAGATCTACGACGGCTCCCAGGCCGAGGCGCCGACCTTCCACGGTGCGCTGGTGGATGCCGCCTATGCCGAGAAGTACCCGGAAGTGGTCACCGCCTACCTGCGCGCCAGCCTGGAGGCCGACCGCCTGTTCGCCGCCGAGCCGGAGAAGTACAGCGAGCTGATCGAGAAGGTCACCGGCATCGAGGCCGAGGTGAACTACCTGTTCCACGGCCCCCTCGGCCTGCAGACCCGCGACCTCACCTGGAAGCCGGAATACCGCCAGGCGGTGGCCACCTCCATCGACACCCTCAAGCTGCTGAAGAAGACCGACCGCGGCCTGGACACCGGCACCTTCATCGATGACCGCTTCATCCGAGCGGCCTTCAAGGACGCCGGGCAGGACTACGACAAGGCGCTGAAGAACTACGCCCCGCTGCCGTTGGTGGCCAAGGACGCCGCCACCGGTAAGCCGATCACCGACTTCAAGCGCCTGGCGCAGATCTGGGTGCGCGGCGAAGACAAGGTGCGCCACTACGCCTCCCCGGAAGCGGCCCTGGCCGCCTTGGCGCAGCTGGAGCAGGAGGGCAAGGATATCCGCGCCATCTACGCCCAGGCCACCGACAGCGGCATCAAGCTGCTGGCCAACCAGGCCTGGTTCGTGCGCAACGACAAGGGCGAGCTGTCCGCCTTCCTGCTCAAGGACCAGGCCGAGCGCTACGCCCAGGCCAATGGCGGCACCGCGCTGGACTTCACCCGTGCCAACCAGAAGCAGGCCCTGGCCAGCCGCTGAATACGTAGGGCGGTGCTGAGCGCAGCGAAGCCCAACGCACCCATGCCGAGCGAGGCCCTGTTGGGCCGCGCTCCGCTTGGCGCCAACCTGCAGGAGAAGCCCATGACATCCCTCTTTCGCTGGCCCCTGCGCCTCGCCTCCCTGGCCGCCTGCCTGCTGTTCTGGCAGCTGGCGGCCACGGCGCGGCTGGACCTGGGGCTGATCACCTTCAGCTACGTGCCCACCCCCGGCGCGGTGCTGGAGGCCGCCTGGCAGCTGGTGCATTCCAGCAAGCTGCTGCCGCACCTTTCCAGCAGCCTGGCGCGGGTGTTCGCCGGCTACCTGGCCGCCGCCATCGTCGGCGTGCTGCTGGGCCTGGCCATCGGCCGTTCGCGCTGGGCCGAGTACAGCCTGCTGCCGCCCCTGGAAGTGCTGCGGCCGATCCCGGCGGTGGCCTGGATTCCCCTGGCCATCCTGATGTTCCCGTCCTCGGAGCTGTCGATGGTGTTCATCACCTTCACCGGCGCGCTGTTCCCCATCCTGCTCAACACCGTGCACGGCGTCGAAGGCGTCGACCCGCGCCTGGTGGCCTCGGCGCGCAGCCTGGGTGCCGGGCGCCTGGCCATCCTGCGTGAGGTGATCCTGCCCGGCGCCGCGCCGAGCATCGTCACCGGCCTGGCCATCGGCATGGGCACCTCGTGGTTCTGCCTGGTCACCGCCGAGATGATTTCCGGGCAGTTCGGCATCGGCTACTACACCTGGGAGTCCTACACCCTGCAGAACTACCCGGACATCGTCGTCGGCATGCTGCTGATCGGCCTGCTGGGCATGGGCAGCAGCGGCCTGGTGAAGCGCCTCGGCGGCCTCGCCACGCCCTGGTACCGCACGCGGAGGAACGCCTGATGAGCGCCTTCGAACAGGTCGTCGAATCCGGCCGCATCGAGGGCCGGCAGCTGTCCATCCGCCTCGGCGAGGGCGCCCAGGCCTTCGATGCCGTGCAGGCGGTGGACTTCTCCATCGCCCCCGGCGAGTTCGTCTGCATCCTCGGCCCCTCGGGTTGCGGCAAGTCCACCTTGCTCGGCGCCCTGGCCGGGCACCTGCGGCCGCGTACCGGCACCCTGGAAGTGGACGGGCGCCCCGTGGCCGGGCCTTCGCCGGAGCGCGGCATGGTGTTCCAGCACCACACCCTGCTGCCCTGGCGCAGCGTGCTCGACAACGTCGCCTTCGGCCTGAAGATGCAGGGCATCGGCAAGCATGAGCGCCGTCGCCAGGCCGCCGAGTTCCTGGGCCTGGTGGGCCTTGCCGACTTCGCCGGGCGCTGGCCCGCGCAGCTCTCCGGCGGCATGCAGCAGCGCGCCGAGATCGCCCGCGTGCTGATCAACCGGCCGCGCCTGCTGCTGATGGACGAGCCCTTCGGCGCCCTCGACGCGCAGACCCGTTCGCGCATGCAGGAGCTGCTGCTGGATATCTGGACGCGCATCCGCACCACGGTGGTGTTCGTCACCCACGACATCGACGAGGCGCTGTTCCTCGCCGACCGCATCCTGGTGATGAGCCCGCGCCCCGGCCGCTTCATCGAGGACCTGCGCCTCGACTTCCCACGGCCGCGCCGCGCCAGCCTGCTGACCAGCCCCGGCTTCACCCACCTCAAGCGCCACTGCCTGGAATTGCTGCGCCACGAGGAAGGCCGCGAACTGCCGCGCCTGACCCCGCTCGGCCTGCCCACCGACCACCCGCCCTTGCGAGTCGCCCTATGACCCACCGTGAAACCGACAACCCCGAGATTCTCGACCTGCTGCCGCGCCTCGCCGATGAGGACGCCGGCGTGCGCCGCATCGCCCTGATCGAGCTGGCCGACCTGGAAGACCCCGAAGGCCTGCCCTGGCTCACCGACGCCCTGGTGGCCGACGCCGCCGCCGAGGTGCGCGCCGAGGCCGCGCGCCTGCTGGAAGCCTGGGAAGAGCCCGATGTGGTGCAGGCCCTCTGCGCCGCCCTGGCCGATGGCGACGAAGCCGTGCGCCTGGCCGCCGCGCAGAGCCTGAGCGAACTGAAGAGCACGGAAGCGGGGGAACTGATCCTGCCCTGGGTGCGCCATGCCGACGCCTTCGTCCGCGCCAGTGCATTGCGCGCCCTGCGCGAGCTGCGCCTGGACACCGCCGCCACGCCGGCGCTGTATGCCCTGGACGATGCCGAAGCCGGGGTGCGCCGCGAGGCGGTGGGCATCCTCGGCTGGCTCAAGCGCAGTGATGCGCTGCCGGCCCTGGCGCGCCTGGCCAGCGATGACCCGGACACCGAGGTACGCCGCGCCGCCACCGGCGCCCTGGGCCTGGCCAGCGACGCCAGCGTGCTGCCGGCGCTGCGCGCGGCCCTGGCCGACGAGGCCTGGCAGGTGCGCGAAGAAGCCGCCACCACCCTCGGCAAGGTGGGCCTGGACGAGGCCGGCCCGGCCCTGCTCGCCGCCCTGGACGACAGTTACTGGCAGGTGCGCCTGCGCGCCGCCCGTGCCCTCGGCCGCCTGCGTCATCGCCCGGCCGCACCGGGGCTCGCCGGGCTGCTGGTGCACGGCATCGCCAACCTGCGCAAGGAAGCCGCGCTGGCCCTGGGTGAGCTGGGTGATGCGTGGGCCGTGCCGGCCCTGCGCGCGGCAGAAGCCGATGGTGATCCGGAAGTGCGCAAGGCGGTGCGCATCGCCCTGGTGCAACTGCAAGGAGCGGCCTGATGGACGCCCCCGCCGGCCTGCGCAATGCCCGCAGCGAAGGGCGCCTGACCCTGGAATGGCGCGATGGCGAGCAGCAGGCCATCAGCCACGCCCGCCTGCGCGGCGCCTGCCCCTGCTCGCAGTGCAAGGCGGCGCGCCTGCGTGGCGCCATCGCTCTGGTGGACGAGGCCGTGCGCCTCACCGCCATCCACCCACAGGGCTACGGCGTGCAGCTGGTGTTCAGCGATGGGCACGAGCGCGGGATCTATCCCTGGGAATACCTGCGGGGGTTGGCCGAGGCGCCGACGGTCCCGGGCTGAAGCCCGGGCTACGGTGGGGCGACAACTTCGTAGGATGGGTAGAGCGAAGCGAAACCCATGCTGTCGCCGGAGACTCCGCATTGATGGGTTTCGTACCTCGCGGAACGCCGCCCGACCCATCCTACGAAAGCGGTTTATGCGGGCGCGGGCGAGGCGGAGCTTAGAAATCCACTTCGAAGTGCCAGCGGATTTCCTGCTCGGCGAGGGCGTTGAGCACCCACTCGTATTCCTGCAGGTCTTCGAGGAAGTCGGTGGAATTGGACAGCGCGCGTGGCTCGGTGACCAGGTGGCCCTGCAGGGCACGCACGGTCTTGAGGCCGTCCTCGGCGGCGAACCATTGCTCGTCGGGCAGGCTGTCGCTGAGGTCCAGCGCCTCGCCTTCTTCCAGCAGGTCGGCGAAGTCGCCCGGGTCCTGGCTGACGAACGCCCAGAGGGATTTCACCTTGAGCCGTTTGCACAGCTCGTCGAGCTCGACCTCGTCCACGCTGGCCACGGCTTTGCCGTTGACGAAGTCATCGATGCCCGCGAGGGGCTTTTCAGGAACTATGTAGATGGCTGCACTCATGGCTGACGGGCCCTGTCTATGTTGGCTCTCACTCCGATTAGGCAGCCAGCATAGCGACAGTTCCCCCCGAAAAAGGGGGGAACGAACAGGTTTGCCAAAGGGTTCACACGCGTTTCAGGAACTGCGTTGCGACCTCAGCACATGACGACAGAAGCCTACGCAGACGATGACGAATATCACTAGGCCAAGCCACTCGGCGGTGCTTGCGAAGCCCACGCCCACCAGGGCCAGGGGCGCGTCCTTGCCGCTGCCGCCGATCAGCCCGGCGAGCAGGATGCCCATCAGGCTCTCGCCGACGATCAGCCCCGAGGCCAGCAGCACGCCGCGCCGACGCGGGACTTCGGCATAGGCGTCCGGGTCCTGCCCGGCGGCGATGGCGCGCTTCTGCAGGCGGCTGTCGATCAGCCAGCCCAGCGCGGCGCCGATCACCAGGGTCATGCCGATGGTGGGCGGCAGGTAGATGCCCAGGCCCACCGCCAGCACCGGCAGGCTGGCCTTGCTGGTGCGGCGCAGGGCCAGGTCGACGAGGATCAGGGCGACGCCGAGCACCACGCCGATGAGGATCATGTTCCAGTTCAGCGCGTTCTTGAAAATGCCGCTGGCGATGGCCGTGAGCAGGGTCGCCTGGGGCGCGGCCAGGGCTTGTTGCGGGTCCATGCCCTCACGGGGCAGGGCGCCGGCGAAGCCGTAGGCGTTGTAGAGCAGGTCGAGCACCGGCGGGATGACCAGGGCACCCGCCAGGCAGCCGACGATCAGCGCCACCTGCTGGCGCCAGGGCGTGGCGCCCACCAGGTAGCCGGTCTTCAGGTCCTGCAGGTTGTCGTTGGAGATGGCGGCGATGGCCAGCACCACGGCGGTGGTGAACAGGGCCAGGGCGATGGCGACCTTGCCGCCGGCCAGTTGCAGCAGGCCGGATTCCAGGCTGCCCATGCCGAGGATCAGCAGCGAGACGAGGATCACCGCGATGATGCCGATGCCGGAGATCGGGCTGCTGGAGGAGCCCACCAGGCCGGCCATGTAGCCGCAGGCGGCGGCGATCAGGAAGCCGAAGAAGAAGGCGAACAGCACGCAGCCGGACACCAGGCCCCAGAAGCCGAGGCCGGTGAGTTCCGGCGCCGCCTCGTGGAGGAAGAAGCCGAACACGCCGAACAGGGCCAGCAGCAGGATGCCCGCCAGCAGCAGGATGGCCCGCGCCGACATGTCGCGCTCGGTGCGTTCGGTGCTGATCTCGCCCTTGCCGCGCACGGCCTGCAGCGAGGTCCACACGCCCTGGGCCATGGGTTTGAACAGGGTGGCCAGGGTCCAGAGCGCGGCGATGCCGATGGTGCCGGCACCGAGGAAGCGCACCTGGGAGCTCCACAGCTGGGTGGCCAGCTCGCTGATGGCCTGGCCGGCGGCCGGGGTGGCGTTGACCGTGAGCAGTGGTACCGCGACGCCCCAGCAGATGAGCACGCCGACGAGGATGGCGATGCCGGCGGTGATGCCCATCAGGTAGCCGGCGCCCACCAGGGCGAAGGAGAAACCGGTGGTGAAGCGGAAGGCCGTCTGCCCGGCGGTGGCCCAGACGCTGATGCCCTCGCCCAGCACCTTGAAGCCGCTGCTGCACAGGCTGAAGGTCGCGGCCACCAGGCCGCCACCGAGGATGTCGCGCAGGCCGGGCTCGTTCTTGTCGCGGGTGGCCGGCTTGCCATCGGTTGCGGCTTCGTCGTCGCTGCCGACGCGGAGGATTTCCGCCGCCGCCACGCCTTCGGGGTAGGGCAGTTCGCTCTGCACCACCATCACCCGGCGCAGGGGGATGGTGTAGAGCACACCGAGGATGCCGCCGATGGCGCAGATGGCCGCGGTCTGCCAGAAGGGGAAGCCCGCCCAGTAGCCGATCATCAGCAGGCCGGGGAGGATGAAGATGATCGAGCTCAGGGTGCCGGCCGCCGAGGCCTGGGTCTGCACCATGTTGTTTTCGAGGATGTTCGAACCCTTGAAGTAGCGCAGCACTGCCATGGAGATCACCGCAGCGGGGATCGACGAGGCGAAGGTCAGTCCGACCTTGAGGCCGAGGTAGACGTTGGAGGCGGTGAACACCAGGGTGATCAGCGCGCCGAGGACCAGCCCGCGCAGGGTCAGTTCAGGCAGGTCGAGATGGTCGGGGACGCGGTCCGTCATGGGGCTCTCCAGAGGTATGCCGGCGCGCATTCTGCCGGCAGGGGAAAGCCTAGACCAGCGGGTGCGGCCATTGGTTGCAGGGAACGGACGTGAACGTGCAGGGATCGGTCATGGTGTGGGTCAGAACGGCTTGTCGCCGAGGATGGTGGCGCGGTGCATCACGCGGCGGGCGGGGCGGTAGTCGTCGACGGCGAAGTGCTGGGTGATGCGGTTGTCCCAGAAGGCCACGTCGTTCTCCTGCCAGCGCCAGCGCAAGGTGAATTCCGGGCGCGTGGCGTGGGCGAAGAGGAAGCGCAGCAGGGCGTCGCTCTCGGCGGCGGTGAGTTCGTTGATGCGGGTGGTGAAGCCTTCGCTGACGAACAGGCCCTTGCGCCCGGTGACCGGGTGGGTGCGCACCACCGGGTGGCTGACCGGCGGGTGCTTGCGCTTGGCCGCTTCCAGCTTCTCGCGTTCGTCCGCCGTCAGGCTGAAGCGTTCCTCGGGGAAGGAGCGTGCCAGGTCGTGGGTGGCGGTGAGGCCTTCGAGCATCCGCTGCAGGGGCGCGGAGAGGGCCTCGAATGCGGCGCTGCTGCTGGCCCAGAGGGTGTCGCCGCCCACTGGTGGCAGCAGCTTGGCACTGAGCACGGCGCCCAGGGCCGGGGTTTCCATGAAGGTGACGTCGGTGTGCCAGAGGGCGTTGTCGCGCACGTCGGTGACGGCGGTGTCGAGCACCAGCACTTCCGGCTGCTCGGGGATGTTGGGATAGATCGGGTGGATGTGCAGGTCGCCGAACTGGGCGGCGAAACGCGCCTGCTGGGTCGGCTCCAGGGGCTGGGCGCGGAAGAACAGCACCTGGTGCTGGAGCAGGGCGGCTTCGATGCCGTCGCGGTGTTCGGCGCTCAGCGGCTCGCGCAGGTCGACGCCGCCGATAAGGGCGCCGAGGGCGGGGCTGAGGGGGGTGATGTGCAGGCTCATGGCGGTTGTCTCGAATCAGTGGTTCTGCCCGTGCCAGGGCACGAGCTTGCGCTGCAGGGCCCGCAGGCCGAGTTCCAGGGCGAAGGCGACCAGGGCGATGACGAGGATGCCGAGCACCACGACGTCGGTGACCAGGAACTGCGCCGCCGACTGGACCATGAAGCCCAGGCCCTGGGTGGCGGCCACCAGCTCGGCGGCGACCAGGGTCGACCAGCCGACGCCGAGGCCGATGCGCACGCCGGTGAGGATGTCCGGCAGGGCGCTGGGCAGGACCACGTGGCGGATCAGCTGCGCCTGGGTGGCACCGAGGGACTGCGCGGCACGCAGGCGCGCCGGGTTGACGTTGCGCACGCCGGTGGCGGTGGCGATGGCGATGGGCGCGAAGATGGCGAGGAAGATCAGCAGCACCTTGGACAGCTCGCCGATGCCGCACCAGATTACGATCAGCGGCAGGTAGGCCAGCGGCGGGATCGGCCGGTAGAACTCGATCAGCGGGTCGAAGATGCCGTGGGCGACGCGGTTGCGGCCGATGGCGATGCCCAGGGGGATGGCCGTGAGCACGGCGGCCAGCAGGGCGGTGCCGATGCGCGCGAGGCTCGCCAGCAGGTGCGCCCAGAGGCTGGAATCCATATAGCCCTGGGTGGCCAGCAGCCAGCCCTTGCGCAGCACCGCCTGGGGGCTGGGCAGGAACAGCGGCTCCACCAGGCCGGCGGTGGTGACGGCCCACCAGGCCAGCAGCAGGCCGACGAGGGTCAGGCTGCTGATGGCGAAGGTGGAGAGGCTCCAGGTGCGGGGTGCGGGGACCGCTGCCTTGTTTTCCGGCAGGGGCAGGTCGAGGCTGCTCATGCGCTTCTCCTTTGCCGTTCGGCGAAGACCTGGGCGAGGACGTGTTCGCGGGTTTCGATGAAGGCCCGGTCGGACTTGATCGCCCGTGCGCTCTCGCCGGCGGCGTAGCGGCGGCCGAAGTCGAGGGTCAGGCGTTCGCTGATGCGGCCGGGGTTGGGTGACAGGAGGATCAGGTCGGTGGCGAGGAACACCGCTTCCTCGATGTCGTGGGTGATCAGGAACACCGGCTTGGCGGCACGCTGCCAGACCTGCAGCAGCAGCTCCTGCATCTGTTCGCGGGTGAAGGCATCCAGTGCGCCGAAGGGTTCGTCCATCAGCAGCACACGCGGGTCGGCGGCCAGGGCGCGGGCGATGCCGACGCGCTGGCGCTGGCCCCCGGAGAGTTCCCAGATCTGCCGCGTGTCGAAGCCGGCGAGGTCCACCAGGGCGAGCATCTCGCGGGCCTTGGCTTCACGCCGGGCGCGGGGGACGCCGGCCAGTTCGAGGCCGAAGGCGACGTTGCCGAGCACGTTCTGCCAGGGCAGCAGGGCGTCGTCCTGGAACACCACGCCGCGCTCGGCGGAGGGGCCCTGCACGGGCTTGCCGTCGAGGCTGATCTGCCCGTCGCTGGGCGGCACGAAGCCGGCGATGAGGTTGAGCAGCGTGGTCTTGCCGCTGCCGGAAGGCCCCAGGGCGACCAGCAGTTGCTGTGGCCCGAGGCTGAGGGAGATGTCGGTCAGTACCGGCTCGGCCGTGCCGGGGTACTGTGCGCTGATGCGCTCCAGCTGGAGTAAGGCCATTTTCTTCGACGCTCTTCTGAGTGTGTCTGATCGAGCGAGCTAGAGCGGGGCTAGGCGAAAACGACCGAGGCTGCGGAGCTTACGTCTGTAAGTGAGCAAGCCAAGGTCGTTTTCAACAACGCCCCGCCGACGCGCAGCCGATCAGTTGGTGACGTATTGGCTGCTTACATAAGGGGCGTAGTCCGGCAGCACTGCCTCGACCTTGCCCTGCTCCTTGAGGAAGGTGGCGGTCTGGTTGATGGCCTGGGTGGTCGGCGCGCCGAGGGCGGTGGCCTGGTCGGCGGCCAGCGGGAAGACGTTGCCCTGCAGCAGCAGCGGGATGTCTTCGGCCTTGGCACCGGAGAGCTTCACCACCTTGTCGATGTTGGCCTTGTCGGCCAGCCAGGCTTGCGGGTCCTTGCGGTAGGCGGCGTAGGCGTCGAGGGTGACCTTGGCGAAGGCGCGGACCACTTCGGGGTGCTTCTCGGCGAAGTCCTTGCGCACGATCCAGGCGTCGAAGGTGGGCGCGCCCAGCTTGCCCAGCTCGCCGGAGCTGATCAGCACCTTGCCGGAGGACTTGGCCACGCCGAGGGCCGGGTCCCATACATAGGTGGCGTCGATGTCGCCACGCTGCCAGGCGGCGATGATGGCCGGCGGCGCGAGGTTGAGGATGGTCACCTTGCTGGGGTCGATCTTCCAGTGCTTGAGCGCGGCCAGCAGGCTGTAGTGGCCGGTGGAGACGAAGGGCACGGCGATCTTCTTGCCGATCAGGTCTTCGGGCTTGCTGATGCCGGCACCGTTGCGGGCGACCAGGGCTTCGGCGTCGCCGATCTGGGTGGCGATGAGGAAGGTCTGGATCGGCAACTGGCGGGTGGCGGCGGCAGCCAGGGGACTGGAGCCGACGTAGCCGATCTGCACGTCACCGGAGGCGACGGCGGTGATGACTTCGGCGCCACCATCGAACTTGCGCCAGTCGATCTTCGAGTGGCTGGCCTTTTCATAGGCGCCATCGGCCTGGGCGACCTTCGCCGGGTCGACGGTGGTCTGGTAGGCGACGGTGAAGTCCGCGGCCTGCGCGGTAATGGCCAGGCCGCCGAGGGTCAGTGCCGCCAGCAGGCGACGGGGGAACAGAGAGCTGATCATGGTGGTGCTCCTAAACAGGCGACGGGCCGGTTTGGAGGCCGGGCCACGGGACGGGAATCGGGTTTTTCTCAGGGTGTCCGGTGGTCCGGTGAAGCGAAATCTAAATGATCTAAAAACCTCTCAATAAATACTATTTGGTTATTAGTTTATGAGCGGTCGTCAGGGTGTCGGCGCCTTTACAAGCCAGGAGAGGTGTGGGACTGCGAATTCCGTCCGCTGCTGCGTCATTGGGGATGGCGCAAGACGGCCAAAGTCGGTAATTTGCGCGCCCTTTCGAGTAACCGAAGTCGCCTCTCCCAGGGGCAGCTCCCCGCCAGAGGGAGGTTATCGGCTTATTTATGCGATTTAGTTACAAGAACGTGACGATAAATTCTTTTTAAGAATTAAATCCCTTGCCCTAGATTGGCCGCCACCTGAGGCAGGCCTGCTGGCAAGGCGCTACGGAAAATTTATGACCAGCGGGTCATACCGCTTCGCTATTTACTTGTGTATATAGCGTTGTCCGCCTCACCCATCAGAACAACCTAGAAACACGCACCACTGGAGCATTGCATGAACAAATCTACCCTGGCCCTGGCCATCGCTGGCGGCCTGCTGGCCCAACAGGCCGTCGCAGGCGGTTTCATCGAGGACAGCAAGGCCACCCTCGGCCTGCGCAACTTCTACATCAACCAGGACAACCGCGAAGGGACCAATAATCCCTCCAAGCAGGAGGAGTGGGGCCAAGGCTTCATCTTCAACTACACCTCCGGCTACACCGAAGGCACCGTAGGCTTCGGCGTCGACGCACTGGGCCTGCTGGGCGTGCGCCTGGATTCCGGCAAGGGCACCCACTACAACAACGGCAGCGATAACTACGGCGGCATCGTGTTCCCGTCGGAAGGCGATGGTCGTGCCGTGGACGATTTCGGCAGCATCGGCGTGACCGGCAAAGTCCGCGTTTCCAAGACCGAAGCCCGCATCGGCACCCTGCAGCCCAAGCTGCCGGTCGTGACCTTCAACGACGGTCGCCTGCTGCCGCAGACCTTCGAAGGTGGCCAGGTCACCTCCAACGAAATCGACGGCCTGACCCTGATCGGCGGCCAGCTCGAGCACGCCAAGGGCCGTAACTCCAGCGACGCCCGTGGCCTGTCCATCGGTGGCGCCAACAACGCCCAGACCGGCCAGTTCAGCAACAAGTTCTACTACGCCGGCGGCGACTACAAGGTCACCAAGGACCTGACCGCCCAGTACTACTACGGCAACCTGGAAGACTTCTACAACCAGCACTTCCTGGGTCTGACCCACCTGCTGCCGGTTGGCCCGGGCTCCCTGAAGTCCGACCTGCGTTACTTCTACAGCGACTCCGATGGCAAGAACTCCAGCGCCGCCGGCCGCCTCGAGGGCTATCGCAGCTCCGGCAACTGGGCGACCACCGATGCCGATCGCTACGAAGTCGACAACAAGACCTGGAGCGCCTTCTTCACCTACACCCTGGGCAGCCACGCGGCCAGCCTGGGCTACCAGCAGGTGTCCGGCGACAGCGCCTTCCCCTTCCTGAACCAGGGTGATGGTGCCACCGCGTACCTGATCACCGACCGTCAGATCGGCAAGTTCCTCAGCGCCGGCGAGCGCACCTGGGTTGCCGAGTACGGTTACGACTTCGCCAAGGCCGGTGTACCGGGCCTTAAAGCTGTCGCCACCTACCTGAAGGGCACCAACATCGAGACCCAGGGCAGCGACCAGGGCGAGTGGGAGCGTGACTTCCGCCTGGACTACACCCTGCAAGACGGCCCGCTGAAAGGCCTGGGCCTGTCCTGGCGTAACGCTGCCCTGCGCAGCGACGCCACCCGCGACCAGGACGAAAACCGCCTGATCGTGAGCTACACCCTGACCCTGCTGTAAGCCGCGTCACCGAGCCCCGCTTCCGCCCCTGGCGGAGGCGGGGCTTTTTTGTGGGCGCGATTCGAGGGGGCACTTCGGCTTCGTAGGATGGGTAGAGCCGAGCGAAACCCATCGTTGCGGAGTGCCCAGGACCCCATGGGTTTCGCTCCGCTCTACCCATCCTACGGGTGGCTGCCCGGGGCGCGGTTTAAGGCACGCAGCGCTTTCGTAGGATGGGGCGGGCGGCGTTCCGCGAGGTACGAAACCCATCATGGCGGAGTATCCGGCGACCGCATGGGTTTTGCGCCGCTCGCGGAACGCCGCCCGACCCCTGCTACACGTGCTGGCGGGTGTTTGGGTGGGTGGGGATATATAGCTCTTAAAGTTATAAATAAATTGTTATTTATTCTTTTTGATTTCCTTCGAGGCTGGGCATAGTGGGCGCACAGAACGACGAATTCAGTCTCAAGGAGCTGCACAGATGAGCATCAGACTCGGCGACATCGCCCCCGACTTCGAACAGGAATCCAGCGAAGGCCGCATCCGGTTCCACGAGTGGCTGGGCAACAGCTGGGGCGTGCTCTTCTCGCACCCCGCCGACTTCACCCCGGTGTGCACCACCGAGCTGGGCCTGACCGCCAAGCTCAAGGACGAATTCGCCGCCCGTGGCGTCAAGGTCATCGCCCTGTCGGTGGACCCGGTGGACTCGCACCTGAAGTGGATCGACGACATTAACGAGACCCAGCACACCGTGGTCAACTTCCCGATCATCGCCGACGCCGACCGCGCCGTTTCCGGCCTCTACGACCTGATCCACCCGAACGCCAACGACACCCTCACCGTGCGTTCGCTGTTCATCATCGACCCGAACAAGAAGGTGCGCCTGATCATCACCTACCCGGCCAGCACCGGGCGCAACTTCAACGAGATCCTGCGGGTGATCGACTCCCTGCAGCTCACCGACAGCCACAAGGTTGCCACCCCCGCCAACTGGCAGGACGGCGATGACGTGGTGATCGTGCCTTCGCTGAAGGACGAGGACGAAATCAAGCAACGCTTCCCCCGTGGCTACAAGGCGGTCAAGCCCTACCTGCGCCTGACCCCGCAGCCCAACCGCTGATGCGGGCGCCCGGCCCTGCACGAGCAGGCCCGGGCGAATGGATTTACGAGCAGGGTTCGGACCGGTGCGCCGGTCCGTTTTTTATCGAAGAGGAACAGTCCCGATGTTGGTGGTAACCCTTTCCGGCAGTCCCAGCCTGGAGTCGCGTTCGGCAGCCCTGCTGACCCGCGCCCGCCAGTGGCTGGAGCGGCATGGGGTGGAACTGGCGGGTTTCGCGGTACGGGACTTCCCGGCCGAGGACCTGTTGCACGCACGCTTCGACAGCCCGCAGGTGCAGCACCTGATCGAACAGGTCGGCCGCGCCGACGGGTTGCTGGTGGCGACGCCGGTGTACAAGGCGTCCTTCGCCGGTGCCCTGAAGACCCTGCTCGACCTGTTGCCCGAGCGGGCCCTGGAACACAAGGTCGTGCTGCCCATCGCCACCGGTGGCAGCAAGGCCCACATGCTGGCGGTGGATTACGCACTGCGGCCCGTTCTGACAGCCCTCAAGGCCGAGGAAGTGCTGCACGGCATCTTCGCCGACGACAGCCAGGTGGAGCGCCAGAACGGTGGCGTGCAGCTGGCTCCGTCGCTGGAGCAGCGCCTGGATGAATCGCTGGAGCAGTTCCAGCGGGCCCTGGCCAGAAGGCCGCGGCCCCTGGCCCCGGATGCCCTGCGCAATGCGCGCTGGAGCATCTGAGCAAGACGACACGACACTCCCTCGGGGGTGACAAGAACAAAGCCTTACTCGCCCGCCAACGGGCAAGCAGGCGCAACCACTACCCAAAGCAGAGTTCGAGGAGAGCGCCATGCGCACCATCACTTTGCGTCGGAGCCTGGTCGCCCTGTTTGCAGCGGCCATCACCTTCGGCGCCATCACCCAGGCACAGGCCGAGACCTTGCGGATCGGCTACCAGAAATACGGCACCCTGGTGCTGCTCAAGGCCAAGGGCTCGCTGGAGAAGCGCCTGGCCGACCAGGGCATCGAGGTGAAATGGACCGAGTTCCCCGGTGGCCCGCAGCTGCTGGAAGGCCTCAACGTCGGCTCCATCGACTTCGGCGTCACCGGCGAGACCCCGCCGGTGTTCGCCCAGGCCGCCGGTGCCGACCTGCTCTACGTCGCCTATGAGCCGCCGGCGCCCACCAGCGAGGCGATCCTGGTGCCGAAGGATTCGGCCATCCAGTCGGTCAAGGAACTGGCCGGCAAGAAGGTCGCCCTGAACAAGGGCTCCAACGTGCACTACCTGCTGGTCCGTGCCTTGGAAGATGCCGGCCTGAAGTACAGCGACATCCAGCCCGTGTACCTGCCCCCGGCCGATGCCCGCGCCGCCTTCGAGCGTGGCAGCGTCGACGCCTGGGTGATCTGGGACCCCTTCCAGGCCGCCGCCGAGCAACAGCTGCAGGCGCGCACCCTGCGCAACGGCAGCCAGTTGGTGGACAACCACCAGTTCTACCTGGCCACCCGCGACTACGCGACCCAGCACCCGCAGGTGATCAGCACCCTGGTGGAGGAAGTGCGCGCGGTGGGCGAAGACTCCAAGGCCGACCCGGACACCGTCACCGAACAGGTGGCGCCGCTGCTCGGCCTGCCCAAGGACATCACCGCCATCGCGGTGAAGCGCCAGGGCTATGGCGCGCAGTTCCTCACCCCGGAGGTGGTCGCTGCGCAGCAGAAGATCGCCGACACCTTCACCGACCTGAAGCTGATCCCGAAAAAACTCAGCATCAAGGACGTGATCTGGACGCCGCCCGCCAAGGTCGCCCAGCAGCCGTGATGTGCGCCTTGCCCCGCGCCAGGACGGCGCGGGGAAGGTCCTGATACCCGTAAACGAACCATCATCGCGCGGCTACGCCACGCCGGCGCGCTCACTCTGGAGTTATTGCGATGAGCCTCAACCTCTTCTGGTTCCTGCCTACCCACGGCGACGGCCACTACCTCGGCACATCCGAGGGCGCCCGCGCTGTCGATCACGGTTACCTGCAGCAGATCGCCCAGGCCGCCGACCGCCTCGGTTTCGGCGGTGTGCTGATCCCCACCGGCCGTTCCTGCGAGGATTCCTGGCTGGTCGCCGCCTCGCTGATCCCGGTGACCCAGCGCCTGAAGTTCCTCGTGGCCCTGCGCCCGGGGATCATTTCGCCCACCGTCGCCGCACGCCAGGCCGCCACCCTCGACCGCCTCTCCGGTGGCCGGGCCCTGTTCAACCTGGTGACCGGGGGCGACCCGGACGAGCTGGCCGCCGATGGCCTGCACCTGAACCATGAAGAGCGTTACGAGGCTTCCGTCGAATTCACCCGCATCTGGCGCCGCGTACTGGAGGGCGAGACCGTCGACTACGACGGCAAGCACATCCAGGTGAAGGGCGCCAAGCTGTTCTACCCGCCGCTGCAGCAACCGCGCCCGCCGCTGTATTTCGGCGGCTCCTCCGAAGCAGCCCAGGACCTGGCCGCCGAACAGGTCGAGCTGTACCTGACCTGGGGCGAGCCGCCGGCCGCGGTGAAGGAGAAGATCGAGCAGGTGCGCGAGAAGGCCGCCAAGCTCGGCCGCAGCGTGCGCTTCGGCATCCGCCTGCACGTGATCGTGCGCGAGACCAACGAAGAGGCCTGGGCCGCCGCCGACCGCCTGATCGCCAACCTCGACGACGAGACCATCGCCAAGGCCCAGGCCGCCTTTGCCCGTTTCGATTCCGTCGGCCAGCAGCGCATGGCTGCCCTGCACAACGGCCGCCGCGACCAGCTGGAAGTCAGCCCCAACCTCTGGGCCGGCGTCGGCCTGGTGCGTGGCGGTGCCGGCACCGCGCTGGTGGGCGATGGCCCCACGGTGGCGGCGCGGGTCAAGGAATACGCCGACCTGGGCATCGACACCTTCATCTTCTCCGGCTACCCGCACCTGGAAGAGTCCTACCGCGTGGCCGAACTGCTGTTCCCCCACCTGGACGTGGCGCGCCCGCAGACGGGTGACGGCCTGGCCTTCGTCAGCCCCTTCGGCGAGATGGTCGCCAACGAGGCGCTGCCCGAGCGTCGCCTCAAGGTCTCCCAGAGCTGAGGATGCGCAGATGAACGTCCAATCCATCCTCCAGCGCCTGGCGCCCTGGGCCTTGCCCTTCACGCTGCTGGCCGCCTGGCAGATCGCCGTGGAAACCGGCCTGCTCTCCACCCGCATCCTGCCGGCGCCCAGCGCCGTGGTGACGGCGGGCTGGCACCTGCTCTCCAGCGGTGAAATCTGGACCCACCTGGCCATCAGCGGCTGGCGCGCCGGCATCGGCTTCGCCATCGGGGGCGGCATCGGCCTGCTGCTGGGCTTCATCACCGGCCTGTCGAAATGGGGCGAGCGCCTGCTCGACAGCTCGGTGCAGATGATCCGCAACGTGCCGCACCTGGCGCTGATCCCGCTGGTGATCCTGTGGTTCGGCATCGATGAGTCGGCGAAGATCTTCCTCGTCGCCCTCGGCACCCTGTTCCCCATCTACCTCAACACCTACCACGGCATCCGCAACGTCGACCCGGCGCTGGTGGAAATGGCGCGCAGCTATGGCCTCTCCGGTTTCGGCCTGTTCCGCCAGGTGATCCTGCCCGGCGCGCTGCCCTCGATCCTGGTGGGCGTGCGCTTCGCCCTCGGCTTCATGTGGCTGACCCTGATCGTCGCCGAGACCATCTCCGCCAGCTCCGGCATCGGCTACCTGGCGATGAACGCCCGCGAGTTCCTGCAGACCGATGTGGTGGTGCTGGCGATCCTGCTCTACGCGGTACTCGGCAAACTGGCCGACGTCGCCGCCCGTGGCCTCGAACGCCTGTGGCTGCGCTGGCACCCGGCGTACCAAGCCAAGGGAGGTGCGGCATGAATGCCCTGTCCACCCCGCAACGCCTGAAGCGCGGCATCCCGCTGGCGATACGCAGCATCGGCAAGTCGTTCGGCGAGCGCGAAGTGCTCAAGGACATCGACCTGCTGATCCCCGCCGGCCAGTTCGTCGCCGTGGTCGGCCGCAGCGGCTGCGGCAAGAGCACCCTGCTGCGCCTGCTGGCCGGGCTCGACAAACCCAGCCGTGGGCAACTGCTGGCAGGCTCCGCACCGTTGGAAGATGCCCGCGAAGACACCCGCCTGATGTTCCAGGACGCCCGCCTGCTGCCGTGGAAACGGGTGATCGACAACGTCGGCCTCGGCCTTTCCGGCAACTGGCGGCCCAAGGCCCTGGAAGCCCTGGAGGCCGTGGGCCTGGCCGACCGCGCCCAGGAATGGCCGGCGGCGCTGTCCGGTGGCCAGAAGCAGCGCGTGGCCCTGGCCCGTGCGCTGATCCACGAACCGCGCCTGCTGCTGCTGGACGAACCGCTGGGCGCGCTGGATGCGCTGACCCGCATCGAGATGCAGCAACTGATCGAACGCCTCTGGCAGAAGCACGGCTTCACCGTGCTGCTGGTCACCCACGACGTCAGCGAGGCCGTGGCCATCGCCGATCGGGTGATCCTGATCGAAGACGGCGAGGTCGGCCTCGACCTCGCCGTGGAACTGCACCGCCCCCGCGCCCGTGGTTCGGCCCGGCTGGCGGCACTGGAGGCCGAGGTGCTGGAGCGGGTGCTGTCGCAACCCGCCTCGCCACCGGAGCCGGAACCCTTTTCACCCCTGCCCACGCAGTTGCGTTGGGCGCTCTAACCCCGAGCGGCAAGCGCAAGCCACAAGCCGCAAGAAAGAGCAGGACGCTCCGACTTGCCGCTTGAAGCTTGCAACTTGAAGCTACTTTTCGACCCCAGGAGAAATGCCATGACCATCAAAGCCATCAACGTCCGCAACCAGTTCAAAGGCACCATCAAGGAAATCATCGAAGGCCCGGTGCTGTCGGAAATCGACGTGCAGACCGCCGCCGGCATCGTCACCTCGGTGATCACCACCCGTTCCGTGCGCGAGCTGGAGCTGGGCATCGGTTCCGAAGTGATCGCCTTCGTGAAATCCACCGAGGTGTCCATCGCCAAGCTGTGATCCGCTGGATGAGGTTGTGTCAGCTGCCTTGTGCCGACATGAAGAGCCCCCGCGCATGCGGGGGCTCGTTCGTTTGGGGGCATGTGCTCTGACGATGCTGATATGGATTGTGGGAGCGAATTCATTCGCGATGCGGACCGCAGGGCCGCCCGGAAGGACCGGGATCGCTGCGCGATCCTTCGCGAATGAATTCGCTCCCACAGAGGTGTCGCCCGGGAAGCTATCTGCACCTTGTGTCGTAATGAAAAAGCCCCGCTTTCGCGGGGCTTCGTTCATCCGGGTTCGGCTCAGCGCGTCTGCGGTGCCGGCTGTTGCTGGGTGATGCAGTGGATGTTGCCGCCGCCGAGGAGGATTTCGCGGCCGGGGACCATCACCACTTCGTGCTGCGGGAACAGGCGCTTGAGGATGGCTTCGGCTTCGGCGTCCTTGGGGTCGTCGAACTTGGGCGCGATGATGCCGCCGTTGACGATGAGGAAGTTGACGTAGGAGCCGGCCAGGCGGATCGACGGGTCGCGTTCCTGGGTGCCGGCCACCAGGTCGACGCCGGCGCATTCCTCGTCCGTGGCGTAGAGCGGGCCGGGGATCGGCATCTTGTGCACCACCAGCTGGCGGCCCTTGGCGTCACGGGCTTGCTCCAGCACCTTCATCGCCGCCTGGCAGCGCGGGTAGTTGGGGTTGGCCGGGTCGTCGGTCCAGGCCAGCAGCACTTCGCCCGGGCGCACGTAGCAGCAGAAGTTGTCGACGTGGCCGTCGGTCTCGTCGTTGTAGAGGCCGTCCGGCAGCCAGATGATGCTGTCCACCGCCAGGTGGTCGCGCAGCACTGCCTCGATCTCCTCGCGACCCAGGTGCGGGTTGCGGTTGCGGTTGAGCAGGCATTCCTCGGTGGTGATCAGGGTGCCTTCGCCATCCACGTGGATGGAGCCGCCTTCCAGCACGAAGCCCTCGGTGCGGTAGCCCTGGCAGCCTTCGATGCGGAGGATCTTCGAGGCCACCTGGTCGTCGCGGTTCCACGGCGAGTAGAGGCCGCCGTCGAAGCCGCCCCAGGCGTTGAAGGCCCAGTCCACGCCGCGCACTTCACCCGTGTCGTTGGTCACGAAGGTGGGGCCGGTGTCCCGCACCCAGGCGTCGTCGGTGGTGATTTCCACCACGCGGATGTTCGGCTCGTCCAGGCGCTGGCAGGCGTTCTCGTACTGGCCGGCGCTGACGCATACGGTCACCGGCTCGAAGCGGGCGATGGCGCGGGCCACGGCGGTGAAGGCCGCCTGCGCGGGCTTGCCGCCGAGGCGCCAGTTGTCCGGGCGCTCGGGCCAGACCATCCAGGTGCGGCTGTGGGGTTCCCATTCCGCCGGCATGCGGAAGCCATCGGCGCGGGGGGTGCTGTTCAGAGGTTTCATGGGGGTTACCTGTGGTCGCCCGGCGAGGGGCGCTGCGGTGGTTGTTGAGTGGGCCCCGCGCTGGCGGGGGCCACTGGAAAGGGGTGTCAGGACTCCAGGGAGCCGTCCAGGGTCTTCAGCGGGCCGTACAGGTTCGGGCGACGGTCACGGAAGGTGCCCCAGGCGCTGCGGGTACGTTCCAGTGCGTCGAGGTCGAAGCTGTGCACCAGCACGCCTTCCTCGGTTTCGTTCAGCTCCTCGACCTTGGCGCCGAACGGGTCGGCGATGAAGGAGGAGCCGTAGAAGGTGATGTCGTAGCCGTCCTGCTCTTCGCGGCCGATGCGGTTCGACGCCACCAGAGGCATCAGGTTAGCGCCTGCGTGGCCCTGCTGCACGCGCTGCCAGTGGTCGCGGGAGGTGATGCTGGCGTCATGGGGCTCGCTGCCGATGGCGGTGGGGTAGAACAGCACCTCGGCACCCAGCAGCGCCATGCTGCGGGCGCACTCGGGGAACCACTGGTCCCAGCAGATGCCGACGCCGATGCGCGCGTAGCGGGTGTTCCACACCTTGAAGCCGGTGTCCCCCGGGTTGAAGTAGTACTTCTCGTGGTAGCCGGGGCCGTCCGGGATGTGGCTCTTGCGGTACACGCCGAGGTTGCTGCCGTCGGCGTCGATGATGGCGATGCTGTTGAAGCGCGCCCGCCCGGCCAGCTCGAAGTAGCTGATGGGCAGCACCACCTGCAGTTCGGCGGCGACCTTCTGGAAGTGGGCGATGGCGGCGTTGGCCTCGGTGCGGGTGGCCAGTTGCAGGTAGTCGGGGTTGGGCTTCTGGCAGAAGTAGGGGGTCTCGAACAGCTCCTGGATGAGGATGATCTGCGCGCCCCTGGCGGCCGCCTGGCGCACCAGTTTCTCGGCGTTGGCGATGTTCGCGGCGCGATCCCAGGAGCAGGCCATCTGGGTGGCGGCGACGGTAACGATGCGGGACATGAAGACACCTCGTCAGGACGATTGCTGTCGATGAACGGGCGCAGGTCGCCCGGGGATGGCGACTTTATAATCGATAAAAATCTGCTTTAAAAGCGATTTAAATCGGTAAAAAGAAAATTATCGCCAATAAAACGGATGTTTATCGAATTAAAGGCGGATAGAAATCGAGCGATTTCAGGGGGTATCGGCAAGCCCGACGGCCCGCTTGGGCAGGAAGGGCGGCAGGTAGAGGCCGAGGTAGGCATCGAACACGCGCATGCCTTCCTCGGCGAAGCGCGGGGTGATCTCGCCGTGCAGCTGCACCGAACGGGCATAGACGCGATCGCCCAGCTCCATGGCCAGGGCGAAGACGTCGAGGTCGCCCGGCAGCGCCGGCAGTTCGAAGTGGCGCTCGAACAGGCGGTGCATCAGGCGGCCCAGCTCGATGTCGTGCTGGCGGTCGGCCTGGGTCACTTCGGTGAGGCCGTGCTGGGCGAGGATCAGCTGACGCGCGGCGGTGTCATCGGCGTAGATCGCCAGCATGCGTTCTTCCACCAGGCGCGAGAGGTCGCGCCAGCTGCCCAGGCGGCCGTGTTCCACCGGCTCCTGCAGGCAGGCGCGGAAGGCGGCGTGCACCTCGGCGGTGAGGCCTTCGAGGATGGCCGGCACGCTGGCGAAGAAGTGGTAGACGGAGGAGGGCGGCATGTCCGCGCGCTCGGCCACGCTGTAGATCGACAGGTTGGCCACGCCTTCCTCGGCCAGCAGCGCCCGTGCGGCGTCGAGGATCCCGGCGATGCGCAGCTGGCTGCTGGCGCGGGGTTTGCGAGGGGTGGCGGGACGCGACATGGACGGCTCCTTGGCATGAGGCCGCTATTGGACGTTAGCCATGGGCCCCATGCAATACCGATGCGTCCCGTTCGTTCAACTGGCGCTGACCGGTTCCACCTTGAGCAGCACACCGTCCTGGCCGACCACGCGGACCTGGGCGCCGACGGGCAGGTCGGGCCCGACCACCAGCCACACCGAATCGCCGGCCTTGATCTTGCCGCGCCCGCCTTCGATGGCCTGGTGCAGGGCGAACTGGCGGCCGACGAATTCCTGGCCCCGGCGGTTCAGCCCCGGCTGGTCGGAGGGCTTGGCGGCGCTGCGCTGGCGACGCCACCAGTAGACGGCGGTGCACACCGAGAGCACGCCGAAGAGGAGGAACTGCACCTCCCACGGGATGCCCGGCACGAGGAAGGTGAGCACGCCCACCGCGGCGGCGGCGAGGCCGATCCACAGCAGGTAGCCGCCGGCGCCGAAGACTTCGAGGATCAGCAGCAGGGTGCCCAGGGCCAGCCAGTCCCAGAAGGACAGGGTCTGCAGGTAGCCGAGCATGGTCAGACCTTCTTGTCGCCGAAGGTGGCTTTGACGATCTCGCCGATGCCGCCCACCGAGCCGATCACCTGGCTGGCCTCCAGCGGCATGAGGATCACCTTGCTGTTGTTGGCGCTGGCCAGGCTGCCCAGGGCCTCGACGTATTTCTGCGCGACGAAGTAGTTCACCGCCTGCACGTTGCCGTTGGCGATGGCCTGGGACACCACGCGGGTCGCCTCGGCTTCGGCCTGGGCGGCGCGTTCGCGGGCCTCGGCTTCTAGGAAGGCGGCGGCGCGCTCGCCCTCGGCGCGGAGGATTTCCGCCTGCTTGTGGCCTTCGGCGGTGAGGATGGCGGCGGAGCGGGAGCCTTCGGCCTCGAGGATCTGCGCGCGCTTCAGGCGCTCGGCCTTCATCTGGCTGGCCATGGCTTCCACCAGGTCGGCGGGCGGGCTGATGTCCTTGATCTCGATGCGGGTGACCTTGATGCCCCAGGGCGCGGTGGCTTCGTCGACGGTGCGCAGCAGGCGCTCGTTGATGGCATCGCGCTGGCTGAGCATGGCGTCCAGCTCCATGGAGCCGAGCACGGTGCGGATGTTGGTCATCACCAGGTTGCGGATGGCGTGCTCGAGGTTGTTCACCTCATAGGCCGCCTGGGCCGCGTTGATCACCTGGAAGAAGCACACGGCGTCGATCTCGACGATGGCGTTGTCGGCGCTGATGGCTTCCTGCGGGGGGATGTCCAGCACGGCTTCCATGACGTTGAGCTTGCGGCCGATGCGGTCCATCACCGGGACGATGATGTTCAGGCCCGGCTTGAGGGTGTTGGTGTAGCGGCCGAAGCGCTCCACCGTCCACTCGTAGCCCTGCGGCACGACCTTGAAGCCCATGAAGACGATGGCCACGGCGAGCGCGACGAAGAGGAGTACGACTGTGGTGATGCCCATGACTGTTCCCTGTAGGTGAGTGCCGGCAGCGGCCTTTCTCGGTTATCCGCCCGGATTCTGCGCCGGGCGGCGGTGGTTACTTCTGTTCGCTCTGCGGGGTGACCCGCAGCACTTCCTCGACCGTGGTGAGGCCGGCGGCGACCTTCTGCGCGCCGGACAGGCGCAGGCTGCGCATGCCTTCCTTGAAGGCGTTGCGGCGCAGGCCGACCAGGTCGGTGTCGGCGGTGATGTAGCTCTTCACCGAGTCCGATAGCAGCATGATCTCGTAGACCCCGGCGCGGCCCCGGTAGCCGGTGTCGCGGCATTCCAGGCAGCCCACGGCGCGGTTCGCCCCGGTGGGCAGCGGTGCGCTCCAGGGGCGGGTGAGGTTCTGCCAGTCCTCTTCTTCCAGCTCGATGGGCGCCTTGCAGTGCGGGCACAGGGTGCGCACCAGGCGCTGGGCCATGACCCCGAGCAGGGTGGCGCGCAGCAGGTAGTAGGGCACGCCCAGTTCCAGCAGGCGGGTGATGGCGCTGGGGGCGTCGTTGGTGTGCAGGGTGGAGAGCACCAGGTGGCCGGTGAGCGCCGCCTGGATGGCCATCTCGGCGGTTTCCAGGTCGCGGATCTCGCCGACCATGATGATGTCCGGGTCCTGGCGCATCAGCGCGCGCACGCCGCTGGCGAAGGTCAGGTCGATGTTGTGCTGCACCTGCATCTGGTTGAAGGCGCCCTCGATCATCTCGATGGGGTCTTCGATGGTGCAGACGTTCACCTCGCTGGTGGCCAGCTGCTTGAGCGTGGTGTAGAGCGTGGTGGTCTTGCCCGAGCCGGTGGGGCCGGTGACCAGGATGATGCCGTTGGGCTGGTTGGTCATGCTCTGCCAGCGCTTCAGGTCGTCCTGGGAGAAGCCGAGCTGGTCGAAGCTCTTGAGCAGCACCTCGGGGTCGAAGATCCGCATCACCATCTTCTCGCCGAAGGCGGTGGGCAGTGTGGACAGGCGCAGCTCCACCTCGCCGCCTTCCGGGGTCTTGGTCTTGACCCGGCCGTCCTGGGGCTTGCGCTTCTCCGCCACGTTCATGCGGCCGAGGCTCTTCAGGCGGCTGACGATGGCCATCGTCACCTGCGGTGGGAACTGGTAGACGGTGTGCAGCACGCCGTCGATGCGGAAGCGCACGGTGCCCTGTTCGCGGCGCGGCTCGATGTGGATGTCACTGGCGCGCTGCTGGTAGGCGTACTGGAACAGCCAGTCGACGATGTTGACGATATGCGCGTCGTTGGCGTCAGGTTCCTGGTCGTTCGCCCCCAGTTTCAGCAATTGTTCGAAGTTGCCGACGCCGCTGATCTTCTGGTCCACGGCATTGGCGCCGCTGACCGACTTGGCCAGGCGGTAGAACTCCACGGTGAAGCGCTGGATGTCTGCCGGGTTGGCGACGATGCGCTTGATCGGGCGCTTGAGCACGTGGGTGAGGTTGCCCTCCCAGCTGTGCACGAAGGGCTGGGCGCTGGCGATGGTGACGCTCTCGCTGTCGGCAGCCACGGCGAGGATCTTGTGGCGCTGGGCGAAGGCGTAGGACATCAGCGGGGTGACCGCGGCGACGTCGATCTTCAGCGGGTCGATGCGCAGGTAGGGCTGGCCGGCGTACTCGGAAAGCCAGACGGTCAGGGCTTCGAGGTCGAGCTTCTTGCCGGGGCGCTTGAGGTCGTCGACCTGCTGGCTGGCGAGGAATTCCAGCGGGTGCTGCTGGTTGTTCACTGCGCTGCGGCGAATCGCCATGCACTGCTCGGCGGTGTCCTGGGCGATCCGGCCCTGGTTCACCAGCTCCCGCAGGAGGTCGTTGAGGTCCAGCCAGCGATCCTGGGCGGCTGAGGCAAAAGCGGACATGCAGGCTCCTTGGTCACGCGATCCCGGTCAGGGAAGAGTAGCCAACGCACTCTTCCGTGGAGGGGGCACAGGATGCCCGAATCGGCGCCTCGGGGCGAAGGGCATTGCGTGATCGGGTGCACCGAACGGCGTGGTCAGGATGCCGCAGGCTGCACATCCACCGAAAACACGCTGACCAGGGAGCGCATTTTCTGCGCGATGACCTCGGCGCGGTGGAGGGTCAGGCCGTCCTGGCGCACCCGCAGCAGCAGCTCGTCGCCCTGGCGGCTGGACTCCAGCCACTGTGGCACCAGTTGCAGCTGGGCGAAGTAGCCGAGCAGGCGGCTGAGGATGTCCGCGTCGGCCTCGGCGAGGATGGTGAAGCACAGGGTGCGCGCCTGGCCGGGCAGGTGCGCCTTGCTCCACACATCCTCACGCGGCGCGAGGGCGGTGGGGAAGGGCAGTGGCGGGGTGACGCGGGGCGATTCGTCGAGATCGAGCATGGTGGCGTGGCTCCGGAGGCGATGGCCTATTTTCCGGGCGCCGAGGGGAGAATTTCTGCCTGTTTATTGGTCGTTTCGGCTAATTGAGGAATAGAATTTCCCCGATATCCGGATATTGGGGTTTTTCATGCCTGTCGAACTCGATCCCTACGACCGCCGCATCCTCGAGCTGCTGCAGGAAGACGCCGGCATCGCCACCGCCGAGATCGCCGAGCGCATCGGCCTGTCCCAGTCGCCCTGCTGGCGGCGCATCCAGCGGCTCAAGGAGGAAGGCGTGATCCGCCGCCAGGTGACCCTGCTGGACCGGCGCAAGATCGGCCTCAACGCGCAGATCTTCGCCCAGGTGAAGCTCAACGCCCACGGCCGCTCCAACCTCACCGAATTCGCCGAGGCCATGCAGGGCTTCCCCGAGGTGCTGGAATGCCACGTGCTGATGGGCGCGGTGGACTTCATGCTGCGCATCGTCACCAAGGACATCGAGGCCTACGAGCGCTTCTTCTTCGAGAAGCTGTCACTGGTGCCGGGCATCCAGGAGGTCAACTCCATCGTCGCCCTGTCGGAGATCAAGTCGACCACCCGCTTGCCTGTGGGCGGGTAGGGAGATGCACGGAGGTACCCGTGGGAGCGAATTCATTGGCTCTGACTGCGTTAGCTGTTGTGGTTTTAATGCAGGCGCTCAAGCACGGTGCTTTCCAGGCATTTATGGATTTCTTCCACCTCCACCGCATGGGTTTCGCTTCGCTCTACACCATCCTACGAAAGCCCGTGCGCACCACGTAGCGATGCGCTGGACGAAGAAAGTTGGAGCAGCCGCCAAGGCCCCTCCAGGAGGCCGAACGCAGTCGTTGCGCCGGGGGACGAGCGGCATGGATGCCGCGAGAGGCGCGCCAGGCCATGGATGGCCCATCGCGCCGGCCCCCAGAGCAACGATGGAGTGAGGGAACCCCGGCGAAGCCGGGGCCGGATGATGGGGCAAGCCCTTTTGGTTTCTTTTGGGTGGTTCGGCACCCCGACGACTGCCAAAAGAGACTCGCCCGGGGGGGCGAAACCAGAAACATCACCAGAGCTCGGCAATCAGCTGGGCTCAATTCTTCTAGCAACACTTAACGCAGACAGAGCCAATTCATTCGCGATGGCAGCCGATAGGCTGCCGCTCCTTGCGGGTTCGCGCCTGGGGCCGCTGCGCGGCCCTTTCGCGAATGAATTCGCCCCTACAGGAGCATGCCGATGCGTCGAATGCCGTAGGGCGGGTGAAACCCGCCGGCTTATCCCGCAGAAGCGAAAAAGCCCCGCATCGGCGGGGCTTTTTCAGCACGTAGCCCGGGCTTCAGCCCGGGAGCGGGGCAGGGCCATCCCCGTGCTGAAGCCCGGGCTACTGGATGGGCCGGTGTAAACCCCGTAGGCACAAAAAAGGCCGGCAGAGGCCGGCCTTTCTCGTTGTGCAGCGGATCAGGCGTTGAGGCCGGTGGCCTCGTCGGCGCCGATGTGCACGTTCATGCACTGCACTGCGGCACCGGCGGCGCCCTTGCCGAGGTTGTCCAGGCGCGCGACCAGGTTGAGGCGGTCGGCGGAGCCGAAGACGAAGAGGTCGACGCGGTTGGTGTCGTTGCAGCCCTGGACGTCGAAGAAGCCGCCGTCGAGGTTGGCTTCGTCACCGGCCGGCATCACCCGCACGAACTGTTCGCCGGCGTAGTGCTGGCTGTAGATCTCGGTGATTTCGGCGGCGCTGGCCTTGCGCGCCAGGCGCTCGGTGTAGAGCGGCACGGTGACCGCCAGGCCCTTGAGGAAGGGGCCGACGATGGGGTTGAACACCGGCGCCTGGGCCAGGCGGGCCTGGACGCGCATTTCCGGCAGGTGCTTGTGCTCCAGGCCCAGGGCGTAGGGGCGTGGGCTCATCAGGGCGGCGTCGTTGCCGGCTTCGTACTGGGCGATCATGCCCTTGCCGCCACCGCTGTAGCCAGTGAGGGAGAAGGTCGACAGCGGGTAGTCGGCGGGCAGCAGGCCGGCGTCGATCAGCGGGCGCACGGCGAGGATGAAGGCACTGGCGTGGCAGCCGGGCACGGCGATGCGCTTGCTGGTGCGGATCTTCTCGCGCTGGCCGGCGGCCAGTTCCGGCAGGCCATAGGCCCAGCTGTCATCGGTGCGGAACGCGGTGCTGGCGTCGATGATGCAGGTGTTCGGGTTGGTCACCAGCGACACCGCCTCGCGGGAGGCCACGTCGGGCAGGCAGAGGAAGGCGACGTCGGCGGTATTCAGGAAGCGCGCGCGCTCCTGCGGGTCCTTGCGTTTGTCATCGGCGATGCGCAGCAGCTCGATGTCGGCACGGCCGGACAGGTAGTCGAGCAAGCGGAGGCCGGTGGTGCCTTCCTGACCATCTACGAACACTTTGAAAACCATGGCGGACTCTCTCGGACAGACGAATGAAGAGCGGGGCGCGCATTGTAACCAGCGGGGTGGCGCCTTGGCCAAGCGCGTCGGCGGATCAGCCCCGCGAGGCGTTGGGCGGTGTGGCGGCGGGCGGCGGGGTGAGGCCCATGGAGACGTAGATGCTGGTCAGCGCGTCGACGCCCATGTCGGCCGGGCGCACCCAGTCCACCGGCACGTAGAGCAGGCCGCCACCCACGGGGATGGGCGCGGTGGGCACCAGGATGGCGCAGTAGGGCCGGCCTTCCAGCTCGATGGGTGCGGAGCTGGGCTGCAGGGCGAGCACCGCCGCGCCGTCTCCGCCGAAGAAGCACCAGACCGGCTTCATGGTGGTGATGTCGGCGTTCTTTTCCTTGTCGAGCATGCCGACGAAGCGGTCGGCGATGTTGTAGACGTTGCCGATCAGCGGGGTGCGCCGCAGGGTCTGGTCGAACAGCCAGGCCAGCGGCCGGCGCAGGCCCAGCTGCACGGCCAGGCCCAGGGGATAGAGGCTGCCCAGCAGCACCAGGGTGCCGACGAACCAGGCCAGCACCGGGCTGCTGGCGAACGGCTGGCCGAGGGCGGCGAGCAGTTGGCCGATCAGGGTCGAGGGGCCCACCAGGCGGTTGAGCAGGCTGACGATCCAGGCCAGCAGGGCCAGGGTCAGCACCAGTGGCAGCAGGGCCAGTAGGCCGGTCAGCCAGGTGCCGAGCAGGGATCGGAAGCTTTGCTTGAACATCGGGTGGGTTCCTCATCGGCACCGCGCGGGCGCGCGGTGCCGGGTCGCATCACTTGAGCAGCTGTTTCCAGCTCTTCAGCGTCAGCACCTGGTGGGCCTGGGTGACACGGGCTTCGAGGGCTTCCTCGTCGATCGGCTGGCTCGCCAGTTCGGCCAGCTTGTTCAGCTCGCCGTAGCAACGGTCGGTCTCGGGGATTTCCAGCAGCACGCTGCGCGCCAGGCGCAGCCAGACCAGCAGGCGCTCGATGCGCGGAAGCTGCTCGGCGAGGTCTTCGGGCTGGCGCTTGTAGCGGTCCAGCTGCAGATCACGGGCCTCGTCGCCCAGCAGGCGCGGCAGCCATTTGCCCAGCGCCGCCTTGCCCTGGCGGTTGCCACGGTCGTTGCGGTTGGCGGTCCAGCCGCGGGCCAGCAGCCAGCTGGAGGCGTCGAGGGAGAACAGGCCCCAGCGGGTGCCGGCCAGTTCGTCGGCGAACTGCTGCGGCGCGGCCTTGCGCGCGGCTTCGTCGTCCTGGCCGGCGGCCAGGCGCGGTCGCCAGTCACCGATCAGGGTGTCCAGGGCTTCACGCAGGCCATGGCTGGTGGCGCGCGGTGCGGCCTGGCCGAGGCTGCCGAGCAGGGCGCGCAGGTCGATCAGTTGTTGCAGCCATTCGCCGAGCAGCTTCCAGTGGCCGTTGAAGCGGTATTGCTCGGCCAGGCGCTGGCTGCTGCCGAGCAGGTGCCAGGCGATGGCGGCGATGGCGTCGTCCAGGGGCATCTCGGCGTCCAGCGCCGGGGCCGTTAGGGCGACGCTGTAGCTGTTGGCGTCGAACAGGCGGTAGCCACGCTCGGCCTTGCTGATGTCGCAGGGCATCAGGGCCAGGTCGGCGGCCAGTTCACGGGCCAGCTCCAGCAGGGCTTCGGGCTCGCCCTGACGCAGTTCCAGCTCCAGCTCGCAGATTTCTTCCTCGGCCTTGCCGGCGATGACCTTGCCCAGGTCCAGGGCGGCTTCCACCACCACCTTGGCCTTGCCACGGCCCCAGGCGATCTCGGCGCGCTCGCGGACGAAGTCGGTGGTGAAGATCGGCGCCAGGGTCTTCTTGTCCAGCTCGGCGAGACTGGCGGGCCAGCAGTCGTCACCGAGTTTCTTCGGGTCGAGCTTGGCCTTGGTCAGGTACCAGTCCCACTCGTTGCGCTCGGAGAGGCCGGCCACGCTCTGGCCACGGCTCTTCAGGGTCTGGATGAATTGATCACCGTCGCGGCGCAGGCGCAGGGCGACCTTGGCCCGGGACAAATCCCGCTCGGGGGTGTCGTAGTACTGGTTGAAGAGCTCACGCTTCTCCCAGCCGCTCTTGTTGCGCTTCTTCAGCAGCGGGTGGTCGCGGAGGGCTTCGAGGGTCTCGCGGCTGGCGCGGAGCTTGATTTCGGTTTCTTTTTGCATGGCCGGAGTTTTATCAGTCGCAGCACGGGATGGCTGCCGAGGCGATGAAGTCTACAGGACGCCGAGGGGACCTGCCGGGCGGTTTCGCCGCTGGGAGGTTGTCCCTATGATGAGCCCTCGTCCTTGGAGGTGACCGATGCCCATTCCAGACCTGAAGAGCCAGTTCGCCGCGCTGATCGCCGCCCCTTCGGTGAGCTGCACCCAGCCCGGGTGGGACCAGTCCAACCAGGCGGTGATCGACCTGCTGGCGGCCTGGCTGGGCGAGCTGGGCTTCCGCTGCGAGGTGCAGCAGGTGGCGCCCGGCAAGGCCAACCTGCTGGCCACCCTGGGCAGCGGCCCCGGCGGCCTGGTGCTGGCGGGGCACAGTGACACCGTGCCCTTCGATGCCGCGCTGTGGAAGACCGACCCGCTGCAGCTCGCCGAGGCCGATGACCGCTGGTACGGCCTGGGCAGCTGCGACATGAAGGGCTTCTTCCCCTTGGTGATCGAGGCGGTGCGCAGCCTGCGCGACCAGTCGTTCCGCCGTCCGCTGATCGTCCTGGCCACCTGCGACGAAGAGAGCTCGATGTCCGGTGCCCGCGCCCTGGCCGCCGCCGGGCAGCCCCTGGGCCGCGCCGCAGTGATCGGCGAGCCCACCGGCCTCAAGCCGATCCGCCTGCACAAGGGCGTGATGATGGAGCGCATCGACATCCTCGGGCAGAGCGGCCACTCCTCCGACCCGAGCCTGGGGCGCAGCGCCCTGGAGGCGATGCACGAGAGCATCGCCGCGCTGGTGGCCCTGCGTGGCGAGTGGCAGCGCACGTTCAACAACCCGCTGTTCAACGTGCCCCAGCCCACCCTCAACCTCGGCTGCATCCACGGTGGCGACAACCCCAACCGCATCTGCGGCCAGTGCAGCCTGGAGTTCGACCTGCGCCCGCTGCCGGGCATGGAGCCGGAAATGCTCCGCGCGGCCATCCGCCAGCGCCTGGCGCCACTCGCCGAGCGCCATGGCGTGGCCATCGACTACCAGCCGCTGTTCCCCGCCGTGCCGCCCTTCGAAGAACCGGCCGGAAGTGATCTGGTGCGCCTGGCCGAACGTCTCACCGGGCATGCCGCAGAAGCGGTGGCCTTCGGCACCGAAGCGCCGTATCTTCAGCAGCTTGGTTGCGAGACCCTGGTGCTCGGTCCCGGCGACATCGCCTGCGCCCACCAGCCCGATGAACACCTCGAACTGTCACGCATCGAACCTACCGTGGCGCTGTTGCGCCAGCTCATCCAGCACTACTGCCTGAACCCCGCCGACAAGGCCTGATGTGGAGGGAATCCGTTGATGTTCCTGCGACGACGATAAACGCGACGCCCCCGACTCCGTCTCCGGAGTAGCACCGCTCATTTCGCCAACGTTCACAGGCTCACGGAATCCATGCACGACTACGTCAACTGGCTGCGCCACGCATCGCCCTATATCAACGCCCACCGGGACTGCACCTTCGTGGTGATGCTGCCCGGCGAAGGCGTCGCCCATCCGAATTTCGGCAACATCGTCCACGACCTGGTGCTGCTGCACAGCCTGGGGGTGCGCCTGGTGCTGGTGCACGGCTCGCGCCCGCAGATCGAGGCGCGCCTGGCCGCGCGCGGGCTCACTCCGCACTTCCACCGCGACCTGCGCATCACCGACGGCCCCACCCTGGAGTGCGTGATCGACGCCGTGGGCCAGCTGCGCATCGCCATCGAGGCGCGCCTGTCCATGGACATCGCCGCCTCGCCCATGCAGGGCTCGCGCCTGCGTGTGACCGGCGGCAACTTCGTCACCGCGCGGCCCATTGGCGTGGTCGATGGCGTCGACTACCACCACACCGGTGAAGTGCGCCGCATCGACCGCAAGGGCGTCGGCCGCCAGCTGGACGAGCGCTCCATCGTGCTGCTCTCGCCCCTGGGCTACTCACCCACGGGGGAGATCTTCAACCTCGCCTGTGAAGACGTCGCCACCCGCGCCGCCATCGACCTGGGCGCGGACAAGCTGGTGCTGTTCGGCAGCGAACGCGGGCTGATCGACGAAGCCGGCAAGCTGGTGCGCGAACTGCGCCCGCAGCAGGTGCCCAGCCACCTCGTGCGCCTGGGCAACAGCTACCAGGCCGAGCTGCTGGACGCCGCCGCCCAGGCTTGCCGCAGCGGGGTCAAGCGCAGCCACATGGTCAGCTACGCCGAGGACGGCTCGCTGCTCACCGAGCTGTTCACCCGCGACGGTGGCGGCACCCTGGTGGACCAGGAGCAGTTCGAATCCCTGCGCGAAGCCACCATCGAGGACGTCGGCGGGCTGATCGACCTGATCACCCCGCTGGAAGACCAGGGCATCCTGGTGCGCCGTTCCCGCGAGGTACTGGAGCGCGAGATCGGCCAGTTCAGCATCGTCGAGCGCGACGGCCACATCATCGCCTGCGCGGCGCTCTATCCCATCGCCGACTCCGAAGCCGGCGAGCTGGCGTGCCTGGCGGTGAACCCGGAATACCGCCACGGCGGCCGTGGTGATGAGCTGCTGGAACGCATCGAGGACCGCGCTCGCGCCCTGGGCCTGAAGACCCTCTTCGTGCTCACCACCCGCACCGCCCACTGGTTCCGCGAGCGCGGCTTCCAGCCCAGCGGCGTGGAAAGCCTGCCGGCGGCGCGCGCCTCGCTCTACAACTACCAGCGCAACTCGAAGATCTTCGAAAAGGCGCTCTGAGGCTGCTCCTACAGAACTGAGGGCTCGGCAGGATGAACGCGTGCCGTAGGGTGTGCCGTGCGCACCTTCGCACGGTGCTTCCGGCGAGCTCCAGGTGCGCGCAGCACACCCTACGTCTGGAGTGAGCGACCGCTGCCCGCTCCGAGGCCCCTCTTCCAGTGGACTCGTGAAAGGGCCCGGCCGCGGCTGAAGCCGCTCCCACAGGGGGGAGTCCCGCTCACACCATCAGGGCAATATCGCGAACACCCGCGCCGGGAAGCCGGTGCCCCGGGCGATCTTCGGGAAGCTCACCACCACCAGCGCGCCGGCTTCCGGCACCTGGTCCAGGTTGGCCAGCAGCTCGATCTGGTAGTGATCCTTGCCGAGGATGTAGGACTCCAGCGAATAGTCGTCCTTGCTGGTGGCGATGCCCGGGTCGGTGTCCGTGGTCTCGTGGCCGGAGGCGGTGATCTTGCGCGTCTCGTAGAGGTACACCAGCGCCTCCTTGCTCCAGCCCGGGTAGTGGGCCACGCCCTGGGCGTCGGAGTTCTGGATCTTTTCCTGGCTCGGCCAGCGCTTGGACCAATCGCTGCGCAGGGCCACGAAGGCGCCTTCCGGCACTGGCCCGTGCTTGGCCTCCCAGGCCTTCACGTCGGCCAGGGTCAGCACGTAGTCGGGGTTCTTCGCCGCCTGCTGGTGGATGTCCAGCACCACCAGCGGCAGCAGCTGTTCCTTCACGTCGATCTGGTCGATGCCGCGCAGGCCCTTGTGGAAGTGCACCGGCGGGTCGACATGGGTGCCCCACTGGCCGACGTGGGTGTAGAGGTCCACCTGGAAGCCGTCCTTGTCTACGGTGTAGAGCGTCTTGCGCTGGGCGTTCTCGAAGCCCTTCCAGTGCGGCACCTGCTCGTCGTAGGCGTGGGTCAGGTCGACCCAGGTCTTGGTTTTGAGCGTGGCGTAGGTGTCCCAGAGGCCGGGCTGCGCGGCCTGGGCCAGCAGCGGCAGGGACAGCGAGGCGGTGAGGGCCAGGCGGCCCAGGGTGCGTATCGACATGCGTGACCTTCTCCTTGGTTGGGATCGGGCCGGTACGGGCGGGCTGCCTATACTGGCTGACTCATAACTTAGAAGGGGAAACGCGATGTCGTCTAAGCACTTGATCGAATATGAACATGCCAGTCCGGAAGTACGCGCCGTCTATGACGACATCATGGCCACGCGCAAGGTCGACCAGGTGAACAACTTCTGGAAGGCCCTGGCCCAGCACCCGGACAACCTGCGTCGCACCTGGGAGAGCCTGAAGCAGGTGATGGCCCCCGGCGCGCTGGAGCCGCTGACCAAGGAGCTGCTCTACGTGGCCGTCAGCGTCACGAACAATTGCGCCTACTGCATCGGCTCGCACACGGCGGCGGCGCGCAAGGCGGGGATGACCGAGGAAATGTTCGGCGAACTGCAGGCGGTGATCGGCATGGCCAATGAGACCAACCGGCTGGCGACGGGTTATCGGGTTCCGCTGGACGCGGCTTTTCGCGAGGACTGATTCAGGCGATCCGCGAGGGACGCTGCAGCTCGTACTGGTCGTGGCCGTCGTCCCAACCGGCTTCCCAGGCCGCAGCGAGCACTTCGGCGGGGTAGGGCTGCTGGTTGATGGTCTGGCCGGTGAGGCCTGCCATGTAGCCTTGTTGGTAAGCCTTGTTGAGGCTTTCCAGACTCCATTGCTGGCTGTCTTCGGGGTGGGCGTCTGGGGGCGCCATGGGCAAAGCTCGCAGGCTCTGGATATGTGCTCATGCTAGCTGCCGGTTTTCCGGCGCGGGTGGCCGCCTGTCCCAGTTGGAGCCCCAGCTTGTCGGTTTTGTGACAGGCCGCGCCTTTTGAGGGCGCGTGGGTTCGCGGGTGGTTCCGGCGCCGCTGGGCGCAGGTGCAATCCGTAGGTTGGGCCTCGCTGCGCTCGGCGCCAACCTACGTTGACGTAGCCCGGGCTTCAGCCCGGGAACGGCAGGGACCGTGTCAGTTGCTCAGCAAGCCGAGGATGCTGGCCTGGTAGGCGGCGACGAAGGTGTCGAAGTCGACATCGGGCTCGGCTTCCAGGCGTGCCTGTTCCTCCAGGGATTTGCGCGCCATGGTTTCCAGGCGCTCCTGGTCGTGCGGGGCCAGGGCCTCGGCGCGGAAGTACTCGGCGTGCTGCCGGCTGTAGCGCAGGGCGAACTCGCTGAAGCTCTCGCCACGTTCGCGCAGTTCGGCCAGTACCCGGGCCGAGGGCGTGAGGTTGGCGTCGGCGACCTTGGGGCGCTGGGCCGCGAGGGCTTCGGCGTGGGCCTGGCCGCCCTGGGCGCGGTCCAGCAGGTCGGCGGTGCGGGCGATCTGGTCGAGCAGCTCGCCGGCCCATTCCTGGAGGCCGATTTCCTGGCCGTTGCGCTGCAGGTGCAGGCCGGGGCGGCGACCTTCCTTGACCACGCGCTGGAAGTTGTCGGTGCAGTCGCGGCATTCGCCGCCGGCCAGGGGCGGGCTGTCCTGCAGGGCGCAGAACAGCAGGAAGGCGTCGAGGAAACGCGACTCTTCCAGGTCGATGCCCAGGGGCAGGAAGGGGTTGATGTCCAGGCAGCGCACTTCGACGTATTGCACGCCACGGGCCATCAGTGCCTGGATCGGGCGCTCGCCGGTGTAGGTGACGCGCTTCGGGCGGATCGACGAGTAGTACTCGTTCTCGATCTGGATCACGTTGGTGTTCAGCTGCACCCATTCGCCGTCGCGCTTGGTGCCGATCTCGGCATAGGGCGGGTAGGGCGTGGACACCGCCTGGCGCAGGCTCGACAGGTAGCTGTCGAGGTTGTTGTAGCAGGGCGTGAGGCCGGACTGGGCGTTGTTCTGGTAGCCCAGGTCGCTCATGCGCAGGCTGGTGGCCCAGGGCAGGAACAGGGTGTCGGCGTCGAGGCGGTCGAGGTCGTGGGGGCGGCCACGGAGGAAGTTCTGGTCCAGCGCCGGCGCCGCGCCGAACAGGTACATCAGCAACCAGCTGTAGCGGCGGAAGTTGCGGATCATCGCGATGTAGCGCGCCGACTGGAAGTCGCGGTCGCTATGCTCGTCGCCTTCGGCTTCCTTGAGCAGGGGCCACAGGGCTTCGGGCAGGGAGAAGTTGTAGTGGATGCCGGCGATGCACTGCATGGTCTTGCCGTAGC
The DNA here is from genome assembly GCA_000474255.1 of Aquipseudomonas alcaligenes MRY13-0052. GTDB lineage: Bacteria > Pseudomonadota > Gammaproteobacteria > Pseudomonadales > Pseudomonadaceae > Metapseudomonas > Metapseudomonas solani. The sequence goes on from BATO01000002.1 coordinate 45,274, forward strand.
GCACGGCCAGGCCGCGGCGGTAGACGTACTTCAGGCGGCCGATGGGCGAGGTGCCGTAGCGGGCGATCGGGATGATCTCCTCGCTGGGCAGGCGGCCGGGCATCGAGGCGCTCCACAGCAGCTCGCCGTCGAGCTTCTGGTAGGTGAAGCGATGGATCTTCTCCAGGTCCGCCAGGGTGTCGGCCGGGTCGTGCTCGGTGGGGGTGATGAACTCCAGCAGCGACTCGGAATAGTCGGTGGTGATCTGCGGGTTGGTCAGGGCCGAACCGACGGCCACCGGGTGCGGCGTCAGGGCCAACTGGCCGTTGTCTTCGACGCGCAGGCATTCGCGTTCGATACCGTGCAGGCACTGGGTCAGCAGGGACAGGTGGGCACGCTCGCCCAGCAATGCCAGGCGGCGGGAGAGAAGGTCGCTCAATTTGGAATCCTGTGGGTCCCAGGGACAGTCGCCCCAATATGAGGGTGGACTGGTCGGTCTACAAGGGGCGGACATGACTGCGTTGTCGCTTTGTCCAGAATAGAGCCTCGCCGTCCTGGCGCTTACAGCTGGGCGAAGGTGCCTTGCCCTTTAGCGACCAGCTTGTCGCCCTGCAGCACATCGGCTTCGACCACCAGGGTCCGCGAGCCGGCGTGCACCACCCGCGCGCGGCAGAGGATGTCACCCTCGGCCACGGGACGGATGTAGTTGATCTTGCATTCGATGGTGGCGCTGCGCCGCTCGAAACCATGGACGCTGGTGCAGGCCAGGCCCATGGCGATATCGAGCAGCGAGAAGATGGCTCCGCCGTGCATCACCTGGCCGCGATTGCGCAGGTGCTCGCCCATCGTCAGGCGCGCCTCGGCGACGCCGTCGCCCAGGCTGACCGGTTCGATGCCCAGCAGCTTGCTGTAGGCGCTGGCGGTGTGCAGGTCGGAGATTTCCATCTCAGCTCACTTCTTCTTGATCTGCTTGGCGTTGGCGAACAGCGAGGCCATGGCGTTGTTCGTCGGCGCCGCCTGTTGCTGCTGGCGCGGTGCGCCGCGATCCGCACGCTGGCCGCCCTGCGAACGACCGCCGCCGCGCGGGCCATCGACCTTCTCGCCGGGGGTGTCGCTCATGCGCATGGACAGGCCGACGCGGTTACGCGGGATGTCCACTTCCATGACCTTGACCTTGACGATGTCGCCGGCCTTGACCACTTCGTACGGGTCCTTGACGAACTTCTCCGACAGCGCGGAGATGTGCACCAGGCCGTCCTGGTGGACGCCGATGTCGACGAAGGCGCCGAAGTTGGTGACGTTGGTCACCACGCCTTCCAGCACCATGCCGGGCTTGAGGTCCTTGAGGCTCTCGACGCCTTCCTGGAACTCGGCGGTCTTGAACTCGGGACGCGGGTCGCGGCCGGGCTTGTCCAGTTCCTTGAGGATGTCGGTGACGGTCGGCAGGCCGAAGGTCTCGTCGGTGAACGTGGCCGGGTCGAGGCGCTTGAGGAAGCCCGAGTCGCCGATCAGCGAGCGGATGTCGCGGCCGGTGTCGGCGGCGATGCGCTGCACCAGCGGGTAGGTTTCCGGGTGCACCGCGGAGGCGTCCAGCGGGTTGTCGCCGTTCATCACGCGGAGGAAGCCGGCGGCCAGCACGTAGGTCTTCTCGCCCAGGCGGCTGACGTTCTTCAGCTCCTCGCGGGTCTTGAAGGCGCCGTTGGCGTCGCGGTGGGCGACGATGTTCTGCGCCAGGGTCGCGTTGAGGCCGGAGATGCGCGCCAGCAGGGCGGCGGAGGCGGTGTTCACGTCCACGCCCACGGCGTTCACGCAGTCTTCCACCACCGCGTCCAGGCTGCGCGCCAGCTGCAGCTGGGACACGTCGTGCTGGTACTGGCCGACGCCGATGGACTTGGGCTCGATCTTCACCAGCTCGGCCAGGGGGTCCTGCAGGCGGCGGGCGATGGACACGGCGCCCCGCAGGGACACGTCCAGGTCGGGGAATTCCTTGGCGGCCAGTTCCGAGGCCGAGTACACCGAGGCGCCGGCCTCGCTGACCATGATCTTGGTCATCTTCAGGCCCGGCATCTTGCTGATCAGTTCGCCGGCCAGCTTGTCGGTCTCGCGGCTGGCGGTGCCGTTGCCGATGGCGATCAGGTCCACGCCGTGCTTGGCGCAGAGCTTGGCCAGGGTGGCCAGGGTGTCATCCCACTTGTTGTGCGGCACGTGGGGGTAGACGGTGGCGGTTTCCAGCAGCTTGCCGGTGGCGTCGACCACCGCGACCTTGCAGCCGGTACGCAGGCCCGGGTCCAGGCCCAGGGTGGCGCGCGGGCCGGCCGGGGCGGCCAGCAGCAGGTCGTGCAGGTTGCGGGCAAAGACGTTGATCGCCTCGGTCTCCGCGCCTTCGCGCAGTTCGCCCAGCAGGTCGGTTTCCAGGTGGGTGTAGAGCTTGACCTTCCAGGTCCAGCGCACCACCTCGCCCAGCCATTTGTCAGCGGCGCGGGCCTGGTCCTTCACGCCGAAGCGCTCGCCGATCATCACTTCGCAGGGGTGCATGGTGCCCGGCAGCTCGTCGCCGACCTTCAGGGCGACGCTGAGCACGCCCTCGTTGCGGCCACGGAAGATCGCCAGGGCGCGGTGCGACGGCGCGCCCTTGAGGGCCTCGTCGTGCTCGAAGTAGTCGCTGAACTTGGCGCCTTCCTGTTCCTTGCCGGCCACCAGGCGGGCGGTGAGGGTGGCGTTGTCCTTGAGGAAGCTGCGCAGGCTGGCCAGCAGGGTGGCGTCTTCGGCGAAGCGCTCCATGAGGATGTACTTGGCGCCTTCGAGCACCGCCTTGGTGTCGGCGAAGCCCTTTTCGGCATCGATGAAGCGTGCGGCTTCGGTTTCCGGCGCCAGGGTCGGGTCGGCGAAGAGCGCGTCGGCCAGCTCGCCGAGGCCGGCTTCCAGGGCGATCTGGCCCTTGGTGCGGCGCTTCTGCTTGTACGGCAGGTAAAGGTCTTCGAGGCGGGTCTTGGTGTCGGCCAGCTTGATTTCGCGGGCCAGTTCCGGGGTCAGCTTGCCCTGTTCCTCGATGCTGGAGAGGATCGCGCCACGGCGGTCCTCCAGCTCGCGCAGGTAGCGCAGGCGCTCTTCCAGGTTGCGCAGCTGGGTGTCGTCCAGGCTGCCGGTGACTTCCTTGCGGTAGCGGGCGATGAAGGGAACGGTGGAGCCTTCATCGAGCAGGGCAACGGCAGCGGCGACTTGTTGCGGGCGCACGCCCAGCTCTTCAGCGATTCGGTTGTTGATGCTTTCCATATGAAAAAGACACACCTGATGACCAACGAAAGACCGGCCGGGCCTGGCCTCGGTCGGGAAACAAGCGGCGCATTATAAACACCCCGTTGCGTTGGCCAGGGCACCGTTCGGGGAAAAATCTGCTAACAATGGTCGAGCCGCGCGACACCGGCGCTGAGTAATAATGCCGCGCTTGAGAAACCAGGAGAGAACATGAGCAGCATCCCCAATGCCGAGGGCGAAAAGATCCTGATCGTCGACGACGACGCGCGTCTGCGTCGTTTGCTCGAGCGCTTTTTCGAGGAGCAGGGCTACCGCGTGCGCGCGGTGGAAAACGTCGAGCAGATGGACCGCCTGCTGGCCCGCGAGCTGTTCAATCTCGTGGTCCTGGACCTGATGCTGCCCGGCGAGGACGGCCTGTCCGCCTGCCGCCGCCTGCGCGCATCGAACAACCAGGTGCCGATCATCATGCTCACCGCCAAGGGCGACGAGTCCAGCCGTATCCAGGGCCTGGAACTGGGCGCCGACGACTATCTGGCCAAGCCGTTCAACCCGCGCGAGCTGCTGGCGCGGATCAAGGCCGTGCTGCGCCGCCAGGCACCTCAGGTACCCGGCGCTCCCGCCGCTGCCGACGAGAGCGTGAGCTTCGGCGAGTACGAGCTGTCCCTGGCCACCCGCGAGCTGAAGAGGGGCGAGGACGTGCACATGCTCACCACCGGCGAGTTCGCCGTGCTCAAGGCCCTGGTCCAGCACGCCCGCGAGCCGCTGACCCGCGACAAGCTGATGAACCTGGCCCGTGGCCGCGAATGGGACGCCCTGGAGCGCTCCATCGACGTGCAGATCTCCCGCCTGCGCCGGCTGATCGAGCCCGACCCGTCCAAGCCCCGCTATATCCAGACCGTCTGGGGCGTCGGCTACGTGTTCGTGCCCGACGGCAACAAGTGACCCACCCCGCCGCGCCCGTATTCCCGGGCGCGGCACTGCTGTGCAAGGCGTCTGAGCCTCCTGCCCGGAAAACCCGATGAAAGCGCCGTACTGGTTCCCGCAGAGTTTCTTCTCCCGCACCCTCTGGCTGGTGCTCATCGTCGTGCTGTTTTCCAAGGCCCTGACCCTGGTCTACCTGATGATGAACGAGGACGTCCTCGTGGATCGCCAGTACAGCCACGGCGCGGCCCTGACCCTGCGCGCCTACTGGGCCGCCAGCGAAGCCGAGCGGGATGACCTGGCCAAGGCCGCCGGCCTCAAGCGGGTGACCCGCGACGCCGTGCCGCCCAGCGAGCAGCACTGGCCCTACAGCGAAATCTTCGAGCGGCAGATGCAGACCGAGCTCGGCCCCGAAACCGAGGTGCGCCTGCGCGCCAAGAGCCCGCCGGCGCTCTGGGTCCAGGCCCCGGCGCTGGGCCCGGACTGGGTGCGCATCCCGCTGTATCCACACCCCTTGCGGGGGCAGCGCATCTGGAGCGTGCTCGGCTGGTTCCTCGGCATCGGCCTGCTGTCCACCGCCGCCGCCTGGATCTTCGTGCGCCAGCTCAACGCCCCGCTCAAGCGCCTGGTGTTCGCCGCCCGCCAGCTCGGCCAGGGCCGCAGCGTGCGCCTGCCGGTGAGCGACACCCCCAGCGAGATGACCGAGGTCTACCGCGCCTTCAACCAGATGGCAGAGGACGTCGAGCAGGCCGCCCGCGAGCGCGAGCTGATGCTGGCCGGCGTCTCCCACGACCTGCGCACCCCGTTGACGCGGTTGCGCCTGTCCCTGGAGCTGATGAGCAGCGACAGCGAGCTGACCGAGGACATGGTCCGCGACATCGAGGACATGGACGCCATCCTCGACCAGTTCCTCGCCTTCATTCGCGACGGCCGCGACGAGCGCCAGGAAGAACTCGACCTGGGCGAGCTGGTGCGCGAGGTGGTGGCGCCCTACAACCAGCACGAGGAGCGCGTGCGCCTGTGCCTGGAACCGCTGCCGCCGTTCCCGCTGCGGCGCGTGTCGATCAAGCGCCTGCTGGTGAACCTGATCGAGAACGCGCTGCGATATGGCGGCAACGGCGTCGAAGTGGCGGCGTTCGTGGCGGGTGATCACACCGCGCCCTATATCGTCCTCAGTGTCCTCGACCGCGGCCAGGGCATCGACCCGGCGGAGCTGGGCGACATCTTCAACCCCTTCATCCGCGGCGACCGCGCCCGTGGCGGCAAGGGCACCGGCCTGGGCCTGGCCATCGTCAAGCGCATCGCCGCGCTGCACGGCGGCAGCGTCGAGTTGCGCAACCGCTCCGGCGGCGGCCTTGAAGCCCGCGTGTGCCTGCCCATCGGCCTGCTGCTGCCCCGCGACGCCGCCTGATCACCGCGCCCCGGCCGCCTGTGCCGGAGCCTCCGCGCCGCCGGCCGCGCCTTCCGTCAGGCGGCGGTCGGCGCTTGCGTTTGTATAGTGTCACTTTGCCTTGACCCACGTACTCTAGGCGCCCTGGACTATCCTCTAGCGCGCGTAGACATGAGGTCACAATGCCCGCCGCTCAAGCCCGCTTGCCCAACTGGACCTGGTGGTCGTCACTCCCGTTGCTGCACATCGCCACCTGGCTCTCCCTGGGCACTCAGGTTTCCGGCGGCGTGGCGCTCTGGTACCTGCCATTTTCCCTGGGCCTGGTGGGTTGCCTGTGGTGGGGCCCCCGGGTATTGCTCGCGGTCTTTCTCAATGCCGCGCTGAGCGCGCCGCTGTGGGGGCTGGACTGGCGCCTCGCGCCCTTCTACGCCCTGCCCGAAACCCTCAGCATCGCCGTCGGCTGGCTGCTCCTGCGGTCGTCGCGCTTCGATGTCGCCCTGGCGGATTTCTCCAGCCTGCTGCGCTTCATGCTGCTCGGCGTGCTGGTGCCGGTGACCCTGGTGTCCACCGGGGTGCAGGGCAGTCTTCTGCTCACCGGGGTGATCAAGCCCGAAGCCTGGGGCACCGCCAGCCTGCTGATGTGGCTGGGCGACAGTCTCACCACCCTGGTCATCGCCCTGCCGCTGCTCACCTACCTGACGCCCTGGTTGCGCCGTCGGCGCTGCGCCCTGGGCACTTACTCGCGGCTGCCCGAATCGATGCTCAGGCTGCCACCCTGGCCGGTGCTGCTGGTGTTGTGTATCGCCCTGCCGCTGGCCATCGCGGTGATGCCGCTGCTGCTGACCCTGCCGCTGATCGGCCTGGTGATGCTCAGCCTGGCGCTGGTCTGGGGCTTCCCCGGTGCCCTGTGCGGCGCCGGCCTGACCACCGCCACCGTGCTCGCCCTGCCGATCCTCCGCGAGCTGGGCGAGGCGCCGCAGTGGCTGGAGCCGCAGCGCATCGAACTGCACTTCAGCGTGCTGCTGCTGATGGTCTCCACCCTGCTGGTGGGCCGCTCCCTCAGCGACCTGCGCCTGGAGCTGCGCCGCCGCAACGAGATGCAGCAGGCCCTGGCGCTGAACAGCCTGGCCCTGGAAGCCAGCCCGCTGGGGGTGATCATCGTCGACGCGCGCCAGCCTGATTTTCCCCTGACGTACTGCAACCCGGCCTTCCAGCGCATCACCGGCTACAGCCGCAAGGAGGTGCTGGGGCGCAACTGCCGCTTCCTGGTCGGCCATGACCGCAACCAGCCCGACTTGCCGCGCCTGCTGGCCGCCATCCGGCGCGGCGAGCCCTGTCAGGTGGTGCTGCGCAACTACCGCAAGGACGGCAGCCTGTTCTGGAACGAAGTGACCCTGGCGCCGATGCACGACGACCATGGCATCAGCCACTTCGTCGCCCTGCAGCACGACGTCAGCCGCCGCGAGATGCTCGCCGAGGAGTTGGGCGTGCGCCGCGAGGAACTGCTGCGCCAGACCCACCTGCTGAGCCAGACCGAAGCCATCGCCGACATCGGCGGCTGGGTGCTGGAGCTGCCCGGCGAGCAGATGTTCTGGAGCGAAGGCACCTTCCGCATCTACGACCTGGACCCCGTGGGCGGCGCGCCAAACCTGGAACAGGCGATGAACTACTTCGACGAGGACAGTCGCGCCCGCGCCCAGGCCACCCTCGACCATGTGCTGCGCACCGCCGACCCCTTCGACATCGAACTGCGCATCGTCACCGCCAAGAGCATCTACCGCTGGGTGCGCCTCAAGGGCCTGGCCGAGCACGACGGCGAGCAGGTGATCCGCATCTACGGCGCGGTCCAGGACCTCACCGAGCTGAAGCGCGCCGAGCGCCGCCAGCGTGAGCGCGACGAGCGCCTGCACCTGTTCTTCGAGGCGCCGCTGATCGGCATGGCCCTGTGCTCGCCCGAGCACTGCTGGGAAGAGGTCAACTTCAAGCTGTGCAGCATCCTCGGCCGCTCCCGCGAAATGCTCCAGGGCGCCGACTGGCTGAGCATCACCCACCCCGACGACCGTGGCGCCGAGCTGGCCCTGCTGCACCAGGTGCGCAGCGGCCAGCGCGACGGCTACGAGCTGGACAAGCGCTTCCTGCGGCCCGACGAGAGCGTCATCTACACCCGCATCAACGTCCGCGCCGTGCGGGACGCCGACGGCCGTCTCCATGCGCTGCTGGCCCTGGTGGAAGACGTCAGCGCCCGCCGCGAGGCCGAGGCGCGCTACCGCATCCTGGTGGAGCACGCCCCCGAGGCGATCCTGGTGTTCGACGTCGAGCGCGGCATCACCGAAGCCAACGAAAACGCCGCACGCCTCTACGGCCTGCCCCGCGAGGAGCTGATGGGGCGCATGCCCACCAGCTTCAGCCCGCTGCTGCAGGCCGATGGCCGCCCGTCGCGGGATGTCGGGCACGCCTACGCCCAGGCCGCGCTGGCCGGCGAGGCGCCGGTGTTCGAGTGGCTGATGCGCGATGTCGCCGGCCGCGTGCGCCCTTGCGAAGTGCGCCTGGTGCGCTTGCCGGGTGGCGGCGCGCCGTTGATCCGCCTGAGCATCACCGACATTTCCGAGCGCCAGCGCTACCAGCGCGAGATCGAACGCCTGGCCTACAGCGACGAACTCACCGGGTTGCCCAACCGCCGCCTGCTCCTCGACCGCTTGCAGCACGCCATGGCCCGCGAGGTGCGCGAAGGCCGCTACGGCTCGCTGCTGTTCATCGACCTGGACCACTTCAAGACCGTCAACGACAGCCTTGGCCATCCGGTGGGCGATGCCCTGCTGCGTGAAGTCACCGCGCGCCTGGCCAGCTGTCTGCGGGCCGAAGACACCCTGGCGCGCCTGGGCGGCGACGAATTCGTGGTGCTGCTCGAAGCCCTGGCCGACAGCCCCGAACAGACCGCCGAATACGCCGCCGAAGTGGGCACCAAGCTGCTCCACAGCCTGCACGGCAGCTACCGCATCGGCGAGCACGAGCTGTCGGTCAGCGCCAGCATCGGCATCGCCCTGCACCCCTTCGAGCGCCAGGGTGCGGCCGACGTCCTCAAGCAGGCCGACACCGCCATGTACCGGGCCAAGCAGGGCGGCCGCAACGCGCTGCACTTCTTCGCCCCGGCCATGCAGGCCGCCATCGACCAGCGCCTGCAGCTGCAAAGCGAGCTGCGCCAGGCCGTCGCCCGGGGCCAGCTGTTCCTCGAATTCCAGCCGCAGCTGTCCCTCGCCGACGAGCGCGTGGTAGGCGCCGAGGCCCTGCTGCGCTGGCGCAACCCCACCCGGGGCGTGGTGCCGCCGAGCCAGTTCATCGCCCTGGCCGAAGAGACCGGGCTGATCCTCGAACTCAGCGACTGGGTGCTCGACCGCGCCTGCGCCAGCCTGGCCCAGTGGCTGCCGCAGTGGCCCGAGCTGGTGATGGCGATCAACGTCAGCCCTCGCGACCTGCGCCAGGGTGATTTCGTCGCCCGGGTCAGCGACTGCCTGCAGCGCCACGGCGTGCCGGCCCAGCGCCTGGAGCTGGAAATCACCGAAGGCAGCCTGCTGGAAGACGTCGAGCAGTGCATCGCCGCCATGCAGGCGCTCAAGCGCCTGGGCGTGCGCTTCGCCATCGACGACTTCGGCACCGGCTATTCCTCGCTCACCTACCTCAAGCGCCTGCCCCTGGACCGCCTGAAGATCGACCGCAGTTTCGTCGAAGGCCTGGAACTGGCGGGCAGCGACGCCGCGCTGGTGGACACCATCCTCGCCATCGGCCACAACCTCGGCCTGGAATGCGTGGCCGAAGGCATCGAAGCCCGGGGCCAGTACCAGAGCCTGCGCGCCCTGGGCTGCGCCCTCGGCCAGGGCTACCACTTCAGCCCGCCGCTGGATGAGGCGGCCTTCCTCGACTGGCTGCGGCAGCGCGCCCCTTGAGCCTGTTCCCGCATGCAGGGATGCCCGGACATGCGGGGCCGGCGCTGCAAAGCGTCGGCGCTGGTCTTAACTTCAACTGGGGTCGCCACCTGAGCATCAGCCTGGTGGCGGCCAATACCCTCAAGGATGTGGTGCCCGATCAGGACAGCGGACAGGTCCTGGCGCAGATCGTCATCCGTTAATCGTTTTTCTCAGGAGACCCACGTAATGACCACGCTGCTGCTGTACAAGGAAATCAAGGCGCTGAACCGCGAGGAGCACCGCTCGCTGAAACTCGCCAGCCTCCAGAACAGCGAATTCGCTTCCAGCACCCACCTGGTGCCTCTGGCCGGCCTGGAGTTCTTCCAGGCGTCGCGCCACTACCCGATCGTGTTCATCGGTGAGGGCGCCCAGGCCGTGCCCATCGCGCTGCTGGGCCTGAAGGCCGGCCACAACGGCTACGTCGACGCCAACAACCTGTGGCAGGAAAACTGCTACATCCCGGCCTTCGTGCGTCGCTATCCCTTCGTCCTGGCCCAGGACAGTGCGGAGAACTTCACCGTCTGCTTCGACGCCGCCTACTCGGGCTGGAACGAGGAAGAGGGCCGCGAGCTGTTCGACGAAGAAGGCCAGAACAGCCCCTTCCTCGAAGAGATGATCCAGTTCCTGCAGAACTTCACCACCGAGATGGAGCGCACCCGCCGCTTCGTCGACAAGCTCAACGAGCTGGAACTGCTCTCCACCCGCAGCCTCAAGCTCAGCCACAGCAATGGTGAGAGCTTCGTGCTCAGCGACTTCCTGGCGGTGGACGAGGAGCGCTTCCTGGCCCTCTCCGACGACAAGGTGCTGGACCTGCACAAATCCGGCTTCCTCGGCTGGATCTACGCCCACCTGATCTCCCTGGGCAACGCCAACCAGCTGTTCGCCCACTACCTGGCGAAGAAAGCGGCCGGCGAAACCACCACCCATTGATGGGCGCGGCTCCGCTCCCGGCCGGGGGCGGAGCCTGTTTCAGCACAACGACTTCCTTGATGCATCCGTAGGTCGGGTGAAACCCGGCGGCTTTTGTGTGGGCGCTGGATGGACTCGGCGTATGGCGGGATGTGCTGGGTGCGACCCCGTTGGTGGACGTGAAGAGCGACGTCCACCCTTGCCATGTGATTTGGGATTCGCGGGTTTCACCCGCCCTACGGGAGCGCACCGGGTAGGTCGGGTGCAACCCGGCGGGACGGGCTCAGCCCTTGCCCTTGGTGCGGGTCATATTGGGGCCGGCGTGTTTTTCCAGGTGCTCGATGATGATCCCGGCAACGTCCTTGCCGGTGGTCACTTCGATGCCTTCCAGGCCGGGGGAGGAGTTCACCTCCATCACCAGCGGGCCGTGGTTGGAGCGCAGGATGTCGACGCCGGCCACCGACAGGCCCATGACCTTGGCGGCGCGGATGGCGGTCATGCGTTCTTCCGGGGTGATCTTGATCAGGCTGGCGCTGCCGCCACGGTGCAGGTTGGAGCGGAACTCGCCCGGCTTGGCCTGGCGCTTCATCGAGGCGATGACCTTGTCGCCCACCACGAAGCAGCGGATGTCGGCTCCGCCGGCCTCGCGGATGTATTCCTGCACCATGATGTTCTGCTTCAGGCCCATGAAGGCCTCGATCACCGATTCCGCCGCCTTTTCCGTCTCGCACAGCACCACGCCTATGCCCTGGGTGCCTTCCAGCACCTTGATCACCAGCGGGGCGCCGTTGACCATGCGGATCAGGTCGGGGATGTCGTCGGGGGAGTGGGCGAAGCCGGTCACCGGCAGGCCGATGCCCTTGCGCGAGAGCAGTTGCAGGGAGCGCAGCTTGTCCCGCGAGCGGCTGATGGCCACGGATTCGTTGAGCGGGAACACGCCCATCATCTCGAACTGGCGCAGCACGGCGCAGCCGTAGAAGGTCACCGAGGCGCCGATGCGCGGGATCACCGCATCGAAGCCTTCCAGGGGCTGGCCGCGGTAGTGGATCTGCGGTTTGTGGCTGGCGATGTTCATGTACGCACGCAGGGTGTCGATCACCTGGATCTCATGCCCGCGCTGCTGGCCGGCTTCCACCAGGCGACGGGTCGAATAGAGACGCGGGTTGCGCGACAGAACGGCAATTCTCATTGGGCACCTGGAAGGGAGTCGAAGGCCGGTAGGGTCGGCTTGTCCTGTACGTAGCTAAGGGCCGGGTTGACCACCAGTTGGCCGTCCACCAGGGCTTTGGAACCGATCAGCACGCGATAGCGCATGGTCTTGCGGCAGGCCAGGGTGAACTCGATCGGCCAGGCGCGATCGCCCAGGGCGACCGTGGTGCTGATCACGTAGCGGCTCTGGGCCTGGCCGTTGGAGCTTTTGATGGTCTTCACCGACACCACCTGCGCCTCGCAGCGGTGACGCCGCTGCACCAGCGTGCCGAGGTGCGCGGTGAAGCGCACCCAGCGCTCGCCGTCGCGCTCGAAGGGCACGATGTCGCTGGCATGCAGGGTGGAGGTGCTGGCCCCGGTGTCGATCTTGGCGCGCAGGCCGACCATGCCGAGTTCCGGCAGGGCTATCCATTCACGCAGGCCGATCACGGAGAGTTGGTCGAAAGTCTTCAATGCAGGCTTTCCGGTAAAGTTGTCGGCATTCTAGTTGCCCCTTGTGACAACTGCATCCGGCCCGGCGTGCGCCCGGGACGCAAATTTTCAGGTTGCGAGCCAGTGCAGCCTGCCAGCATGGAAACCGTGGCATGAGCGACAAAGACGACGACAAGGTACGCCTCGACAAATGGCTGTGGGCGGCACGCTTCTACAAGACCCGCGCCCTGGCCAAGGAAGCCATCGACGGCGGCAAGGTCCACCACCGGGGCGACCGCTGCAAGCCGGGCAAGGAGCCGCGCGTTGGTGACGAGTACGTGATCCGCACCGGCTTCGACGAGCGCACGGTGGTGGTCCGCGCGCTGTCCGTGGTGCGCCGTGGCGCGCCCGAGGCGCAGACCCTCTATGAGGAGACCGCCGACAGCGTGCGCCGCCGCGAAGAGGCGGCCGCCATGCGCAAGGCCGGCGCCCTGGGCGTGCAGACCGAAGGCCGGCCGACCAAGAAGCAGCGCCGGCAGATCCACTACCTGCGCGGCGGCTCCGGTGACTTCGTCGACGATTGAGCCGCTGTGGGGCCGGTAGACAACCGGCGCTTGGTCGCCTCGGGGGTTTGCACCTAAAATCGCCAGCCTTTCGGCCGAGCAGGCCCCCAGACGCAGCGAGTCCGTCATGTCCGATAACACCCAGCGCTTCCTTTTCGACGATACCGACGTGCGCGGCGAAATGGCCTCCCTCGGCGAGAGCTACGCCCACGTGCTGGCCAAGCACCCCTACCCGGAGCCGGTGGCGCAGCTGCTCGGCGAGATGCTCGCCGCCGCCTCGCTGCTGGTGGGTACGCTGAAATTCGACGGCCTGCTGGTGCTCCAGGCGCGCTCTTCCGGCGCCGTGCCGCTGCTGATGGTTGAGTGCTCCAGCGACCGCGAACTGCGCGGCATCGCCCGCTACCACGCCGACCAGATGGTGGCCGGAGCCGGCCTGCACGAGCTGATGCCCGAAGGCGTGCTGACCCTCACCGTGGACCCCAAGCAGGGCCAGCGCTACCAGGGCATCGTCAGCCTGGAAGGTGCCAACCTGGCGGAAAGCCTCTCGGCCTACTTCGCCAACTCCGAGCAGCTGCCGACCCGCTTCTGGCTCAACGCCGATGGCCGCAACGCCCGGGGCATGCTGCTCCAGGCCCTGCCGGCCGACCGCCTCAAGAACCCGGAAGCCCGTGCCGCCAGCTGGCAGCACCTCACCGCCCTGGCCGACACCCTCACCGCTGAGGAACTGCTGAGCCTGGACAACGAAACCGTGCTGCACCGCCTCTATCACGAGGAGCAGGTGCGCCTGTTCGACCCCCTCGCCATCAGCTTCCGCTGCAGCTGCTCGCGCCAGCGCTCGGCCAACGCCCTGGTCAGCCTCGGCCACGCCGACGCCGACGCCCTGCTGGAGGAGAACGGCGGCACGGTGGTGATCGACTGCCAGTTCTGCAACCAGCGCTACAGCTTCGACGCCGCCGACGTGGCCCAGCTGTTCGCCGGCGGCGGCAGCGCGGCGCCGTCAAGCACAAAACACTGATCGTAAGCCGTAAGCCGTAAGCCGTAAGCCGTAAGCCGGAAGCCGGAAGCGAGAAGTTGGAGGCTGCTCTGCTCTTTCTTCAAGCTTCCAGCTTCAGGCTTCTAGCTATCTGGCCAAACTAATAAGTTTCCTACCAATTTGTAGTGTGTCGTAGCGCCCCTCGGGCCTGTGGATATCTCCGCCAGCGCCCGTCTGGCCTCGTCTTGACGCTTGCCGTTCCGCTCGTGACCGGTGAGTTGGAAATGGTCATTTCCAGCTATCCGTTCGTCGGTCGAGCGCGTGCCTGAGTCGCGCTGCCGGGTGCCCGGTCTGACTGAAACGCCCGTATCGTCTGCCTTACGTCCAGTCATCTCGCCTAAGCCATAGTTCCTCTGGCATAATCCGGCGCACTTTTTTCGCTGTAGCGGGTCGCATAGCCCACTACATATTTGATTGGAGGACTCGGCCTCTCGCCGACGGGGAACCACATGACGCAAGCCAATACCGCCGTGTACACCGATATCAGCGCCGCGCAACTGGTCGAAGAGGCCATTCGCCGTGGCGAGGGTGAGCTGGCCGCCAACGGTTCGCTGGTAGTTAGGACCGGTCACCGCACCGGCCGTTCTCCGGCTGACCGCTTCATCGTCCAGGAGCCGAGCACCGACTCCAAGATCGCCTGGGGCGCCATCAACCGTCCGTTCCCGGCCGACAAGTTCGATGCCCTGTGGACCCGCGTCGAAGCCTATGTGACCGAGCGCGAGCGTTTCGTTTCCCACGTTCACGTCGGTTCCGATCCCGAGCATTACCTGGCGGTCAAGATGACCACCGAGACTGCCTGGCACAACCTGTTCGGCCGTTGCCTGTTCATCAACCCGGAACAGTACAACCCGCAGGCCCGCCAGGAATGGCAGATCATCAATGCCCCGAACTTCGTCTGCGAACCGGAGCGTGATGGCACCAATTCCGATGGCTGCGTGATCCTCAACTTCGCTGCCAAGAAAGTGCTGATCGCCGGCATGCGCTACGCCGGTGAAATGAAGAAAGCCATGTTCTCCGTGCAGAACTTCCTGCTGCCGGAAAAAGACGTGCTGCCGATGCACTGCGCTGCCAACGTTGGCGAAGACGGCGACACCACCCTGTTCTTCGGCCTGTCCGGCACCGGCAAGACCACCCTGTCCGCCGACGAAAGCCGTTACCTGATCGGTGACGACGAGCACGGCTGGGGCGTGGGCACCGTGTTCAACATCGAAGGCGGCTGCTACGCCAAGTGCATCGACCTGTCCGAGAAGAACGAGCCGGTAATCTGGAAAGCCATCCAGTTCGGTGCCGTTCTGGAAAACGTCGTGCTCAACCCGGAAACCCGCCTGCCCGACTACAGCGACGACAGCCTGACCCAGAACTCCCGCGCGGCCTACCCGCTGGAGCTGGTTGAGAAGCGCGTCGAGGCCAACCGTGCCGGCGAGCCGAACGCGGTGATCTTCCTGACCTGCGACCTGACCGGCGTACTGCCGCCCGTGTCGATCCTCAACAACGAGCAGGCGGCCTACCACTTCCTCTCCGGCTACACCGCCCTGGTGGGTTCCACCGAGATGGGTTCCGGCGGCGGCATCAAGTCGACCTTCTCCACCTGCTTCGGCGCACCGTTCTTCCCGCGCCCGGCTGGCGAGTACGCCGAGCTGCTGATCAAGCGCATCAAGGGCTTCGGCTCCAAGGTGTACCTGGTCAATACCGGCTGGACCGGTGGTGGCTACGGTGTGGGCAAGCGCTTCAACATCCCGACCACCCGTGGCGTGATCGCGGCCATCCAGAGCGGCGCTCTGATCGGTGCCGAAACCGAGCACCTGCCGCTGATCAACCTGGACGTGCCGAAGGCCGTTCCGGGCGTCGAGACCAACCTGCTCAACCCGCGCAACACCTGGGCTGACAAGGCTGCCTACGACGAAGCCGCCAAGGGCCTGGCCGAGAAGTTCATCGAGAACTTCAAGAAGTTCGACGTCTCCGACGCCATCCGCAACGCCGGCCCGCAGCTGTAAGCGAGCCCGTTGTAGAAGAAGCCGCCTCCGGGCGGCTTTTTCATTGGTTGCCCCGGGAATTCCGGGTGCTCGGAGTCGGTGGGTAGGGTGGATGGCGCTTTTCCCATCCACCGGCGGCGCCTGAACCGGGCGGCGATGCCAGGAGCGGGCGATGATGGGTTTCGCTGCGCTCTACGCCATCCTACGGGCATACAGGCCAACGCCCCGCACTGTCGCGGCGCCGCTGCGTTGCGCTTCTGGCCATGATCGACGGCCCCTTTCGATGGAGTGAAGCCATGCCTCGCAACACCCTCGCCGCCACCTTCGGCTACGACGCCTTCCGCCCCGGCCAGGAAGCGGCCATCCGCTCGGTGCTGGCCGGCCGCTCGACGGCGGCGATCTTCCCCACCGGTTCCGGCAAGTCGCTGTGCTACCAGCTATCGGCCCTGCACCTGCCGCACCTGACCCTGGTGGTCTCGCCGCTGCTGGCACTGATGCAGGACCAGCTGGCCTTCCTCCATCGCCACGGCATCGCCGCCGCCAGCATCGATTCCGCGCAGAGCCGCGAGGAAGCCGCCGCCGTCATGGCGCGGGCGCGTTCGGGCGAGCTGAAGATCCTGATGATTTCGGTGGAGCGCCTGAAGAACGAGCGCTTCCGCGGCTTCATCCAGCAGGTGCCGATTTCCCTGCTGGTGGTGGACGAGGCCCACTGCATTTCCGAGTGGGGCCACAACTTCCGCCCCGACTACCTGAAGCTGCCGGACTACCAGCGCCAGTTCGGCATTCCCCAGGCGCTGCTGCTGACCGCCACGGCGACGCCGGCGGTGATCGCCGACATACAGGCCAAGTTCGCCATTGCCGACGAGGACGTGGTCACCACTGGCCTCTATCGCAGCAACCTCGACCTGGCCGTCGAGGCGGTGGCGGGCCCGGCGCGCATGCAGCGCCTGGTGCAGTGGCTGGCGCCGCGCAAGGGCCAGCCGGGCATCGTCTACGTAACCCTGCAGAAAACCGCCGAGCAGGTGGCCGAGGCGCTGGTGCGCAGCGGCCTTTCCGCTGCCGCCTACCACGCCGGCATGGGCCATGAGGCGCGCGAGGCGCTGCAGCGCCGCTTCATGGCCGGGCAGGTGGACATGATCGTCGCCACCATCGCCTTCGGCATGGGCATCGACAAGAGCGACGTGCGCAACCTGGTGCACTACGACCTGCCCAAGTCGGTGGAGAACTACAGCCAGGAGATCGGCCGTGCCGGGCGCGACGGCCAGCGCTCGGAATGCCTGGTGCTGGCCAACCGCGACGGCCTCAGCGTGCTGGAGAACTTCGTCTACGGCGACACGCCGGAGCGCGACGGCCTCCTCCGCGTGTTGCAGGAGCTCAAGGGCGCGGGCGGGGAGGGGGGGCGCTGGGAGTTGACCCTCAATGCGCTGTCCGACCAGAGCAACATCCGCCAGCTGCCGTTGAAGACCCTGCTGGTGCAGCTGGAGTTGCGCGGCATCATCGCGCCGCTGTTCGCCTACTTCGCCGAATACCGCTTCAAGTACCTGGTGGAGCCCGAGGCGCTGGTGGCCAAGTTCGAGGGCGAGCGGCGCCAGTTCGTCGAGGCGCTGGTGAGCACCTCGCAACGGGCGCGCACCTGGAGCACGGTGGATTTCGACCGGCTCTACAACGAGCACCAAGCCGAGCGCGCACGGGTGGTGAAGGCCCTGGATTTCTTCCAGGAGCGCGGCTGGATCGAACTGGAAAGCAAGCAGATGACCGAGGTCTATGCCTCGCTGCGCAGCGACTGGGATGCCGAAGTGCTGGCGGACGAGCTGCATGGTTATTTCCAGCGCCAGGAAGCCAGCGAGATCAACCGCATCAACGCCATGCTGGAACTGTTCGCCAGCGACACCTGCCTCAGCCAGCGCCTGGCCGCCTACTTCGGCGACCGCCAGGCGCCCGCCGCTTGCGGGCATTGCTCGGTGTGCCGCGGCCAGGTGGCGTGCTTGCCCGAGCCGGCGGCGCTGCCCGCGCTGGAGGGGAAGAATTTCGCCGCGCTTTGCGACGGATTCCGCCAGCGCCAGCACGAACACGACGGCCGCGATGCGGGTGCGGAGAGCCTCACCCGTTTCCTCTGCGGCCTTGCCACGCCGATCTTCACCCGCTTGAAGGCCCGCAACCTGCCGGGCTTCGCCGCGCTGGAGGACTATCCCTACGCGCAGGTGCGCGACTGGGTCAGCCGTCAGCTCGATCGGTAGCCTGGGCTTCAGCCCAGGGATCCACCACGGCCCGTACCAGGCACGGGCCATGGCCTGCCTACCGCCTCGTTAGGCCACCAGTGCCCGGTCACTGAAGCTGGGCTGCTGCACGGCCTGGTAGGTGGAGATGGCCTGGTTGGCCAGCCTCGGCGTCACCAGCCCCAGGTCGGGCTGGGTGAAGGCCTGCTGGTTACCGTCCAGCTGCAGACGCTGACGGGCGATAAAGTCCCCGGACAGCGGGTTGTTGGGGTTCAGGTCATCGGTCTGCTGGGCTTCGACGTAGTCGGCGATCCGCTGCTGCTGGAGCTGTTGCTGCTGCAGACGGGCAGTCTCGGCGGCGTTCTCACGGAGCTGCTGGGCCTGCTCTTCCCGCAGGTCCTGCGCCCGTTCCCGGGCCAGCTGCTGGTTCTCTTCGAACTGCTGCTGGGCTTCCTCACGGGCGATACGCGCCCGCTCGTTACGGGTGTCGATTGCGTTGGCGGAGGTCACGCCGGGCTGGGCGTTGACCGCCAGTGCGTCATTGGTCCGCGTAAGCGGCGTGTCGTTGAAAAAAGGCGTCGGGCCTAAGGGTGTGATTGCGATAGCCATTGGGTTCTCCCTGGTTTTTTGGCCTGGGAGTTTCAGTCTACGGCGAGGCAAACCCTTCTTTTAGGCCGATCCCGCATAAGGCTGGTGACTCGATCGTCTAGCACTTTTCTCCCCTGCGCCTGTCCCGCCGCTTCGCTCTGGAGCGTCCCGTCGCGCCTGCATCGCTCGGCTCATGGGGGCTGCCGGCGATCAGCGTGGCGGAAGTGAATCGGCAAGGTGGTACGGACGTGCGGAAAAAGCCCTGGCAACCGTTCGTCGGTAGGCCCTCAACCGGGTTCGCCCAATTCGAGGATCTGCCCGATCAGCCACTGCAGCGCCGCGTCCCGTTCCCGCGCCTGCACGCTGACCACATCCAGGTGGAAGGGCCCCACGGCAAAGGGCAGTTCGTGCAGCTCCAGCGGCAGCAGGCGGGCGAAGTACTGGGCCAGTTGCGTGGGCAGCACCGCCACCAGGTCACTGCCGGCGACGATGTGCGCCGCCTGCAGGTAGTTCGGCGTGGTGTAGAGGATCTGCCGCGTCAGGCCGCGCTCGGCGAGCCACAGGTCGACCATGCCTTTGGTCTGGCCGCCATGGACCCAGAGGTGGCGTAGCCTGAGGAAGTTTTCCAGGTCCGGCTCACCGCGCAGCAGCGGGTGATCGCGGCGGGCGGTGAGGCGCAGGGTTTCGCTCATCCAGCGGCGGCTGGCGAAGCGTGGCGGGATGCTCTGGAAGCGGCCGAGCACCAGGTCCAGCTCGCCCTTGTCCAGCGCCTCGGCGGGGAGGCTGGGGCTGAGGTGGCTGATGGCGATCTGCACCCCCGGCGCCAGCACCGCGAGGCGTTCCAGCAGGCGGGTCATGCAGATCAGCTCCACGTAGTCGGTCACGGCAATGCTGAAGCGCTGGCGGCTGCTCGCGGGGTCGAAGGCCTCGCCGGCGGAAAGGCTCTGCTCGATCTGCGCCAGGGCGGTGCGGATCGGCGCCTCCAGGGCCAGCGCCCGAGGCGTGGGCTGCATGCTGCGGCCCACGCGTACCAGTAGCGGGTCGCCGAGCAGCTCGCGCAGGCGGTTGAGGGCGTTGCTCACCGCTGGCTGGCTGAGGGACAGGCGCTCGGCGGCGCGGGAGACATTGCGTTCACGCAGCAGGGCGTCGAGCACGCGCAACAGGTTGAGATCGAACGTGGAGATATTCACCGTGGAAATACGACCTATCACAAGACTAAATTTCAAAAATAGTACCGGCTTCCTTAAGGTGTCTGGCGATTTTCGTTTCCCCGCGCGCAGGCCTGCGCCCTGTCAGAACAACAAGAGGACGATGCGATGACCCAGAGCCCCAACGACATTCGACAAGCCGCCGTGATCGGTGCCGGCACCATGGGCCGGGGCATCGTCATGAGCCTGGCCAACGCCGGCGTGCAGGTGCTGTGGCTGGACAACAACCCGCAGATGCTGGTGCAGGCGCTGGGCGTGGTCGCCGACACCTACGCCCACAATGTGCGCCAGGGCCGCATCGACGAAGCCCAGGCCGCCGCCCGTCGCGCCTGCATCACCCAGGTAGCCGACTACGACGCCCTGGCCGATGTCGACCTGGTGATCGAGGCGGTGTACGAGAACCTCGAACTCAAGCAGCAGATCTTCCGCGAGCTGGACGCCCGGCTGAAGCCGTCGGCGATCCTCGCCAGCAACACCTCGGCGCTGGATATCGACGCCATCGCCGCCGTCACCGCGCGCCCGGAACAGGTGCTCGGCCTGCACTTCTTCAGCCCCGCGCACATCATGAAGCTGCTGGAGATCGTGCGCGGCGCCAAGACCGCCAAGCCGGTGCTCGACGCCGCCCTGGTGCTGGGCAAGCGCATGGGCAAGGTCAGTGTCATCGCCGGCAACTGCGACGGCTTCATCGGCAACCGCATGCTCAGCACCTATGTGCGCGAGGCGCGGATGATGCTGCTCGAAGGCGCCTACCCCCATCAGGTGGACGCCGCCCTGCAGGGCTTCGGCTTCGCCATGGGCCCGTTCCGCATGTACGACGTGGTCGGCATCGACCTGGAGTGGCGCGCCCGCGAGCTCTCTGGCCAGGGCCAGGACGACCCGGCGGTGCAGGTGGACAACCGCCTCTGCGCCCTCGGCCGCTTCGGCCAGAAGTCGCGCATGGGCTACTACCGCTACGCCGAAGGCAGCCGCCAGGCCGAGCACGACCCGGAAGTGGATGCGCTGGTGCTGCAGGTAGCCGAGCAGCTTGGCTTCGAGCGCCGCAGCATCGGCCAGGAAGAAATCCTCGAGCGCTGCCTGCTGGCCCTGGTCAACGAAGGCGCGAAGATCCTCGAAGAGGGCATCGCCGCGTCCAGTGCCGATATCGATACCGTCTACCTCAACGGTTACGGCTTCCCTGCCGACAAGGGCGGCCCCATGAGCTGGGCCGATGGCCAGGGCCTGGAAGCCATCCGTGAGCGCCTGGAATACCTCGCCGGCCGCTTCGGCCTGCACTGGCAACCCGCCGCCCTGATCCAGCGCCTGGCCGCCGAAGGCCGCCGCTTCGCCGATTGCCAAGAGGACGCCTGAGATGAGCTACACCGCCCCCCTGCGCGACATGCGCTTCGTGCTCCATGAGGTCTTCGACGTCGCCGGCCATTGCGAGCTGCTGGGCAACGGCCTGGACCGCGAACTCATCGATGGCGTGCTGGAAGAAGGCGCGCGCTATGCCGGTGAAGTGATCGCCCCGCTGAACCGCGCCAGCGACGAAGAGGGCGTGACCCTCGAAGGCGGCGCCGTGACCACGCCCAAGGGCTTCCGCGAGGCTTACAAGCAGTACTGCGACAACGGCTGGGCCAGCATGACCGGCCCGGTGGAGCACGGCGGCCAGGGCTTCCCGCAGATGGTCGCCGCCAGCTTCCACGAGATGCTGATGGCCGCCAGCCTGTCCTTCCGGGTCTATTCCGGCCTCACCGAAGGCGCCGTGCTGGCGCTCTACAAACACGGCAGCGAGGCACTCAAGCAGGGCTACCTGGACAAGATGGTCGGCGGCACCTGGACCGGCACCATGTGCCTCACCGAACCCCAGGCCGGCACCGACCTGGCGCTGCTGCGCAGCCGCGCCGAGCCCCAGGCGGACGGCAGCTACAGGGTCAGCGGCAGCAAGATCTTCATCAGCGGCGGCGAGCAGGACTTCTCGGACAACATCGTCCACCTGGTGCTGGCGCGCCTGCCCGATGCCCCGGCCGGGGTGAAGGGCATCTCGCTGTTCCTGGTGCCCAAGTTCGTCGCCAACGCCGACGGCACGCCCGGTGCTCGCAACGCCCTGTCCTGCGGCGCCATCGAGCACAAGATGGGCATCAAGGGCGCCGCCACCTGCGTGATGAACTTCGACGGCGCCACCGGCTGGCTGATCGGCGAGGCCAACCAGGGGCTGGCCTGCATGTTCACCATGATGAACGACGCGCGCTTCCAGGTCGGCCTGCAGGGCCTGGGCATCGCCGAACGTGCCTTCCAGGGTGCGCTGGCCTACGCTCGCGAGCGCCTGCAATCCCGCGCCCTGACCGGCGCCGCCGAGCCCGACAAGGCCGCCGACCCGATCATCCACCACCCCGATGTGCGGCGCATGCTGCTGACCCAGAAGACCCTGGTGGAAGGCAGCCGCCTGCTCGCCGCCTACTGCGGGCGCCAGCTGGACCTGGAGCACGGCCATCCCGACGCGGCGGCGCGCAAGGCCGCCGGCAAGCGCGCGGCGCTGCTGATCCCCATCGTCAAATCCTTCTTCACCGACATGGGCCAGGAAGTGGCCAGCCTCGGCGTGCAGGTGTATGGCGGCCACGGCTACATCCGCGAATGGGGCATGGAGCAGCTGATGCGCGACAGCCGCATCACCCAGATCTACGAAGGCACCAACGGCATCCAGGCCCTCGACCTGATCCGCCGCAAGCTGATGGGCGACGGTGGCGCCGAGCTGTACGCCCTGCAGGACGAACTGGCCGCCATGGCCGAGGCCCAGGCCGGCCGCGCCGAGCTGGCGGAACTGGCCGGCGCCGTGCTGGCGCGCCTCAAGGAATGGCGCGACCTCACCGCCACCGTGCTCGACCGCGCGCGCCACGACCCACAGGAAATCGGCGCCTGCTCGGTGGACTTCCTCCAGTACTCGGCCTATGTGTTGTTGGCCGGGCTCTGGTTGCAGGCCGCCGCCCGCGCCCAGGACGCCCTGGACGGCGGCACCGGCGAGGCGGACTTCTACCAGGCCAAGCTGCACAGCGCGCGCTTCTACGTGCGCCGCCTGCTGCCCCGCGCCAGTGGCCACCGCGAGTCGCTGCTGGGCGGCGCGGACTGCCTGATGGCCCTGCCGGAGGCGCATTTCGCGTTCTGATGGAGTCCAACCGGCGGGGAGGGCGGTCGACGCCGTCACCCCGCCTGTGCAGCCCCCGCTCAGCCAAACCCGACAGCACAACAACAAGAGGCCACCCCATGCAGCCCTTCAGCTTCGCCACCACCGCACAGATCCTCTGCGAATCCGGCTCCGCCCTCCGCCTGGCCGAGCTGTGCCGTGAGCGCGATGCCCATCGCGTGCTGATCGTCACCGACCCGGGCATCACCCGGCTGAACATGCTCGACCCCATCCTCCCGGGCTTCGCCGCCGCCGGCGTGGCGGTGGAGATCTTCGACCAGGTGCAGGCCGACCCGCCCGAGGCGGTGGTGCTGCAGGCCGTGGAGCAGGCGCAGGCCTTGCGCGCCGAGCTGGTGATCGGCTTCGGCGGCGGCAGCTCCATGGACGTGGCCAAGCTGGTGGCGCTGCTGGCCCACCCCGACTGCAAGCAGGCGCTCAAGGACATCTACGGCGTCGGCAACGCCCGGGGCCGGCGCCTACCGCTGATCCAGGTGCCGACCACCGCCGGCACCGGCTCGGAAGTCACCCAGATCGCCATCATCACCACCGGCGAGACCACCAAGATGGGCGTGGTTTCGCCGCTGCTGCTGCCGGACCTGGCGGTGCTCGACGCCGACCTCACCCTCGGCCTGCCCGCCGCGGTGACCGCCGCCACCGGCATCGACGCGATGGTCCACGCCATCGAGTCCTACACCAGCCGGCACAAGAAGAACCCCATGTCCGACCTGCTCGGCCGCGAGGCCCTGCGCCTGCTCTGCGCCAACCTCGACGAGGCGGTGCACAACGGCCGCAACCGCGAGGCGCGCCAGGCCATGCTGCTGGGCGCCTGCCTGGCCGGCCAGGCCTTCGCCAACGCCCCGGTGGCGGCGGTGCACGCCCTGGCCTATCCCCTGGGCGGGCACTACCACATCCCCCATGGCCTCTCGAATGCGTTGGTGCTGCCCCATGTGCTCGGCTTCAACGCCGAGGTCGCCGCGCCGCTCTATGCCGAACTGGCGCCCCTGGTGCTGGGCCGCAAGCTGCAGCCGGGCAACGCCCTGCACCTCACCGAGCAGCTGATCTTCGAACTGGCCGACTTCAGCGAGCGCAGCGGCCTGCCCACGCGCCTGCGCGATGCCGGCGTCGCCGAGGCGATGCTGCCGCAGCTGGCCAGCGACGCCATGTTGCAACAGCGCCTGCTGGTGAATAATCCGCGCGAAGTCAGCGAGCGCGATGCCCTCGCGATCTACCAAGCCGCCTATTGAAAGGACCTCCATGAGCCAGCCCCAGCACCTGCGCAGCGACTACCGCCACTTCCAGCCGATCACCACCCGCTGGCACGACAACGATGTCTACGGCCACGTGAACAACGTCGTCTACTACGGCTTCTTCGACAGCGCGGTGAACACCTACCTGATCGAAGTGGGCGGCCTGGACATCCACGACGGCGAGATCGTCGGCTTCGTGGTCAGCTCCTCCTGCGACTACTTCGCCTCCATCGCCTTCCCCGAGCGCATCGAAGTGGGCCTGCGTGTCGGCAAGCTGGGCAACAGCTCGGTGCAGTACGAACTGGCCATCTTCAAGGCCGGCGAAGACGAAGCCTGCGCCGCTGGCCGCTTCGTCCACGTCTTCGTCGACCGCACCAGCAACCGCCCCGTGCCCATCCCCGAACGCCTGCGCGCCGCCCTGGCGGAGCTGGTGGTCCCGGGCTGATCGCAGTGCCGGCACAACCATTCCCGGGCTGAAGCCCGGGCTACGGCTCGTCATTTCGTAGGATGGGGCGGGCGGCGTTCCGCGAGGTACGAAACCCATCGATCCGGATTCGCCGGCTACCGCATGGGTTTCGCTTCGCTCTACCCATCCTACGGTGAACCCCTCTCGGATGGCTTCGGGCAGCGGGGTATCCCGCAGCATCCTGCCTGCCGGGTTTTTCACCATATCGACTCCGAACGACCGGAATGGCGACATTGGCGGGGTGCGCTGACCGGTCGCTCTACCCTAAATGGGCTTCTGCCCGCAGAATGCGCGGCAAATCCGTTGCGCTTCCACTGACTGCAGGGCAGAGACCTTGCGGCCTGGTGCTTCTTCCATCCTGCCGGGCCAGGGTGGCGCGACGGGGCATCTTGGGTATCGGCCGTGTTTGCGGCCCCTGTTCAGTGAATCTGCCATGACGTCTGAAAAACGCTCCATGCTCCAGCGCGTGAAGGGCACCAGCCTGGTCACGCGCATCCTTATCGGCCTGGTGGCCGGTGTCCTGCTGGCGGTGTTCCTGCCGGCGGCGGCCCAGGCCGTGGGCCTGCTCGGCAAGCTCTTCGTCGCTGCGCTGAAGGCTGTGGCGCCGGTACTGGTGTTCGTCCTGGTGATCGCCGCCATCGGCAACCACAAGCCGGGCGAGCGCACCCATATCCGCCCGATCCTGTTCCTTTACCTGATCGGCACCTTCTCGGCGGCGGTGGTGGCGGTGCTGGCTTCCAGCCTGTTCCCCTCGACCCTGCACCTGAGCGCGGCGGCCAATGACCTGGCGCCGCCCGGCAATATTTCCGAGGTGCTGCTGAGCCTGCTGGGCAGCGCGGTGGCCAACCCGGTGACGGCGCTGATGCAGGCCAACTTCATCGGCATCCTGGTCTGGGCCGTGGGCCTGGGCATCGCCATCCGCCAGGGCAGCGAGACCACCCGCGCGGTGTTCAGCGACCTGTCCCACGGCGTGTCGCTGATCGTGCGCGTGGTGATCGCCTTCGCCCCGCTGGGCATCTTCGGCCTGGTGGCCTCGACCCTGGCGGAGAACGGCCTCAAGGTGCTGGCCGACTACGCCCACCTGCTGGCGGTACTGCTGGGCTGCATGCTGTTCGTGGCCTTCGTGGTGAACCCGCTGATCGTGTTCTGGAAGATCCGCCGCAACCCCTACCCGCTGGTGCTCACCTGCCTGCGCGAGAGCGGCATCACCGCCTTCTTCACCCGCAGCTCGGCGGCCAACATTCCGGTGAACCTGGAACTGTCGAAGAAGCTCGGCCTGCACGAAGACACCTATTCGGTGTCCATCCCCCTGGGCGCGACCATCAACATGGCCGGCGCGGCGATCACCATCACCGTGCTGGCGCTGGCTGCCGTGCACACCCTGGGTATCGCGGTGGACATCCCCACCGCCATCCTGCTCAGCGTGGTGGCGTCCATCTGCGCCTGCGGCGCCTCGGGTGTGGCCGGCGGCTCGCTGCTGCTGATCCCGCTGGCCTGCAGCCTGTTCGGCATCCCCAGCGAGGTGGCGATGCAGGTGGTGGCGGTGGGCTTCATCATCGGCATCCTCCAGGACGCCGCCGAGACCGCGCTGAACTCCTCCACCGACGTGCTGTTCACCGCCGCGGCCTGCATCGCCAGCGGCGATGTCGACGAGCCGGGCGAAGCGCACATCGGCTGATCCCCCGGGCGCACGCCTAGGGCGTGTCGCCCGTCCTGGCGGTGGCGGGTTCGGCGAACCCCCCACCGCTGTCCGGTAGCCGGCCCGGCAGGTCGGACTCCAGTTCGATGACCCGCCGCCCGGCCATCCCGGCCTTGTCGATGAGGTGACCGTGATGGCGCAGGAACAGCGCCTGGAAGGTGCCGTCCGCGCGGATCATCTCGAAGCCTTCGGCGAAGCGCCGTTCCAGCACCGGGTTGTGCTGGGCGAAGGTGAAGTACACCGGCATCGGGTATTTCAGCGCCAGGTGCTGCTCCACCATCAGGTCCGGCAGCGCCTTGCGGTTGGCGTCCACCTCGGCCCAGGCTTCGCTGAGGCCACGGTGGAAGTAGTCGAAGCGGCGCTGCTCGAGCATCGGCAGCAGGTTGCCGGGGTTGGCCATGCCCAGCACCGGCAGGTGGTTGCGGGCGAACAGCGGGAAATCGCTCCATTGGCTGCCGAAGCCGCCGGTCATGCGGCGCAGGCCGTCGAGGTCTTTGACGCCGGCGAAATCGGCCTGGCGATCCTTGCGGATGATCAGCACGCGGTAGCCGAGCAGGCCCTGGTGCATGTCGACCGGCAGCATGCGGAAGTCGGCGAGGCGCTCGCGGTTCGGCGGGACGTAGGCGAGGTCCACCTGGCCGGCCTTGAGCATGGCCAGGCAACGCTCCTGGGACGGGTCTGGCGCCTGGCTGGTGACGATGCTGGCTTCGCCGTAGCGCTCGGCGGTGCGGGCGAGGATGAGGTTGGCCAGTTCGATGCGGTAGGCGTAGGTGACGGGGCTTTGCTGGCAGACGCGCAATTGCTGCCCGGCGAAGGCAACCGGGAGCAGGGTGGGGAGGCAGAGCAAAGCTATGGCGTAGCGGATGAAACCCATGGCGTGTCCACGGCGACCGGCGTGCATGCGCCAGCAGAGTAATGACGGAAGATTACAGTCTTCTCAGACGCTTCGCCCGCTGACTGTTGAGCATCACGACACCCGGCGCTATTCTGGCTCGCGGTCGGCAGTTCACCCAGGCGTCACCGGTGCCCATTCGGGCAGCTAAACCTGCCACGAGCCCCAGGCTCACCCTCGACCGACACTCGTCCCCGTGCCGCGTCGGAACCCGGCGACCCCCGACATCCTCTTCCGAGGACTTGGCACACACGAGGAACGAACTGTGTCCAAGACGCTTATCCCTTTCGCTACCGATGACATGTCTGCGCTCGCCCGCTCGCTGGTCCGCCAGCTAGAGGAGCGCGAACGGCCGCCCGGCCATGTGGAGATGCTCAACCTGCTGGCCCGCGCCCGGGGTTTTCGCAGCTTCCAGGCGCTGCGTGCGAGCCAGATGGCCGAACGACAACTGAGCCAGCCGCCGGCCGACGTTGCGGTGGACTACGTGCTGGTGCGCCGCCTGCTGCGGTACTTCGACCAGCAGGGCCGCCTGCGCACCTGGCCCAGCAAGCACAGCCACCGACGCCCCTGCCTGTGGATGACCTGGATGGCCCTGCCGCCCCGTACCGCGATGAGCGAGCGTGAGGTGGACGGGCATATCCGTGAGGTCGCGAGCCTGGGCGACCACGTGCTGTTGCGCCGGGAAATGGTGGATGCCGGCTGGCTGATGCGTACGCCGGACGGGCGCGAGTACCGCCGCGTGGAGCTGCGTCCGGAGCCACTGGCGATGGCGCTGCGTGGACAGTTGGGCAGGCGCTCGGCCTGACGTGAAAGGGCGCGCAGGGACGCGCGCCTTCAGGCCTCGTCGAAGTGGCTGGTGAGCAGCAGGCAACCCAGGGGCGCGGTATCGACTTGCAGGCGCGGCCAGCGTTGCAGCCAATCCTTGGCCTGCAGGCGTTCGGCGAAGACGGCCTGACGCGGGTGCAGCGGGTTGGGGGTGATGCGCAGGTCGAGCAGCCCGGACTGCACGAAAGGGGTGGCGATCTCGATGCCGCCACCCGGGCGCAGGCGCACGCCGATGGCGGTCTGTACCTCCGGCCAGTGGCTCATGGCGTCGCGGCTGTCGCGGTAGGGGTCGTCGCCGTTACGCAGGTGCATGCGCGCCTGGTTCTTCACCGACCAGGGCAGGTGCCCGGCCATGCGCCGCAGGGCCTGCTCGATGCGCAGGTCGGCTTCGGGGTCGAGGTCATCGGGGTTGAAGTGGATCAGGTCGAGATCGGCCAGCGGCGTGGCGTCGCGGTAGCCGTGCAGGCGGTCCCAGGCGAGGTTGCGGACGAAGCCGGCGGCCAGCCAGGCGTCGCGCAGGCCCAGGCTGGCGACGCAGCGCAGCGCCAACAGGCGCTGGGCGTCGCCACGCAGCCAGCGCTGCAGGTGGGGCAGGGGATTCTGGTAAGCCACCGGCAGCACCGGCCCCCGCAGCGTGCAGTGCGGAGGCTGGGTGTGTGGCTCCATGATGCTCAATCGCGGTGCCTGTGCTTGCGGTGCTTCTTGCTGCCGCTGTCCTTGTTCAGCTCGCTGGCGATGGCGCCGCCTGCCGCACCACCAAGGCCCGCGCCGATGGCGGCTCCGGTGTTGCCGCCGAGCTTGTTGCCCACCACCGAACCCCCGGCGGCACCCAGGCCACCGCCCAGCGCGGCGCCGGTCTTGTTGCCGTCATGCGCGGTGATGGCGCCACCGGCTGCGCCGCCGAGGCCGGCACCGATGGCCGCACCGGTGCTGCCACCGATGGATTGGCCGACGACGTTGCCCAGCGCACCGCCGAGACCGCCGCCGAGGGCGTTCTTGGTGGTTTCGCCGGCGACCACGGCTTGGGTCGCGAGCAGGCTCAGGGCCAGGGCGGGAAGAGTGAGGCGCATCGGGTGTTTCTCCAGGCAAGGTCACGAGGGCCACCTGCACTGCAGATGGCCCTCGAAGATTAAGAGGCTGTGAATGTGACGGGAGTTCTGTGAGGGGGGCCGATCGACCGGGATTGGCGACTAACGGTCGCGATCAGTCATCCCAGTCGTGGTGGTGGCGGTGCTTGTGCTTGCGGTGGCCCCAGCCGTGGCCACGGCCATGCTCGTGGCGATCGCCACGGCGGTCGTAGTAGCGACGATCATCGCGGTCGTCGTCGCGACGGCTCTCGTTGCCCATGTAGTTGCCCAGTGCGCCACCGGCGCCACCGCCGGCCGCTGCGCCGATCAGGCTGCCGGTGTTGCCACCGACCTGGCGGCCGATGACGTTGCCGCCCGCCGCGCCCAGTGCGCCGCCGAGGGCCGCTTCGGTGCGGTTGCGTCGGTCGGCGCCGACTGCGCTACCCGCTGCACCGCCGACGCCGGCACCGATGGCCGCGCCGGTGTTGCCACCGATGGACTGACCGACGGCCGCGCCCAGTACCCCGCCCAGCGCGCCACCCACCCCGGCTTCGGTGGTGCCGCCGGCGAAGGCGCCGCCACTGACGAGGCAGAAAGACAGAAGGAGGATCGAGGATTGCTTCATGGAGAGGAGAGCCTCTGTTGTTTGGACGAGGCGATAGTTGCCAGCGGAACGGCCCCGTACAAGCGCCTCCCGACGAATTGCACAGGGTTTTTCACATTCTCTAAATAATTGTTTTTGCTGGAGAACTTTGACTGTTTTGGCGATGTCAGAGCCCTATTCCAGAACCGCGTTGCGGGCCTTTTTCGGGCCCTTTCCTGATGGCATTGCGCCTTGTTCCTGCACCCCTTCAGTGGGGGTGATTCCGCTTTTTTCCTGGCCCTTCGATGCGTGTGATCGGTGCGACCTGCGCGTACCTGCACCTGTGTGCGAGCGGGGAGGGAGTAGGCGCGCTGCACACCCTACGGGAGGCTCCGTGCTCCCTTAGGGTGTGATGGGCAGCGATCCGTCAGAGGATGCGCCCGCTTTCCTGCGCTGCCTGGATGCGTATGGCGATGAACTTGGAGGTGGGCGTGTGGCTGCCGACGCCGAAGCTGTCCAGGGGCACCAGGGGGTTGGTTTCCGGGTAATAGGCGGCGGCCTGGCCGGCCGGGATGTCGAAGGCCAGCAGGGTGAAGCCTTCCACCTTGCGTTCGATGCCGTCGTCCCAGAGCGAGACCAAGTCCACTTTCTGCCCGCTCTGGTAGCCCAGGCGCTGGATGTCGGCTTCGTTGGCGAACACCACCTCGCGCTGGCCGCGTACGCCACGGTAGCGGTCGTCGAGGCCGTAGATGGTGGTGTTGTACTGGTCGTGGGAGCGCAGGGTCTGCAGGATCAGGTCGGGCTTGAGGCCGCTGGCGCGGATGCGTTCGTGGATCAGGGTCTCCGGCAGCGGGTTGGCCTTGAAGTTGGCACGGCCGCTGGCGGTCTTCCAGGTGCGCGCGCCGGCGCTGTTGCCCAGGTAGAAGCCGCCCGGGTGTTGCACGCGCTGGTTGAAGTCGGCGAAGCCGGGGATGGTGTCGGCGATCAGGTCGCGGATGCGGTCGTAGTTGGCGATCATCGCGTCCCAGTCCACCGGGTGGTTGCCCAGGGTGGCCTTGGCGATGCCGGCGACGATGGCCGGCTCCGAGCGCATCTCGCGGGACAGCGGCGCCAACTGGCCGTTGGAGGCGTGGATCATGCTGAAGGAATCCTCCACCGTCACCGCCTGCGGGCCGTGGGCCTGGTGGTCGATGTCGGTGCGGCCGAGGCAGGGCAGGATCAGCGCGTCGCGGCCGACGGTGAGGTGGCTGCGGTTGAGCTTGGTGCTGATCTGCACGGTGAGCTCGCAGTTCATCAGCGCCTGGTGGGTGCGCGGGCTGTCCGGCGTGGCCTGGGCGAAGTTGCCGCCGAGGCCGATGAAGACGCGGGCCTGGCCGTCGAGCATGGCGTTGATGGCTTCCACGGTGTTGTGGCCGTTCTCGCGGGGCACCTTGAACTGGAAGCGCTTCTCCAGCGCGTCGAGCAGGGCCACCGGCGGGCGGTCGTTGATGCCCATGGTGCGGTCGCCCTGCACGTTGCTGTGGCCGCGCACCGGGCACAGGCCGGCACCGGGGCGGCCGAGGTTGCCGCGCAGCAGTTGCAGGTTGACGATTTCCTGGATGGTCGGCACCGAGTGGTGGTGCTGGGTGATGCCCATGGCCCAGCAGATGATCACCCGCTCGGCGCGGCGGTACATGCGCGCGGCCTGCTCGATCTCGGCGAGGGTCAGGCCGGATTGGCGCTCGAGGTGTTCCCAGGTGGTGGCGTCCAGCTCGGCCAGGTAGCCGTCTACACCATCGGTGTGTTCGGCGATGAAGGCGTGGTCGAACACCGCCGGCTGGCCGGCGGCCTGGGCTTCGCGCTCCCACTGCAGGAGGAACTTGGCGATGCCGCGGAGGGCGGCCATGTCGCCGCCCAGGGCCGGGCGAAAGAACGCGGTGTTGAGCGGGGCGGAGCCGTTGGTGAGCATTTCCAGGGCGTGCTGGGGATGCTGGAAGCGTTCCAGGCCGCGCTCCTTGAGCGGGTTGAAGGCGACCACCTGGGCGCCACGCTTCACCGCCTCGCGCAGCGGTTCGAGCATGCGCGGGTGGTTGGTGCCGGGGTTCTGGCCGAGGACGAAGATGGCGTCGGCATGCTCGAAGTCGGCGAAGGTCACGCTGCCCTTGCCGATGCCCACGCTCTGGCCCAGGGCCACGCCGCTGGCCTCGTGGCACATGTTCGAGCAGTCGGGGAAGTTGTTGGTGCCGTAGGCGCGGACGAACAGCTGATAGAGGTAGGCGGCTTCGTTGCTGGCGCGGCCGGAGGTGTAGAACTCGGCCTGGTTCGGGTCGGGCAGGCGCTTGAGGTGGCTGGCGATCAGGGCGAAGGCGTCGTCCCAGCTGGTGGGCAGGTAGCGGTCGCTGGCGGCGTCGTAGCGCATCGGCTGGGTCAGGCGGCCCTGGTATTCGAGCCAGTAGTCGCTCTGCTCGCGCAGCTGGCTGACGCTGTAGCGGGCGAAGAAGGCGGCGTCGACCCGGCGCTTGGTGGCTTCCCAGTTCACCGCCTTGGCGCCGTTCTCGCAGAACTTGATGCGGCCGTCTTCGGGGGAGTCGCCCCAGGCGCAGCCGGGGCAGTCGAAGCCGCCGTTCTGGTTGGTCTTGAGCAGGGCACGCAGGTTCTTGAACGGCTGCTTACTGTCCAGCCAGAAGTGCGCGACGCTCTTCAGCGCGCCCCAGCCGGCGGCGGCGCCGTTGTAGGGCTTGTAGCGGGGATGCACGGGTTGCAGGCTCATGGCTGTACTTCTTCTGTCCGGGGCGCCGGGCTGTAGACCCGGGGCGCGCTGTGATGGGGCAGGTGGATCAGGTTCAGGTTGTGCCGGCGCGCCCATTGCACGGTGAGCGCAGTGGGGGCCGAGAGGCTGACCAGGGTGCCGAGGCCGGCACGCACCGCCTTGTGGATAAGTTCGAGGCTGCAGCGGCTGGTGACCACGGCGAAACCGGCGCGCGGGTCGAGCTTTTGCCGCAGGACGGCACCGATGAGTTTGTCGAGGGCGTTGTGGCGACCGATGTCTTCGCGGCACAGCACCAGTTCGCCTGCGGCGTCGACGAAGAGCGCGGCATGCAGGGCGCCGCTGCGGCGGGCCAGGTCCTGCTTGGCGGCGATGCGCTGGCGCAGGTCGGCCAGGTGCTCCGCCGGGGGCAGCGGTTGCGGTTGCAGGACCTTGAGCGCGGGCAGCGCCTGTTCCAGGGCTTCGACGCCGCAGAGGCCGCAGCCGGTGGTGCCGGCCAGTTGGCGGCGCTGGTCCTTCAGGGCCCAGAAGGCGCGGTTGGCGATTTCCACCTCGGCCTGGCGGGCGTCGTCGCAGCCACCGAGGCGGCTGTCATAGATGTCATCGATCGAGTCGACGATGCCGGCGCTGAGGCTGAAGCCGACGAGGAAGTCTTCCAGATCGGCGGGCGAGACCATCATCACCGCGTGGCTGATGCCGTTGTAGGCGATGGCCAGGGCGCATTCCTCGGCCAGCAGGCCCTCGCCGGACGCAGCGGCACCGCCCAGTTCGGCATAGGCATAGCCCCGCGCCTGGGTCACGGGCTCGGTGTCGTTGAAAGCGGGAGTGGAAAGCTGGCGTGGCACGGGTGGCGCCCCTGCGACGGATTGACACAGGCAGCCTAGGCGCTGGTGCCGGGGTCCGTCTAATCGCTATTGCCGATACTGTGATCGACGCCATCTATCAAAGCGGGCTCGAACAGCCGGCGGGCCTCTTCGAAGCAGGCATCCGCCAGGGCCGAGCGGGTCTGCCCACGGCGCTGGATGAGCCCCAGCGGGGCCAGGGTGTGGGCCTGCTCGATGGGCAACAGGGCCAGGTGTTCGGTGAGTTCGTCGAGGCCGCTGGCCAACGGCATGATGGCGCAGCACAGGCCGACGTTGACCGCCTGCAGCAACTGGTGAACGGCGTCGGTTTCCAGGCGCGGCTGCGGCGCCAGGCCCCGGCTGCGGAAGCCGTGGTCGATGGACTGGCGGAAGTGCATGCCGCTGGAGAGCAGGCCCAGGGGCAGGCCGGGGAGGGCCTCCCAGGCCAGCTGCGGGGCGTCGAAGGCGAAGTGGCGCCGGTCGTACAGCAGGCCCATGCGCGTGTCGGCGATCTCCAGGCTGTCGAAGTGTTCGCGATCCAGGCGGTCGAGGTAGGAGAGGCCGAGGTCGAGCTGGTTGCGCGCCAGGCGTTCGAGGATCTGCTCGGAGCTGAGGGCGAACAGCTGGAAGCGCAGGTCGGGATGCTGCTTGGCGAAGGCTTGCACCAGGCGCATGGGGTCGTAGCCCGCCAGGGGCACCACGCCCAGGCGCAGGGTGCCCACCAGGTGGCCGCGACAGGCGGCGGCCTCGGCGTGCAGGCCGTCATGGGCGGCAAGCAGGGTGCGGGCCCAGGCGAGCACGCGCTGGCCGGCATCGGTGAAGCCTTCGAAGCGCTGGCCGCGCTGCACCAGCTCCAGGCCCAGCTCCTCTTCCAGGCTGCGCAAGCGCATGGACAGGGTGGGCTGGGTGACGTGGCAGCGCGCGGCGGCCTGGCCGAAGTGGCGGGTCTCGTCGAGGGCGACGAGGAACTTGAGCTGCTTGATGTCCATGGTCGCTCCCGCCGGGCTAGAGCCCGTCCACCAGTTCGCGGTAGCCGTCGACCGCGGCGAACTCCTCGGTGTCCTTGAGCGCGCCCCGGCTGTCGGGCTGCAGCACCGCCAGCAGGTGGGCGACGCCGTAGGCCCGTGCGCTGCGCAGGATCGGCAGGCTGTCGTCGATGAACAGCGTACGCGCCGGGTCGAAGGGCGAATCCGCCTGCAGGGCGTGCCAGAACTGCTGATCTTCCTTGGGGAAACCGTAGTCGTGGGAACTGATCAGGCGATCGAACCAGGGCGCCAGCTCGACCCGTTCCATCTTCAGCGACAGCGAGTCACGGTGGGCGTTGGTGATCAGCACCACGCGCTTGCCGGCGCGGCGCAGGGCGGCGAGGAAGTGGTCGGCGTCGGGGCGCAGGGCGATCAGGTCGGCGACCTCGCGCTTGAGGTCGCGGATCGACAGCTTCAGCTCGCGGCTCCAGAAGTCCGTGCAGTACCAGTTGAGCTGGCCGGCGTGGTGCCTGAACAGCGGCACCAGTTCGGCGTCGGCCGCCTCGCGGCTGATGCCGTGGTGTTCGGCATAGCGCTGGGGCAGGTAGTCCAGCCAGAAGTGGTTGTCGAAATGCAGGTCGAGGAGGGTGCCATCCATGTCCAGCAGGACGGTGTCGATGGCGGACCAGTTGAGCTGTGGCATGCGTGTCCGGGGCTGTAGGTGGGAGGGCTGTCGCGATTGCATCGCGGACGGTCGTCGGCGTGCAATCTCCTACGCAGATAATCGGAAAAGCCGGGGTATGATAACCCGCCGGTCATGCCAAGGAGTTCCGTTATGCGTCAGAAGCCCACCGTGCTCGCTCGCGAGATCGTCGCCAGCAGCCGCCTGTTCCGTGTCGAGGAGCTGCAGCTGCGCTTCTCCAACGGTGTCGAGCGCACCTACGAGCGTCTGGTGGGCAAGGGCTCCGGCTATGGCGCGGTGATGGTGGTGGCGATGGTGGACGCCGAGCACGTGCTGCTGGTGGAGGAGTACTGCGCCGGCACCGACGACTACCAGCTGTCGCTGCCCAAGGGGCTGATCGAGCCGGGCGAGGACGTGCTGGTGGCGGCCGACCGCGAACTCAAGGAAGAGGCGGGGTACGGCGCGCGCAAGCTGGAGCTGCTGACCGAGCTGTCGCTGTCGCCGGGCTACATGAGCCAGAAGATCCAGGTGGTGCTGGCCCGTGACCTTTACGAAGAGCGCCTGCCGGGCGACGAGCCCGAGCCGCTGGGCGTGGAGAAGGTCAGCCTGCGCGAGATTTCCAGCCTGGTGCAGCACCCGCAGTTCAGCGAGGGGCGCGCCCTGGCGGCGCTCTACCTGGCCCGCGACCTGCTGGGCCAGCGCGGGGAGTTCCTCCTATGAGCCATCCGCTGCTGCCCGCCGTCATCGAGCTGGTCGGCCTCGCCGGCCAGGCCATCCTGCCGTTCTGGCGCGCGGACGTCGCCGTGGTCGAGAAGGCCGATGCGTCCCCCGTTACCGCTGCCGACCTGGCCGCCCACCGCATCCTCGCCGCCGGGCTGGAGACACTGGATGCCAGCATCCCGGTGTTGTCCGAGGAAGCGGCGGACATCTCCCTTGCCGAGCGCGAAGGGTGGGAGCGCTGGTGGCTGGTGGACCCGCTGGATGGCACCAAGGAATTTATCTCCGGCTCCGAGGAGTTCACCGTCAACGTCGCGCTGATCGAGCGCGGGCGCGTGGTCTTCGGCGTCGTCGGCGTGCCGGTCACCGGCCGCTGCTACCTCGGTGGTGCGGGCCTGGGCGCCTGGCGCATCGAGGCTGGTGCGCGTGAAGCCATCGCCGTGCGCGTGGCCCCGGCTCAGGCCTTCACCCTGGTGGCCAGCAAGCGCCATTCGAGCCCCGCGCAGGAACGCCTGCTGGCCGGGCTGGGTGAACGCTTCGGAGAGTTGCAGCTGGCCAATATCGGCAGCTCGCTGAAGTTCTGCCTGCTGGCCGAAGGCGCGGCGGATTGCTACCCGCGCCTGGCGCCGACTTCGCAGTGGGACACCGCCGCCGCACAGGGCGTGCTGGAAGGCGCCGGTGGCGAGGTGCTCGACCTGGCCGGCGAGCCGCTGGGCTACGCGGCCCGCGAATCCTTCCTCAACCCGTCCTTCCTGGCCCTGCCGGCGGCTGCCGCGTGGCGTGGCGAGCTGCTGGAGCTGGCGCGCGCCCTGGATTGATCAGAGCGGGGGGCGAGTAAAAGTCCACGTTACTGGAACGTGGCTTTGCTTTTTGGCCCTCTAGAAGGGCCGCAATCAGACCTAGGAGCATGCCGCCGCCGCTCACTCCAGACGTAGGGTGTGCTGCGCGCACCTCGGACCCGCCGGGAGCACCGCGCGGAGGTGCGCACGGCACACCCTACGCGGGGCGGCGAGCTTTTCGCTGGACGGTGCGTGCAGTGTTCCGCTGGTTCAGCGAAACCCTCCTCGCCCCATTCACAGGTGCCGGATCAGTCGAGCATGTCCTTGAAGCGCTCGTCGGTGCCGTAGAGCAGCGGCTGGGCGAAGCCCGGGACCTTGATGCCCTGGGCGGTGACTTCCAGGGCCTTGTCGTCGATCAGGTCGTTGCCGAAGTTGTAGATGATGTCCAGCTCACCCTTGAGCGCGCGCTCGTCGTACTGGCGGGCGGCGGCGCGGGTGGCTTCGCGTTTTTCGCTGTAGGCGGCGAAGGCCTTCTCGCCGTGGCGCTTGCGCAGCATGTTCTCGGTCAGGCGCGGGGAGATCACCACTCCGCTGGCGTTGTTGCCGCCGAAGCCCTTGGAGTTGATGAAGCAGATGTCCAGGCTGCGCTGTTCCAGGCGCTGGTCGCGGGTGGCGATCGACAGGTGCTGCTGGTGCACATCGTCGGCGACCCGGTCGATGGTCTTGATGCCCGGCAGGATGCCGTAGCGGAAGGTGCCGAGGGCCGAGACCACCTGATCCCCGCTGGCGGTGGCCAGGCTGTGGCCGACGAAGGCCTTGACCGCGGTGATGGGCCAGGACTCGATGCCGAAGGCGCTGGCGACGCGGTCCAGCAGTTCGGATTCGGTGACGCGGTTGGCCGGGGTGCTGGAGCCGTGGGCGTGGACGAAGCTGTGCTGGCGCACCGTCTCGCTGCCGAACATCTGGGTGGCGCTGGCCACGGCTTTGGCCAGGGTCAGGTAGTTGCCCGGGCCGGGTGCGGAGATGGATTTCTTGAAGCCGTCGGCGTTGATGAAGACATCGGTGACCGCGCCATGGATATCGGCGCCCAGCTCCAGGGCCAGGGCGTCGTCCATCAGCACCACGTACTGGCTGGATTCGGCCAGGGTGAAGCCGCAGTTCTCGCCGAAGGGACGGCTGGCGCGGCGGAAGTCCACGTCCTCGCGGCCGCCGACCTGGCGCAGGCCGTCTTCGGTGGCCAGGGCGCCCATGGCGCCGTAGCCGTCGATGCATTCCTGGTTGATCGGCGCTTCGGCGTTGCCCACCAGGGCGACCCGCGCGCGGCCGGAGCCGATCAGCTCGATGGCCTTCTGCAGGTTGTAGAGGAAGGTGGCGCAGGCGCCGGTGACGCTGCCGGTGGTGCCGACGCTGCCCAGCACGTAGGCGTTGATGAAGTCGGCGGGCATGGTGTTCAGGCCCAGGGGCAGCTGCTTGGCGGTGACGCGGCCGCCCTTGAGGCGCGACTGCATGAGGCCGCCGAAACCGTTCTCGTCGAGCTGGCTCATGATGCTGCCGGAGAACACCGCGACTTCGTCGGGCTGCACGTGGTCGACGATGCGCTGCCAGGGCAGGCCGATGGAGCGGATGGCGTCGGTGGCGGCGACCACGGACATCTGCAGGCCGCGCGGGTGGAAGCGCGAGTTGTACAGCTCGCCCGGTTCGAAGCCGGTGGGCAGCTGGCCGGCGGATTTCACCGGCAGGGCGCGGAAGCTCTCGACCTTGAACTCGGTGGCGTCATTCAGGGTGACGCGCACCTCGCCGGATTCCAGCGGCTCCACCGACCAGCTGGCCGGCAGCGGCTCGGGCAGCTGCTTGCGCGAGGTGATGAAGCTGATGCGGGTGCCGGGCTCGGCGGCGACACCGATGCTCTTCTGCCAGGGGGCGGCGTCGACATCCAGGTGCTGCTTCTCGATGCGGCGCACCAGGGTGGAGGCGAGGATGCGCTCGCCGAAGCGCGACTCGATGTCGGCGAGGGTCAGCGGGTTGCCGTCGGCGTCCAGGTACTGGCCGTCGACCACGGTCACCAGTTTGGTCATCACCGCCAGCCCGGCCAGGGTTTCCTGGCGCGTGGCGGCGTCGACGGACTCGATCACGGTGCGGCGGAAGCCGTGATGGAACGAGCTGCGGCCCGCTGCGTTGTAACCGCCGAAACCAACGATGACCGGAAGTCGTGACATGACTCGGAAACTCCTCAAATGGACCATTGCCTGCCGAGGCCGGGCCGAGCGCGGTGAAGAGGGGCCGTGAAGGCCGCGGGTGCGGCTGGCCAGGGAACGCGTCGGGGATATCCGGCCACCGGGGACGAACCCGATGGCAGCTCGAAAGATTCGAATGCCTAACCTGACGCGGCAGCTGACTGTCGAGTCACTTGAGGATTGATCGGTACTGCCCGTGTGCATGAATTGCAGGCGCGGTCGCGAGGCTGGGGAGGAGGAGCCGGAGCCGCTGGCGCGGCCCCGTGGGTGAGGGGCCTCAGCGGTAGCTGATGCCGGGGTTGGCGGTGCTGACGCGGGTGCCGGCCTTGCCCTGGACGATGGCTTCGATATCGGCGAGGGAGCCGATCACTGCGGCACGGCCGGTGTTGCGGGCGAACTCGCTGGCAGCCTGGACCTTGGGCCCCATGGAGCCGGCAGCGAAGCCGAGGCGCTCGAGTTCGTCGGGGTGGGCTTCGGCGATGGCCTTCTGGGTCGGCTTGCCCCAGTCGATGTAGGCCGCGTCGACATCGGTGGCGATCACCAGGATGTCGCTCTCCAGTTGCTCGGCCAGCAGTGCGGAGCAGAGGTCCTTGTCGATCACCGCCTCGACGCCCTTGAGCTTGCCGTTGTCGTCATAAAGCGTGGGGATGCCGCCACCGCCGGCGCAGATCACCACCGAGCCTTTTTCCAGCAGCCATTTCACCGGGCGGATCTCGAAGATCTGCTTGGGCCGGGGGCTGGCCACCACGCGGCGGAACTTGTCGCCGTCGGGGGCGATGGTCCAGCCCTTTTCCTCGGCGAGGCGCTCGGCCTCTTCCCGGGAGTACACCGGGCCGATGGGTTTGGTGGGTTTCTGGAAGGCGGGGTCCTTGGCGTCCACTTCCACCTGGGTGAGCAGGGTAGCGAAGGGCACTTCGAAGGGCAGCAGGTTGCCCAGTTCCTGTTCGATCATGTAGCCGATCATGCCCTCGGTCTCGGCGCCGAGGACGTCCAGCGGGTAGGTGCTGACCGCCGTGTAGGCAGCGCCCTGGAGGGCCAGCAGGCCGACCTGTGGGCCGTTGCCGTGGGCGACCACCAGCTCGTTGCCGGGCTGGATCTTGGCGATCTGCTCGGCGGCGATGCGCACGTTCTCGCGCTGGTTCTCCGCCGTCATGGGTTCGCCACGGCGCAGCAGGGCGTTACCGCCCAATGCGACGACTAT
Source organism: Aquipseudomonas alcaligenes MRY13-0052 (assembly GCA_000474255.1). Taxonomy (GTDB): domain Bacteria; phylum Pseudomonadota; class Gammaproteobacteria; order Pseudomonadales; family Pseudomonadaceae; genus Metapseudomonas; species Metapseudomonas solani. Next base: position 84,993 of record BATO01000002.1, read on the forward strand.
TCGCATGATTGTTCTCCTGTTGCGGTGGAGAGGGGGCGGTTTCCCGCTCCTTCTCCGAATCTCGGATATTCCATGAAGCCACAGGGGATGGTGGCGTGAAGGCAAGCGAGCTGCGACGACCCGTACCCCGGTACGGTGAGGAGCCGCGCGGTGCCGCCGACAAAGCCAGCGCCCCCGTGGATTTCTGGAATCAGACGTCGGCGAGGGTCGAGACCAGAATCGCCTTGATCGTGTGCATGCGGTTCTCCGCTTGCTCGAAGGCGATGCAGGCCGGGGACTCGAACACGTCGTCGGTCACTTCGATGCCGTTGGCCAGGTGCGGGTACTGCTCGGCGATCTGCTTGCCGACCTTGGTCTCGCTGTTGTGGAAGGCCGGCAGGCAGTGCATGAACTTGGTCCGTGCGGTGCCGGAGGCTTTCATCATCTCGGCGTTGACCTGGTAGGGCAGCAGTTGCTTGATGCGCTCGCCCCAGGCTTCCACCGGCTCGCCCATGGAGACCCAGACGTCGGTGTGGATGAAGTCGACGCCCTTGACCGCCGCCTTGGCGTCTTCGGTGACGGTGATGCGCGCGCCGCTTTCCTCGGCGAATTGCTTGCACTGGGCGATGAACTCTTCTTCCGGCCACAGCGCCTTGGGCGCGGCGATGCGCACGTCCATGCCCAGCTTGGCGCCGATCAGCAGCAGCGAGTTGCCCATGTTGTTACGGGCGTCGCCCAGGTAGGCGTAGCTGATGTCGTGCAGCGGCTTGTCGCTGTGCTCGCGCATGGTCAGCACGTCGGCGAGCATCTGGGTGGGGTGGTATTCGTCGGTCAGGCCGTTGAACACCGGGACGCCGGCGAACTTGGCCAGTTCTTCGACGATCTCCTGCTTGAAGCCGCGGTACTCGATGGCGTCATACATGCGCCCGAGCACGCGGGCGGTGTCCTTCATGGTCTCCTTGTGGCCGATCTGCGAGGAGTTGGGGTCGATGTAGGTGACATTGGCGCCCTGGTCATAGGCGGCGACCTCGAAGGCGCAGCGGGTGCGGGTGGAGGTCTTCTCGAAGATCAGTGCGATGTTCTTGCGTTTCAGGTGCTGCTGCTCGGTGCCGGTGTACTTGGCGCGTTTCAGGTCGCGGGAGAGGTCCAGCAGGTACCGCAGCTCACGGGTGCTGTGATGCATGAGGCTGAGCAGGTTGCGGTTGTGCATGTTGAAAGCCATGGTCTTTCTCCTTTTGGGCAGGTCGGAATCCGGTTCCCGTCAGAACAGCTCGTGGCTGGCGGGAAGGGCGGCCGCGGGTAGCGGCCGCCGGGGTTCGGCTTTTTGGATCAATAGTCGATCGGGTCGCGCAGGATCGGGCAGGTCATGCAGTGGCCACCGCCACGGCCGCGGCCGAGTTCGCTGGCGCTGATGGTCACCACCTCGACACCGGCCTTGCGCAGCTGGGTGTTGGTGTAGGTGTTGCGGTCGTAGCCGACCACCACGCCGGGCTCCAGGCAGACGACGTTGTTGCCGTCGTCCCACTGTTCGCGCTCGGCCTCGAAGCTGTCACCGCCGGTCTGCACCACGCGCAGTTGCTTGAGCCCGAGGGACTCGGCGACCACGTCGATGAAGCTCTTCTCCTCGCGGCGGATGTCGATGCCGTATGGGCGGCTTTCGTCCGGGCGGAGGATGAAGGGGACGATCTCCTTGACCACTTCCGGGAAGACCGTGACCAGGTCGCGGTCGCAGAAGGTGAAGACGGTGTCCAGGTGCATGGCCGCGCGGGATTTCGGCAGGCCGGCGACTATCACCTTCTCTACCGCGCCCTTGGCGAACAGCGATTGGGCCAGTTGGCCGATGGCCTGGCGCGAAGTGCGCTCGCCCATGCCGATGAGCACCACGCCGTTGCCGATGGGCATGACGTCACCGCCTTCGAGGGTGGCGCTGCCATGGTCCTTGTCGGGGTCGCCGTACCAGACTTCGAATTCGGCGTTGGTGAACTCGGGGTGGAACTTGTAGATGGCGGTGGTGAGCAGGGTTTCCTGACGTCGCGCCGGCCAGTACATGGGGTTGAGGGTTACGCCGCCGTAGATCCAGCAGGTGGTGTCGCGAGTGAACTGGGTGTTGGGCAGCGGCGGCAGGATGAAGCTGGAGTGGCCCAGGTAGTCGCGGTACATCTTGATCGCGCTGACGCCTTCGCTGTCCGGCAGGTCGGAGCCGGCGACACCGCCGATAAGGAACTCGGCGAGTTTGCGCGGCTCCAGGCCTTCGAGCCAGGAGCGCACTTCGTTGGTCAGGCCGACACCGACCTGGTTGGCGGTGATCTTGCGGTCGAGGATCCACTTCAGGGCTTCGGGGTTCTGCACGATGTCGGTGAGCAGGTTGTGCATCTCCATCACTTCGATGCCGCGTTCGCGCATCTTGGTGACGAAGTCGAAGTGGTCGCGCTTGGCCTGGTTGACCCAGATGACGTCATCGAACAGCAGCTCGTCGCAGTTGTTGGGGGTCAGGCGCATATGGGCCAGACCCGGCGAGCAGACCATCACCTTATGCAGTTTGCCGGCTTCCGAATGAACGCCGAGTTTGACTTTGGACATGGCAGGTCTCCTTACGAGTTACAGAGTCAGGAAGCCGTCGTAGAGGCCGTAGGCCGCCGCGAGCGCGCCGATGACCACGGCGGCGAAGATCAGCTTCTCAACGTTGGTGAAGATGGGTTGGCCGAGCTCGTGCTTGGCCTTGGCGAAGAGGATCGCGCCAGGGGCGTAGAGCAGGGCCGAGAGCAGCAGGTACTTCACGCCGCCGGCGTAGAGCAGCCACACGGCGTAGACCAGGGCGACGCCGGCGATGGCGAGGTCCTTGTTGCGGTCACGGCCGTCCTGCTCGTAGGTCTCGCCGCGGATGGGCAGGAGCAGGGCGTAGGCGGCGGACCAGAAGTAGGGCACCAGGATCATCGAGGTGGCCAGGTAGATCAGCGAGAGGTAGGTGCTGGCGCTGAACAGGGTGACGATGAGGAACACTTGCACCATCGCGTTGGTCAGCCACAGGGCGTTGGCCGGGACGTGGTTGGCGTTCTCGCGACGGAGGAACTCCGGCATCGTGTGGTCCTTGGCAGCGGCGAAGAGAATCTCCGCGCACAGCAGCACCCAGGACAGCAGGGCACCGACCAGGGAGATGATCAGGCCGACGCTGATCAGCACCGCGCCCCAGTGGCCGACCACATGCTCCAGCACGGCCGCCATGGACGGGTTCTGCAGCTTGGCCAGTTCCGGCTGAGTCATGATGCCGAGGGACAGCACGTTCACCAGCACCAGCAACAGCAGCACGGTGACGAAGCCGATGATGGTGGCCTTGCCGACATCGCTGCGCTTCTCGGCACGGGCGGAAAAGATGCTCGCGCCCTCGATGCCGATGAACACCCAGACGGTGACCAGCATCATGTTGCGCACCTGGTTCATCACGCTGCCGAGGTCGGGGTTCATCGAGCCCCAGATGTCGGCGGTGAAGATGTCCAGCTTGAAGGCGAACAGGCAGATGAGGATGAACAGGAACAGCGGCACGATCTTGGCGACCGTGGTCACCAGGTTGATGAAGGCCGCCTCCTTGATCCCGCGCAGCACCAGAAAGTGCACGGCCCAGAGCACCACCGAGGCGCCGATGATGGCCGCTGGCGTGTTGCCCTCGCCGAAGATCGGGAAGAAGTAGCCGAGGGTGCTGAACAGCAGGACGAAGTAGCCGACGTTGCCCAGCCAGGCGCTGATCCAGTAGCCCCAGGCCGAGGAGAAGCCCATGTAGTCGCCGAAGCCGGCCTTGGCGTACGCGTACACGCCGCCATCGAGATCGGGTTTGCGGTTGGCCAGGGTCTGGAACACGAAGGCCAGGGTGAGCATGCCGACGGCAGTGATGCCCCAGCCGATGAGAATCGCGCCGACATCGGCGCTGGCTGCCATGTTTTGCGGCAACGAGAAGATCCCGCCGCCGACCATTGAACCGACCACGAGCGCAACCAGTGCGCCAAGTCGGAGTTTTTGGGTGGTGTCTGACATCTTGCACCTCCAGTAGGAGTAGGAACTGTGCTTAGTTGGCTCTTCCTTTCGGAGAAGAGTTATGACGTAGGTCAATAGCTAGCTATCAATCCGCGCGGGACAATTTCCTTACAGAATTCGGAGGGAGCGTGGCGGCTTCGGAGGCATGCTCGGAGCGAGCAAAATAGAGGGGGCGGCAGGCCATCCCAGGCGGCGCCCCGTTCAAACTAGTTGGTTTTCGTGACAGTTCAAGTTGTAAGAATTTGTTGTAATAAACATGGCGAAATGCCATTTGCTTATATGGGAATTATCCGATATTCAATTAATTCCGAACGGATATAAGTCAGCGAGGTAGACAGTTTCTTACTTCAACTTTCCACAGGAGGTTGAATATGTTTCGCCCAGGACACCTTGAAATAATCAGGGACCCTGTAGGCCCTTGGCCTGGTTATCACATCGATCTGGACTATGAGGTCGAGCAGCGCGACTGGGAGACTTACGTGCGCTTCGATCTCAGGGGCGAGATCGACGGTCGTCCCTTTCAGGAATGCTTCGAGTTGCACCGCGACGTTGCCTACAACTTCCTGCAGAGCGCCTGCCGGCGTCTGCGCCACCACGGCCTTGAGCCGCACCTGATGGTGCCCCTGGCTGGGCACCGGGACCACGAACGGGTGTTCGCCGACCTCCGGGAGAAATTGCACGCCGAGCCGGGTACACCGGTTGATCTGGAGCGCTTTCTGCTGGAGCGACCCTAGGGAAGGCGGATTTCCGCGAGATAGAGACGACGAACCCGGCGCGAGGCCGGGTTCGACGTGGAAGGCGATGGGCTGATGGTCCGTCGCCTGCCGCCAGGGCCGGGGAGGACCGAGGCTGCGCTGGGGAAGAGACCCGGTGACGGCTTGTGGCCGCTGCGGGCGGGCACTCCCGGGGAGGGGTGCCCTGATCAACGCCTAGGCGTTGAGATGCGGTGCATGGAGCAAGGCCTGTGCCAGCGCCCGGGAGGCCCGCCATTGCTGGCGCGGGCGGTGGGCAGCTGCTTTCTTTGAGCGGAAAGTCGCCGATCAGTCCTGTTCTTCTGCGGGATTTCCGCCGCCAAAGCTGATGTTGTGCTTGCGCAGCTTGTCCGAGAGCGTCTTGCGCGGCAGGCCCAGGGCTTCGGCCAGGCTGCGCATCGAACTGTGCGGGTTGCCCAGCTCGGCCAGGATCAGCGCCCGCTCGAAGGCTTCCACCTGCTCACTCAGGCCGCCGCCGTTGCTGGCGGGCAGGTCTGGCGTGCCGTTGTCCAGCGCCAGGTCGAGGCCCAGGGCGAAGCGCTCCCCGGCGTTCTGCAGTTCACGGACGTTGCCTGGCCAATCGTGGGTCAGCAGCAGGGCGCGCTGCGAGCTGTCCAGCGTGCGGGGCTGGCTGCCGTGGCGGGTGGCGGCGGCTTCGGCGAAGTGCTGGAACAGCAGCAGGATGTCTTCGCCGCGTTCGCGCAGCGGCGGGATGCGCAGGCTGGCGACGTTGAGCCGGTAGTAAAGGTCGGCGCGGAAGCGGCCCTGGTCGGCGGCCTGGCGCAGGTCTTCCTTGGTGGCGGCGATGACGCGGATGTCGAGGGGGATCAACTGGTTGGCGCCGAGGCGCTCGACCACCCGCTCCTGCAGCAGGCGCAGGAGCTTGACCTGTACGTCCGGGCTCATGCTCTCGATCTCGTCGAGGAACACGGTGCCGCCGTTGGCGTATTCGAACTTGCCGATGCGGCGCTTCTGCGCGCCGGTGAAGGCGCCCTGCTCATGGCCGAACAGCTCGCTTTCCACCACCGACTCCGCCAGAGCACCGGCATTGATGGCGACGAAGGGGCCGTCGCGGCGCGCGGAGAGGTCGTGCAGGGCGCGGGCGACCACTTCCTTGCCGGCGCCGGTCTCACCGAGGATCAGCACATCGGCGCTGGTGCCGGCGAGGGCGCCGATCTGCTCGCGCAGGCGCTGAGCTGCTGGCGATTGGCCCACCAGGCGGCCGCTGAGCTGCTGGCGATCGGAAAGGGCCAGGCGCAGGCTGCGGTTTTCCAGCACCAGGCGGCGCAGGTCGAGGGCGCGGCGCACGCTGTCGATCAGGTCTTCGCTGGCGAAGGGTTTTTCCAGGAAGTCGTAGGCACCGGCGCGCATGGCCTGCACCGCCAGGGGGACGTCGCCGTGGCCGGTGATCAGCAGTACGGGCAACTGGGCGTCGCGCTCGTGGAGCTGGCGCAGCAGCTCGAGGCCGTCGACGCCGGGCATGCGGATATCGCTGACCACCACACCTGGCCAGTCGGCGGGCAGGCGGGCGGCCAGGCCATTGGCATCGCCCAGGGTGAGGACCTTGAGGCCGGCGAGGTCGAGTGTCTGGCTCAGGGCCTGGCGCAGGTGCGGGTCGTCGTCGACCAGCAGGACCTGGATGCCGGCTTCGATGGGCTGGGTCATGCGGAGTGGTCCTCGGGTGAGAGGGGGTTGGCGCCGGGGATGGCGGAGCGCAGGTGCAGGGTCAGCAGGGCACCGCCTTCGGGGTGGTTGGCCAGCAGCAGTTCGCCGCCGAGGGCGCGGATCAGGCTGTCGCAGATGGCCAGGCCGAGGCCGAGGCCCTGGGCACTGGTCTTGGTGGTGAAGAAGGGCTCGCGGGCCCGTTGCAAGGCTTCCTGGCTGAATCCGGGGCCGTTGTCGCGCAGGCTCAGGGTCACGCCTTCGGCATCGGTCTCGGCGCTGAGCCAGATGCGCCGGGGGTGGGGCTTCTCGCCCAGGGCGTCGAGGGCATTGGCCAGCAGGTTGCCGAGCACCTGGCGCAGGCGGGTTTCGCCGGCCTGGACCCAGAGCTGGGCTTCGGGCATGTCGCGGATCAGCTCCACGTCCATCGCCCGGCGGCGCTTGGCCAGCAGCGACAGGGCATCGTCCAGCGCCGGTTGCAGGGCGACGCTTTCCGGCGCGTGGCGGTCGCGCCGGGCGAAGGCGCGCAGGTGGGCGATGATCGAGGCCATGCGCCCGGTGAGCTCGCTGATCTGCCGCAGGTTGCCGCGGGCGTCGTCGTAGCGTTCGTGGTCCAGCAGCACGCCGGCGTTGTCGGCGTAGCTGCGGATGGCCGCCAGGGGCTGGTTGAGTTCGTGGCTGATGCTCGCGGACATGGTGCCGAGGGCGGAGAGCTTGCCGGCCTGGACCACTTCGTCCTGGGCGCGGACCAGTTCCTGCTGGGCCTGCTCGCGCTCCAGCACTTCCACCTTGAGGCGGCTGTTGAGGGCTTCAAGGTCCTGGGTGCGCTCCTGCACGCGCAGCTCCAGCTCGCGCCGGGCACGGGCGTCGAGGGCGATGCGGTCGAGGTAGTGGCGACGGCGCTGCATCATCAGGCCGAGCAAGAGGAGAAGGGCGAGCAGGGTGGCGGCGGCGATGGCATCGGTGGTGCGCACCTGGCGGTCCACCAGCACCTGCGGGGCGAGGATGCTGACCGTCCAGCCGGTTTCGCGCAGCTCACGGCTCTGGGTGATCCATTCGCCCGGACGCAGGCGGATGGGCTCGGGGGATTGGGTCGGATAGGGCTGGTTGGCGGAGATGGCGGCGCGCTCGGCGTTGTCCAGCTCGCGGGTGGAGTGGAAGCGCCATTGCGGGCGCGAGGTGATGATCGCCACGCCGTTGGAGTCGGTCACCAGCAACTGCTCGGGGGTGTTGCCCCAGAGGGATTCGGCGTCGTCCAGGTCGACCTTGACCACCAGAATGCCGATCACCGCCTGGCCGTCGCGCACCGGGCTGGCATAGAAATAGCCGCGCTTGCCGGAGGTGGTGCCGAGCCCGAAGAAGCGGCCCTGGCGGCCCATGAGCGCCTCGCGGTAGTAGGGGCGGAAGGCGAAGTCGCGGCCGACGAAGCTGTCCGTCTTGTCCCAGTTGGAGGAACTGAGAGTGGTGCCCTGGGGGTTCATCAGGTAGATGACGTCGGCGCCGGTCTCGTCGCGTACTTCGGCCAGCAGGCGGTTGGCGGCGTCCAGGCGGGCCGGGTCCTTTGGGTCCGCCAGCTGGCTGCGCAGGGCCGGCAGGTCGGCGAGGATCGGCGGCAGCACCTCGAAGCGGCGCAGGGTGCCCAGCAGGTTGGCGACGTAGAGGTCGAGGGTCTGCCGGTTCTGCTCGGCCAGGGCCTGGTTGTAGTAACGCTCAGCCAGGTGGTGGGCCGGCCACAGCAAGGGCGCCAGGACCAGGGCCAGCAGGACGAGGCTGCGCCAGCGGGGACGATAGGGTAGGGCGTTGGCGGTCATGGGTGTCGGAATGCGCCGGGGATGCGGCGCATTATGACACTGGCGGGCTCAGCGAGGGTGACGCAAGCACTCGTCCAGGCCCAGGCGCCAGTCGGGCAGGGCGACGTCCCAGTCGCGCAGCAGCTTGCCGCCGTCCATCCGCGAGTTGAGCGGGCGTTGGGCAGGCGTGGGATAGGCGCTGCTGGGGATGGGCTCCAGGCGGGCGCAGGGCTTGCCTTCGGCCTTGAGCGTATCGGCTATGGCACTGGCGAAGCCGAACCAGGAGGTCTCGCCGCCGGCGCTGAAATGGTAGGTGCCCCAGGCCTGGCGGCCATCCTGCCAGCGCTGGATCAACGCGGCGGTGGCCGTGGCGATGCTGCCGGCCCAGGTGGGCGCGCCGATCTGGTCGGCCACCACACGCAGGTGATCGCGCTCCTGCAGCAGGCGCTGCATGGTGAGCAGGAAGTTGCGGCCGTGCAGGGAGTAGACCCAGCTGGTGCGCAGGATCAGGTGCGCACCGCCGACCGCGCGGATCGCCGCTTCCCCGGCCAGCTTGCTGCGGCCGTAGACGCCCAGCGGGTTGGGCGGGTCGTCCTCGCTGTAGGGCGCGTTTTTGCTGCCGTCGAAGACGTAGTCGGTGGAGTAGTGAATCAGCGGTGCGCCCAGGGCGGCGGCTTCCTCGGCCAGCACGCCGGGGGCGGTGGCGTTGAGGGCGAAGGCGGCCTCGGGCTCGCTTTCGGCCTGGTCCACGGCGGTGTGGGCGGCAGCGTTGATGATCAGTGCGGGGCGCTCGGCGCGTACCAGGCGGCGGATGGCGTCGCTGTCAGCCAGGTCCAGGCGGTCGCGACCGAGGGCGAGCAGCTCGGCCTGATCGGCCAGGGCCAGGCGCAGTTCGCGGGCGACCTGGCCGCTGTGGCCGGTGATGAGGATCTTCATGGGAATACGTCGGCCTCTTCGAGGCTCAGGCCGGCCTGGTCCTTGGCGGAAAGCTGGGGCGCTTCGCTGAGCTGCCAGTCGATGGCCAGGGTCGGGTCATCCCAGCGGATGCAACGCTCGTGGGCCGGGGCGTAGTAGTCGGTGGTCTTGTAGAGGAACTCGGCGAACTCGCTGAGCACCACGAAGCCATGGGCGAAGCCTTCCGGAACCCAGAGCTGGCGCTTGTTCTCGGCAGACAGGTGCACACCGACCCAGCGGCCGAAGTTCGGCGAGCTGCGGCGCACGTCCACTGCGACGTCGAGCACCTCGCCGGCGGTGACCCGTACCAATTTCCCCTGGGCCTGTTGCAGCTGGTAGTGCAGGCCGCGCAGCACGCCCTTTTGCGAGCGCGAATGGTTGTCCTGGACGAACTCACGCTTGAGGCCGGTGGCCTCTTCGAAGGCGCGGGCGTTGAAACTCTCGAAGAAGAAACCGCGCTCATCGCCGAACACGCGGGGTTCGAGAATCAGCACTTCCGGCAGTTCGGTGGCGATGGCCTTCATGCCTGCTCTCCTGCCAGCTTGTAGAGGTATTGGCCGTAGCCGGTCTTGCCGAAAGCCTTGGCCCGCTCCAGCAGCAATGCCTTGTCGATCCAGCCGTTCTGGAAGGCGATCTCTTCCAGGCAGGCGACCTTGAGGCCCTGGCGGTGCTCGATGGTCTGCACGTACTGGGAGGCCTCCAGCAGGCTGTCGTGGGTGCCGGTGTCGAGCCAGGCGAAGCCGCGGCCGAGCTTCTCGACACGCAGGTCACCGCGCTTCAGATAGGCGTTGTTGACGTCGGTGATCTCCAGCTCGCCACGGTGGGAAGGCTTCACCGCCTTGGCAATCTCGATCACGTCGTTGTCGTAGAAGTACAGGCCGGTGACGGCATAGCTGGACTTGGGCTTGGCGGGCTTCTCTTCGATGGAGATGGCCTGGCCCTGCTCGTCGAACTCGATGACACCGAAGCGCTCCGGGTCGTTGACCCAGTAGCCGAACACGGTGGCGCCTTTATTGCCTTCGGCCGCGCGCTTGAGCTTCTCGGTGAAGTGCTGGCCGTGGAAGATATTGTCGCCGAGGATCAGGCAGACCGAATCGCTGCCGATGAATTCCTGGCCGATCAGGAAGGCTTGGGCCAGCCCGTCCGGCGAAGGCTGTTCGGCGTAGCTGAAGCGCACGCCGAACTGGCTGCCGTCACCCAGCAGGTTGCGGTACTGGGGCAGGTCCTGGGGGGTGGAAATGACCAGGATCTCGCGGATGCCGGCGAGCATCAGCACCGAGATGGGGTAGTAGATCATCGGCTTGTCGTAGATCGGCAGCAGCTGCTTGGATACGCCAAGGGTGATGGGGTGCAGGCGGGTGCCGGAGCCACCGGCGAGGACGATGCCTTTCATGCTTGGGCTCCCAGGCGTTCACGTTGATAGCTGCCGTCCTGTACGCGACGGCACCATTCCAGGTTGTCGAGGTACCACTGCACGGTCTTGCGCAGCCCGGTCTCGAAGGTTTCCTGCGGCGTCCAGCCCAGCTCGCGCTCGATCTTGCTCGCGTCGATGGCGTAGCGCAGGTCGTGGCCGGGGCGGTCCTTCACGTGGGTGATCAACTCGTCGAAGCGAGCGACGCCGTTGGGCTTGGAAGGTGCCAGCTCTTCCAGCAGTGCGCAGATGCCGCGCACCACGTCGATGTTCTTCTGCTCGTTATGGCCGCCGATGTTGTAGGTCTCGCCGACCTGGCCACGGGTGACCACTTCCACCAGGGCCCGAGCGTGGTCCTCGACGAACAGCCAATCGCGCACCTGCAGGCCGTCGCCATAGACCGGCAGCGGCTTGCCTTCCAGAGCGTTGAGGATCATCAGCGGGATCAGCTTCTCGGGGAAGTGATAGGGGCCGTAGTTGTTGGAGCAATTGGTCAGCAGCACCGGCAGGCCATAGGTGCGGTTCCAGGCGCGGACCAGGTGATCGGACGCGGCCTTGCTCGCCGAATAGGGCGAGCTGGGCGCATAGGGCGTGGTCTCGGTGAACAGGTCGTCCACGCCATGCAGGTCGCCATACACTTCGTCGGTGGAGATGTGATGGAAACGGAAGGCCGCCTTGCGTTCGGCATCCAGCCCCATCCAGTAAGCGCGGGCGCTTTCCAGCAGGGCGTAGGTGCCGACAATGTTGGTCTGGATGAACTCGGCCGGGCCATCGATGGAGCGATCGACATGGGACTCGGCGGCCAGGTGCATGATGGCGTCGGGCTGGAAGCGCTGCAGGGCGGCGTTGACCGTGTCGCTGTCGGCGATATCGGCTTTCAGGAACTGGTAGCGGGGGTTGTCCGCGACGCTGGCCAGGGATTCGAGGTTGCCGGCGTAGGTCAGCTTGTCGAGGTTGAGAACCTCGTGGTCTGTCTCGTTCAGCAGGTGCCGGACGAGTGCGGAACCGATGAAGCCGGCTCCGCCGGTGATGAGAATGCGCATCCCTGAACCTCGACTAAATAAGGGTGATGATATCTGCCGTCGGTCGCTACGGAAATTGAGTTTGCTTTTGAAGCAACAGATGTTCGGTATGAAGTTATTGTGCCCTGGTGACAGAAAGCCCCGAAAACAAAAAAGCCCCGCATCTCTGCGGGGCTTTTTCATGTTTTGGTGCCGGCACCAGGAGTCGAACCCGGGACCTACTGATTACAAGTCAGTTGCTCTACCAGCTGAGCTATACCGGCAAGGGGCGGCCATTATAGCGATTGGTTGAGCCGAGTAAACCACCTGTTGCTGCTGCTCAGAATCAGAATGCGCAGGCTTATGCACAAGTGAGTGGTTTTTGGCACGGAAGTACTCGTGAACTGTGATTCAGGTCGCGGAACCGCGTAACTGGCTGTTTTCTTGATGTTTTATTTTTTGATCAAAAAGCGATCAATTCTCAGCAGGCCTTGCCCGGATGGGCGTTCGGGCAGTTGCTCATCATTCATCAACAAAGTTATCCACAGGTTCTGTGGGCAACTCGCTGCGCTCCGCGAGTAGCAAGAGGTTGCGGGGGGTGAGGCGGTGTTCGCAGAAGCGGCCGGCCTGCACCCGGTAGCCGCGCTCCTGAAGAAACAGGGCGCGGTCTAGCAGCAGCCAGATTTCCAGGGGGCGGCGGTAGAGGGCGCGCAGCAGCTCCAGGTTGCGTACCTGGGCCAGGCGTTGCCAGCCCTGGGCCTCCAGCCTGGCCCAGTCGCGCGGAGCAGGCGCAGCCAGGCCCTTGAGCTGGGCGAGGTCGTGGCAGTAGCGCTCGAAGGTCTTTTCCAGCCAGCTCACCGGTAATGAGGGTGTGGGCAGGTACTGGTCGAGGCCGCGTTGTTCCCGCTGCAGCAGGTCGAAGGCCAGGCGCCTGGCCATGGACTGGTCGCGCTGGCGGCGGACGCGCGCACCGGCGGTGACGGTTTCGCTCTGTACCAGGCGCAGGTCCCGCCGATCCGGGCGCAGGGTGGAGAGTTGCGCGGCGGTGGAGAGGGGCTGGTAGTGCTGTTCTGTGATGCGGTTGTAGCAGCAGGGGGCGATGGCGAGTTGTCCACAGCCCTGGTCAGTGGCCAGTTGCAGCAGGCGGACGTGCAGGTCGCCGCAGGCATGCAGAGCGATGGCGGTGTGTTCGGGGCGCAGCTGCGATGCTGCGTCGACAGCCAGCACGTCTTGCAGGTGGTGCGAGGCTGCGAGACCGAGCCGGTCGCTGAGGCGTTGGCCGTCTTCCACCAGCAGTGGATCGAACTCCAGGCAGGTAAGTGCGGCGTTGGGGTGGGCTAAGGTGCGCCCAAGGTGGCCTTTGCCGGCGCACCAGTCGAGCCAGTGGCGGGGCGGATGAGCGAACCGCAGGCTGCCGGCGAAGGCCTGAATCTGCTGCCATTTGCGGCCGGGCACGTCGAGGCAGAGGGCAGACGGCCACTGGCGCTCGGGGGCGTTATCGAATGCGCCGGTGTCGGCCAGCTTGTGGGAGCGAGCCGCCAGTTCGGGGAAGGGCGCGGGTGCATTGGGCAGGTGCAGCAGGCCATGGCTCGCTTCCGCCTGCTCCAGGCTGCGGCCGCGTAGCCAGCGGGCCAGTTCGGGCAGTTGGTCTTCCCAGCCCAGGCGCAACTCGGTGAAGGGTTCCGGGTGCCACAGCGGGTAGCCCTGGCTGAGGAACTCATCCAGCGCGGTGAAGCGTTCGAGCAGCATTGAGCCCTGAAGGGGGGCGGGGCTTGGCATGGCGAGGAAGGGGAAGATGGTCGGGCGCGCAGTATAACGCCGCCCCTCGTGGCGAGGGGCGGCGCCCGGTCAGCGGCCTTGGCAGGCGTCGACGCGCAGCCAGCGTTCCAGCAGGCGGAAGCCGCGCACCAGAAGGAAGGCGATCACCAGGTAGAACATGCCGGCGGCGAAGAAGATTTCGACCGGCAGGTAGGTGCGGGCAATGATGGTACGGGCCATGCCGGTGAGTTCCAGCAGGGTCACGGTGCTGGCCAGGGCGCTGGCCTTGAGCATCAGGATCACTTCGTTGCTGTAGGCCGGCAGGCCGATGCGTGCAGCGCGCGGCAGGATGATGTGCACCAGCGCCTTGAACTGCGACATGCCCAGCGCCCGCGCCGCTTCGATCTCACCCGGCGGGATGGCCTGGATGGCGCCGCGGATGATCTCGGCGATATAGGCCGCCGTGTGCAGGGTCATGGTGATGACGGCACACCAGAACGGGTCGCGCAGGTAGGGCCAGAGCGGGCCCTTGCGCACCAGGTCGAACTGGGCGAGGCCGTAGTAGACCAGGAACAACTGCACCAGCAGCGGCGTGCCGCGGAAGAAGAAGATGTAGCCGTAGGGCAGGGCGCGCACATACCAGTGGCGCGAGGAGCGGGCGATGCCCATGGGCAGGGCGAGGATCAGCCCGGCGACCACGGCGATGGCCACCAGCTCCAGAGTCAGCAGCGCACCGTCACACAGGCGCGGCAGGTATTTGATGATGACTTCCCAGTTCATGCCGCGCTCCTTTTGAAGCCGCGTCCGGCGCGTTTTTCGAGCCAGTGCATGCCGATCATCGCCAGGATGGTCAGGCCCAGGTAGATGAAGGCCGCCACCATATAGAAGGTGAAGGGCTCCTTGCTGGCGGTTACGGCGATCTGCGAGCGACGCATGATTTCCTCGAGGCCGATCACCGAGACCAGCGCGGTGTCCTTCATCAGGATCATGAACAGGTTGCCCAGGCCGGGCAGGGCGATGCGCCACATCTGCGGGAGGATCAGGCGCATGAGGATGCGCGAGCCGGAAAGGCCCAGCGCCAGGCCGGCCTCACGGTGGCCTTTGGGGATGGCCAGGATGGCGCCGCGGAACACCTCGGTGGCATAGGCGCCGAAGCACAGGCCGAGGGCGATGGTGCCGGCGGCGAAGGCCGAGAGTTCCAGACCGGGCACGCCGATCAGCTCGCCGATGGAGCGCATCAGGTTCACGGTGCCGAAATAGATCAGCAGGACCCACAGCAGCTCCGGCACACCGCGCACCAGGGTGGAGTAGGTTCCGCCAAGCCATTGCAGCGGCTTTTTGGGGGAAGTCTTGGCGAGCGCACCGAGCAGGCCCAGCACCAGACCGAGCGACAGCGCGGAAAGCGCCAGCTTGATGGTCATCAGGGTGCCGGCCGCCAGGGCGGGGCCGAATCCGTAGAGGTCGAGGTTCATCTGCAAGGCTACTGCTGGGGACCGGCGCCGCGTGTGCGGCGCCGGTCAGGCGGCATCAATAGATGCTGAAAGGGAAGTACTTGTCGTTGATCTTCTTATAGGTGCCGTCTGCGACGATTTCCTTCAGTGCGGCATTCAGCTTCTCGCGCAGCGGGTCGCCCTTGCGCACGGCGATGGCGATCTTGTCGTTGTCGAACACCGGCTCGCCCTTGAATTCGAAGCCTTTGCCGGCGTCGCTCTTCAGCCATTCCCAGTTGACGAACTTGTCGGCCAGGACGCCGTCGAGGCGGCCGGAGGACAGGTCCAGGTAGGCGTTTTCCTGGGTGTCGTAGAGCTTGATGTCGACCACGTCGGCCATGTTGTCTTCGAGCCAGGTGCCGGCGATGGTGGCGCGCTGGGCACCGATGACCTTGCCTTTCAGGCTGGCCTTGTCGGTCTTGAAGTCAGCGTCCTTGGGAGCGATGAACTGCAGCTTGTTGGTGTAGTAGGCGTCGGTGAAGTCGACGGCCTGCTTGCGCTCCTCGGTGATCGACATGGACGCGGCGAGGAAGTCGAACTTCTTGGCGTTCAGGGCCGGAATGATGCCGTCCCAATCGGAGGTGACCACTTCGCATTCGGCCTTCATCTTGGCGCAGAGGGCCTGGGCGATCTCGACGTCGAAGCCGCCGACCTGGCCGCTGGCGTCGATCAGGTTGAAGGGTGGGTAGGCGCCTTCGGTACCGATCTTCAGTTTATCGGCAGCGACGGCACTGGTCCCGAAGGCCAGGGTGGCGGCAGCGGCCAGCAGGATCTTCTTGTAGTTCTTCATGCGATGTTGCTCCGTGTTTAGCGATTGCTGGACATGAATTGTTTACAGCGCGCCGAGGTCGGGTTGTCGAACACCTGCTGTGGCGGCCCCTGCTCTTCCACCAGGCCCTGGTGGAGGAACACCACCTCGCTGGAAACCTGGCGGGCGAAGTTCATCTCGTGGGTTACCAGCAGCATGGTCCTGCCCTCGTCGGCGAGCGCGCGGATCACGTTAAGCACTTCTTGTACCATCTCGGGGTCGAGCGCCGAGGTGGGTTCGTCGAACAGAATCACTTTAGGCTGCATCGCCAGAGTGCGCGCAATAGCCGCGCGCTGCTGCTGGCCGCCGGAGAGCTGGGCGGGGTAAACGTGGCGCTTATCGGCGATGCCGACCTTGGCCAGCAGGGCCTCGGCAACTTCGGTGGCCTCTGCCCGACTCTGGCCCAGCACGCGGCGCGGCGCCTCGATGATGTTGTCGAGGACCGTCATGTGCGGCCACAGGTTGAAGTTCTGGAACACGAAGCCGATTTCGCTGCGCAGCCGGTTGATCTGCTTGCCGTCGGCGGCGACCAGTTCGCCGGAGCGGGCGGGTTTCAGCTTGAGCTCTTCGCCAGCGACGATGATCTGGCCCTGGTGGGGGTTTTCCAGCAGGTTGATGCAACGCAGGAAGGTGGATTTTCCGGAGCCGGAAGAACCGAGGATGGAGATGACGTCACCATCACGGGCGGTAAGGGAGATGCCCTTGAGCACTTCAAGATCGCCGTAGCGTTTGTGCAGGTTGCGGATTTCTAGCGCGGGCGTGGCCTCGGCCATGGGGGTTCCTCTTATTGTTCGGATGCGCTCCGGCTGCGATCGGCCTTCCTGGCGAAGGAGGCCAACCTAGCATAGGCCCCAAGGGGCGCCAAGGGCGGTACTGGCACCGCGCCGGCTCGCTTGTGGGGCTTGTCGCATGGATGCAGCCGATTGTCGCGCAAACGCAAGAAAAGACGGTTTTTGCCTGGGTTCGACGCAAAGGCGGCGCACCCTACGCGCAAAACGCTCGCAATTCCAGTGCCAGGCGCTGGCCAGAGGGGGTGTTTCAGCGGGCCTTGCCGCGCCCTTCCAGCAGGCTGGAGACCTTCTCGCGCAGTTCGTCGATGGAGAAGGGTTTGGCGATCATGTCCATCTGGGTGGCCAGCTCGCTGCCGTCGATGCTGACGATCTCGGCATAGCCGGTGGCGAACAGCACGCGCAGGCCCGGGCGCAGGTCTCGGGCCACGGCCGCCAGCTCCTGGCCGTTCATGCCGGGCAGGCCGATGTCGGTGAGCAGCAGGTCGATGGTCGCGTCGCTGCGCAGGATGGCCAGCGCCTGCTGGCCGTCGCAGGCCTCCATCACCTGGTAGCCGAACTCTTCCAGCACCTCGACCGTGAGCATGCGCACCACGTCGGCGTCTTCCACCACCAGAATGGATTCACGATTGGCCGCCCCTGTGGGCTGCTCGACTGGGCTTTGTTGTTGTTCCGACAAAACGGGACCTCGCGGTAGATAAAGGCTGACACGGGTGCCTTGGCCGGCGCCGCTTTGCAAGCGGACCTGGCCACCGGTCTGTTTGATGAAGCCATATACCATGGACAGCCCCAGCCCGCTTCCCTGACCCAGTGGTTTTGTCGTGAAGAAGGGTTCGAAGGCGTGGCTCAGCACCCTCTCGTCCATGGCTCGGCCGGTGTCATGCACTTCCAGCAGCAGGTAATCGCCTGGGTTCGGCTCCGCGCCTTCGGCGCTTTCTTCCGGGATGCTGGCGCGGATCAGCAATTGGCCACCGTCGGGCATCGCCTCGCGGGCATTGTCCACCAGGTGCTCCAGTGCCTTGCACAGCTGTTCGGCGTCGCACAGGGCTGTGGTGGGCAGCGGGTCGACCTGCAGCACCAGCTTCACCGCCGGCCCGGCGCGTTCCGCCAGGTGCGGGCGATGTTCGGCGAGCCAGGCATCAAGGCGGATCGGCTGTATATCCAGGGCCTGGCGGCGGGCGAATGACAGCAGGTTGTGGGTCAGCGTGGCGCCGCGCTCGGCGGAGTCGGTGGCGGCGTCGATGAAGCGCTCGAGATCCTGGCGGGATTCGTCCGGCAGGCGTCGACGGATCAGGTCGAGGCCGACGCGGATGCCCGCCAGGAGATTGTTGAAGTCGTGGGCGATGCCGCCGGTGAGCTGCCCGACCGCTTCCATGCGCTGGGCGTTGCGCAGCGCCTCTTCGGTGCGTTGCAGCACCTCGGCGGTGCGTTTTTCCTCGGTGACGTCGTGACCACTGCCGTATTGGATGTCGTTCTCCGGCGTGGCGCTCCAGGACAGCCAGCGGTAGCTGCCGTCGCGGTGCCGCAGGCGGTTCTCGAAGCGCCGGATCCTCAGGCCCCCGGCCAGTTCCTGGCGGGTCTGGTCGGTACTGGGGATATCGTCCGGGTGCTCCAGCCAGTGCGTCGTGCGACCCAGCAGTTCTTCCTCGCTCCAGCCCAGGGTCGTGGTCCAGGCTGGGTTGATGCTGAGCAGGCGGCCCTGCTGGTCGGCGACGCAGAGCAGGTCCAAGGAGAGGTTCCAGAGGCGGTCGCGCTCCAGGGTGCGTTGATGCAGGCGGTCCGTCTCTTCGGCCTGGCGGGCTGCGCGTGCCAGGTCGCCGCTCAGGCTTTCCGCCAGCTCGTCGAGGAAGCGCCGGTAGCGTGCATCCAGCGGGCGTCGCGGGCTGATGGCACACACCAGCACGCCCAAGGGGCGGTCATCGGCGGCATCGGCAATAAGGGGCAGCACCCGCGCGCGGGTGACCGGCTCCGGCCAGGGCGGCAGCGACCGCGGTCGCTCCAGCTCGATATCCAGGGTGTCGCCAGCGGCGGTCGCTGCCCAGGGCGCCGTGCCCGGGGCCAACTCCAGGGGAGCCAGCGCATCGCCCGGTTCCAGGCCGCTGCAGAGGGCCAGCTCGGCCCGCCCTTCGGCGTTGAGGCGGTAAAGCAGGCAGAAGGGCAGGTCGGCGGCGGCGCTGCGGAGCACTTCCTCCGCGAGGCGGCAGGCCTCTGCGGGGTTGGCGGCGGGGCGGGTGCTGGCGCGCAACTCTCCCAGCAGCCGACTGCGCCGCGCTTCGATGACCTGCACGGTGGTTTCGATGACGGTGTTGAACAGGCCGGTCGGGCGGCCGTCGAAGCCGAGGATCGGGCTGACGTTGTAGTTGAAGTAGCACTCCTCGACGTAGCCGAAGCGCTGCATCGGCAGCAGCCCGTCCTCGACGTGCACCGCGACGCCGGTTTGCATGATGCCATCGAACATGGGCTCGAGCGTGTCCCAGATATCCGCCCAGGCTTCCCGCGCCGGCCGGCCCAGGGCCCAGGGGTGCTTGTCGCCCGGGATGGCGCTGTAGGCGTCGTTATAGAGGAGGTGATAGTCCCGGCCCCAGTAGATGCATACCGGGAAGCGCGAATTGAGCCCTACGCCGAGGATGGACTTCAGCGGGGCGGCCCAGTCCTGCAGGGCACCCAGCGGGGTGACGCCCCAGTCGTGGGCGCGGATCAGCGGTGCCATTTCCCCTACGCTGTTGAGGAAGTCCCCTGCTGCGGCAGCGGTGGGTGGCGGGGCAGGGAAGGCGTGATCGTTTGAGCTCGCGTCCATCGGTTCTTCTGCGGCGCTCGTGCGCTTTTCGGGGCTGATCGTCTTAGAAGTTCCCGGCTTGGAAAGATTCCGTATTTTTTAATGAACCTTTTTCCCCCTCCCGGTGTTCCAAGCGGAACCTCTGCCCTTGGTGTCGATGTGCCATGTGAAGAGGGTGATTGGTTAAAGAAGGTCAGCGCATTAACATGCGGAACCCTCCGATATCCCCAACAGATCGGTGATTTTAGGCACCAGGCCAGGGAACACAGATGACCACCATGAACTCCACCGACGAGAAGAGCTTTCGGCGCATCCTCGCGCGCAACGTCGCCCTGCCGCTGGGCGTCGGCGTGCTTGGCGCCATGCTTTTCGTCGCGCTGATCTCCTACCTGCTTTATGTGCTCAGCTGGGTCGAGCACACCGATATCGTGATCAGTAATGCCAACGACGGCCTGCGCCTGTCCGTGGACCAGGAGTCCGGCCTGCGCGGCTACCTGATTTCCGGCAACGCCACCTTCCTGCAGCCTTATGAGCAGGCGCGGCCGCGCATCAAGGCGGCCATGTCCGGCCTGCGCGAGATGGTCAAGGACAACCCGCCCCAGGTGGAGCGAGTGCGCACCATCGAGGCGCTGCAGGAGGAGTGGGACCGTTTCGCCAAGGAGATGATCGACCGCAAGCGCGATGGCCTGAACGTCGTCGATGCCGTCAGCGAGGGCCGGGGCAAGCAACTGGTGGACGCCGTTCGCGAGCAGTACCGCATCTTCATCAACCTGGAGCGCCAGCTGCGCCACGAGCGCAACGAGAAGGCCAGCGACACGGCCATCCTCACCATCGCCCTCTACCTGCTCTTCAGCCTGAGTTTCAGCGGCCTGCTGGCGTTCTTCGGGCGCCGCGAGCTGTTGTCCCTCTCCACCACCTACAGCGAATCCCTCGCCCAGCAGCGGGCCCACAGTGAGCACCTGCAACGCCAGGCCTGGCTGCGGGACGGCCAGGCGCTGCTCTCCGAACGCATCATCGGCCAGCAGACCCCGCCGGTGCTGGGGCGCAACATGCTGGAGTTCCTGGCCGGCTATCTGGACATGGCGGTGGGTGCGCTCTATGGCCGTGACGAGCACGGCAGCCTGCAGCGCGTCGCTTCCTACGGTTTCTCCCGCGAGCTGGAGAGCCGCGAGCAGAACTTCGCCAGCACCGAGACCCTGGTGGGCCAGGTGGCGGTGGAAAAGCGCATCCGTGCGCTCGACGCCCTGCCGGCCGGCTATATCAAGGTCAGCTCCGGCCTGGGCGATGTCGAGCCGCAAGCGGTGCTGCTGGTGCCGACCTTCAGCGATGGCGAGGTCAATGGCGTGATCGAGCTGGGCTTCCTGCGCCGCCTCGAGCCGCGTGATTCGGCGCTGCTGGAGATGATTGCCGGCAACCTGGGTACCGCCCTGGAAGCGGCCCGCTACCGCCAGCGCCTGCAGGTGGTGCTGGAGGAAACCCAGCAACTGAACGAAGAGCTGCAGGTGCAGCAGGAAGAGCTGAAGACCGCCAACGAGGAGCTGGAGGAACAGTCCCGCGTGCTGCGCGAGTCCCAGGCCCACCTGGAGACCCAGCAGGCGGAGCTGGAGCAGACCAACGAGCGCCTTGGCGAGCAGGCCCAGGAAATGGCGGCCCAGCGCGACGACCTGGACAACAAGAACAGCGCGCTGAACAAGGCCCAGGTGGAACTGGAGGCGCGTGCTGAGGAGTTGCAGCGGGCCAGCCGCTACAAGTCCGAGTTCCTCGCCAACATGTCCCACGAGCTGCGCACGCCGCTGAACAGCTCGCTGATCCTGGCCAAGCTGCTGGCGGACAACCAGGCGGGCAACCTCAACGACGAGCAGATCAAGTTCGCCGAGTCCATCTACTCCGCCGGCAACGACCTGCTGAACCTGATCAACGACATTCTCGACATCTCCAAGGTCGAGGCCGGCAAGCTCGACGTACGCGCCGAGAACACCAATGTCCAGCGCCTGGCGGAAGGGCTGCGGGGTGTGTTCCAGCCCCTGGCCGACGAAAAGCGCCTGGCCTTCCACCTCGACATCGATGCCGATGCGCCGGACGTGCTCTACACCGACCGCCAGCGTGTGGAGCAGATTCTCAAGAACCTGCTGTCCAACGCCCTCAAGTTCACCGACAAGGGCGAAGTCGGCCTGCGCGTCAGCCGTGCCCGGGGCGGTATCGCCTTCGCCGTCAGCGACACCGGCATCGGCATCCGCGGCGACCAGCTCGGGCCCATCTTCGATGCCTTCCACCAGGCC
This sequence comes from Aquipseudomonas alcaligenes MRY13-0052, assembly GCA_000474255.1. Classification (GTDB taxonomy): domain Bacteria; phylum Pseudomonadota; class Gammaproteobacteria; order Pseudomonadales; family Pseudomonadaceae; genus Metapseudomonas; species Metapseudomonas solani. The sequence goes on from BATO01000002.1 coordinate 106,467, forward strand.
GATGGCACCACCAACCGCCGCTTTGGCGGCACCGGGTTGGGCCTGTCCATCTCCCGTGACCTGGCGGAGCTGCTCGGCGGCTCCATCCTGGTGTCCAGCGAGCCGGGCAAGGGCAGCCTGTTCACCCTGTTGCTGCCGGAAACCTACCAGAGCCGTGGCGAGGCCGAGGCCGTGCCCCTGGCGGTGGTCGAGAGCCGGCCGTTGCAGCGCGTGGCACCGCCGCCGGCACCGGATGCGCCGCGTGCCGAGCCCATCCCCAGCTTCCCGGATGACCGTGGTCAGGCCGATCTGGGCGGGCGCTGCGTGCTGGTGATCGAGGACGAGCCCAAGTTCGCGCAGATCCTCTATGACCTGGCCCACGAGCTCGGCTACCGCTGCCTGGTGGCCCATGGTGCCGACGAGGGGTACCAGCTGGCCGACGGACATTCGCCCGACGCCATCCTCCTGGACATGCGCCTGCCGGACGAATCCGGGCTCTCGGTGCTGCAACGCCTCAAGGGCAACCCGCACACCCGCCACATCCCCGTGCACGTCATCTCGGTGGAGGACCTCAGCGAGGCCGCCATGCACCTGGGCGCCATCGGCTATGCGGTCAAGCCCACCACCCGCGACCAGCTCAAGGATGTGTTCGGCAAGCTCGAGGCCAAGCTCACCCAGAAGGTCAAGCGCGTGCTGCTGGTGGAGGACGACGCCCTGCAGCGCGACAGCATCGCCCGCCTGATCGGCGACGACGACATCGAGATCACCGCCGTCGAGTTCGGCGAGCAGGCGCTGGAGCTGCTGCGCTCCACCCTGTTCGACTGCATGATCATCGACCTCAAGCTGCCCGACATGCAGGGCAACGACCTGCTCAAGCGCATGGGCAGCGAGGACATCTGCTCCTTCCCGCCGGTCATCGTCTACACCGGACGCAACCTGACCCGCGACGAGGAGGCCGAGCTGATGAAGTACTCGCGCTCCATCATCATCAAGGGCGCGCGCTCCCCAGAGCGCTTGCTGGACGAGGTCACGCTGTTCCTGCACAAGGTCGAATCGGAGCTCTCCAGCGAGCGGCAGAAGATGCTCAAGACCGCCCGCAGCCGCGACAAGGTGTTCGAGGAGCGGCGCATCCTCCTGGTGGACGACGACGTGCGCAACATCTTCGCCCTCACCAGCGCCCTGGAGCAGAAGGGCGCGCGGGTGGAGATCGCTCGCAACGGCCGCGAGGCCATCGACAAGCTCAATGCGGTGCCGGAGATCGACCTGGTGCTGATGGACGTGATGATGCCGGAGATGGACGGCTACGAAGCCACCCGCCTGATCCGCCAGGAAGCGCGCTGGGCCAAGCTGCCGATCATCGCGGTGACCGCCAAGGCGATGAAGGACGACCAGGACCTGTGCATGCGCGCGGGCGCCAACGATTACCTGGCCAAACCCATCGACCTGGATCGGCTGTTCTCGCTGATCCGCGTCTGGCTGCCGAAGCTGGAGCGCATCTGAGATGCCCGAACGCACCCAGGAAATCGAGCTGCGCCTGCTGATCGAGGCGATCTACCTGAAGTACAGCTACGACTTCCGTGACTACTCGGGCTCCTCCCTCAAGCGCCGGGTGCTCTACGCCCTGAACCAGTTCGAGTGCGCCACCATCTCGGCCCTGCAGGAACGCATCATCCACGACCCCCAGGCGTTCCACGAGCTGCTGCAGTACCTCACCATCCCGGTCAGCGAGATGTTCCGCGACCCCAGCTACTTCCTCGCCCTGCGCCAGGAAGTGGTGCCCATCCTGCGCACCTACCCCTCGATCAAGGTATGGATAGCCGGCTGCAGCACCGGTGAGGAAGTGCACTCGATGGCCATCCTCCTGCATGAGGAAGGGCTGCTGGAACGCACGCTGATCTACGCCACCGACATCAACCCGCAGTCCCTGGAAAAGGCCCGGCGCGGCATCTACTCCCTCGACGACATGCGCCAGTACAGCGAGAACTATCGCAAGGCCGGGGGGCGGGGGTCGCTGTCGGACTACTACACTGCGGCGTACGACGGCGCGTTGTTCGACAAGGCCCTGCGGGAGAACGTCACCTTCGCCGACCACAGCCTGGCGACCGACGCGGTGTTCTCCGAGACCCAGCTGATCTCCTGTCGCAACGTCCTGATCTATTTCAACAAGCAGTTGCAGGACCGCGCCCTCGGGCTCTTCCACGAGTCCCTGTGCCACCGCGGCTTCCTCGGCCTGGGCAGCAAGGAGAGCCTGGACTTCTCCGCCTACGCCAACCGCTTCGAGGCGCTCAACCGCCAGGAAAGGGTGTTTCGCAAACTATGAGCACGCAGCAGTGGGACGCAGTGGTGGTCGGGGCATCCGCCGGTGGCGTGGAAGCGCTGCTGACGGTGTTCAGCGGCCTGCCCGCCGACTACGCGCTGCCGCTGGTCTGCGTGCTGCACCTGCCGGAGTCCCGTGACAGCCTGCTGGCCGATCTTTTCTCCCGGCGCCTGGCGCTGCGGGTGAAGGAAGCCGAGGACAAGGAAAGCCTGCGCCCCGGCACCCTGTATTTCGCCGCGCCCGGCTACCACCTCTCCATCGAGCGCGACCGCAGCCTGTCCTTCAGCCGCGAAGAGCCGCTGCACTACTCGCGGCCGTCCATCGACGTGCTTTTCGAGTCGGCCGCCGACTGCTTCCAGGAACGCCTGGTGGGCGTATTGCTCACCGGCGCCAACCCGGACGGCGCGGCGGGCCTGGCGGCGATCAAGCAGGGCGGTGGCCTGACCGTCGTCCAGGACCCGCTCGAAGCGCAAGTGCCGACCATGCCCGAGGCCGCCCTGGCGAGCCACGTGCCCGACCATATTCTTCCGTTGCGCGGCATTCGCGCACTCCTGGCCCAACTGGACCCCGCCCATGCCGACTAGCCAAACGAGCAAGCTGCTGATCGTCGACGACCTGCCGGAGAACCTCCTGGCGCTGGAGGCGTTGATCAAGGGCGAGGGACGCCAGGTGTACCAGGCCAGCTCGGCCGACGAGGCGCTGGCGCTGCTGCTGGAGCACGAGTTCGCCCTGGCCATTCTCGATGTGCAGATGCCCGGCATGAACGGTTTCGAGCTGGCCGAGCTGATGCGCGGCACGGAAAAGACCAAGCACATCCCCATCGTCTTCGTCAGTGCCGCCGGGCGCGAGCTCAACTACGCCTTCAAGGGCTATGAGAGCGGCGCGGTGGATTTCCTCTACAAGCCCCTGGACCACCACGCCGTGCGCAGCAAGGTGGCGGTGTTCGTCGAGCTGCACCGCCAGCGCAAGCTGATGGCCTGCCAGCTGGATGCCCTGGAGCAGGGCCGCCGCGAGCAGGACGCCTTGCTCGCCGAGCTGCGCGCCACCCAGGCCGAGCTGCAGCGCGCGGTGCAGATGCGTGACGACTTCATGTCCATCGTCTCCCACGAGCTGCGCACGCCGCTCAACGGGCTGATCCTCGACACCCAGCTGCGCCAGATGTACATGGCCAAGGGCAATGCCGCGGTGTTCAGCGAGGACAAGCTCAAGGCCATGTTCGACCGCGACGAGCGGCAGATCAGAAGCCTCATCCGCCTGATCGAAGACATGCTCGATGTGTCCCGCATCCGCACCGGCAAGCTGTCGATCCGCCCCGAGCGCACCGAGCTCGGTCGCCTGGTGCGCAACGTCACCGAAAACTTCGAACAGCAGATGCAGGGCGTCGGCTGCGAGCTGAGCCTGGAGATCGACGGCGAACTGCACGGCGTGTGGGATGCCTTCCGTATCGAGCAGGTGGTCAGCAACCTGCTGAGCAATGCCCTGCGCTACGGGCCGGGCAAGCCGATACGGGTCCGCGTGCAGGGCGAGGGCGGTGAGGCGCGGGTGGAGGTCAGCGACAATGGTGTCGGCATCTCGCCTGCCGATCAGCGCCGTATCTTCCAGCAGTTCGAGCGGGTCAGCGGCTCGGAGAAGATCGCCGGCCTCGGGCTCGGCCTGTACATCTCCGAACAGATCGTCACCGCCCACGGCGGGCGCATCGACGTCACCAGCGAGAAGGGCGAAGGCGCCACCTTCAGCCTGGTGCTGCCCCTGGGCTGACCCCTTTCACTCCACCTGCGACTCGTCCGGGTCGCGGGGCTGCTCGCCGTCATCGCGATCCGGGTCCACGGGTTCGGGATCGCGGCCGGGGCGCTGCGGGTCGCTGTCCACCGGCAGGTCGTCTTTTCCAGTCATGTCGCACCTCCTCGGGTCATGCTGTTTCGAGCATGACCGGCGTGAGGGCGTTCAATCAGAAACCTGGATTGGCGTCTATCGATGCTGAATCGCAGGCAGCAAAAAACCCGCACTAGGCGGGTTTTCTGTTTGCTTTCAGCTGATGCCAGCACCACCTGAAAGCTTGAAGGTGGTGCCCAGGGACGGAATCGAACCGCCGACACGGGGATTTTCAATCCCCTGCTCTACCAACTGAGCTACCTGGGCAACGGGGCGCTATTAAACGGATTTCAGAGGGGGTCGTCAAGCGTGTTTCAAAAAAATTTTTCAGCCTTTACGGGCGCTTACGCGCTCGGGGGTACATAACCGTCCGCCTGGGCGTATTCCTCGCCGGAGAAGAACTTGTCCATCTCGGTCTGGAGGAACTTGCGGTCTTCGGCGTTCATCATGTTCAGGCGACGTTCGTTGATCAGCAGGGTCTGGTGTTTCTGCCATTCGTCCCAGGCTTTCTTCGAGACGTTGTTGAAGATGTCTTCGCCCTTGGCGCCGGGATAGGGCGGGCGGTCGAGGCCGGGCAGTTCTTCGTTGTACTTGCGGCACTTGACGGTGCGGGTCATGGCTTTTCTCCTGCATTCAATACATCGGCCGCGCGCTTGAGCAGCTTCTTCACCGGGGCGGCGAGGCCCAGGCGCGGCGGGGTGGCGAGGTTATACCAGAGCCAGTCGGCATCGGCCACGACGCCTTGGTCGCCTTCCACGTGCACCAGCCAGGGTTCGATGGCCAGCTGGAAGTGGCTGAAGGTGTGGGTCAGTTCCGGCAGCGCCTCGCGCTCGCCCAAGCGCAGGGCGTGCTGGCTGGCGATGGGGTCGAGGGCGGCCAGGTCGTCCAGCTCCGGCAGGCTCCAGAGCCCGCCCCAGAGCCCGGTGGAGGGGCGGCGGTAGAGGAGGATGGCGCCTTCGCGGTTGGCCAGGATGGGCATCAGCGTGCGCTTCTGCGGCAGCTCCTTGCGCGGCTTGGGGATCGGGTAGCGGATCTCCAGCCCCAGCAGGTGCGCCTGGCAGCCGCTCTGCAGCGGGCACAGCAGGCAGCTGGGCTTGCTGCGGGTACAGAGGGTGGCGCCCAGGTCCATCATCGCCTGGGTGTAGTTGTTCACCCGCTCCCGGGGCAGGAAGCGCTCGGCCACCGCCCACAGCTGCTTGGCCACCTTGGGCTCGCCCGGGTAGCCCTCCTGGGCGACGTAGCGGGCCAGCACGCGCTTGACGTTGCCGTCGAGGATAGGCGCGCGCAGGCCCATGGACAGGCTGGCGATGGCCCCGGCGGTGGAGCGGCCGATGCCGGGCAGCTCGGCGAGCTGTTCGACATCGCGGGGGAACTCGCCGCCGTGCTGCTCCATGACGATCTTCGCGGTCTTCTGCAGGTTGCGTGCGCGGGTGTAGTAGCCCAGGCCGGTCCACAGGTGCAGCACTTCGTCCTCGGGGGCTTCGGCCAGGTCGCGCACGGTGGGCAGGGCGGCCATGAAGCGGTCGAAGTAGCCGAGCACGGTGCTGACCTGGGTCTGCTGCAGCATGATTTCGGAGACCCAGACGCGGTAAGGGGTGATGCCCAGCTGCCAGGGCAGGTCGTGGCGGCCGTGGCGGTCGTACCAGTCGAGGACGGCGCTGGAGAATTGCTCGGGGCTCATCGCTTGAACAGCCCCTTGAGTGCGTCCTTGAGTTCCGGGCTGACCTTGTCTCCCAGCTTCTCCTCGAGCTTCTCGCTGATCTTGTCGCCGGCCAGTTTGGCGGCGATCTTGCCCATGCCGTCCTTGTCCAGGCGGCAGGCCTTGGCGCCGATCTCCAGCGGGCCACGGCAGTGCAGCGGCCATTCGATGCCGACATAGCGCTTGTTCACCTGGCAGGCCGGGTCGGGCATTTCGCCCTTATCGCCTTCGATGGTGATGCCGACGCGGTAGTCGAGGCCGAGCACGCGCAGGTCCACATCACCGTTGCCGTTCAGGCTGAGACCGGGAATGCGTGCCTTGAGGTCAGGGTTGCTGGCGACGCCACGGTTGAACACCAGGCTGCCCTGCAGCTGCTCGAAGGGGGTTTCCTTGCCGCTGTAGGTGGTGGTTAGGGCCTTGCGGTTGAGGGTGGCGATGCCCTGGCACAGCTGCTGTTCGAGGTTGGCGTCGAGCAGCGCGCCGTCGTTGAGGACGAAGCTGGCGGTGCCGTTGAGGCCGTCGACCCACGCTTTCTGGCTGTTGCCGCTGGTGGTGATGTCGGCGCTCAGGTCCAGGGCGCCTCGTACCGGTGGCTTCTGCTCCAGGGCGGTGAGGATCTTCTCCACCGGGATGTGGTTGATGCGCTTCTGCGCGGCCAGCAGCGGTACCGGGGGACGCACGTCGAGGCTGGCCTTGGCTTCGAAATCACCGCCGTAGAGGGCGCCGCGCATCTGCTCCAGCTCGATCAGGCCGCCTTTGCCGCGAGCTTTGAGGCGGGCATCGCCCAGGGGCAGCTTGTCGAAGGTCAACTGGCCGAAGACGAGGTCGGCTTCCAGGTCGAGTTTGCGCAGGGGCTCCAGGGGCAGTACCGGCTCTTCGCTCCAGGCGTGCTGGCTGGGCTTGTCGGGCAGCGGCGTGGTGCCGGCCTGGCCGGCAGCGGCGACGGCACCTTGCACTTCGGCCTGGCGGGCACTGGTGTCCTTGTCCTTCTTCTTCGGCGGCAGGTAGCGGTCGAGGTCGAGCTTGTCGCCCTTGAGCTGCACGCGCAGGGCCTGCTTGTCGAGGTCGGCGATGGCCAGGCGACCGCTGAAGGTGCTGTCGTCCAGCTTCAGGTTGAGCTGCTCCAGGGCGAGGCTGGTGGGCGTGCCGGCCAGCTTGGCGGCCATTTCGAATTTCTTCAGAGTGCCGGCGTCCTGCATGGCAGGCAGCTCCACGCCGAGCCCGGTGAGGAACTCGCGCAGGTCGAGCTGGGCGATGGACAGGCCGCCTTCCAGGCGCGGGGTCTTGTCCAGGTCATGCACCTTGAGTTCACCCAGGGCGCGCAGCTGGTTGGCGGAGAGCTTGAGGCCGTTCCACTCGGCGACGTTGGCGGCGAGGTCGGCCAGCAGCTGGCCCTGGGCGTTGAAGGTGAGGGTCTTGCCCTTGAGCGGCTCGCCCGAGGCTTCGCCGCTGAGCTTGGCGTCTTCGAGCTGGTAGCGCTTGAGGGCACGGTCGAAGCGCAGGCTGGCGGCCAGTTCGGTCTTGGCGCGCATCAGCGGCTGGTTGCTGCCGAAGAAGGCGGTGAGCTTGAAGGGGATGCTGGCGGCTTCACGGATGGCGCCGGTGGTCAGCTCGATGCTTTCGGCGCTGTATTGCTTGCCGGTCTTGGCGTCGGTGTAGTCGACGCGGGCGTTATTCACCGTGAGGCTGTCGATATCCAGCTTGATCGGGCGCGCCGGGGCGTTGTCGGGCTGCTGCGCTGGGGTTCCTGCCGGTGCGCCGGGCTTGGCGGCGTCGGCAGGCGCGGCTTGGGCGGTCTGTGCCGGGCGGCCGATGTCTTCCCAGTTGCCGTGGCCCTTTTCGTCCCGCACCAGGGTGAGGTTGAGGCCTTCGACGCGGATGTCGCTCATCTGCACTTCCTTGCGCAACAGCGGCAGCACGCGCACGGAGAGGCCGAGCATCTGCAGGTCGGCGAAGGGCTTGTCGGGGGTGGCGGCGCTGGCCAGGGTGGTGTCGTGCAGCTCCAGGCCCAGCCAGGGGAACAGGCTCCAGCCGATGTCGCCCTTGAGGTCGAGTTCCAGGTTGGCCTTGTCGCGGGCGATCTGGCGGATCTCGTCCTTGTAGTCGTTAGGATCGAACAGGTGGGTCAGGGCGAAGCCCAGCGCCACGATGATCAGCAACAGTCCGAGGAGGAAGAGGCCCAGGATTTTGCCGATGGATTTCATGGACGAGTCCTTGTGGTGGGTGCATGTGGAGTGAGGGCGCCGAGTATAGCGCCAGCGAGGTCAGCTGTTTGGATGATGAAATCGCCCGGCGGTTCACCGCCTGCCCCAGCGAACCTGGCGCGCGCTGCACCGGCATTTGGCGCGAGCGGTCGGGAAGGGCGGTGGGGCGCTGATCTAGTCTGGCCGGCACAGGTACGACAATGACAATGACGAGGTGCCCATGAACGTGGCGGTGCTGGCCTTCCCGCTCTACATCCTGCTGATGCTGCTGGAGCTCGCCTACGAGCGGCATTCCGGCCGCTCCACCTATCGCCTGGCGGACGCCGCCACCAGCATCAACACCGCCGTGCTGCGGGTACTGCTGGAAGGGCCGCTGCGCCTGCTGCTGGTGCTGCCCTACGCCTGGCTCTACGAGCACGGGCGGCTGCTGGAGCTGGACGCGGCCTCGCCCTGGGTCTGGCTGGGCGGCTTCATCGCGGTGGATTTCTGCTTCTACTGGGCCCATCGCACCCTGCATCGCTACAACCTGCTGTGGGGGGCGCACCAGCCGCACCACTCCAGCGAGGACTTCAACCTGTCCACCGCGCTGCGCAAGGGCGCCTTCCAGACCGCCTTCGACTGGCCTTTCTACCTGCCGCTGGCGCTGCTCGGCTTGCCCCTGCCACTGTTCCTGGTGCTGCTGGGCGTGCAACTGACCTACCAGTTCTGGATCCACAGCCAGCATGTGGGCCAGCTCGGCTGGCTGGAGAAGGTGTTGGTGACGCCTTCGCTGCACCGCGTGCATCACGGCCAGAACGATTGCTACATCGATCGCAACCACGGCGGTGTGTTCATCCTCTGGGACAAGCTCTTCGGCACCTTCACCGAGGAGCGCGAGCCGGTGATCTACGGGGTGACCACGCCGGTGCGCACCTTCGACCCGATCCGCCTGCAGTTCAACTGGTGGCGGCTGCTCTGGGACGACGCCCGGGCGACCCGCTCCTGGTGGGACAAGCTGCGCCTGTGGTGGATGCCCACCGGCTGGCGCCCGGCGGATGTGCGCGAGCGGCCCTGGCCGAAGATGACCGACGAGCGTTTCGAGAGCGCCTACCCCCGGCAACTGGTGGCCTATGCCTTCGTGCAGTTCCTGTTGATCAACCTGCTGGCGCTGGGCTTTCTCGCCTGCGTACGTCGCGCGGCGGTGTGGGAGCCGTGGCTGCTGGTGGTGGCGATCCTTTCCGGCTGCCTGAGCTTGGGGCTGCTGTTCGAGGGGCGCGGCAATCTCTGGCGGGTCGAGGCGCTGCGCCTGGTGGCCATGGCCGGCCTGGCGCTGGGCTGGGGCGCCTGGCTGGCGCCGGGGCTCTGGTGGCTGGGGCTGGTGCTGGCGGGGGTGTGCCTGGGCAGCCTGGCCTGGCTGATGCTGCTGGGCCGCACGGCGCAGGGCGCCGCGACGGCCTGAGGCTCAGAAACTGACGAGAGGTAGGTGGGTGCGGGCGGCCAGGGCCTGGCTTTCCAGGTGCCCGGCGGGGGCGGCCAGGCGCAGTTCGCAGCCGGCTTCGCGGGCCATGCGCTGGGCTTCGTCGAGCAACCGGCGGGCCACGCCGCGTTGGCGGGTGATGGCGCGCACGCAAAGGTGGGACAGCTGCCAGTGGCCTTCGCCCCGCTGCAGCAGGGCTGCGCCCAGCAGGCGATCGTTGAAGCGGCCGGTCACCAGGCTGCCCTCGGCGAGCGCGGATGTGACCAGGTCCTCAGTCCCGGCAAAAGGTGCGAACAGCCAATCGGGGGCGTCGGCGTAGATGCGGGCGAGGTCATTCCTGTCCTGGTCGCTGATTCGGTCGGGTGTTTCGACGATGACGGGCATGCGTGTCCTTATTGAGGCGCGGGCGGTGACGGCGGGATAATACGCGACGCAATGCCGCAGTCTCGTGGGACTTGCGGTTTTGCGTGTGGCCCGTGCTTGGGGAGCAACCAGTTTTGTACGGGCCGCCCACCTGCGTGCACCTATAAAGGATAAATAATCAATGAGCAGTACCTTGAGTCTGGACGGCAAGGCCGCCCGGCCGGCGTTCCTGTCGAAGGAACGGACGGTGGCCCGACAGGGCTTCAACCGCTGGCTGGTTCCGCCGGCGGCCCTCGCCATCCACCTGTGCATCGGCATGGCCTACGGTTTCTCCGTGTTCTGGCTGCCCCTGTCCAAGGCCATCGGCGTCACCGCGCCGGTCGCCTGCGCCCCTGAGCTGGGCTTCTTCGCCCAGGTCTTCGCCAGCGATTGCGACTGGCAGATCTCGATGCTCGGCTGGATCTACACCCTGTTCTTCATCTTCCTCGGCTGCTCGGCCGCCATCTGGGGTGGCTGGCTGGAGCACGCGGGGCCGCGCAAGGCGGGCCTGGTTTCGGCCTTCTGCTGGTGCGGTGGCCTGCTGATTTCCGCCTTCGGCGTCTACATCCACCAGATCTGGCTGATGTGGGTGGGCCTGGGCGTGATCGGCGGTATCGGGCTCGGCCTCGGCTATATCTCGCCGGTCTCGACCCTGATCAAGTGGTTCCCGGACAAGCGCGGCATGGCTACCGGCATGGCGATCATGGGCTTCGGCGGTGGTGCCATGGTCGGTGCGCCCCTGGCTGCCGAACTGATGAGCCACTTCGCCTCCGCCGATAGCGTTGGCGTCTGGCAGAGCTTCGTGGTCATGGCGGCGATCTACTTCGTCTTCATGGTCGGTGGCGCCCTGGCCTACCGCGTGCCGCCGACCGGCTGGAAGCCCAAGGGCTGGACCGCGCCGGTGAAGAAAGCCAACAACGCGATGATCACCAAGGGCCACGTCCATGTGAACACCGCGTGGAAGACTCCGCAGTTCTGGCTGGTCTGGGCCGTGCTCTGCCTCAACGTGTCCGCCGGCATCGGCATCATCGGCATGGCGTCCCCGCTGCTGCAGGAAGTCTTCGCCGGTAAGCTGATCGGCAACCACCTGAGCTTCAACCAGCTGGATGCCGCCCAACTGGCGCAGATCGCCGCCATCGCGGCGGGCTTCACCGGCCTGCTGAGCCTGTTCAACATCGGTGGCCGCTTCTTCTGGGCGTCCTTCTCCGACCTGATCGGCCGCAAGGCGACCTACTTCGTGTTCTTCGCCCTCGGCTTCGTGCTCTACGCACTGGTGCCCTGGACCGGCCACCTGGGCAGCGTCGCGTTCTTCGTGTTCTGCTTCTGCCTGATCCTGTCCATGTACGGCGGCGGCTTCGCCACCGTGCCGGCCTACCTGGCGGACCTGTTCGGCACCCAGATGGTCGGTGCCATCCACGGTCGCCTGCTGACCGCCTGGGCTTTCGCCGGCATCCTCGGCCCGGTACTGGTGAACTACATCCGCGAGTACCAGCTGAGCATCGGCGTCGAACGCGCTGCGGCGTACGACATCACCCTGTACATCCTCGCCGGCCTGCTGGTGCTGGGCTTCATCTGCAACATGCTGGTGCGCCCGGTGGATCCGAAGTACTTCATGACCGACGCCGAACTGGCCGCCGAGCGTGCCATCGGCCATGACGCCGCCAAGGAAGCCGCGGACCTGGAATGGTCGGCCGACCCGTCCAGCAAGCCGCTGGTGATCGCGGCCTGGCTGGCCGTGGGCCTGCCGCTGGCCTGGGGCGTGTGGATCACCCTGCAGAAGACAGCCGCGCTGTTCAGCTGAGTGCCACACCTGTGAATCGCCGGGGCCGACTTCATGTCGGCCCCGTGCGTTTCGGCCCCCTGTAGTCCTCCCGCCGATCGGCTTCAAGCCCGTCGCATTCTCGGCCTATAATGTCGCCCCTTTTGCCCAATGATTTTGCGGAGCTGGTGATGGCCGAACGTAAGGCATCCGTCGAACGCAACACCCTGGAGACCCAGATCAAGGTCTCGATCAACCTGGATGGCACTGGCAAGGCGCGCTTCGATATCGGCGTGCCCTTCCTCGAGCACATGCTCGACCAGATCGCCCGCCATGGGCTGATCGACCTGGACATCGAGTGCAAGGGTGATCTGCATATCGACGACCACCACACCGTCGAAGACGTCGGTATCACCCTCGGCCAGGCCTTCACCCAGGCCATCGGCGACAAGAAAGGCATCGTCCGCTACGGCCACTCCTATGTGCCGCTGGACGAAGCGCTGTCGCGCGTGGTGATCGACTTCTCCGGCCGCCCCGGCCTGCAGATGCACGTGCCCTTCACCCGTGCCACGGTCGGCGGCTTCGACGTCGACCTGTTCCAGGAGTTCTTCCAGGGCTTCGTCAACCACGCCCTGGTGTCCATGCACATCGACAACCTGCGTGGCCACAACACCCACCACCAGATCGAGACCGTGTTCAAGGCCTTCGGCCGCGCGCTGCGCATGGCCGTGGAGCTCGACCCGCGCATGGCCGGCCAGATGCCCTCCACCAAGGGCGTGCTCTGATGCAGACCGTTGCTGTCATCGATTACGGCATGGGCAACCTGCACTCGGTTGCCAAGGCGCTGGAACACGTGGGCGCCGGGCGGGTGATGGTCACCAGCGACGCCAACGTCATCCGCGAGGCCGACCGCGTGGTCTTCCCCGGTGTCGGCGCCATCCGTGACTGCATGGCCGAGATCCGCCGCCTGGGCTTCGACGAGCTGGTGCGTGAGGTGAGCAAGGACCGCCCGTTCCTCGGCATCTGCGTCGGCATGCAGGCGCTGCTGGAGCACAGCGAGGAAAACGGCGGTGTCGACTGCATCGGCCTGTTCCCCGGCAAGGTGCGTTTCTTCGGCAAGGGCATGGTGGAAGACGGCGAGCTGCTGAAGGTGCCGCACATGGGCTGGAACGAGGTGGCCCGCACCCTCGACCACCCGCTCTGGCACAACATTCCCGACCAGGGCCGCTTCTACTTCGTGCACAGCTACTACATCGAGGCGGGCAACCCGCGCCAGGTCGCCGGTCGCGGCCACTACGGCAAGGATTTCGCCGCCGCGCTGGCCGATGGCTCGCGCTTCGCCGTGCAGTTCCACCCGGAGAAGAGCCACACCAATGGCCTGCAGCTGCTGCAGAACTTCGCCGCCTGGGACGGGCGCTGGTAAGCCATGAGCCGCGCCAAGAAGGCCCCCGTGCTGCAACTCGATGCCGCCCAGACGCAGGACGCCGTGCTGGCGATCAAGCAGTTCATGGCGGAACGCTTCGAGCTGGAGCTGGGCTCCTTCGAGGCCGAGGAAGTGCTGGATTTCTTCGCCCGGGAATTCGCCCCGAGTTTCTACAACAAGGCGATCTTCGATGTGCAGGCGCACCTGAAAGACAGGTTCGAAAGCATCGAGAGCGATTTGTGGGCGCTCGAAAAAGGTAGCTGAAAGCGACAGGCAGCCAAGCTGCAAGAGACACGAATGCGCCTGCTTGCAGCTTGAGGCTCGCAACTTGTCGCTCTTTTTGACGTTAGGAAAAAAGACATGTTGATTATCCCCGCTATCGATCTGAAGGACGGCGCCTGCGTGCGCCTGCGCCAGGGCCGCATGGAAGACTCCACGGTGTTCTCCGACGACCCGGTGAGCATGGCCGCCAAGTGGGTGGACGGCGGTTGCCGCCGCCTGCACCTGGTGGACCTCAATGGCGCCTTCGAAGGCCAGCCGGTGAACGGCGAGGTGGTCACCGCCATCGCCAAGCGCTACCCGGGCCTGCCGATCCAGATCGGTGGCGGCATCCGCTCCCTGGAAACCATCGAGCACTACGTCAAGGCCGGCGTCAGCTACGTGATCATCGGCACCAAGGCGGTGAAGCAGCCGGAGTTCGTCACCGAGGCGTGCAAGGCCTTCCCGGGCAAGGTCATCGTCGGCCTGGACGCCAAGGACGGTTTCGTCGCCACCGACGGCTGGGCTGAAGTCAGCACCGTGCAGGCCGTGGACCTGGCCCGTCGCTTCGAAGCCGACGGCGTCTCCGCCATCGTCTACACCGACATCGCCAAGGACGGGATGATGCAGGGCTGCAACGTCGAGGCCACCGCGGCCCTGGCCGCCGCCAGCCGCATTCCGGTGATCGCCTCCGGCGGCATCCACAACCTGGGTGACATCGAGAAGCTGCTGGCGGCCAAGGCCCCCGGCATCATCGGCGCCATCACCGGCCGTGCCATCTATGAAGGCACCCTGGACGTCGCCGAGGCCCAGGCCTTCTGCGATGCAGTGGCAAGCGGCAAGCCATAAGCGACACGTAACGGCGCTGCTGGTCCTGGCTCGCTCTTGAAGCTTGCCGCTTGCAGCCTGCAGCTGTTTTTCGGAGAAAAAGCATGGCCCTGGCTAAACGCATCATCCCCTGCCTCGACGTGGACAACGGCCGCGTGGTCAAGGGCGTGAAGTTCGAGAACATTCGCGACGCCGGTGACCCGGTGGAGATCGCCCGCCGCTACGACGAGCAGGGCGCGGACGAGATCACCTTCCTCGACATCACCGCCAGCGTCGATGGCCGTGACACCACCCTGCACACGGTGGAGCGCATGGCCAGCCAGGTGTTCATCCCGCTGACCGTGGGCGGTGGCGTGCGCACCGTGCAGGACATTCGCAACCTGCTCAATGCCGGTGCGGACAAGGTTTCGATCAACACCGCCGCGGTGTTCAATCCGGAGTTCGTCGGCGAAGCCGCCGCGCGTTTCGGCTCCCAGTGCATCGTGGTCGCCATCGACGCGAAGAAGGTTTCCGCACCTGGGGAAACGCCGCGCTGGGAAATTTTCACCCACGGCGGGCGCAAGCCAACCGGCCTGGATGCCGTGGCCTGGTCGAAGAAGATGGAAGACCTGGGCGCTGGCGAGATTCTGCTCACCAGCATGGACCAGGACGGCGTGAAGAGCGGCTATGACCTCGGCGTCACCCGCGCCATCAGCGAAACCGTGGGCATTCCGGTGATCGCCTCCGGTGGCGTGGGCAATCTGGAGCACCTGGCGGCCGGCATCCTCGAAGGCAAGGCCGACGCGGTGCTGGCGGCGAGCATCTTCCATTTCGGCGAGTTCACCGTCCCGGAAGCCAAGGCTTATCTCGCCAGTCGCGGCATTGTCGTGCGCTGAGCACGATTCTTGCCTTTAATTGAGCTTCGGCTGCAACCGTGATCCGGTTCGCAGCCTGGGCGGCTGACGTCGTTACCCTGTACCCACGGGGACCGACTCAGCGGTTTTTCCCATCCCTCCTTACAAGGTAGTTGTATATGTCGAAACGCCTCCTGCTCGCTTTGGCGGGCACTCTCATGGTGCTGGCCGGATTCGCCCGCGCCGATGTGGATGAGAATTACTCGGTGGTGCTGCTGACGGAGAATTTCCCGCCCTACAACATGGCGATCAATGGAAAGAACTTCGCTCAGGAAGACAACGTCGACGGCATCGCCGTGGACGTGGTCAAGGAAATGTTCAAGCGCGCGGGCATCAAGTACAACCTGACCCTGCGCTTCCCCTGGGATCGCATCTACAAGCTGGCGATGGAGAAGCCCGACTACGGCATCTTCGTCACCGCCCGCCTGCCCGAGCGTGAACAGTCCTTCAAGTGGGTCGGCCCCATCGGCCCGGATGACTGGGTCCTGCTCGCCCGCGGCGACAGCACCATCAGCCTCTCCAGCCTGGAGCAGGCCAAGCAGTACAAGGTCGGCGCCTACAAGGGCGACGCCATCTCCCAGGCCCTGGCCGAGAAGGGCATCGAGGCGTCCACCTCCCTGCGCGACCAGGAAAACGCCAAGAAGCTGGAGAAGGGCCAGATCGACCTCTGGGCCACCGGTGACCCCGCCGGCCGCTACCTGGCCAAGCAGGAAGGCGTTTCCGGTCTGAAGACCGTGCTGCGCTTCAACAAGGCCGAGCTGTTCCTGGCGCTGAACAAGGAAACCCCCGACGAGGTGGTCAAGCGTCTGCAGGACGCACTGGACAAGATGCGCGCCGAGGGCGTGGTCGACCAGATCCTCAACAGCTACCTGTGACACCCAGCGACCGGCCAAGAGCCGGTCGCTTGCCATTGGAAGGCAGGACGAGTGGTGCCGTACGTCCGTGGGCTTGCTTGCCCATGCAGGGAAGTCGCTAGCCATAACCACAAATTCAAGCGAGCGGATGACAATGCATAAACTGATGAGAAGCGCCCTGACCCTGGGCCTGATGTTCCTGGCCTTCGGGGCCCGCGCCGAGCTCCCGGCCGACTACAAGGTCGTGCTGCTGACCGAGAACTTCCCGCCCTTCAACATGGCGGTGGACGATAAGAACTTCGCCCGTGACGACGGCATCGACGGCATCAGCACCGATATCGTCCGCGAGATGTTCAAGCGCGCGGGCATCCAGTACACCCTGACCCTGCGCTTCCCCTGGGACCGGCTCTACCGCCTGACCCTGGACAAGCCCAACTACGGCCTGTTCTCCACCACCTTCACCCCCGAGCGCCAGCCGCTGTTCAAGTGGGTCGGCCCCGTGGCCAAGACCGGTTGGGTGCTGCTCGCCGCGCCGGGCAACAACATCGCCCTCAAGGACCTGAAGAGCGCCGGCCAATACCGCATCGGTGCCTACAAGAACGACGCCGTCAGCCAGTACCTGGAAAGCCAGGGCCTGTCCCCGCAGAACGCCCTGCGTGACCAGGAAAACGTGAAGAAGCTGATCAAGGGCCAGATCGACCTCTGGGCCGCCACCGACCCGGTCGGCCGCTACCTGGCCAAGCAGGAGGGCGTCACCGGCCTGCAGACCGTGCTGCGCTTCAACGATGCCGAGCTGTACCTGGCCTTCAACAAGGACACCCCGGACGAAGTGATCGAGCGCCTGCAAAAGGCCCTCGACCAGATGCGCGCCGAAGGCTTCGTCGAAGAAGTGACCAAGAACTACCTGTAATCCCGCCTGCCGCTACCCACCTCGCTGGGTGGGTAGCGCTTGCACTGTTCTGGTGCGCTGGGCGCTACGCCCCGGCCTCGCTATCTGCGCGGGCCGCCTTCCCCCGAAATGAACGTTCCGACACAGGCCGACCGGCGGACTTCGCCGTGCGCGTCAGTCCAGGCGGTAGCTGTGGATGCGCGGGTCCGGGTTGACGTCGTACCAGTCGCCTTCGGCCCAAAACACACGGTCGGTGCGCGGGTCCAGCCCCTGCACGCCGAGGTAGCCCTCGATGGCCAGGCGGCTCCAGCTGTGACCCCAGTCCCTGGAATAGAACACGGCGTTGGCGGAGATGGTTGCCGGGTCGCCGTCGCTGGTGGGGTAGAGCCAGAGGGGAACGCGGTAGCTGCTGTCGACGTTGGCCACCAACACGCCCTTGCCGATTTCCAGACCGCGCAGGCCGGTGCCGGAGGGCAGCGGCCAGAACGGACTGGGTAGGCTGCCATGGGGCTGCCAGGCAAGGGTCTGCGGGTCCAGCTCGGCAACCTGGGTGGCCGCGTCCCCTTCGCGCTCGATCACCGCGATCACGCGCTTGTCGTCGTTGCTCACGACCTCGTCCAGGTGCAGGCCGAACTCCCGTTCCAGCGGGCCCATCCGCCACTGGCCGCCTTCCCGTACCAGGCGGGCCTTGCTGGTGACGAACACCGGGGTGGTCAGGTACTTGCCGCCCGGCTCGCCGTAGAGAAAGGACTGCGAGACCCAGATCGCCGCGTGCTGGTCGTCGAACTGTCGGATGTGGCTGGTGATGCGGCCGTACTCGCCGTTGTAGTCGCCCCAGTTGACGCCGTCCGGCGCCCGGCTGCGGATGTCCGCGAGGCGGAGCAGCAGGTCGTCGCTGGCGGTGATCGCCTCGCGGGTGGTGCCGAGGTCGGGCGAGTAGTAGAGGCCGCCACGCAGGTCTTCGGGCTCGCCATAGGTGCTGCTGCTCTGCGGCAGGCTGGCCCAGGCCCAGACCTGCTGGCTATCGAAGAAGTAGGGTTCGAGCGACCAGGCGAGGCTGTTGGCGTCAGCCAGCAAGCCTTGTTCGAGGGGCATCCAGCTGCCGCCCTGGTCGTCACTGCGCAGGATCACCGTCTGCTGGACGTCCGTCTGCTGCGCGCCCTGGGGGCGGTTGACGCCAGTCAGCAGGAACAGGGTGGCGCCATCGGGCGTCGCCACAAGGCAGGCGGTGTCGCCGAGGCGGGCGACCTGGACGAACTCACCGTTGGCATCCAGGCGCGACAGGTAGCTGGTTTGCGGGTCGCTGGAGAAGCCGCCACCGAATAGGCCGCTGAAGCCCGAGGGCTCGTCGTCATTCTGTTCGGCAGCACTGCCACGGATCAGTGCATCGAGGTCGATGCCGGGCTGGTCCTCGGCCTTTTCCGCGCGGTCCATTCGGCCGACCAGCCAGGTGTTCTTCGGTGTCGCCAGCACGCCGGTGCAGTATTGCTGGCGGGCCCGCTGCTCGACGCGGCTGGTGGTGCCCACGACCTCTTCGCCCGGGCTGGCACCACCGAGTTCCAGCTTGGCGCTGACGATGATCCAGATATAGCCCGTGGGCACCGCCGCGGCGATGACGAACGCCAGGAGGAGGAAGGCCTTGATCAGGGAGACGCGACGGGACATGGAACGGCATCCTTGCAGGAGAGGCGCTGAAGCCTAAGGACTCGCCGCACGTTTGCCCAGCCGCGATGCCGGGGAACATGCGCTGGCGCACGCCGGCTCAGCGATAGACCCCGGCCTTGCCGTGGGCGGCCATGGCGCGGTTGCTGCGCAGGGCGATCATCTGTTGCACCCCGATCAGTTCGAACCCCTGTGCCTTCAGGCGCGGCAGCTCGCGTTCGAGCAGCGCCAGGGTGGCAGGGTGCGGATGGCCGATCATCACCGCCGAGCCCTGCTTGCGAGCGAGCTTCAGGGCTGCCGCGAACTGGGCGGCGACGGCATCGGGGTGCATGTCGTCGTCGAGGAAGATGTCCCGCGAGAGGCTGGCCAGGCCGATCTTCTGCGCTTCGGCGGCGGCCACGGTGGCGGCGCTGGTGCGACTGTCGATGAAGAAGCGGTGGTCGCCCTGCAGGCGGTGCATCAGCCAGGCCATGGCCTGGGGCTGGGCGGTCATGCGGCTGCCCATGTGGTTGTTCAGGCCCTGGGCGTGGGGCACCACGCGCAAGGCGGCGTCGAGGTGGCGCTGCAACTCGTCCACCGGCATGCCCGGGTGCCAGGCGAAGGGGCCGCCGGCCGGGTCCATGGGCAGGTGCAGCATCACCGTTTTGCCGGCGGCGTGGGCGGTATTGGCCAGCTGGGTGGCGTGGGGCGCGTCGGGGATGATCGACAGGGCCACCGGGCCGGGTAGGGCGAGCACGCGGCGGTCGCGTTCGGGCGTCTGGCCGAGGTCGTCGATCACCAGGGTCAGGCGAGGGTGCTGGCGGCTATCGAGCGGGGTTGCCGGGGCAGGGGGAACGGTCTTTGTGGGCTTGTCGGCCTTGGCGGGCGGGGGTACCGGGACTGCCACCGGGGCAGTGGTGGCGCTAGGCGCGGCGCTGGCCGGTTGCTCGGGGCCAAGTCGGATAGGGCCGGGCTGGATGGGTTGCGGCTGGGTGGGCACCACCTGCTCCGGCGCCGAGAGGGGCAGCCGGGGCAGGGGCGGGAGGGGTTCGCGGGCCTGGGTCGCCGACGCGCCAAGCAGCAGCGCCAGCAGCCAGGCTCCCCGGCTCACCTCAATCCCCGCGGGTGACGTTCAGGCCCTTGAGCAGGTTCAGCGCCTGGCTCAGCTGGTAGTCGTCGTCCTGCGGGCGGGCCTGGGCGGACTTGGCCTTGCCGGAGCTGGGTTTGTCCGCGCCACCGTTGCCGTTGCCGAGATGGCCGGCGAGGTCGGCTTCCTTGAAGTTCTCGCTGTCCTGCTCGCGGGTGACCTTGGCTCGGGCCACTTCCACGTCCGGGACGATGCCCTGGGCCTGGATGGAGCGGCCGTTGGGGGTGAAGTACAGCGCGGTGGTGAGCTTCAGGGCGCGGTCGTTGTTCAGCGGCAGCACGGTCTGTACCGAGCCCTTGCCGAAGCTGTCGGTGCCCATCAGCACGCCACGCTTGTGGTCCTGCAGGGCGCCGGCGACGATCTCGGCCGCCGAGGCGCTGCCGCCGTTGATCAGCACCACCAGCGGTACGCCTTCGCTGGCGTCGGCCGGGTCGGCGGAGAAGCGCAGCTCGGAGTTGGCGATACGGCCCTTGGTGTAGACGATCAGGCCCTTGGTGAGGAAGTGGTCGGCCACTTCCACTGCGGACTGCAGCACGCCGCCGGGGTTGTTGCGCAGGTCGAGGACCAGGCCGGCGAGCTTCTTGTCGCTGTTTTCCTTGCGCAGCTTGGCCAGCGCCTTGCCCACTTCCTCGCCGGTGTTGACCTGGAACTGGGTGATGCGGATGTAGCCGTAGTTCTTGTCCAGCAACTGGCTCTTCACGCTCTTGACCTTGATCACGGCGCGCTTGAGCTCGACGTCGAAGGGCTGGCCGCCCTCGCGTACCAGGGTCAGGACGATGGGGCTGCCGGCCTTGCCGCGCATCTTGTCCACGGCTTCCATCATCGACAGGCCCTTGGTGGGCTGGCCGTCGATCTTGACGATCAGGTCGCCCGGCTGGATGCCGGCCTTGGAGGCGGGGGTGTCGTCGATGGGCGAGACCACCTTGATGAAGCCGTCCTCGGTGCCCACCTCGATGCCCAGGCCGCCGAACTCGCCGCTGGTGCTTTCCTGCAGTTCCTGGAAGGCCTCGGGCTCCAGGTAGGCGGAGTGCGGGTCGAGGTTGCTGAGCATGCCCTTGATGGCGTTCTCCAGCAGGGTCTTGTCGTCCACCGGCTCGACGTAGGCGGATTTGATCCGGTCCAGCACCTCGGCGAAGGTGCGCAGCTCGTCCAGGGGCAGCGGTGCCTTGCCGTTCGCCATCGGCGCCTGGGCGGGTGCCGTTGCCGGCGGCTCCTGGGCGGCGTTGGCGAACGAGGCGCCACCGATCAGTGCCAGGGCCATGGCCAGGGAGGTAAGGCGGGACAGATGCGGCATGCGAATCAACTCCTACTGGATGAAGTGGCGCTTATCCTTGCGCTCGGCACCATTGCGCGGGGTCGCTGGGGCGGCCCTGCTGGCGAATGGCGAAATACAACGCGGGCGTGTCCTGCCCGCCACTGGTGCCGACGGTGGCGATGGATTCCCCCGCCTTGACGATGTCGCCGGCATTTTTCAACAGGCTCTGGTTGTGCCCGTACAGGCTGAGGAAACCGTTGCCGTGGTCGAGGATGACCAGCAACCCGGCTCCACGCAACCAGTCGGCGAATACCACGCGCCCCCCATGTACGGCACGCACCTGGCTGCCTGCGCTGGCGCCGATGAGCACGCCATCCCACTTAGTTCGTGCGTCTTCGCCGCGAGGAGTTCCAAATCTTGCAACGAGACGGCCGTCGACCGGCCAGGGCAGCTTGCCCCGGGCGCTGGCGAAAGGGCCGCCGTAATTGCCCCCGGTGCTTGAAACCAGGGGCCCGGAGATGGATTTGGCGGCGGCCGGGGAGCGCTTGAGCTCGTCTTCCTGGCGCTGCCGTTCGGCCAGCTCGCGCTTGTGCGCTTCCTCGGCTTCGCGGGCCTGGCGGGCGAGGGTTTCCTCGATGGTCTTCAGTACCTTGCCGAGGTCGGCCTGCTCCTGCTGGCGTGCCTTGAGCTTCTGGTCGCGGTCGGTCACGTCCTTGTTGAGCTTGGCCAGGGCCAGCTGGCGCTCCTTGCGCAGGCCGGCGAGCTGCTCGCGACGGCCGTCCAGGGCGCTTTTCTGCTCGATGAGCGCGGCCTGCTGGGTAGCCATGTCGCGCTCGACGTTGGCCAACTGGCGCAGGGTCTCGTTGAAGGCGTCGAGCTGTTCCAGGCGGGCCTTGCTGAGGTAGTCGTAGTAGGTGAGGGTGCGGGCGAATTTCTCGGGGTGCTGCTGGTTGAGCAGCAGCTTGAGGTATTCCTGCTGGCCGCTCTGGTAGGCCGCGCGGGCCTGGATGCCGATCAGCCGTTGCTGTTCAAGACGCGCGCCCTGGAGTTTTTTTTCTCCTGGTCCAGGCGCTTGACCTCGTCTTCGCCCTTGTCGAGCTCCTGCTGCAGGTCCTTGACCTGTTTCTCCAGCTGGCCCATGTCGGACTCGGTCTTCTTCAGGTCCTGCTGCACGCCGCTCTTTTCCTGCTGCAGCTGCTGCAGGAGCTTCTTCAGCTCGGCGACGTCCTTGGCGGCCTGATCCAGCTGCTGCTGGGTCTGCGCGCGCTCGTCGGCGATGGCCGGGGTGAGCAGGCAGGCAAGGAGGAAGAAGGCGAGGACGCGAAACATGGGGAGGTGCGGCACCAGGGAGGAGGACCGGCCTAGTATGCCCGTCGCGCTCGGCAAAAAAAACGCCCCGAAGCCTGAGCTTTGGGGCGTTCGACACGAAACCGCTGCGCCGGTGGTCGGCGCGCTGCTCATTTCAGCTCGACGATGGTCTTGCCGGTCATCTCGGCCGGCACCGGCAGGCCCATCAGGGTCAGCAGGGTCGGCGCCACGTCGGCGAGCACGCCGCCTTCGCGCAGGCTCACCTGGCGCTTGCCGTAATAGATGAAGGGCACCGGCTCACAGGTGTGCGCGGTGTGCGCCTGGCCGGTCATTTCGTCTTCCATCTGCTCGACGTTGCCGTGGTCGGCGGTGATCAGCGCTTCACCGCCGACCTTGTCGAGGGCCGTGGTGATGCGGCCGAGGCAGGTGTCCAGGCACTCGACGGCCTTGACCGCGGCCTCGAACACGCCGGTGTGGCCGACCATGTCGCCGTTGGCGTAGTTCACGATGATCACGTCGTAGCGCAGGTTCTCGATGGCGTCGACGATGCGGTCGGTCACCTCGGGGGCGCTCATTTCCGGCTGCAGGTCGTAGGTGGCGACCTTGGGCGACGGGATGAGGATGCGTTCCTCGCCTTCGAAGGGCTCTTCGCGGCCGCCTGAGAAGAAGAAGGTCACGTGGGCGTACTTCTCGGTCTCGGCGATGCGCAGCTGGGTCTTGCCGTTGGCGGCCAGGTATTCGCCCAGCACGTTGTTCAGCGATTCGGGCTTGTAGGCGCTGGGCGCGGGGATGCTGGCGGCGTACTGGGTGAGCATCACGTAGCCGGCCAGGGCGATCTCGCGCTGGCGCGGGAACTCCTTGAAGCCGGGCTCGACGAAGGCGCGGGACAGCTCGCGGGCGCGGTCGGCGCGGAAGTTCATGAAGATCACCGCGTCGCCATCTTCCACCGGGGCGGCGTCGCCGATACGGGTGGCCTTGACGAATTCGTCGCTCTCGCCGCGCTCGTAGGCGGCGGCCAGGCCTTCGGCGGCGCTGGTGGCGGTGAACTCGGACCGGCCTTCGGTGATGAGGTTGTAGGCGGCTTCGACGCGGTCCCAGCGGTTGTCGCGGTCCATGGCGAAGTAGCGGCCGATCAGGCTGGCGATGCGGCCCTTGCCGAGGCGGGCGAAGGCGTCGTCGAGCAGCTTGATGGACGGCTCGGCGCTCTTCGGCGGGGTGTCGCGGCCGTCGAGGAAGGCGTGCAGGTAGATCTTCTCGGCACCGCGCTGGGCGGCCAGTTCGGCCATGGCGACCAGGTGGTCCTGGTGGCTGTGCACGCCGCCGTCGGAGAGCAGGCCCATGAAGTGCACGGCCTTGCCGGCGGCGACGGCCTTGTCCACGGCTTCGACGATCACCGGGTTGTTGAAGAACTCGCCATCGCGGATGGCCTTGGTGACGCGGGTGAAGTCCTGGTACACCACGCGGCCGGCGCCGAGGTTCATGTGGCCGACCTCGGAGTTGCCCATCTGCCCGTCGGGCAGGCCCACGTCCATGCCGCTGCCGGAGATCAGGCCGTGGGGCTGGGTGGCCAGCAGGCGGTCGTACACCGGTTTGGTGGCCGCGTAGATGGCGTTGTATTCGGGACTGTCGCTGTGACCGAAGCCGTCCAGGATGATCAGAACCAGGGGTTTGGGCGTGGCTGTCATAAGTCCGACTCGCATGGCACAAGAATATCAAAAAGGGAGCGGCATTTTACGTACAAGTTCCTTGTACGTCACCGCCGTGCGGGGTTTGGTGGACCTGTGGTGCTGTGTATACTGGCCGGCATTTTACCGTCCCGGGACCCGTCGATGTTCGCCCACCTGATTGAATTTGCCACTAACCACTATGTGCTGAGCGCATCCTTCGTCGTCCTGCTGGTGCTGCTGATCGCCCACGAACTGCGTCGTGGTGGCCGCAGCATCAGCACCCGCGAGCTCACCGCGCTGGTCAACGGTGGCCAGGGCATCGTCCTCGACGTGCGCAGCAACAAGGATTTCGCCGCCGGTCGTATCGTCGACTCGCTGAACATCCCCTACGAAAAGCTGGCTGCTCGCCTTGCGGAGCTGGATAAGCATAAGGACAAGACCATCATAGTGGTCGACACCATGGGCCAGCACGCTGGCACTGTCTGCCGTGACCTGCAAAAAGCCGGCTTCACCGCCCTCAAGCTGTCTGGCGGCATCGGCAGCTGGCGCGGCGAAAACCTGCCGTTGGTGAAGTGAATATGGCTGCCGTCGTCATCTATTCCAGCGATTGGTGCCCTTACTGTATCCGGGCCAAGCAATTGCTCGGCAACAAGGGCGTCCAGTACGAAGAGATCCGTGTCGATGGCAAGCCCGACGTCCGCGCCGAGATGACCCGCAAGGCGGGGCGTACCTCGGTGCCGCAGATATGGATCGGTTCGACCCATGTGGGCGGCTGTGACGACCTTTATGCCCTTGAGCGGGCGGGCAAGCTGGATGCTCTGCTCAAGGCGTGACCCCACTAGAAACGTACGAACAAGAAGGCTCTGCCATGACTGAACAAGCAAGCAACGGCGCTTCCCAGGAAGCCCAGAACCCGCAATTCTCGCTGCAGCGTATCTATGTGCGTGACCTGTCGTTCGAGGCCCCCAAGAGCCCCGAGATCTTCCGTCAGGAGTGGACCCCGAGCGTGGCGCTGGACCTGAACACTCGCCAGAAGTCGCTGGACGGTGATTTCCACGAAGTGGTGCTGACCCTCTCCGTGACCGTGAAGAACGGCGAAGAGACCGCCTTCATCGCCGAAGTGCAGCAGGCCGGCATCTTCCTGATCAAGGGCCTGGATGCGGCTTCCATGAGCCACACCCTGGGTGCCTTCTGCCCGAACATCCTGTTCCCCTACGCCCGCGAAACCCTGGACAGCCTCGTCGTACGTGGCTCCTTCCCGGCGCTGATGCTGGCTCCGGTGAACTTCGACGCCCTGTACGCGCAGGAAATGGCGCGCCTGCAGGCCGCCGGCGAAGCCCCGGCCAACGCCTGATCCGCGCTGGATGAAAAAAGCGCCCCTCGGGGCGCTTTTTTGTGGGCGGGCGATGGCCCTCAGTCCAGGCTGAAACCGTGCTGGCGCCAGGCCTCGTAGACCGCCACCGCCACCGTGTTGGACAGGTTCAGGCTGCGGCAGCCGGGGCGCATGGGCAGGAGCAGGCGCTGCTCGGGCGGCAGGGCGTTGCGCACTTCCTCCGGCAGGCCGCGGCTTTCCGGGCCGAAAAGAAAGGCGTCGCCCTTCTCGAAGGCAACCTCGTGGAACAGCTGCGTGCCCTTGGTGGTGAAGGCGAACACGCGGGGGTGCCCCAGGCTCGCCAGGCAGCTTTCCAGGTCGGCGTGGCGCTGCAGGGTGGCGTACTCGTGGTAGTCCAGCCCGGCGCGGCGCAGGCGCTTGTCGTCGAGCTCGAAACCCAGGGGTTCGATCAGGTGCAGGTGGCAGCCCGAGTTGGCGCACAGCCTGATAATGTTGCCGGTGTTCGGCGGAATTTCCGGTTGAAAAAGGATGACGTGAAACATGCGTGGCCCCCAGCGCCAAAACCGGCGGCATTCTACTCCCGATGAGGACCCGAGGCGGCGCATGTGGCCGCGCTTTTTAGGCTCGTTGGCGATTTTCGGACTGCTGGTGGGCATGATGATCGGCCGCCTGACCGCGCCGGGACCCGTCCACCTGGAACGGGTGGAGGAAGTGCCGGGCGGCCTGGCGCTGTGGTTCAACGACGAACCCCGCCAGCATGCGGAGCATATGGACGGTGCGCTGGCCTTTCTCTTCGATGCCAGCGCCGAGCCGCAGCAAGGCCACCTGCAGCTGGGGGACAAGGCGCTGAACTGGCGATTGCAGATGAGTCGGAACGGGCTGTTGCTGCACTTCGTGGCCACCCGCCCCCTGCATGGGGAGTGGAGCGGTGCAGAGGTGGACGGCAAGTGGCGGCTGCAGATCAGCCTGCGGGAGGGATAAGAAAGGGGATTCCCCGGCCTGCCTGTACCAAGGTCCCCGAAACGGGTCGTCGCATCGTGCCCGGCGCCGTTGTCGCAGCGCCCGTGGCGGGAGAAGAAAGGGGATTCCCCGGCCTGCCTGTACCTGGGTCCCCAAAAGGGTTGTCGCTGCGCTGTCCGGGCCTGTGGCTGCCGTTACGGCGTGGCGGTGTAAGAAAGGGGGTTCCCCGGCCTGCCTGTACCAAGGCCCCCAAAACCGTTCCCCTTCGCCGTGCGCGCGCGGAGCCTGGCTCGACGCGGTGACGCTGGCAGCGAAGGGTCTTGCATAAAAGAGGGATCCCCGGCCTGCCTGTACCAAGGTCCCCGAAACTGGTTGTCTCTACCAATGCAGGGGGTGTGCCAGTTTTTATTCGTGATGCCTGTTCAGGCTCGCTTCGCATCGCTCTTCAGCTCTGAAAGTCCCGTAATTCCTGGCCTGTAGCGTTTCGCGCGCTTTTCCGTTGTTACTCGACATGACCGCCTGCAGGCCGTTTCTCGCGGATTCCTGGCCATTTTCTGAGCACGTTTTTGATGCGCCGAAGCGGTGCGTGGCACCAGCGGGGATCGTTTTTTAGCGACTGCAGCCCGCCCTGGTGCAGGTCGCGCAGGCGTCTGGATGGCTGCTCTACGGGGAGTTCGGGGCGTGGGAGGGCAAGGGAGGGAGCAGGAGCGAATCCATTCGCGGTGGGCCTTTCCGAGGGGCTTGGGGATCGGCCAGCGATCCGTCGCGAACGGACTCGCTCCTACAACGCGGAGGGCGGGGGCCGCCGGATGCGTCACGCGGGCCAGCAGGCCCGCGTATGGAAGGGGGGGGAGGGGTGGGGCGGAGAGAATCAGGCGTCGTCGCCGTCGTCCTCGTCGCCGCCGTCCACCTTCATGCCCAGTTCCTTGATCTTGCGGGTCAGGGTGTTGCGACCCCAGCCCAGCAGCACGGCGGCGTCGCGACGGCGGCCGGCGGTGTGCTTGAGGGCGGTCTCGATCATGATCCGCTCGAACGACGGCACGGCGCTGTCCAGCAGGCTGGATTGGCCACGGGCCAGGGCCTGGTCGGCCCACTGACGCAGGGCCTGTTCCCAGTTGGTGACCGGGGCGGCGTCCTGGGGCTGGGTCAGCAGCTCCGGCGGCAGGTCGTCCACATGCACTTCACGGCCCGAGGCCATGACGGTGATCCAGCGGCAGGTGTTCTCCAACTGGCGCACGTTGCCCGGCCAGGGCAGGTTCTTCAGGTATTCCTCGGTCTCCGGCTTGAGCAGCTTGGGCTCTACGGCCAGCTCCTGGGCCGCACGGGCGAGGAAGTGGCGGGCCAGCGCCGGGATGTCTTCCCGGCGGTCCGACATGCGCGGGATATGAATGCGGATGACGTTGAGGCGGTGGAACAGGTCCTCGCGGAACTTGCCGGCCTGCACCAGGTTTTCCAGGTTCTGGTGGGTGGCGGCGATGATGCGCACGTCCACCTTGACCGGGGTGTGGCCGCCCACGCGGTAGAACTCGCCATCGGCCAGCACCCGCAGCAGGCGGGTCTGGGTGTCGGCGGGCATGTCGCCGATCTCGTCGAGGAACAGGGTGCCGCCATCGGCCTGCTCGAAGCGGCCGCGACGCTGGTTGGCCGCGCCGGTGAAGGCGCCTTTCTCGTGGCCGAACAGCTCGGACTCCATCAGGTCCTTGGGGATCGCCGCCATGTTCAGGGCGATGAAGGGCGAGCTGGCGCGGGGGCTGTGGCGATGCAGCGCATGGGCCACCAGCTCCTTGCCGGTGCCGGATTCGCCGTTGATCAGCACGGTGATATTGGAATGGCTGAGGCGGCCGATGGCGCGGAACACCTCCTGCATCGCCGGCGCCTCACCGATGATCTCGGGGGTGGGCGGCTGGCTGACCGGGGCTTCGAGGCTCTGCTGTTCCTGGGCGTGCTGGTTGGCGCGCTTGACCAGGGACACCGCCTCGTCGACGTCGAAGGGCTTGGGCAGGTATTCGAACGCGCCGCCCTGGTAGGACGCCACGGCGCTGTCCAGGTCGGAATGGGCGGTCATGATGATCACGGGCAGGCGCGGGTGCAGTTCGCGGATGCGTGCCAGCAGGTCCAGGCCGCTGGAGCCGGGCATGCGGATGTCGGAAATGATCACGTCGGGCTGCTGGCGACCCAGGCGGGTGAGCACGCTGTCGGCGCTTTCGAAGCTCTGGGTGGTCATGCCTTCCTGTTGCAGAGCTTTTTCCAGGACCCAGCGGATGGAGCGGTCGTCATCGACGATCCAGACGGTTTCACTACGAGTCATGAGGATGTGGCTCCTTGTTCCAGCGGCAGGAAGATCGAGAAGACGGTGTGGCCGGGGTGGCTCTCACACTCGATCAGGCCCTGGTGCTGGCTGATGATGTTCTGGGCGATGGCCAGCCCGAGCCCGGTACCGTCGGGGCGCCCGCTGACCATGGGATAGAAGATGGTTTCCTGCAGTTCGGGCGGGATGCCCGGGCCGTTGTCGATGATCTCCACCTTTGTCACCAGGCGATGCCGGGTGTGGCCGATGGTGAACTGGCGCAGGGTGCGCGAACGCAGGGTGATGCGCCCGAGGCGCAGGTCGTTGTTGGCGGAGATGGCCTGCATGGCGTTGCGCACGATATTGAGCACGGCCTGGATCATCTGCTCGCGGTCGATGAGCACATCCGGGATGCTCGGGTCGTAGTCGCGCACCAGCGTGATGCCGCCCTGGCTCTCGGCTTCCACCAGGCTGCAGACGCGCTCCAGCACTTCGTGGACGTTGGTCATCGCCAGGGACGGCAGCTTGTTGGAGCCGAGCATGCGGTCCACCAGGTTCCGCAGGCGGTCCGCCTCTTCGATGATGACGTTGGTGTAGTCCTTCAGGTGCTCTTCCGGCAGTTCCCGGGACAGCAGTTGGGCGGCACCGCGAATGCCGCCCAGGGGGTTCTTGATCTCGTGGGCGAGGCCGCGCACCAGCAGCTTGGTGGTCTCCTGCTTGGACAGTTGCGCCTCTTCCTTGGTGATGCGCAGCAGCCGGTCGCGCGGGTGTACTTCCAGCAGCAGCAGGGTGGCGCCCTTGTTGAGGATGGGCGTCACCGCGTAGTCCACCGTCAGGGTCTGCCCGGCGAGGGAGGTGAGCATGGCTTCGCGCTTGGTGAAGGGGTGCGCCTCTTCCACCGCCTGGCGCAGCGAGGTCAGCGCCTCGGGGGATTCGGTGAACAGCTCGCTGATGAACTGGCCATGGCTGCGCTGGCCGCTGACGGCCAGAAGCATTTCCGCCGCCGGGTTCATGTACTCCAGCCGCAGGTCGGCATTGAGCAGGATCACCGCGGTGGTCAGGTTGTCGAGCAGCAGTCGGTGCAGGGCGTCGTTGATGGTCATAGGTCGGGCATCTCGGCGATGGGCAGGAAAATGCAAGAAGCAAACCAAGCCCTGAAAAGACGCGCTGAAACAGGCAACCAGCCGCTTGCGGCTGCTTTTCAGCGCAGCGCGGCGGTGCGCGGGCGAACCAAAATGGGGAGAGTATAGAAATCGGTGCAGCGTGACGCACCATTGCGGTGCGTCAGTGGATCAGAAGAACGGGAGGATGCCGATGATGCCTTTGTCCGGCTCCTTGGGCTTGTCCTTGAGCGGGCATTCGGGACGCACGCCGTAGTCGTCCTTCTGGCAGGGTCGGGCCTGGCGTTTCTGCGCCAGCGAGATGCGCATCATGTGCACCGGCTGGTTCGGCGTGCGCTCGATCACGCGACTCTTGTCGTCGATGATCTCCACCGCCAGCTGGTGGGTGCCGCGATCCAGGTTGGTGATGGGGAATACCGGGCTGCGGCCGGGCTCGCCCTGGGGCTTGCCGTCCAGCACCAGGCGATAGCTGTGGCCATCGCGCAGGCCGGGCTCGCTCATGGCGGTGACGATGAGGTTGCCTTCCATGTCCCGCAGCGTGGCGTCCGGCTCGGGCACCAGGATGCGCAGCACCTGGTAGCCCAGCTCGCGGGGAATGGCGGCCGGTGGCAGCACGGCGGGGGCCGTTGGCTGGGCGGTCATGCCGTTGGAGGGCGCCAGTTCGATGCGCTCGGCATTGCCGGGCTTGGGCCGGTCGGTGAAGACGCGGTTACCTTCCTCGTCGACATAGGTGTAGACCTGGGCCATCGCCGGCAGGCTGGCGAACAACAGGAAGAGCAGGATCGTGCGCATGGGTCAGTTGGCTGGCTTCGGAGTGGGTTTCGGAGGGGGTGGCGGGCGCAGCGCCGGGCTGCTGGTGTTGACCCGCTGCACGGTGAAGGTGACGGTTTCGCTCTGTTGCACGACCTGGTCACCGGCCAGTACCTGGACCGCGAGGCTGTGCTCGCCACGGTCGGCGTTGACCACCTGCAGGCGCGGCACGTTGACCTTCTGGCCCGCGGGCTTGCCGTCCAGCAGCAGCTGCAGCTGATGGCCCGGGCGCAGGCGCGGAACCAGCTGCACGCCGACGGAGAAGGTGCCGTTGTTGGCGCGCAGGGCTTCTTCGCTGGGCACGTCGGTCAGGCGGATTTCCTTGTATGCCGCTTCCGCCGCCTGGTCTTTCGGGGCGGCGACCGGTGTCACGGGCTTCTGCGCTTCCACGGTGTTGGTGGTGGGCAGGCTGACCTCTTCGGTCTTGGTGCCATCCGGCGGCTGGTTGGTGAAGACGGTATTGCCGTTGGCGTCGGTGTACTTGTAGATCTGCGCCGTGGCGGGGAGCGTCAGCGACAGCAGCAGGCAGGCGAGCAGGAGGCGCATGGGCCGGTCTCCTCTGGATGATGCCGCTAAGCCTTGCACCCGCGCGCCAAGCTGGCAAGTTCGGCCTGATGCGGCTGTGCGGCGCAGCCGGAAAATCGCTCGGTTCGAGGGCGTTGTTGCACGCAATCCATGCCACAAAAAAAGAGGCCTCCCGAAGGAGGCCTCTCAGTCCGTGCCGCTTGCGCGACACGTTGCCTATGCAGGCAGCTGGATCAGACGCTGTAGTACAGGTCGTATTCCAGCGGGTGCACGAAGGTGCGCACCTTGATTTCTTCTTCGCTCTTCAGCTCGATGTAGGCATCGATGAAGTCGTCGCTGAACACGCCGCCCTTGGTCAGGAACGCACGGCCCTTGTCCAGCTCTTCCAGCGCCTCTTTCAGGCTGCCGCAAACCTGCGGGATCTCTTTCGCCTCTTCCGGCGGCAGGTCGTACAGGTTCTTGTCGGCCGCATCGCCGGGGTGGATCTTGTTCTGGATGCCGTCCAGGCCGGCCATCAGCAGAGCGGCGAAGGCCAGGTAGGGGTTGGCAGCCGGGTCCGGGAAGCGCGCTTCGATGCGGCGTGCTTTCGGGCTGGACACGTACGGGATACGGATCGAGGCGGAACGGTTGCGGGCGGAGTAGGCCAGCATGACCGGGGCTTCGAAACCGGGAACCAGACGCTTGTACGAGTTGGTCGACGGGTTGGTGAAGCCGTTCAGGGCCTTACCGTGCTTGATGATGCCGCCGATGAAGTACAGGGCGGTATCGGACAGGCCGGCATAGCCTTCACCTGCGAAGGTGTTCTTGCCGTCCTTGCCGATCGACAGGTGCACGTGCATGCCCGAGCCGTTGTCGCCGTACAGGGGCTTCGGCATGAAGGTCGCGGTCTTGCCGTAGGCGTCGGCGACGTTGTGCACGCAGTACTTCAGGGTCTGAACTTCGTCAGCCTTGGCGACCAGGGTGTTGAACTTCACGCCGATTTCGTTCTGACCGGCAGTCGCCACTTCGTGGTGGTGAACTTCGATGACCAGGCCCATTTCTTCCATGGCATTACACATGGCAGTACGGATTTCGTGGTCGT
Source organism: Aquipseudomonas alcaligenes MRY13-0052 (assembly GCA_000474255.1). GTDB lineage: Bacteria > Pseudomonadota > Gammaproteobacteria > Pseudomonadales > Pseudomonadaceae > Metapseudomonas > Metapseudomonas solani. Next base: position 138,435 of record BATO01000002.1, read on the forward strand.
GGTCGCACGGCGGAACCGGGAAGTAACCGCCTTTGACGGCCGGGCGGTGGCCCTTGTTGCCGCCTTCGACGTCCTGGTCGGTCATCCACGAGCCTTGCTCGGAGATGATCTTGAACATGGAGCCGGAGATGTCGGACTTGAACTTCACTTCGTCGAAGATGAAGAACTCGGGTTCCGGGCCGACGAAGACGGTGTCACCGATACCGGTGGTCTTCAGGTATTCCTCGGCGCGCTTGGCGATGGAGCGCGGGTCGCGATCGTAGCCTTGCATGGTGCTCGGCTCGATGATGTCGCAGACCAGGATCAGGGTCGGCTCTTCGGTGAAGGGGTCCAGCACGGCGGTGCTGTCGACCGGCAGCAGGATCATGTCGGAGGCTTCGATGCCTTTCCAGCCATGGATGGACGAGCCGTCGAACATCTTGCCGACTTCGAAGAACTCGTCGTCCAGCGCGTCGCGTGCCGGCATGGTCACGTGGTGCTGCTTGCCTTTGGTATCGGTGAAGCGCAGATCAACCCACTTCACGTCATGGTCTTTAATCAGTTGAAGCGACTTCGACATGGTGTCCTCCAGGTGGTCGGGGGTGGCTGTCGTGCGAGCCCCCAATAAAAAGGTGAAGCCGGGGCGGCATAGTCCGCCAGGGCAACCTGCCTCACAAGGGAGCAAATTGCGTGCCAGTGCCCTGGAATGGGCAAAGGCCCTAGAACTCACGCGGGCCGGGGCCTGCCGATTGATTGTGTACAGTTTTGCGCACCAATTCCGTGCTCCGTGCGTCGAGATTGCACCCGTTTGGTGCGTCGCGAAGAGGTGTGATTGATTTTGGTCAAAGCTTGAACAATTTCCGCTATAATCCGCGCCCCTCTTTTTTCAGCGTCCCAGCCAGTGCTGTTTTCATGAAACTCATCATCAAGGTCTTCCCCGAAATCACCATCAAGAGCCGGCCGGTGCGCAAGCATTTCATCCGCCAGCTCGCGAAGAACATTCGCGTGGTGTTGCGTGATCTCGACCCGGAAGTCGAGGTGAGCGGCATCTGGGACAACCTGGAACTGGTCACGAAGCAGACCGACCCCAGGCTCCTTGCGGAGATGATCGAGCGCCTCACCTGCACGCCCGGCATCACCCACTTCCTGGAGGTCAACGAGTACCCGCTCGGCGACTTCGACGACGTGCTGGAAAAGTGCAAGCTGCATTACGCCGACCAGATTCCCGGCAAGATCTTCTCCGTGCGCTGCAAGCGTGCCGGCAAGCACTCGTTCACCTCGATGGAGCTGGAGAGCCATGTCGGCAGCCGCCTGCGCCGTGAGTGCAACGCCGCCGGCATCTCGCTGAAGAACCCGGAAGTGGAAGTACGCATCGAAGTGCGCGACCAGCGCCTGTTCGTCATCCACCACCAGCACGACGGCCTGGGCGGTTACCCGCTGGGCTCGCTGGAGCAGACCCTGGTGCTGATGTCCGGCGGTTTCGACTCCACCGTCGCCGCCTACCAGATGATGCGCCGCGGCCTGATGGCGCACTTCTGTTTCTTCAACCTTGGCGGTCGTGCCCACGAGCTGGGCGTGATGGAAGTGGCCCACTACCTGTGGGAAAAGTTCGGCCGCTCCCAGCGCGTGCTGTTCATCAGCGTGCCCTTCGAGGAAGTGGTGGCCGAGATCCTCGGCAAGGTCGACAACAGCCAGATGGGCGTGATCCTCAAGCGCATGATGCTGCGGGTTTCCACGCGCATGGCCGAGCAACTGCGCATCGAGGCGCTGGTCACAGGCGAAGCCATTTCCCAGGTGTCCAGCCAGACCCTGCCGAACCTCTCGGTGATCGACTCGGCCACCGACATGCTGGTGCTGCGCCCGCTGATCGCCAGCCACAAGCAGGACATCATCGACACCGCCACCCGGATCGGCACTGCCGAGTTCGCCAAGCACATGCCCGAATACTGCGGCGTGATCTCGGTGAACCCCACCACCCGCGCCAAGAAGAGCCGCATCGAATATGAAGAGACGCAGTTCGACATGGCCGTGCTGGAACGCGCCATCGAGCGCGCGCGCCTGATCCCCATCGACCGGGTGATCGACGAGCTGGGCCAGGACCTGAAGGTGGAAGAGGTGAGCGAGGCTCTGCCGGGGCAGATCGTCATCGACATCCGCCACCCCGACGCCCAGGAAGATGAACCGCTGGAGCTGGCGGGCATCGAAGTCCAGGCCATGCCGTTCTACGCGATCAACAGCCGCTTCAAGGAACTGGACGAAAATCGCCAGTACCTCCTCTATTGCGATAAAGGCGTCATGAGCCGCCTGCATGCTCACCATCTGCTCAGCGAGGGGCATGCCAATGTGCGCGTTTATCGCCCGGCCTAAACAGCCCGGGCTGTACGGCGGCAGCATCCGCCACCGCCCCCCCGACCAGCGGGCGGGCTGAATCGAACGTTTTTCATACAGGCCGCCTAGACTCAGCGGCGAACCGAATCCTCTGATCGAGATGCACAAGTGATCGAAAAACTACGCAACATCGCCATCATCGCCCACGTCGACCATGGCAAAACCACCCTCGTCGACAAGCTCCTGAAGCTGTCCGGCACCCTCGACCGCAAAGAAGCGGAAAGCGAGCGCGTGATGGACTCCAACGACCAGGAAAAAGAGCGCGGCATTACCATTCTGGCGAAGAACACCGCCATCAAGTGGAACGGCTACAACATCAACATCGTCGACACCCCCGGCCACGCCGACTTCGGCGGTGAGGTCGAGCGCGTGATGTCGATGGTCGACTCCGTGCTGCTGGTGGTCGACGCCCAGGACGGCCCCATGCCGCAGACCCGCTTCGTGACCCAGAAGGCGTTCAAGGCCGGCCTGCGTCCGATCGTCGTGGTCAACAAGATCGACCGTCCGGGCGCGCGCCCTGACTGGGTCATCGACCAGATCTTCGACCTGTTCGACAACCTCGGTGCCACCGACGAGCAGCTTGACTTCCCGATCGTCTACGCCAGCGCCCTGAACGGCATCGCCGGCCTCGACCACGAGAAGATGGACGACAACATGGACGCGCTGTTCCAGGCGATCATCGACCACGTTCCGGTTCCGGACGTCGACGTCGACGGCCCGTTCCAGATGCAGATCTCCCAGCTGGACTACAACAGCTTCCTCGGCGTGATCGGCATCGGCCGTATCGCCCGCGGCAAGATCAAGTCCAACACCCCGGTGGTCGCCATCAGCGACGACGGCACCAAGCGCAACGGCCGCGTCCTGAAGATCATGGGCCACTCCGGCCTGCAGCGCGTAGAAGTCGCTGAAGCCGAAGCCGGCGACATCGTCTGCGTCAGCGGCATGGAAGAGCTGTTCATCTCCGACACCCTGTGCGATCCGCAGAACGTCGAAGCCCGTCCGCCCCTGACCGTCGACCAGCCGACCGTGAGCATGACCTTCCAGGTCAACGACTCGCCCTTCGCTGGTAAAGAAGGCAAGTTCGTCACCAGCCGCAACATCAAGGACCGTCTGGAGAAGGAACTGCTGCACAACGTCGCCCTGCGCGTCGAAGCGGGCGAATCCGCCGAGAAGTTCAAGGTCTCCGGCCGTGGTGAACTGCACCTCTCCGTACTGATCGAAACCATGCGCCGCGAAGGCTTCGAGATGGCCGTAGGCCGTCCGGAAGTGGTCATCATCGAGAAGGACGGCGACAAGCAGGAGCCCTACGAGAACGTCACCATCGACATCGAAGAGCAGCACCAGGGCTCGGTGATGGAGCAGATGGGCCTGCGCAAGGGCGATCTGACCAACATGATCCCCGACGGCAAGGGCCGTGTACGCCTGGAATACACCATCCCGGCGCGTGGCCTGATCGGCTTCCGTAACAACTTCCTGACCCTGACCTCGGGTACCGGCATCCTGACCTCGACCTTCAGCCACTACGGCCCGATCAAGGCCGGCGAAGTCAGCAACCGTCAGAACGGCGTACTGGTCTCCATGGCCACCGGCACCGCCCTGACCTACTCGCTGGAAACCCTGCAAAGCCGCGGCAAGCTGTTCCTCGGCCCAGGCGACGAGATCTACGAAGGCCAGCTGGCCGGCATCAACAGCCGTGACAACGACCTGGTGATCAACCCCACCAAGGGCAAGAAGCTCGACAACATGCGCGCATCGGGCAAAGACGAAGTCATCGCCCTGGTTCCGCCGATCCGCTTCACCCTGGAGCAGGCGCTGGAATTCATCGCCGACGACGAGCTGGTGGAAGTGACTCCGAAGTCCATCCGCCTGCGCAAGAAAATGCTGAACGAGAACGACCGCAAGCGCTACGAGCGCGCCAAGGTCTGATCTCCGATCAGTAACTGAAAAGCCCCCGCCGGAGCGATCCGGCGGGGGCTTTTCATTGAGAGGCCTGCCGCCCCTGGCTGTCCGCTGTTCATCAGGAGAGAACCATGAAAGTGACTTCCCTGGCTGGCCTGGCAGGGCTGGCCTTGCTGATCCTCGGCTGCGCATCACCGCGCGCCCTCGACACCCGCCATCTCACACGCTTCGACGAGTACCACGCCAACCTCGAGATCGCGGGCCAGCGCTACACGCTGGATGCCTACATCGTGATGTTCCAGAAGCCCTTCTATATCACCGTGCAGCGGGATGACCGCCGCCCCATGTCGATCGATGAGGCGGCGCGCGCAGCGGAGGAGTACATCAAGCCTCGGGGATGCACGGAACCGCTCGTCCGTCGTGCCGATCTGGACCGCAGCAACGCTGACAAGACCCAGTGGATGGTCGGTATCGAGTGCTGATCCGCAAGGAGCGCATGAACCTGGTCAGGGGCATCACCGAGGCCGACACCGACGGGGATGGAGAGGCACCCGGAGGCGGGGTTCGGTTCACCACCGTGCGATGAGGCTGGCGCCCAACAGGGGCGGCTTTCTCGATCCACTCGGAAGGCGCTGCAGTGACTGCGACGGTCGGGCCAGCAGTCGGATCATTGATTGCGTCCTGCCGCCCGTGGCACCGGCAAACCCCGCTATACCCCTGCCCATCAGGCAGGGGCACGGACTCAGAAGGCGCGCACCACCTGGGCCCAGACGCGCGGCGTGCGCTCCACGTCGCTCTCGGCTGCGGCGTTGCCCAGCTTCCAGGCCGCCACGGCATTGACCTGCCAGCCATGGGCCGCCCACAGGGCACCGAAGCCGGCGCCGGAGAGGCTGCGGTGGTTGTCGTCCGAGGTCCAGGCGTCCTTGTTCAGGCGCACTTCGCCGTGGTCGACGAAGGTGGACAGCTGCCAGGCCTCGGTGAGGGCGTAGCGCAGCTCGACGTTGGCCAGCCAGCCCTGATCGCCCGAGGCCTCGCCCTGGGGGTAGGCGCGCACGCCATAGGCGCCGCCCAGGTAAAGCTTCTCGGAGCTGTCCAGGTTGCCGTCGGCCCACTGGCCCTGGAGCTGGGTATAGAGGCTGAAGCGGTCGCTCAGGCGCTGCAGGCGCACCAGGCTGGGGTTGAGCTTGTGGAAGCGGCCACGGGTGCCGGCGGTGGCGTCGTCGGTGCGCTGGGCCTGGGCGCCGTCGAGGGTCAGGCTGCCCTGGCTCCAGCCGAGGGCGAAGCTGTTGATGCCGCCGCCGAGCAGGTCGTCACGGCTGTTGCCGTTGAGGGTGACGGTGACGACGCGGGCGTGCTTGTCGCTCTTCTCGTCGAACAGGTCGATGTCGTCCTTCAGGCGCTTGTCGTCGAACTGCAGCTGGGTGAACAGGCTGAAGTCCCGCGAGCGCACCAGTGGCTGGATGGCGTAGACGCTGGCGATGCGCGCGTTGCCGTGGGCGCGCAGGTCCTCGAAGTCCTTGCCCAGCTCGTAGTCCATGTCCGAGTAGGCGACGCCGAACTGGGTGGCCCAGGGGCCGAGCGGCAACTGGTAGGCCACGCGGCCGTAGTGCTGGTCCTCGTCACTGCCCATGGCCCGCAGGCTGAGGCGGTCGCCGAGGTTGAGCGGGTTGTTCAGGTTCAGGGTGCCGCCCAGGCGGTACTGACCGACGAAGCGGTTGCCGTAGTTGTCCATGTCCACCGAGCCGGTGACCAGCGGGGACTTCTGCAGCCCCACCAGCAGGTCGGTGGTGCCGGTGCTGGCACCAGGGCGCAGGGTGGACTTCACCTCCACGCCGGGGGTGTCCTGCAGCAGCAGCAGGCTGCGCTCCAGGGGCTGGCCCTGCACCGCATCACCGGCTTTCAGTGCGGCCAGCGGCGCCAGCGCGCTGCCACCCAGGCCTACCGGGTTGTCGACGCGGACCTCACCGTAGCGCCCTTCCAGCACGGCGATCTTCACCACCCCGCCGTCGATCTCCTGGGCCGGCAGGTAGGCACGCGCCAGGGGGTAACCCTGTTCGCGGTAACGCCGGGTGATGCGGTTGGCGGCCGCCTGCAATTGACCAACACTGAGTTCCTTGCCGGGCAGGTCGGCCAACAGGCCCAACAGCTCGTCGCTGCCCAGCGCGCTGTTGCCTTCCAGGGTGAAACCATTGACCTGTAGGCGCGGACCGGCCTCGGCCGACGGGTCGGCGGGCGTGTCCGGGAGGTTGATCGGCAGGGACTGCCGGGGACTCAGTTGCAGGGGCTGCTGGTCGAGGCCTTGCTGCACCTGGCCGGCATCCGGAGCGGTGGCGGCGGAGACGGACAGGCTGAGCAGTGAGGCGGCAAGGCCGGCCAGCACGGGAGTCGAACGCATCTTCAGATTCCTTCGGGAAGACGAATGCCGTTGTTGACGAGGTTGAGCTGCGCGCCGAACTCGGCCGGTGCGAATAGAGCTGGGGTGACCACCACCAGCGGTCGCTCGGTTTCGTTGCCGGGTTGCTTGCCGGTCATCTGCGCGGCAGGCACGCGCGGGTCAGTGACGGTGCTGACGGGCAGCGTCCCGGTGACGGTGAGCATGCCGTCAACGTAGGTGATGTCGTAGTTGCCCAGGCCGGTGCCCTGGGCGTTGCTGGCGACGATGGCGTAGTTGCCGGCCGTGGCCCCGGCCCCGGCACCACCGCTGTTCAGGCTGACGCCGCTGATCTGGTCGCCGGCCACCAGACCCGCACTGGAGAAGCCACTGAGGCTCGCCACCTGGCCGGCGGTCTTGCTGGCATTGCCGGCGGTGATGGCCAGCGCGGCCCTGTCGATGGTGAGGGTACCGTTGCCGTAGGTGATGTCGTAGTTGCCCAGCCCGCTGCCCTGGGCGTTGCTGGCAACGATGGCGTAGTTGCCGACGCCAGCATTGAACACCGACCCCAGGCTGGTGAGATCCACACCGCTGACCTGGTCACCCGCGATCAGGCCCGAGGTGCTGAAGCCGCTCAGCGAGGCCGTCTGGCCGTAGGTCTTGCTGGCATTGCTGGCGGTGATGGTCAGCGCTGCCTTGTCGATGGTCAGGGTGCCGGCGAGCATCTCGATGTCATAGCCGAACTGGCTGGAATAGAGCCCGCTCGCGCGCAGGTTGGCGCCAGTGTAGGTGCCGGCGTTGGCGCTGCTGGCGGTGTAGAGGGCGCTGCCGCCGACCAGGGCCGGGTCGTAGCCGATGGGGAACACCAGGGCACCCGTGCTGCTGGTGGCGGTGCCGTCGTAGGTCTTGCTGGCATTGCCGACGTTGACGCTGAGGGCGGTCATGAAGCTGCGCAGCAGCGGTGCGCTGTGGCCCTCGTACATGCGCCAGGTGGCACCCGTGCCGCCGGCGTCGTCGATGCTCCAGCCGGCCGCCACAAAGGGCGCCAGGGTGGTGAGCTGGGTGCTGGTCAACCCCGATACGCCCGAGGCATTGCCGGCCCCGACGCCCTGTGCCAGGCCGCTGGTGGTGGTGTTCCAGAAACTGCCGGTGGCGGTGCCGGCATTGCTGCCCACCAGGCCGCCGACCGCGCCGACGCTGGAGCTGGCCGTGCCCGTGGAATAAACACGCAGCAGGCTGCCGTCGTTGAACCCGACCAGGCCGCCCGCCGTGGCGCTGCCCTGGGCGCTGCCGGTGGCGTAGCTGTCGCGGAGGATGCCGGTGCTGGTGTTGCTGCCCGCCAGGCCGCCGCCATTGAGACCGCCGCTGGCACTGCCTGTGGCCAGGGACTCGCTGAGGGTGCCGGCGTTGGTGCCGACCAGGGCGCCGACGTTGCCCGTACCGATGGCGCTGGTGTCGCTGCTGACCCGCTCGATCACACCGGCCGATGCGTTGTAGCCCACCAGGGCGCCGGTGTAAGTACCGCCGACCACACTGCCGCCCACCAGGTTGAGGTTGCCGACATAACCGGCGTTGTAGCCGAACAGGCCGCTGTAGGTGCTGCCGGGGCGATTGATGGCCAGGCCGCTGATGCGGTGCCCCTGCCCGTCGAGCCGGCCGGTGAAGGGGTTGGCCAGGCTGCCGATGGAGAGGAAGCCGGTGCCGCTGTTCCACAGCGCACTGCTGGAGGCGTCGATGTCGTTCGCCAGGACGAAGCGGCTGCCCGCCAGGCTGGTGGAGGCCAGCCCCTGGAGCCCATAGACGTCGGCGATGCGGTACGGGGTGGCGGCGCTACCGTCCCCGGCCAGGGCCCGTATGAAGGTGGCGCTGGGGCTGAGGCGGAAGTCGGTTACGTTGAAACTCGGCAGGCTGGCCGCCACCTGGTTCCAGGTGCCGCCGGTGAGATTCAGCACGCCGAGGTTGACGCCCCCGTTGCTGGTCGCGGTGCCGGCAGCAAACAGGGTCAGGCTGCCGTTGGCGGCGTCGATGCCATCACCCAGGAGGATGTTGCCGCTGTTGCTGGTGCTGAGGGTCAGCCCGGCGTTGTCGCCCCAGGTCAGACGGTCGGCCACGCCGAGGTTGCCAGCCGCCGACAGCTGGCGGGTACCGCTGATGCCGAAGGCACCGCCGCTGTCGAGGCTCAACAGCCCGCCGGAGCCGAGGTCGGTGTCCAGGCTGTAGCTGGCGGGAGTGGCGCTCAGGTAGAGGCCATAGCCGGTATCGGTGAGACCGCCGAAGTCGGAGAGCGCGAGGAAGCCCAGGTCGCTGTCGGCGTAGCTGCCCCGAGCGGCCAGGTAGCGGCTGCGGGTTGCCGTGAGGCTGCCCTGCCCGGTCACCAGGCGCATGGCCGAGGCATAGATGTCCAGGCCCTGGATACCGAGGTAGCCGACACGATCACTGAACGCGGCACCCTGGCTGGAACCACCCTCCAGGTAGGTGAGCGTGCCATTGCTGTCGAACCGGCTGGCTTCTCCAAGGACGTAGTAGTAGCCGTTCGCCCCAGTGGAGGCGCTGCCGATCAGTTGCCCACCCGACACGGCACTGACGGTGGCGCCAGCGAGTGCCGTGCTGCCGGCGTCGCTGAACACCCGGCCGCTCACGGCGTTGGGTGTGGTGCTGTAGCGCCATTGCAGATACGGATAGAGGTTGGTGCCGATGCCCCAGATCGAGGAGGCGAAACCGGCCGGCAGGCTGCCCTGCAACTGGGCGGTGGTGCGTCCGGTGATTCCAGCCGCCACACCACCGGCGCTGCCCAGCGTCTGGCCGCTGGTCTGGATGTCCCAGTAGGCGTTGGTGATGGCACTGCTGCCACCGTTGTTGTAGCCGGCGAAGCCGCCCATCTGGCTGCCGCCGGCGACGTAGCCGGTGGAGTAGCTGTTGCCGATGGTGCCGTTGACGAAGTTGACCCCGACGAAGCCGCCGATGTTGCTGGCGGAGCCTTGGCCGATTACCGCGCCGGTGGCGTAGGAGTCGGTGATGCTGCCTTCGTTATGGCCGACGAAACCGCCGATGGGGCCCGCAGCCGCCCTCACCGTGCCAGTGGCGTAGGACTGGCTGATGGAACCGCCATCGCCGCTGTAGCCGTTGGCTCCGACCAGCCCACCGACATAGCCGAGGCCGTTGTTCGGGTTGGTGCCGGTCACATTGCCGGTGGCATAGGCGCGCGTGATGCTGCCGCCGTTGAAATTGAAGCCGACCAGGCCGCCGATCTGGTAGCCGGCGCCGGTGACGTTGCCACTGGCGGAGGCATCGGCGATGGCGCCGCCGTCGTTGGTGCCCACCAGCCCACCGGTATTGGCCTCGCCAGTGCTGGTGCCGCTGACGGTGGTGCTGGCTGATGCGCTGCCAAGGGTCCCGCCCGTCATGTAGCCGACCAGCGCACCGACACCGTCGTTGCCGGTGACACTGCCGCCCACCAGCTTGACGTTGGCCAGGGTTGCGCCGGAGGTGTAGCCGAACAGGCCCACGTAGTTGGTGCTCGCCCGGTTGATGGCCAGGCCGCTGAGGCCGAAGCCCTGTCCATTGAAGCTGCCGGTGAAGCTGCCGGTGTCGCTGCCCAGGGGCTTGAAGCCCGATGCACCCCAGACATCGCCGTAGTAACCGTTGCCGCCGGCAGCAAGCGCGGCGCCCAGGTCGAGGGAGGTGCCGAGCCGGTAGTTGCCGGCCAGGTTCGTGCCGATCAGTTGCAAGGCATGGGGGGTGTACACCGCGGTGGAGTACTCGCTGCGCAGCATCGGCCGGGTATCACCCTCGAACATCACCCAGGTGTTGGCGAAGTCGAAGCCGTTGTAGGTGGACTGGGTGCGGGCATTGGCCGAAGTGATGGCGGTGCCACCGCTGGCGCTGCTGGCCTGCCCGGTGCTGTTCACGTCCCAGTAGCTGTTGGCGAAGGTGATGGTGGACAGGAAGGTGCCGCCGATCAGGCCGCCCGTGGCGGTGTAGCCCTGGACCCGGCCGCTGGCGTAGGTGTTGGTCAGGGTCGCCGAGTCGAAGACATTGCCCACCAGCCCGCCGGCGAAGGCGCTGCTGTTGCTGATGGTGCCGGTCACCGACCCCGTGGAATAGGCATCGGCCAGGGTGCCGTTCTGCACAGTGCCGGCCAGACCGCCCACGTTGTTCAGGCCCGTCACGCTGGCGGTCGAGGACGCCCCCTGCAGCGTGCCATTGGTGACCTGGCCGACCAGGCCGCCGACGTTGGAGCCGTTGCCCAGCACCGAGCCGGTGACGTGGATGCCCGACAGCGTGCCGCTGAGGGAACCGCTGATGGCGCCGACGGTGATATTGCCGGTGATGGCGGCATTGGACAGGGTCAGGTCGCGCACCTGCCCGCTGACGGCCTGGAACAGGCCCACGTTGTTCTCGGAACCACGGGCGATGGTGAGGCCATCCACGGCGTGACCGAGGCCGGTGAAGGTGCCGCTGAAGCCTTGCAGCGGCGCGAAGCCCTGGCCGCCGTTCCAGGTGCGCGTGGCGCTGGCGTCCAGGTCGGTGGCGAGGGCGTAGTTGCCACTGGCACCGACACCCTGCAAACCGGCGAGGTCATGGATCAGGGTGTAGCTGGTGCCCCCCAGGCTGAGGCTGGCGTTGCTGCCCGACAGGGTGACGCGGGCGCCGCTGCCCAGCCGGTAGCCGTTGCCGTAGACCAGCGAGAGCCCCGCGTTGGTGCCGGTGGCGGTGATGTCCTTGTTGATGATGACGCTGCCGGCGGCGTTCAGCGTCAGGGTGGTGTCGGCGCTCCAGCTGATGGGCGCATCGACGGTGATGTTGCCGGCCTGGCTGCCACCGACTCCGGTGGTCACCGTTACCCCGGTGCTGGCCAGGGCGTTGGTCAGGGTGTTGACGTTGAGCACGCTGTCGTTGGCGTTGCCGTTGAAGCCACCCATGCCGGTGCTGCCGGCATTGGAAATGGTCACGTTGTAGGGGTCGATCAGCCATTCGCCGGTCTTGCCCTTGCCGGGCTTGGCCAGGGTGGTGACCTTCACGTCATCGGCAACCTGCACGTGGGCACCGCTGGTCTCGATGAAACCACCATTGCCGCCGTTCGCGGCACTGGCATCGAGGGTGCCAGCCACCTTGACCACGCCGCCGTCGAAGTCGCCCATGAGCATGATCTTGCCGTTCTTCTCGCCCAGGGTGCGGGCCTCGATCACGCCGGTGTTGTTGACCACGGTCTTGAGCAGCGCATCGCCGGCATCGGCCGTGAGCAGCACCTTGCCGCCGTCGGCGCGGATCAGCTTGTGGTTCTCCACCAGCGCATCCGCTGCGGCGCCGTCCACCTGGACGTTGAGCAGGCCGTCGCCGGCAAAGTCCAGGGTCACGGCATTGCCGGCCGCCAGGGCCACGCTGCCCTGCTGGGCGACGATCACCCCCTGGTTGCTGACGGTGCCCCCCAGCAGCGCCACGGCGCCACCATCGGCTGCGGTGAGGGTGCCCTGGTTGACCACGGCCGCCGGCGTGCCGTCGCCCTTGAAGCGGTAGTTGCCGCGTTCGAAATCCTGCGGGTCGATGTCGAGGGTCGAGGCCACCAGGCCGCCGACCTGGACCTGGGCACCGCTGCCGAACAGCACGCCATTGGGGTTGACCAGGAAGACCCGGCCGTTGGCATCCAGCTGGCCCATGATCTTCGAGCCGTCGCTGCCCACCACGCGGTTGAGGGCGATGGAATCACTGCCGGGCTGGTTGAAGGTCACCCGCTTGCCGGCGCCGATGTCGAAGCTCTGCCAGTTGATCGCCAGCTTGTTGCTGGACTGGTCGATGACCATCTGCTGGGCGTTGGGCTGGCTGATAGCGCCACTGCCGGAAACCACCTGGCCGCCGGTCGGCAGGTCGGCCGCCAGGCCCGCCACCGGGGCCAGCAGCGCACACGCCAGGACCGCGCCGGAGCCAGCCTTGCGTCTCCGGGCATGCTCATCGGCGACACACCAGGCGCGCAGACGGGGATTCCAGACCAGCGAGAAGGCTCGATTCATGACAGCAGTCCTTTGACGGCAAGAAGGGCTCGAGAAAGCCGCCGCTGTATATCACGGCGACTTTTACCTAGGAATTGGCTGTCAGGAATTTTTTACATCATGAATTTTTGGCGTCAGCTGATTGACTCGAATGCCCGTATCTCGTCCGCCATCACCCGGTTGCGCCCGGCCTGCTTGGCCTGGTAGAGCAGCTCGTCCGCGCGCTTGAGCACGTCCTGCACGCTGCGCCCGCCTCGGGGTGACCAGTGCACCACACCGAGGGAAACGGTGATCTGCCCCACCGGGTCGATCGGGGTGGCCTCCTGCCGGGCGCGGAAGCGCTCGGCCACCTCTGCTGCCGTGCGCAGGGGCGCCTCGGGCAGCAGCAGGATGAACTCCTCGCCGCCGACACGGCACGGCAGGTCCCGCTCCCGACAGCTCTGGCGCAGCAGGTCGGCGAACTGGCGTAGCACATCGTCACCCGTGTCGTGGCCGAAGGTGTCGTTGACCCGCTTGAAGTGGTCGATGTCCAGGCTGATCACGGAGAACGGCGTGCCCAGGCGCTGCCAGGCCTGCAAGCGCTCCTCCATGGCGCGGCGGTTGGCCAGCCCGGTGAGCGGATCGCTCTTGGCCTGCTGGTCCAGTTGGCCGAGCTTGGCCCGGGTGACCTCCAGCCCGGCCAGCAGCGCCTGCTTGATCATCCAGGCCTCGGCATACCAGGCTTTCACCCGCAGGGCCTTCTCCGCGCGCTCGGGCTGCGCGGCGCTCTCGGCCAGTTGCCGCAGCGGGCGGCTGATGCGCGCGGAAATCCACAGGATCAGCCCGATGCCCAGCAGGCTCATGGGCAGCAGGCCGGCGAGCAGGCGCTTCATCAACTCCTCCAGCGCCGCCTGGGCTGCAGCCAGGGGCTGCTGCGCCACCACGCCCCAGCCACTCAGCGGCACGCTGGCGTAGCCGGCCAGCATCTCCACGCCCCGTGTGTTGACCGCCTGCATGGCGCCGCTCTCGCCCTTGAGCACCGCATCGACGATGGGGTTGGCGCCCAGGCGCTCGCCAACGCGGCTGGCGTCGGGGTGGAACAGCACCTTGCGGTCCGGGTCCACCAGGTAGACGTTGGACGCGTCATGGTGGAAGTGCTGGCTGACCAGCGAATCCAGGGCATTGGGCTTGCCCAGGTAGATGGTGCCGCCGATCAGCCCCCGGTACTGGCCATCGGGGCCCCAGATGGGGTGGGAGACGAAGACGATGAGGTTGCCCGCCAGGGAGCGGAACGCCGGGCTGACCATCGCCCGGCGCTGCTGCAGGGCCTCGCGCGAGCGCAGGGCCTGGCCGTTGATGCCCAAGCTGTCGGGCTTGGAGGCCACCACGGTGCCCTCGGCATCGGCCACCAGCACGGTGTTGAAGCTGTGGTCCTGCGTCAGCAGGCGCTCCGCTTCCAGCGCCATCTGTTTCGTATCGCCCGGCACGTTGCCCAGCAGGTTGGCGCTGAAGCGCAGGCGCTCCAGGTCACCGGCCAGGTTCTCGTTGATGCTGGCGGCGAGCTTGGCCGCATAGGCGCGGTTGGCCTCCAGGGCGTTCTGCACCAGCGCCTGGCGCTGGATGCCATAGGTCACCAGCAGGTTGTTGGCCAGCGTCGCCAGGGTTGCGGCGAGCGCGAACAGCAGGATGAGATTGCGCAGGTTGAGCTTGGGGGGTGGCCCGAACGGCATGGGTCATGTCCCGATGGGTCTAGCGCTCAAGGCGACTGCGATCCTTGCAGCGGGTCCTACGGGCGACGCATCGTCGTGGTGAGCGAGCGGGCTTTGGCCAGGGCCGTCACAGGCCCGTAGAAAAACCCGGGAAAACGTGTGGATTTTACCCTCCGGGCAAGCTGAAACCAAGGCCGAAACGGCGAGGTGCCATCATATGTGAGCTCCGGGATCGGGCGATACCGCTGTGCCCGGGGCTGCGCTGGCAGGCTGGAGATGGGGCGCACCGAACCGAGCCGGGCTCGGTGGGTGGGTGCGGAGACTTTCAATGCTCCCACCGCCCCGGCGCATAGGAAAACATCGGCAGCGACCAGCTGAAACGGATCGCCGAAAGTCGCAGCAGCAGGCCGACGCTGAAGGAGGCGAGCAGGTTGAGGTCGTCGTCGACGCCTTGCTGGCGCAGGCCGAGGTAGAGCAGGGCGACCAGCAGGGAGACGCTGGCGTAGAGCTCCTGGCGCAGCACCTGCGGGGTGCGGTTGCAGAGGATGTCGCGGAGGATGCCGCCGAAGATGCCGGTGATGATCCCGGCCATGGCCACCACCGGCAGGGCGTAGTCCAGGCCCAGCGCGACGTTGCAGCCGATCACGGTGAAGGCGATCAGGCCCATGGCGTCGAGCACCAGGAACAGCTGGCGCAGGTGGTGCATGAAGCGTGACAGGAGCATGGCCACGAGGCCGGCGCCGATGGTGAGGAAGATGTATTCGGGGTGCTGGGTCCAGCTCACCGGGTAGTGGCCGAGGAGGATGTCGCGGACGGTGCCGCCGCCGAGGGCGGTGAGGAAGGCGATGAGGCTGACGCCGAACAGGTCCATATTGCGCCGGCCGGCGGCGAGGGCACCGGACATGGCTTCGGCGACGATTGCAATCAGGTAGACGTAGGTGAGCACACAGAACTCCTGCGTTGTGCTGCCCCTCCCCCTGTCCTGTGTACCTGAGAGTTTGCGCGGCGTGGGCCGCTTGCCCCTTCGGTGGGCCGCTCGCGGGCGGCCGCTCTCCAGTTGGCGATCATGGAACCCGCAGTGACTTCTGCCTGAGCGATTATGGGAGTTTGCGCCTTCGGCGGAGGCGCATGGCGCCTCGCTCTCCTGCGGGGGCGCGGATTATAGGGGCGCTGACGAACTTGTGCGAGTGGTCAGCTTCCGCGCCTGCACCTGTCAGGTGCGGAAGGCCCCCAGCCCGCTCTTCAAGGCACGTGCCGTCTCGCCCAGTTCAGCGGCGGAGTGGTTGATGGCGTCCACATCCTGGCGGGTGTGCTCGAAGGCGCCGCGCATATCGCCCAGGCGGCCGGACATATCCGCCACTGCATGCTGGATGTGCTCGCTGCTGGTCAGCGCCTGCTCGACATTGGCGTTCACCTCGCCCATCTGCCGCACTAGGGTGTCGAGGGCTTCCAGCGCTTCGTCGGCGTTGCCCGCCAGGGCGCGTGAGCGTTCGGCGGTGCTGCCCATGCGCTGTGCGATCTGGCGGATGGCGCCGGTGACCTGGTCGATCACCTTGTGCGCATCGGCCAGAACGCTCTTGGTCTGCCCTGCCAGCTTGCGCACCTCGTCGGCGACCACGGCGAAGCCACGGCCCGCTTCGCCGGCGCGCGCGGCTTCGATGGCGGCGTTGAGGGCCAGCAGGTTGGTCTGCTCGGAGATACCCGCAATCATCTGCAGCACCTGGCCGATCTGCTCGGCCTCACGGCTGAGGCCGTCGAGGTCGGTGGCCAGCTCGATGTTGGAGGAGGTGCTGCCGTGCACATCGGCGATCAGCTGTTGCAGCTCCTGGTGGGCGCGGCTGAGTTCGGCGCTGGTGCGCTCGAGGTTGCTGCGCACCGCGCCGGCCAGGCTGTGGGATTGCCCGGCGGCCTGCTGGATCGATTGTCCGTGCTGGTCGACGTCGGCCAGTTGGTGCGCCGCCTGCTGGATCTGCTGGGTGATGTCGTCGGCGCGGTGCAGGAAGGTTTCCGCCAGCTGCTGGTTGCTGTCGGCCATGCCGAGGGCGCCGGAAAGGGTTTGCCGCAGGTCCTGCAGCAGGCCGGACAGGCGCGTACCCATCTGCCCGAGTTCGTCGTTGCTGGTGACTGCCAGGGAGTGCGAGAGGTCGCGCTCCTGGGCGATGCGGTTGAGCTGCCCGGTGAGTTGGCGAATGGCGTGGACCAGCATGCGCGTGGCCAGCCAGGACAGCAGCAGGCCGATGCCCAGCGTCACCGCGCCGATGAGCAGCAGGCTGCGCAGGCTGTCGGCGATGGCCTGGTCGAGGCTGCTCAGGGTGACGTCCACGCCCACCACGTAGGGCTGGCCGCCGCTGGTGCGCATGGGCAGGAAGATCGAGCGGAAGGTTCCGTAGCTGTCGGTGTACTCGTCGAACTGCGCCTGGTTGCTGCGCGCGGCCTGGATCACCGCCGGGCTGGCGTCGGTGTACTCCTCCAGGTGCTTGGCGTAGCTGTCGCTGGCGATCTCGCTGCCGCTGGCGCCGTCGGAGAGGTAGAACACCCGGCCGCCGCTGTCGACCATCAGGGTGTAAGCGAACTTCAAGTCCACCTCGCCGGCGTACTCGCCGAGGTTGCGCACCTGTTCCAGGTACTCGCCCTCGCGCAGGCCATCGGCCGTCCGCGTCCGCTCCAGGTAGTCGTTACCCAGCAGGCGTGGCACCGCATGAGCCGCCGCACGCAGGCGGTTGTCCATCTGCTCGCGGATGTCCAGGGACTTCACGTACTGCGCGTAGCTGATGAAGGTGGCGATGCTGATCAGGTTGACCAGGGTGAAGGCCAGCAGAATCTTGGTCTGCAGGCTGACGGAGCGCAGCGATGACATCGGTTCAGTTCCATCCGAGTGGAGAGTCCAGCCGCTCTTGCAGTGGCTTGCTTTTGTTTCGGAATACTCTGACAGAACTTAAGTGGCAAGTGGCCAGTTGAACCCTGGCGTTTTTTGAAAGAGGAGCCGCGCTGGGGCCGTTGTGCAGGCGTCATGCCCCGTTCCGCTGTTCGATGCCCGTCTTCATGACCCCCTGCAAGCTCGCGCCGACAGGGGGCTTGATACGGGCAGTGCCCTGGTTACAGTGCCGTCTTGCAGCTCACGCCCACGGCCTTGAACGCGTTGATCACGTCCGCCGTCGGCAAGCTGCGGTTCTGCGCCGACTTGATCACGCCGCAGGCGCCCTGGTCGAAGGTGCTGGTCTCGGTCCAGTAGAAGCGGTTGGCGTCGACGAACACTTCGAAGGCCTTGCGGGTGTTCCAGCCGGTCGACTTGGCGAGCAGGTAGAAGGCGCGGTTGTACACCCCGCTGGAGTGGTGCACGTCGATGCCTTCGTAGTAGTCGCTGGCCCGGTCGATGGAGCTGCCGTCACGGCTGGGCTGGTCCATGTAGCGCAGCGAACCGTTGCCCTTGAAGATATCGGCACCCACCTTCCAGTCGTTCTGCCCCTTCATGAAGTACTCGGCGGCTTCGCCGGCCATGTCCGAGAAGGCTTCGTTCATGCCGCCGGATTGCCCCTCGTAGACCAGGCCGGAGTTCAACTCGGTAAAGCCGTGGCTGACCTCGTGGGCCGACACGTCGAGGGAAACCAGCGGGTAGAAGCGGCTCTTGCCGTCGCCGAAGGTCATGGCCTGGCCGTCCCAGAAGGCATTCTCGTAGCCGTTGCCGTAATGCACCTTCATATACAGCTTCTTCTCGTTGAGCGGACGCAGCCCGCCGAACCAGTTGCCGTACATCTGGAACACCACGTTGCCGAAGTAGTGGGCATCGTTGAGGGGCGAGTAGGCGCCGTTGGTGAGCTTGTACTCGTTGTACGGGCAGGCGAAGCGGAAGGCTTTGACGCTGGTGTTGTTGGTGCTGTTGTTGAGGTTGACGGTGATCACGTCACCGCTGTTCATTTCGCAGCGGTTGTTGACGATCAGCGGGCCGTACTGGGTGCCGTAGAGGTATTTGCCGGTCTTGGCGTTGCCGCCCGGGCCGGTGGCTTCGGCGTGGTTGAGGCCTTCCCAGCGCTGCAGGACCTGGCCGGTGTTGGCTTCGATCATGAAGTGCGGACGGGACGGCTCGTCACCGCCGACGAAGAACGACACCACGTAGGCGAGCTGCGCCTGTTTCTGCTCGTTCAGCCGTACCACCAGCTCGCTCTGCTCGTTGCTCACCGGCTGGCTGCTGGCGACCAGGGCCTTGGCCTGTTGCAAGGCCTGCTCCTTGGTCAGGGTGGGGGTGGCGTCACGCACCAGGTCCTGCTCGATGCCTACCAGCATGCGGCCGGTGCGCTTGGTGGCGCCGTTGCGGCTTTCGGTGATGGCTTCGCCCCAGACCCGCACGCCCTTGTAGTACTGCTGGTAGCGGGTGACCTGGGTGCCGTTCGGCAGCTTGGCGCTGGTGCCCTTGTCGAGCTCCTCGGGTGCCAGGCCCAGGTCGGAGTGGATGTCGCTGCCACCGGCTATTCCTGCCCGTGACGGCAACTTGGCTACGTCCACCAGCTCGGCCGCGAGTCCTATCGCGGGAGAGGCGAGAGTGGCCAGGATCAGCGTTTTTCCTATGAACTTCCTTTGCATTCTGTAGCTCCTTGGTGATGGTCGGAGGGTATCTCCGTGGTGCTCCAGTGGCCTTGTGGGCGCTCTAGGAGCGAGGTATCGCCGGTGCCCGGCGGATGGCCGGTTGGGGTGGCGATAAGGAGGAAGGTATAGACGCCAGGAAGGGGATATCAACGCTCGAATGCATAAATAATCGCGATATTTGCTGCAAATTTCGGCAATAAGGCGGCTATTTGTCGTGAATTGACAGGGTGTCAATTGCTGGCCGTTGCGCTTGCCCGACTGCCGTGGCGATGACGGATGGGCTCGCAAGGGGGAGCCCGGTCCGGGATTCGGGGCTGTAGGGCCCGGAATACGGGAGGTTGCCCCGGCAACCGCGAGCGGGAGCCGGCGACAGCGAAGCGAGGGAAAGGAGGAGGGGCGACGGAGAAGCGAAGCCCTCGGCCTTCGGTCGGATCACCCAAGGCCTGCGGGAGCTGCCGACGACTGGTCAGTCGGAAGATGTGCGGCGATCGTGTCGATAGAGCCAGGCGAGCGGTGGCAGCAGGGCAAGCAGGGCAAAACCGTCGACCCACAGGTGCGCCCAGATGCCCCGCTGCGCGGAGAGCAGCATGTCCTGCGGGGCCCACAGCAGGATGCCGACCATCATCCAGCCCCAGGCCGAAGCGTTGCGCCCACGGTCGCCGATGCGCACCAGGGCGAACATGAACACCGCGTAGCTTTGCATCGTGGCGCCGAACAGGGCCTGCCACCACAGCTGCTGATCGCGCGCGCCCGCCGGCACTGCGCCGGTCCAGAAGGCGTGCTCGACGCCCTGCTGATAGGCCTCGAACAGCGGCAGGTGGTTGAACCAGGTGAGCGCGAGGCCGGCACAGAGATGGCCGAAGGCGGCGGCATACAGCCAATAAACGAGGAGCTGGCGGAGGCGTGCGTGCGGGGTGGTCATCGACATTCCGTGTCCTGCTGAAGCATGGGTGGTGGCGGAGTGTAGCGACTTTGCCCCCACGCCATTGGGATGCGTTGCGCGTGAGCGCGCACTCCCGGGCCGTATCGCCTTTCTTGACGAAGTTTTCACACGTGCTTGTGCAGAGTCCGTGCGGTTCCTGCCGGTTCGCTCGGCAGCCTGTATCCGACTGATGGAGTTCTTATGCCGTCGCATGCGCGTGATCAAGGGGCCCGGACATTCGACTGGGCCGGTCTGGGCTGGTTGTTTCTGTTCTTCTGGTGCTTCTCCGGCCTCACCCAGGTGCTGATCCTGGCCACCGATACCAGTGGCTTCACCGGCTTTCGCCAGGCCTTCCTGCTCAGCGGCCTGTGGCTGATCCCGGTGCTGCTGTTCCCGGCGCGCACCCGCACACTCGCTGCGGTGATCGGCGTGATGCTCTGGCTGGCCTCGTTGCCGGCGCTGTTCTATTTCCTGGTGTACGGCCAGGAGTTTTCCCAGAGCGTCATCTTCATCATGTTCGAGTCCAATACCGCCGAAGCCGGCGAGTACCTGACCCAGTACATGACCTGGTGGATCCCCCTGGTGCTGCTGGCCTACGCCGCCGTCGCCTGGCTGATCTGGCGGCGCCTGCGCCCGGTGTACCTGCCCCGTGGCAAGGCGCTGGCGATCAGCGCGGCCTTGCTGGTGGCGCTGCTCGGCTACCCGGTGACCAAGCAGATGATGGTCAACGACAGCTTCGAGCAGGCCATGGACGGCATCGACAAGCGCCTGGAGCCGGCGGTGCCCTGGCAACTGGCGGTGGGCTACCGGCAATACCGCCAGCAGCTGTCCAACATGCAGGACCTGCTGGAAGGCAACGCCCGCATCGCGCCCCTGGCCAACCTGCGCGACATCAACGGCAACCAGCCGTCGACCCTGGTGCTGGTCATCGGCGAATCCACCAACCGCCAGCGCATGAGCCTGTATGGCTACCCACGCTCGACCACGCCGAACCTCGACAGGCTGCGCGGCGAGCTGCAGGTGTTCGACAACGTGGTCACCCCGCGCCCCTACACCATCGAGGCGCTGCAGCAGGTGCTGAGCTTCGCCGACGAGGGCAACCCGGACGCCTACCTGAGCAAGCCCTCGCTGCTGAACATGATGAAACAGGCGGGCTACAAGACCTTCTGGATCACCAACCAGCAGACCCTGACCAAGCGCAACACCATGCTCACCACCTTCTCCAAGCAGGCCGACGAGCAGTTCTACCTGAACAATAACCGCAACCAGAATGCTCGCCAGTACGACGACGACGTGTTCGAGCCCTTCGCCAAGGTCCTCGCCGACCAGGCGCCGCGCAAATTCATCGTGGTGCACCTGCTGGGCACCCACATGAGCTACCAGTACCGCTACCCGCCGGAGTACGAGCGCTTCACCGATCGCCAGGGCGTGCCGCCCAATGTCACCGACGACCAGTTGCCCACCTACAACAGCTACGACAACGCCGTGCTGTTCAACGACCACGTGGTTTCCACCCTGATCGAGCGCTTCAAGGCCACCGACCCGAACGGCTTCCTGCTCTACCTGTCCGACCACGGCGAGGCGGTGTTCGACCCCGAGCACCCGCAGGTGCTGGGGCGCAACGAGGCGGCGCCCACCGCGCCCATGTACACCATCCCCTTCATGGTCTGGACCAGCCCCGCCTGGCAACAGAGCCACCCGCGCAACTTCGCCGGTACCTTCGACCGCCCCTTCAGCAGCGCCGGGCTGGTGCACACCTGGGCGGACCTCGCCGGCCTGCGTTTCGACACGCTCGACCCCAGCCGCAGCCTGGTCAGTGCCGACTTCAAGGCGCGCCCGTTGATGATCGGTGACCCCTACGCGCCGAAGACCATGATCGACTTCAGCCTGATCAAGCCCAAACCCAAGGCCACCGCCAAACCGGTGGAAGTGGCAAAGGAGGGCGACCAGCCCCTGCAGAGCGGCCCGCCCAGCACCCGTGGTTGAGGTGAGATAGCGTCCGGCCCCGGCCTTAACTGTGCCGGGGCGTCTGTCTGTCAGCTTTTTGCTTGGAAATCCGACGGGCCGATGGAATGGCGCCGTAGGCTGTTGCATCATTCCGCCCCTGCAACGCCTTCCCCCACTCAAGGATTTCCACATGGCCGGAGCCAGCCTGCTCACCCTGCTAGACGATATCGCCAGCGTCCTCGACGACGTTTCCCTGATGACCAAGGTCGCCGCGAAGAAAACCGCCGGCGTACTGGGGGACGACCTGGCCCTCAACGCCCAGCAGGTTTCCGGCGTGCAGGCCGAGCGCGAGCTGCCGGTGGTCTGGGCAGTGGCCAAGGGCTCGGCGGTGAACAAGGCGATCCTGGTGCCGGCCGCGCTGCTGATCAGCGCCTTCGCGCCCTGGGCGGTGACCCCGCTGTTGATGGTGGGCGGCGCCTACCTGTGCTTCGAGGGCTTCGAGAAGCTCGCCCACAAGTGGCTGCACAGCGCCGAGGAAGACGAGCAGAGCCACGCGGCCCATGTCGAGGCGCTGGCCAAGACCGACGTCGATGTCGTGGCCTTCGAGAAGGACAAGGTCAAGGGTGCCGTCCGCACCGACTTCATCCTCTCCGCCGAAATCATCGCCATCACCCTGGGGACGGTCGCCGAGTCCTCCTTCGGGGTGCAGGTGGCCGTGCTGGTGGGCATCGCCGCGATCATGACCGTCGGCGTGTACGGCCTGGTGGCCGGCATCGTCAAACTGGACGACCTGGGCCTCTACCTCAGTCGCAAGGCCAGCCAGGCCGCGCAGAGCATCGGCCGCGCCATCCTGCGTGCCGCGCCCTACATGATGAAAGGGTTGTCGGTGATCGGCACCGCCGCGATGTTCCTGGTGGGCGGCGGCATCCTCACCCACGGCATTCCTGCTGCCCACGAGCCCATCCATCACCTGGCCGAAGCGGCGGGCGCCGCTGGCGTGGTGGTGCCGACCCTGATAAACGGCGTGGTCGGCATCGTCGCCGGTGCGCTGGTGCTGGTGGTGGTGAGCCTGGCCAAGAAGCTGTTCGCCAAGGGCTGATAGCCGCCCATGAAAAACGCCCCGCCGGCATCGCCCGCGGGGCGTTTTCGTTTTCAGGGGCTTCGGGTCGTAGCCCGGGCTTCAGCCCGGGGGGGGGCCGGGGCATCGCGGATGAATCCCCTCCCACAAGGCAGCATCCTGGGTGGGCGCTACTTGCCGAGGTGGGTAGGGCGGGTGAAACCCGCTTTGGTCGAGGTCGCGGGATCAGGCGTTGGGCTTGAAGGCGCAGTAGCCGGGGCGCGGGCCGATCCTGGGGTGGTTGCGGCAGGTTTCCGGGCGCTTGTCGTAGATGGTGCACAGGCGCGACTTGCGGTCGAGGAAGTAGCAGTCGTTGTTGGCCATGCGGGCCAGGGTGAAGATGCCCGACTTCTGGTTGAAGCGTTCCACCAGGCCGTCCTTCATCAGGCGCTTGGCGATGTTCTTCGGCGGCTCGCCACGCTCGAAGTCGGCCACCAGCTCCATGCGGATCAGATCGCTGATGCGGGCCTCCACCGGCATGGTGCAGCAACTGGAGACGCAGGCGTGGCACATGCTCTTTTCGTAACGGATCCAGGTTTCGGTGCGATCGATGTCGGCACCGACGATGAGCATGGTTTTCATGGCTTGGGCGCGGGCTTGGGGCTGGGAGGGCGCGCATCATAGCGGGATTGGCGAATTTGTGAACAGTTTGCCGCCGGCCGGCGAGACGATTTCTACTCTCTGTGCGCAATCGGATGAATTTTCTGTGTCTGTGAGATGGCCAGCATTCGTCTGTAGGGAGTGTTCCGTTTCGCTCGATATACTGGCGCGTCGCCATTTACGCCGGGCGGCGGCGTTGAACGTGCAGGGATCTGGCGTTTCTTCTCAATCACTTGGGAATTCAGTGCATGCAATGGATCTTCATGCTGGTGGGTCTGGCCATGGGAGCGGCAGCCGGTGAATCGATCACCGGAGCCCTGCTGGGCGGCCTCCTCGGATTGGGCCTCGGACAGGCGATCCGCCTGCACGGGCTGAGTACGGAAAACGCCGCCCTGCAGAAGCAGCTGCGCGAGTTCGCGGCCCGTTTCGATGTCGGTACGCAGGCCATCCATGAGCGGCTGCTCAAGGTCGAGCGCAGCGGGGTGCAACCCACCGCTCCCGCCGCGCCGCCCACCGAGGCGCCCGTGCCAGTGCCGGAAGCGCCCGTCGTCCATGCCCAGGCCGCCGCACCGGAGAAGCCGGAGCAACCGGTGGACGACAGCGAGCTGGTCTGGGAACTGCCTGCGGAGCTCGAGCCGGAGCCCCTGGTGGTCAGCCCGCCACCGCGCCAGCCGGATGTCAGCGACTGGACCCTGGAACCCCTCCCCGAGCCCTTGGCCGAACCGCTGCCGCCGCGCCAGCCGGAGCCCATGGTCGCCCGTGCCCCGGTTACCCCGCCCCCACCGCCGCCGCCCCGCGAGCCCTCGCTGTTCGAGCGCGGCTTCGAGGCCGCGCGCAACTGGCTGTTCGGCGGCAACACCGTGCTGCGGGTCGGCGTGCTGCTGCTGTTCCTCGGCCTGGCCTTCCTCCTGCGCTACGCCACCGAAGGCATGGTGGTGCCCATCGAGGTGCGCTACGCGGGTGTCGCCGCTGCGGCCATCGCCCTGCTGGGGCTCGGCTGGTGGCTGCGCAAGCGCAACCCCAACTACGGCCTGATGCTTCAGGGTGCGGGTATTGCGGTGCTCTACCTGACGGTGTTCGCGGCGATGCGCCTGCATCCGCTGCTGGACCCGAAGATGGCGCTGATCCTGCTGATCGTGGTCACCCTCTGCTCGGCCATCCTCGCGGTGCTGCAGGACGCCCTGGGCCTGGCCGCCGCTGCGGCACTGGGTGGCTTTGCCGCGCCGATCCTCACCTCCACCGGCAGCGGCAACCATGTCGCGCTGTTCTCCTATTTCGCCTTGCTCAACGCCGGCATCTTCGCCATCGCCTGGTTCAAGGCCTGGCGCCTGCTCAACCTGATCGGCTTCGTCGGCACCTTTGGTATTGGGCTGGCCTGGGGTCAGCGCTCCTACAACCCCGAGCTGTTCGCCAGCACCGAGCCCTTCCTGGTGCTGTTCTTCCTCATGTACCTGGCCATCGGCCTGCTATTCGCCCGGCGCAAGCTGCGCGAAGCGGCGGCCGCGCCGGATGGCGAGCGTGATGCGCTGCTGCGCTGGTCGGCGCGCCAGGGCGACTACATCGACGGCACCGTGCTGTTCGGCCCGCCCCTGGTCGGTTTCGGCCTGCAGTACGCGGTGATCCACCACATCGAGTTCGGCGCCGCCTTCAGCGCCCTGACCATGGGCCTGCTGTACATGTTCATCGCCCGGGTCCTGGCCGGTCGCGCACCGGGCCGCGCCTTGTTGCTGGTGGAAACCTGCATGGCCCTCGGCGTGGTGTTCGGCACCCTGGCCATTCCGCTGGGCCTGGATGCGCGCTGGACCTCCGCTGCCTGGGCCGTGGAAGGCGCCGGCATCTTCTGGTTGGGCCTGCGTCAGCGCCGGCCGCTGGCCCGCGCCTTCGCCCTGCTGTTGCAGGTGGGGGCGGCACTGGCCTTCCTCGGCAGCCTGCGCGTGGGCGTCGACAGCCTGCTGGACGGTGCGGCGCTGGGCGCGCTGATGCTCGGCGTGGCGCTGCTGTTCAGCTTCTGGCAGCTGCGCGGTGCGCAGGAGGAAGAGGCGTCCGCCTGGGAACGCAGCGGCTTGCCGGTGCTGGCCTGCAGCGGGCTGGCCTTCCTCTACCTGATCGCGCCGCTGTGCCTGCGCGCCGAAGGCACCGCCATCGTCTGGGCCCTGGCCGGCCTGGCGACCCTCTACGTCGGCATGCGCCTGGCCTCGCGCACCTTCCTCTTCAGCGCCTTCGCCGTGCAGCTGCTCGGTGGCGCCGTGTTCCTCCTGGGCATGGACCGCAGCGGGCTGGGCAGTGGCAGTGCGCTGGGCTGGAGTGGCCTGGTCACCGCCTCGCTGATCGGCCTGGCGCTGATCGGCGGCATGCTGGTGGCGGCCCGCGACGACATGGTGCGCAACGACAAGCGCCTGCTGCACAGCATGTCCCTGGTGCTGTTGGTGGGCCTGGTGTTCATCAACCTGGCGGTGCTCTTCGTCCTGCCCTGGCGTACGGCCAGCGCGGTATGGGGCGGCAGCGGCCTGCTGATCGTCTGGCTCAGCCTGCACCTGCAGCTGCGCGCCAGCTTCGTCTTCGGCCTGGCGCTGCAGGTGATCGCCGGCCTGAGCTTCCTCGCGGTGAGCCCGCTGCTGCTCGGCCAGTTGAGTGCCGAGGGCTTGCGCCCGCTGGCCCACGCCGGCTTCTGGACGCCGCTGGTGCTGTCCCTGGCCGCCCTGGCCGGCGCCTGGCGCCTGCACCACGAAACCCGTCGCGAAGACCCGCGCCTGCAAGGCCTGAGCCTGGGGCACCTGTCGCAACTGCTGCTGGTGTGGAGCGCGGGCTGGTGGACCCTGACCTGGGTCGCCGAGATCGCCCGCTTCGCCGCGCCGGAACTGCAGGTGCCCCTGGTGCTGCTGGCGGCGGCGGTGACCGTGGCGCTGTGGATGCTGCTGGCGCTGCGCACCCAGTGGCGCACCCTGGCGCTGCTCTGCCTGCTGCTGGTGCCGGGTGCGCTGGTGGTGCTGATGCTTGCCTGGAACCCGCATTACCACCCGGCGGCGGACTTCGGCTGGCTGGGCTGGGGCGCGCTGTTCGCGGTGCACCTGCTGGCCCTGCGCAAGCTCCACGGGCTGCTGCCGGAAGGTCCCCGCAGCGCCGCCCACGTGCTGGGTTGCTGGTTGATCCTCGGGGTGCTGGCGCTGGAGCTGCGTTACCTGCTGATGCTGCTGTCCGAGCATTACAACGCCTGGCGCTGGCTGGGCTGGGCCCTGTTGCCGAGCCTCTACCTGCTGCTGGTCACCCGGGTGTCGCGCCTGCCCTGGCCGGTGGTCGCCTTCCCGCGCGAATACCGCCTGTGGGCCGCCATGCCCCTGGCGGCGATGATGCTGGCCTGGTTCTGGATCGCCAACGCCTGGAGCGACGGCAGTGCCGACCCGCTGCCCTACCTGCCGCTGGTCAACCCGCTGGAGCTGGGCCTGCTGTTCGCCCTGCTGGGCGTCTGGCTGTGGCTGCGCGAGAACCTCGGCGAGTTCGGCTTCGACACCAGCATCCAGCGCCTGGCGCCGCAGCTGGTGGTGGGCGCCTCGCTGTTCGCCCTGGCCACGGCCATCGTCTTCCGCAGCGCCCACCACTGGGGCGGCGTGCCCTTCGTGTTGGATGCGCAGCTGGATTCGATGCTGGTGCAGGCCGGCCTGTCCATCGTCTGGACCAGCATCGCCCTGGGCCTGATGATCGGCGGCCACAGGCGCGTGCGCCGCGAGCTGTGGCTGGTGGGCGCCGCGCTGATCGCGGTGGTGGTGGCCAAGCTGTTCTTCGTCGAACTGGGTAACCGGGGCGGCCTGGAGCGGATCATTTCCTTCATCGGCGTCGGCGTGTTGCTGCTGGTCGTCGGTTACTTCGCGCCGCTTCCGCCCAAGCGGGCGGCGCCCGAATCGGAGCAGGCCAACGCATGAGCCGTTTCCCCCTCTTGCTGAACATCTGCCTGGGCCTGCTGTGCGTGACACAGCCGGTGCAGGCCCAGGACAGCCTGGACGACTTCGCCGCCCGGGTACCGCTCAAGGTCGAGGGCAATGGCCCCTGGTACCGCGTCGACCTGCCGATGTCGCTGCATTTCCTCGCCCGTCATGCCGACCTGCGTGACCTGCGCATCTTCAACGCCGAGGGCGAGCCCCTGGCCTATGCGCTGGCCCGGGGTGAATCCCAGGTCACCCGCAGCGAGCAGGAGCTGGAACTCAAGTGGTTCCCCCTGCGCGGCCCGGCCGATACCAGCCTGGGTGCGCCTCGGGTGCGGGTGGAACGCAGCACCACCGGCACCGTGGTCGAGGTGCTGCCGGAAGACCCGGCCGCCAGCGGCGAGCGCCTGCGTGGCTGGTTGCTGGACGCCAGTGGCATGAAAGCGCCCCTGGAGAAACTGGTGATCGACTGGAGCGAGGAGGGTGAAGGCTTCCAGCAGTTCACCATCGAGGCCAGCGACGACCTGCAGAGCTGGCAGTCCTGGGGCACCGGGCAGATCGCCCGCCTGAGCTTCGGCAACGACCATATCTACCAGCGTGAAGTGACCCTGCCCGGGCACAAGGCGCGCTACCTGCGCCTGCTCTGGCTGGACCGCGAAGCGCCGTTGCTCACCGAAGCACGGGTCACCGGTGCCCGCCAGGAAAGCAGCCCGGCGCCGATGGTCTGGTCCGACCCGCTGCCCGCTGGCAGCCCGGCGGCCGGCGAGTACAGCTGGGACCTGCCGTTGCCGTTGCCGGTGGAGAGCCTGAAGTTCTCCCTCGAACAGGCCAATACCCTGGCGCCGGTGCGGCTCCAGGCGCGGAGCAACGACACCGCGCAATGGCAGGCGCTGACCTCCGGGCTGCTCTACCGCCTGCCCAAGGACGGCAAGGAGGTGCTGCACGACCGGCTCGAACTGGACGGCTGGATGCCGGTGCAGCACCTGAAGATGAGCGTGGACCAGCGCGCCGGCGGCTTCGGCGCCAAGGCCCCGACCCTGCAGGTAGGCATGCGTGCGCTGCAACTGGTGTTCCTGGCCCGGGGCACGCCGCCCTACACTCTGGCCGTCGGCAAGCCCGGCGCGGCCAGCGCCGAACTGCCGTTGACCACCCTGGTGCCCGGCTACGGCCCCGGCAGCCTGGCGAAGATGGGCAGCGCCCAGCCCGATGGCGACCTGCGCCTGGCCGAGGCCAAGGCGGTGGTGGTGGCCGAGGAGAAGGGCTCGGCATTGGCCTGGAAGCGCATCGGCCTGTGGGCCGTCCTGTTGCTGGGCGTGGGGCTTCTGGTGCTGATGGCGCTGAGCCTGCTGAAGGGCCAAAGCAAGGGGGGCTGAGGCCGCTCGCTGAGCGAAGTTGTCACGTAGATACTGGCTTTTTGCTGTATCTTGGCGCCGTTGCGCGACAGGGGTCGCGCAACGTTCCTTTGCGTCAGGTACGACCGGTGCTCGACTTCATTTCGCAGCTGCAAGCTGCCCGCCTCTTGGGCCAGTCCTTCTTCGGGCGGCCGGTCATTCGTCGGCTCGCCGTGGGGCGCCCGGCATGAGCATGTGCAGCGGCTCCGGCTGGGCGCTGACCACTCCCGTCCTGTTCACCGGGATGCTGAGCGTCGGCATCATGTTCCTGGCCCGCTGGATCGGCCGCCAGCGCTACTTCCCGGGCCGCGCCAGCTTCGTCGTCCTGCATGTCTGCATTCTCTGGTGGCTGACCACCGCCGGCCTCGAACTGGCCGCCCAGGGCGCCTCGT
This sequence comes from Aquipseudomonas alcaligenes MRY13-0052, assembly GCA_000474255.1. Classification (GTDB taxonomy): domain Bacteria; phylum Pseudomonadota; class Gammaproteobacteria; order Pseudomonadales; family Pseudomonadaceae; genus Metapseudomonas; species Metapseudomonas solani. The sequence goes on from BATO01000002.1 coordinate 167,614, forward strand.
GCAAGGTGTTCTGGGCCAGCATGGCCTGGCCGGGGATCGTCGCCGTGCCCACGCTCTGGGCGGTGTTCCTCTGGCAATACGTCAACAGCATCCGCGAGCCTCTGGCGCCGCAGCGCTACCTGCCCCTGGCGATCGCGCCGCTGGCGGTATGGGGCCTGGCGCTGCTCAACCCCTGGCAGGCCTTCTATGGCCCGGCCACGGCGCCGGCTTCCAGCCTGCCGGGTGCGCCGGTGGTGTACGAGCACGGCGTGCTGTTCCACGGCACCGCGGTGTACGTCTATGTGCTGATGCTGTTCTGCCTGGCGGTGGTGAGCCGAGCGGTGATCACCAGCCACGGCCTGCATCGTCGCCACTACCTCGCCTTCGCCGTGGTCACCTGCGTGCCCTGGGCGGCCAACATCAGCTACGTGGTGTTCGGCTGGACCCTGTTCGGCTTCGACCCGACGCCCTTCAGCTTCGCCTTCACCCTGCTGGCGTTTTCCTGGCTGATCCTCGGTGTGCGCCTGTTCGACCTGTTGCCGGTGGCGCGCCACCTGTTGTTGGAGGAGCTGCCCGATCCGGTGCTGGTGATCGATGCCAAGGGCCGCGTGATCGAGGCCAACCCCGCCGCGCTGCGCCTGGCGGGCTTGCGTAACGGCTGGCAGGGCAGGGCGCTGCTGGGCTGGCCGGTGATCGGCGTCGAACTGCATGGCCTGCTGCAGGCGCAGGCCGGTGGCGAGCCGATGCTGACCCTGGGCGAGCCGCCGCGTTACTTCGAGGTGCGCGCCCGGGCCATCGAGCGGGTCACCCGCACCGGCAGCCATGTGCTGGGGCGGATGGCCTACCTGCGCGAGGTGACCGAGCGCCACCGCAGCGAGCTGCAACTGGCTGAGGCCCTGGCCCTGAGCGAGCAACGCCTGCTCACCATCTCCAGCCTGCACGAGCAGCTGCAGGAGCAGGCCCTCTGCGACCCGCTCACCGGGCTCTACAACCGCCGCTACCTCAACGAATTCTTCGCCCGCGAGCAGGCCCGTAGCCTCCGCGAGGAAACCCCCATCGCCCTGGCGCTGATCGACCTGGATCACTTCAAGCAGCTCAACGACCGCCACGGCCACCTGGTGGGCGACGACGTGCTCAAGGGCGTCGCCGGCTTCCTGGAATGCAGCCTGCGCAGCACCGACGCGGTGTTCCGCATCGGCGGCGAGGAGTTCCTGCTGATCCTGCCCGGGGCCGACAGCGAAGAGGCGCGCCTGCGCCTGGAAGCCATCCGTCGCGAACTGGCCGATACCGGCCTGGCCACCCGTGGCGGCAAGCTGCACGTGACCCTATCCGCCGGCCTGGCCATCTGGCCCAGCCAGGGGCAGAGCCTCGACGAGCTGCTGCAGTTGGCCGATGCCGCGCTGTACGACGCCAAGCGCAACGGCCGCAACCAGGTCTGCGCGCTGGCCCGGGTGAGCCTCTGAGCCGTCGCTGAACCAGTTGGCGTTTGCTGCGTCAGATGATTCTGCGTGCCGCCCAGAAGGCCTCCGGCGCCTCTGCTCCGGGCATTGCAGAAGGCTGCCGAGCGGCTTGCAGCATTGCGGCGCGAGTCGCGCTAAACTGCGCGCGTTTTTACTTCCCCTCCGGAGCCTCTTCCATGTCCCGCGTAACCCTGAGTCGCTATCTGATCGAGCAGACCCGTAGCCACAACACCCCTGCCGATCTGCGCTTCCTCATCGAGATCGTGGCGCGTGCGTGCAAGGAAATCAGCCATGCCGTTTCCAAGGGCGCCCTCGGCGGCGTGCTCGGCAGCATGGGCACCGAGAACGTACAGGGCGAGGTACAGAAGAAGCTCGACGTGCTCTCCAACGAAATCCTCCTGGAAGCCAACGAGTGGGGCGGCCACCTGGCCGGCATGGCCTCCGAAGAGATGGACAACGCCTACCAGATCCCCGGCAAGTACCCCAAGGGCGCGTACCTGCTGGTATTCGACCCGCTGGACGGCTCTTCCAACATCGACGTCAACGTCTCGGTCGGCACCATCTTCTCGGTGCTGCGCTGCCCGGACGAGTACCTCTCCCAGAACGACAGCCTCAACGAGCAGGCCTTCCTGCAGCCGGGCACCAAGCAGGTGGCCGCCGGCTACGCCATCTACGGCCCGCAGACCATGCTGCTGCTGACCCTGGGCGACGGCGTCAAGGGCTTCACCCTGGACCGCGAGCTGGGCAGCTTCGTACTGACCCACGATGACATCCGCGTGCCCACCGCCACCGCCGAGTTCGCCATCAACATGTCCAACCAGCGCCACTGGGAAGCCCCGGTCAAGCGCTACGTGGACGAGCTGCTGGCCGGCAAGGAAGGCCCGCTGGGCAAGAACTACAACATGCGCTGGATCGCCTCTATGGTGGCCGACGTGCACCGCATCCTCACCCGTGGCGGCCTGTTCATGTACCCCTGGGACGCCCGTGAGCCGGAGAAGCCCGGTAAGCTGCGCCTGATGTACGAAGCCAACCCGATGTCCTTCATCATCGAGCAGGCCGGCGGCGCCTCCACCGATGGCCGTCAGCGCATCCTCGACATCCAGCCCACCTCCCTGCACCAGCGCGTGCCGGTGTTCCTGGGTTCCAAGGAAGAAGTCGAGCGCGTTACCGGCTACCACCAGGAATAAGCCATGCAGCCCTGGCAGCCGTTGCTCGACTGGTGGTTCGGCGATTTCGCCGACGCTGCCGAGACGGCTGCCGCGCGCCAGGGCCTGTGGTTCGGCAAGCGCGACAGCCAGGACCAACACGCCCGCCAGTGCTTCGGCACCCAGGTGGAGCAGGCGCTGGACGGCGGCCTGGCCGACTGGGCGGAACAGCCCGAGGGCTGGCTGGCGCTGATCCTGCTGCTGGACCAGCTGCCGCGCATGCTCTTCCGTGACCAGCCCCGCGCCTATGCCGGCGACAGCCGTGCCCTGGCACTGGTGCGCGACGGCATCGCCCGGGGCCTGGATGCGCAGCTCACGCCGATCCGCCGGGTGTTCGTCGAGATCGTCTTCGAGCACGCCGAGGACTTGGCCACCCAGGAGCTGGCCGTGCTGCGCTACACCGCCCTGCGCGATGCCGTTTCCCCTGCCGAGCGCGAGCTGTTCGACGACTTCCTCGACTACGCCGTGCGCCACCACGCGGTGATCGCCCGCTTCGGCCGCTTCCCCCATCGCAACGCCATCCTCGGCCGTGCCTCCAGCGTCGAGGAAGCCGCTTTCCTCAAGGAACCCGGCTCGCGCTTCTGACTCCAATGGGCATTCCCCGTGGCGCTGTGCCAAGCTTGCCGCGGTATTCCCCACACCACGGAGTCATTCATGCAACTGCGCATCCTCGCCCTGCTGTCCGTCTGCGTCGCGCTCGTCGCCTGCAACAAGATCAACCAGGAGAACTATTCGAAGATCAAGGCCGGCATGGCCAAGGCCGAGGTCGAGCAGATCATCGGCGAACCCACCGAGTGCTCCGGCGCCGTGGGCCTGACCAGCTGCACCTGGGGCGACCAGAAGGCCTTCATCAGCATCCAGTTCGCCGGCGACAAGGTGATGATGTACCAAGGGCAGGGCCTGAAATGATCCGTCTTGCGCTGCTGCTTGGCGCGCTGCTGCTGGCCGGTTGCGCCGGCTCCAGCGAGCCCGCTGCGCCACCGCGCACGGTGGGCTCGGTGGATCTGCAACGCTACCAGGGCACCTGGTACGAACTGGCGCGGTTGCCGATGTTCTTCCAGCGCCATTGCGCACAATCCGAAGCCCACTACAGCCTGCAGCCGGATGGCGCGGTCGGCGTGCTCAACCGTTGCCGTACCGCCGAAGGCGAATGGCAGGAAGCCCAGGGCCAGGCCGTGCCCCAGGTCGCCGGGCAGACCGACAAGCTCTGGGTGCGCTTCGATAACTGGTTCAGCCGCCTGGCGCCGGACCTCACCAAGGGCCAGTACTGGGTGCTTTACCTGGACGACGGTTACCAGACCGCGCTGGTGGGCCACCCGGACCGCACCTACCTTTGGTTGCTGTCACGCACTCCCGAGGTGCCGGAGCACACTCGCGCGCACCTGCTGAAGCTGGCCCGCGACCAGGGTTACGACACCGATGGCCTGATCTGGCGTACGCCGGACGACAAGATGCCGCGCTGATCCCCTAGCCCAACAGGGATCGCAACACGCCGGCGAACTCCCGTGCCGTCGCCTCTTCCTCGGGGTGACGGCCGTCCTGCACCACCCAGCGTCCCGCCACCATCACATCACGCACCTGGCGATCACCGCCGGCGAACAGCCAGCGGTTTAGCAGCGCATCGTCCTGGGCGGTGGCGAGGTAGGGGTCGTTGCCGTCCAGCACCAGCCAGTCCGCACGCTGGCCTGCTGCCAGGGCGCCGGTGGGCTGGCCCAGGGCTTGGGCGCCACCGCTCAGCGCTGCCTGGTAGAGGGCGTCGCCCACGCGGGGCTGATTCGCCTGGTGCAGGCGGTTGCGGCGCTGGTCGCGCAGGCGCTGGCCGTATTCCAGCCAGCGCAGTTCTTCCACCGGGCTGACCGACACATGGCTGTCGGAGCCGATGCCGAAGCGTCCGCCCTGGGCCAGGTAGTCCACCGCCGGGAAGATGCCGTCGCCCAGGTTGGCTTCGGTGGTCAGGCACAGGCCCGCCACCGCGCCGCTGCGGGCCATCGCTTCGACCTCGTCGGGTTCCGCGTGGGTGGCGTGGACCAGGCACCAGCGCGGGTCTACATCGACGTTGTCGTAGAGCCATTGCAGGGGGCGGCGGCCGCTCCAGGCGAGGCAGTCGTCCACTTCCTTGCGCTGCTCGGCGATGTGGATGTGGATGGGTGCGTCGCCCGGGTCCGCCGCCAGCACGGCGCCGATCTGCTCCGGTGTCACCGCCCGCAGCGAGTGGAAGCAGGTGCCCAGCACCTGCCCGGCGGGCAGTGCTGCGCGCAGGCGCTGCTGCAGGGCGAGGTAGCCATCGGTGGAGTTGATGAAGCGGCGCTGGCCCTCGTTGGGCGCCTGGCCGCCGAAGCCGGCGTGGCTGTAGAGCACCGGCAGCAGGGTCAGGCCGATGCCGGTGCGGCTGGCGGCCTGGCTGATGCGCAGGGCGAGCTCCGCCGGGTCGGCATAGGGGCGCCCGTCGCGGTCGTGGTGCAGGTAATGGAATTCGGCGACGCCGGTGAAGCCGGCCTTGAGCATCTCGATGTAGAGCTGGCGGGCGATCACCTCCACCTGCTCCGGCTCCATGCGGCCGACCAGGCGGTACATCAGGTCGCGCCAGGTCCAGAAGCTGTCGTTGGGGTCGCCCGCCACCTCGGCCAGGCCGGCCATGGCGCGCTGGAAGGCGTGGGAGTGCAGGTTGGGCATGCCCGGCACCACCGGGCCGTTCAGACGTTCGGCGCCATCGGCCGTGGCGCCTGCTTCCACGCGGCTCAGGCGGCCATCCGCGGCCACCTCGAAACGGACGTCCCTGGCCCAGCCCTGGGGCAACAGGGCTCGTTCGGTGAAGAAGGCTGGCATGATTGGCGACCTGCGAGGTTTGTTATTTGTATATACATATACAGACGTATATCGAGACCGTAAACTCGCCCTGTTCCCCGGCCGACCAGCCGAGCGTGCCGCCAAGGAGTGTTCCCGTGCCCAATCCGCCTGTCGATATCCCGTCCTTCGCCGTCCAGCCCGGCGAGGCGCCTGCGCCGCTCTACGCACGGGTCAAGCAGATGATCTGCCGGCAGATCGACGACGGCACCTGGCCGCCGCACCATCGCGTGCCCTCCGAGAGCGAGCTGGTCAACGAGTTGGGCGTCAGCCGCATGACCGTCAACCGCGCCCTGCGCGAGCTGACTGCCGACGGCTACCTGGTGCGCATGCAGGGCGTCGGCACCTTCGTCGCCGAGCCCAAGGGCCAGGCGGCACTGTTCGAGGTGCACAACATCGCCGAGGAAATCACTGCGCGGGGCCATGCGCACCGCTGCGAAGTGATCGCCCTGGGCGAGGAACTGGCCGGCTCCGAGCGTGCCCTGGCACTGGACGTGCGCGAGGGGCAGCGGGTGTTCCATTCGCTCATCGTGCATTACGAGAACGACGTGCCGGTGCAGATCGAGGACCGCTACGTCAACGCCTCGGTGGCGCCGGACTACCTCAAGCAGGACTTCACCCAGCAGACGCCCCACGCCTACCTGTCCCAGGTGGCGCCGCTCACCGAGGGCGAGCACGTGGTCGAGGCGATCCTCGCCGACGCCGACGAGTGCCGCCTGCTGCTGATCGAGCGCAGCGAACCCTGCCTGCTGATCCGCCGCCGCACCTGGTCGGGCCGCAATACCGTCACCAGCGCGCGCCTGCTCTACCCGGGCTCGCGCTACCGCCTCGAAGGGCGGTTCGGCTCATGAGCATGCCCCGCGTGCTGCGCGCCGCCGATTACCCGCGCATGCCGTGGAAGAACGGCGCCGGCTCCACCCAGGAGATCCTCCGCGACGGCGGCGCCGACCTCGACGGTTTCGGCTGGCGCCTGTCTATCGCCGATGTCGGCCAGCCCGGGCCCTTTTCCGCCTTCACCGGTTACCAGCGCGTCATCACCGTGCTGGAGGGTGCCGGCATGCGCCTGGTGGTGGACGACGTCCCGTCCCGCGAGCTGACGGCCGGTGACGCCTTCGCCTTCGACGGCGGCAGTCGCGTGCAGTGCGAGCTGCTGGGCGGCGCCATCCGCGACTTCAACCTCATCTATGCCCCGCAGCGCTTCGCCGGCCGCCTGCAGTGGCAGCGCGTCAACGGGCCGCTACGCCTGTTCAGCGCCGCCGACACCCTGCTGCCGTTCAGCGCCGGCGAAGGGCTGGAAGTGCGCCTGGACGGGGGCGAAACACTGCACCTCGGTCGCCATGACTGCCTGCACCTGGAAGGGAATGGCACGCTGCGCGAGCTGGTGCTCGATGCGCTGGCCGTGGTGGATTGCTGCCTGATCGAGCTGCAACCGCGCTGATCCCCTTGTTCTCCACGTTGGACTCGATGCCGTAGGTCGGCGCCGAGCGCAGCGAGGCCCAACGGTTCATGGCCTGGTCCCGCTTTCGTGCCTCGGCGGAACATCGCCCGGCTCCACCTGTATTTCCCCCCCTTTCCCCGCCGCGTTACCGAATGCCCCATTACCGTGCGCCGAAGGAGGCTCTTTGCCCCAGGAAAGCGACCCGGTAACAGGTCGGCTACCTTCCTTGCGGTCCACCCCCGAACATTTCGCGTTTGCTCTGGGCCCCGTCATTCGCGGCGTACAGCGGTTCCTTGCGACGCAGTGAGGCGTACCTCAGTGAACTGGCCTTTCACTTGCATATGCTTGTATGTACAAGTTCATATGTGTGTAGATATCCGGGCACGATTCCCGTCCCTCTGCACCCCACGCCTCCCAGGAGCCTGCCATGACCAAATTCCGTGATGTCGAGATCCGCGCCCCGCGCGGTACCCAGCTCAACGCCAAGAGCTGGCTGACCGAAGCGCCGCTGCGCATGCTGATGAACAACCTGGACCCGGAAGTGGCCGAGAACCCCAAGGAGCTGGTGGTGTACGGCGGCATCGGCCGTGCCGCGCGCAACTGGGAGTGCTACGACGCCATCGTCCGCACCCTCAAGGAACTGAACGAGGACGAGACCCTGCTGGTGCAGTCCGGCAAGCCGGTCGGGGTGTTCAAGACCCACGCCAACGCCCCGCGCGTACTGATCGCCAACTCCAACCTGGTGCCGCACTGGGCGACCTGGGAACACTTCAACGAACTGGATGCCAAGGGCCTGGCCATGTACGGCCAGATGACCGCCGGCTCGTGGATCTACATCGGCAGCCAGGGCATCGTCCAGGGCACCTATGAAACCTTCGTCGAGGCGGGCCGCCAGCACTACGACGGCAAGCTCGCCGGTCGCTGGGTACTCACCGCCGGCCTCGGCGGCATGGGCGGCGCCCAGCCCCTGGCGGCGACCCTGGCCGGCGCCTGCTCGCTGAACATCGAATGCCAGCAGAGCCGCATCGACTTCCGTCTGAAGACCCGCTACGTCGACGAGCAGGCCAGTGACCTCGACGACGCCCTGGCGCGGATCGCCAAATACACTGCCGAAGGCCGCGCCATCTCCATCGCCCTGCACGGCAACGCCGCCGAGATCCTCCCTGAGCTGGTGCGCCGTGGCGTGCGCCCGGACATGGTCACCGACCAGACCAGCGCCCACGACCCGCTCAACGGCTACCTGCCGGCCGGCTGGGCCTGGGAGGAGTACCGCGACCGCGCGCAGAGCGAACCCGCTGCCGTGGTCAAGGCCGCCAAGCAGTCCATGGCCGTGCACGTGCAGGCCATGCTCGACTTCCAGAAGCAGGGCATCCCCACCTTCGACTACGGCAACAACATCCGTCAGATGGCCAAGGAGGAGGGTGTGGCCAACGCCTTCGACTTCCCCGGCTTCGTCCCGGCCTATATCCGCCCGCTGTTCTGCCGCGGCGTCGGCCCCTTCCGTTGGGCGGCGCTCTCCGGTGACCCGCAGGACATCTACAAGACCGACGCCAAGGTGAAGGAGCTGATCCCCGACGATGCCCACCTGCACCGCTGGCTGGACATGGCCCGCGAACGCATCGCCTTCCAGGGCCTGCCGGCGCGCATCTGCTGGGTCGGCCTGGGCCAGCGCGCCAAGCTGGGCCTGGCGTTCAACGAGATGGTGCGCAGCGGCGAGCTGTCGGCGCCCATCGTCATCGGTCGCGACCACCTCGATTCCGGCTCGGTCGCAAGCCCCAACCGCGAGACCGAAGCCATGCAGGACGGCTCCGACGCCGTGTCCGACTGGCCGCTGCTCAACGCCTTGCTGAACACCGCCAGCGGCGCCACCTGGGTGTCGCTGCACCACGGCGGTGGCGTGGGCATGGGCTTCTCCCAGCACTCGGGGATGGTCGTCGTCTGCGATGGCACCGACGAAGCCGCCGCGCGCATCGCCCGCGTGCTGACCAACGACCCGGGCACCGGCGTGATGCGCCATGCCGACGCCGGCTACCCGATCGCCATTGACTGCGCCCGCGAGCAGGGCCTCAACCTGCCGATGATCGGCAAGGGGGAATGAGCATGTTCGACCTCCATCTGCACCCCGGCCGACTGACCCTGGCCCAACTGCGCCAGGTCCATCTCGGGCCGGTGCGCGTGAGCCTGGACGCCAGCGCCGACGCGCCCATCGAGGCCAGCGTCGCCTGCGTCGAGCGGATCATCGCCGAGGACCGTACCGCCTACGGCATCAACACCGGCTTCGGCCTGCTGGCCTCCACCCGCATCGCCCGCGAGGACCTGGAGAAGCTGCAGCGCTCCCTGGTGCTGTCCCACGCCGCCGGTGTCGGCGAGCCGCTGGACGACGCCCTGGTGCGGATGATCATGCTGCTCAAGGTCAACAGCCTGGCCCGTGGTTTCTCCGGCATCCGCCGCAAGGTGATCGACGCGCTGATCGCGCTGATCAACGCCGAGGTCTACCCGCACATCCCGCTCAAGGGCTCGGTGGGCGCCTCCGGCGACCTCGCCCCCCTGGCGCACATGTCCCTGCTGTTGCTCGGCGAGAGCCGCGCGCGCCACAAGGGGCAGTGGCTGCCGGCCGCCGAGGCCCTGGCCATCGCCGGGCTGGAGCCGCTGACCCTGGCCGCCAAGGAGGGCCTGGCCCTGCTCAACGGCACCCAGGCGTCCACCGCCTACGCGTTGCGCGGGCTGTTCGAGGCCGAGGACCTGTTCGCCGCCGCCGCCGTCTGTGGCGGGCTCAGCGTCGAGGCCATGCTTGGCTCGCGGGCGCCCTTCGATGCGCGCATCCATGCCGCCCGTGGCCAGCGCGGGCAGATCGACGCCGCCGCCGCCTACCGCGCGCTGCTCACCGAGAGCAGCGAGGTGGCCCGCTCCCACGCCCAGTGCGACAAAGTGCAGGACCCGTACTCCCTGCGCTGCCAGCCGCAGGTGATGGGCGCCTGCCTGACCCAGATGCGCCAGGCCGCCGAGGTTCTGGAGGTGGAGGCCAACGCCGTATCCGACAACCCGCTGGTGTTCGCCGAGCAGGGTGACGTGGTCTCCGGTGGCAACTTCCACGCCGAGCCCGTGGCCCTGGTCGCCGACAACCTGGCCCTGGCCATCGCCGAGATCGGCTCGCTGTCCGAGCGGCGCATCTCGCTGATGATGGACAAGCACATGTCGCAGCTGCCGCCCTTCCTGGTGGCCAACGGCGGGGTCAACTCGGGCTTCATGATCGCCCAGGTCACCGCTGCCGCCCTGGCCAGCGACAACAAGGCGCTGGCCCATCCGCACAGCGTCGACAGCCTGCCCACATCGGCCAACCAGGAAGACCACGTCTCCATGGCGCCGAACGCCGGCAAGCGCCTCTGGGCCATGGCCGAGAACGTGCGCGGCATCCTCGCCGTGGAGTGGCTGGGCGCCTGCCAGGGCCTGGACTTCCGCGAAGGGCTGAAGAGCTCGCCGAAGCTGGAAGAGGCCCGCGCCCTGCTGCGCGGCCAGGTGCCCTACTACCAGGAGGACCGTTTCTTCGCCCCGGACATCGAGGCCGCCAGCGCGCTGCTGGCCAGCGGTTGCCTCAATGCGCTGATGCCGGAGGGCCTGCTGCCGAGCCTCTGAACTCACCCCAGCGGGCCGTGCGCTCGGCCCGCCTGACACAACAAGAACAAGGAGTGGTTATGAACGCGATCATCCTGGCCGTACTGGTCATGGTTGCACTGTGCATGCTGAGGGTCTCGGTGGTCTTCGCCCTGATCGCCTCGGCGCTGGTGGGCGGGCTGTTCGCCGGCCTGCCGATGGAAACCGTGGTGAAGTCCTTCAACGAAGGCCTGGGCGGCGGCGCCCCCGTGGCCCTGGCCTACGCGACGCTGGGGGCCTTCGCCATCGCGTTGTCCCGTACCGGCCTGTCCCAACGCTTGTCCGCCAACCTCACCGACCGGCTGGGCGAGGGCGGCGGGCGCTTCATCAAATGGGCCATCCTGCTGTCCATGGTGCTGGCGGGCATCGCCTCGCAGACCCTGGTGCCGGTGCACATCGCCTTCATCCCGCTGCTGGTGCCGCCCCTGCTGCACGTGATGAACCGCCTGCAACTGGATCGCCGGGCGGTGGCCTGTGCCATCACCTTCGCCATCACGACCACCTACATGACCTTGCCGTTGGGCTTCGGCTCGATCTTTCTCAACGACATCCTGGTGGCCAACATCAACGGTGCCGGCAGTGGCCAGTTGGTGTCCCGCGAGATGGCGCCGGTTGCCATGCTGATCCCGGCGCTTGGCATGGTGTTCGGCCTGCTACTGGCGCTGTTCTGGAGCTACCGCCAGCCTCGCGTCTATGCCGACCGGCCGGTGGCGGGGGAGGAGGGCGAGGCCCCGGCGCGCCTGTCTCGCCGGCAGTTGACGATGGTGCTGCTGGCACTGGTACTGGCCCTGGTGGTGCAGCTCTGGACCGGCTCGATGGTGTTTGGCGGCCTGGTGGGGTTCTCGCTGGTATCCATGAGCGGGGTGATCCGCTGGAATGAACAGGACGGGGTATTCCTCCAGGGCATGCGGCTGATGGCCCTGGTGGGCTTCATCATGATCGCGGCCTCGGGGTTCGCCGGGGTGATGAAGGCTACCGGCGAAATCCAGTCACTCGTGGCCCATTCCGCCGAACTGGTGGGCGGCAACCGCGCCCTGGCGGCGTTCATGATGCTGGTGGTGGGGCTGCTGATCACCATGGGCATCGGCTCGTCCTTTTCCACCGTGCCGATCATCGCCGCCATCTACGTGCCGCTGGCCGTAGGCTTCGGCTTCTCGCCTCTGGCGACCCTGTCCCTGGTGGGCACCGCTGCGGCCCTGGGCGATGCCGGGTCGCCGGCGTCCGACTCCACGTTGGGGCCGACGGCGGGGCTGGCCGCCGACGGCCAGCACGATCACATATGGGGCACCGTCATACCGACTTTCCTGCACTTCAACTTGCCTTTGCTGGCCTTCGGCTGGGTGGCGGCGATGGTGCTGTAGAGGGGACTTCAATCCGTCAGGTCACCGCCTGGAGCGGTGACCGCTGTGAGGCCGCGCTGCAGGTAGGCGCGGTGTGGATCGCCCTGCTGGTCATCGCCTGGTTCATCTGGGTGCGGCCGGGCGCTGGTGAGGGGCGGCAGGAGATGCCGCCCGTGTTGAGTCTGGATGACTGAGTGGTCGTACGCGGGATGAGCGGGGCGCCTGGGCGTACCCGCCATCCACGAGAATTCGTCGTCGCCGACGTACGGGAACCGGCTCTTGCCGGTTTCCTGCCCGGAAACCGATGGCCTGCCCTCCGGGCATTTGCTCTGCCTTAACCCTTACCAAGTTCAAGGAGCGTCGGAACATGCGATTCAACAAGAAAATGCTGGGCCTGGTGTGTGCCGTGGGGCTGCTGGCGGGCCATGGGACCGCCCAGGCCGAAAGCTGGTGCGGAGCCGGCAAACCAGTGAAGTTCGCCGGCCTCAACTGGGAGAGCGGCATGCTGCTCACCGACCTGCTGCAGGTCATCCTCAAGCAAGGCTACGGCTGCGAGACCGACAGCCTGCCGGGCAACTCCATCACCATGGAGCAGGCCCTGGGCAACAACGACATCCAGATCTTCGCCGAGGAGTGGATCGGCCGCAGCGACGCCTGGAACAAGGCCGAGAAGGCCGGCAAGGTGGTGGGCGTGGGCGCACCGATCGTCGGTGCCGTGGAAGGCTGGTACGTGCCGCGTTACCTGGTGGAGGGTGACGCCAAGCGCGGCCTGGAAGCCAAGGCGCCGACGCTCAAGGCCATCGCCGACCTGGGTCAGTACGCCGAGCTGTTCCGCGACCCGGAAGAGCCGTCCAAGGGGCGCTTCTACAACTGCCCGGCCGGCTGGACCTGCGAGCTGGAAAACAGCGAGATGCTCAAGGACTACGGCCTCGAAGACACATTCACCAACTTCCGCCCCGGCACCGGCCCGGCGCTGGATGCCGTGGTGCTGTCCAGCTACCGCCGTGGCGAGCCTATCCTCTTCTACTACTGGTCGCCGACGCCGCTGATGGGCCAGGCCGACCTGGTGAAGCTGGACGAGAAGCCCGGCGTCGACAAGCGCGTGACCATCCAGGTGGGCTTGTCGAAGGTCTTCCACGACGAGGCGCCCGAACTGGTGGAGATGCTCAAGAAGGTCAACCTGCCCATCGACCTGCTGAACCAGAACCTGGCACGCATGGCCAAGGAGAAGATCGCCTCGGACAAGCTGGCCAAGGCCTTCCTCAAGGAGCACCCGGAGGTCTGGCACGCCTGGGTCAGCGAGGATGCGGCGAAGAAGGTCGACGCCTCGCTCTGACCGCCTGAAACCGCCAGCCGCATCCACCCATCCGGAGAGAGCACCCCATGTTTCCCGAACGCTTCACATTTTCCATCGCTGACTGGGTCAACCGCTGGGTCGATGCGCTGGTGACCAACTACGGGGATGTGTTCCGGCACATCTCCGACACCCTGCTGTGGGCCATCGTCAACCTGGAGTGGCTGCTGCGTGCCACGCCCTGGTGGCTGATGCTGGCGCTGGTGGCGGGCATTGCCTGGCACGCCACCCGCCGCGTGCTGCCGACCCTGGTGATCACCGGCCTGCTGTTCCTGGTGGGCGCGGTGGGGCTCTGGGACAAGCTCATGCAGACCCTGGCGCTGATGCTGGTGGCCACCTTCATCTCGGTGCTGATCGGCATCCCGCTGGGCATCCTCTCGGCGCGCAGCAACCGCCTGCGGGCGCTGCTGATGCCGCTGCTGGACATCATGCAGACCATGCCCAGCTTCGTGTACCTGATCCCGGTGCTGATGCTCTTCGGCCTGGGCAAGGTGCCGGCCATCTTCGCCACGGTGATCTACGCCGCGCCGCCGCTGATCCGCCTCACCGACCTGGGCATCCGCCAGGTGGACGGCGAGGTGATGGAGGCGGTCAACGCCTTCGGTGCCAACCGCTGGCAGCAACTGTTCGGCGTGCAACTGCCGCTGGCGCTGCCGAGCATCATGGCCGGGGTCAACCAGACCACCATGATGGCGCTGTCGATGGTGGTGATCGCTTCCATGATCGGCGCCCGTGGTCTGGGCGAGGACGTGCTCATCGGCATCCAGACGCTCAACGTCGGCCGGGGCCTGGAGGCGGGCCTGGCCATCGTCATCCTCGCCGTGGTCTTCGACCGCATCACCCAGGCCTATGGCCGCTCCCGCCACGAGGCCAGCAAATGAGCAAGATCCAGGTGAAGAACGTCTACAAGATCTTCGGCCCGCGCGCGGAGGAGGCCATGGGGCTGATCCGCCAGGGGCGCAGCAAGGCCGAGGTGCTGGCCGCCACCGGCTGCGTGGTGGGGGTCAACGACCTGTCGCTGTCCATCGAGGCGGGGGAAATCTTCGTCATCATGGGGCTGTCCGGCTCGGGAAAATCCACCCTGGTGCGCCACTTCAACCGCCTGATCGACCCCACCAGCGGCGAGATCCTGGTGGATGACGAGGACATCCTGCGCTACGACATGCAGGCCCTGCGCGACTTCCGTCGGCGCAAGATCAGCATGGTGTTCCAGAGCTTCGGCCTGCTGCCGCACAAGAGCGTGCTGGACAACGTCGCCTATGGCCTCAAGGTGCGCGGCGAGAGCAAGGCGCAGTGCCAGGAGCGCGCCCAGCACTGGATCACCACGGTCGGCCTGGCCGGCTACGAGAAGTCCTACCCGCATCAACTGTCCGGCGGCATGCGCCAGCGCGTGGGCCTGGCCCGGGCGCTGGCGGCGGACACCGACATCATCCTCATGGACGAAGCCTTCAGCGCCCTCGACCCGCTGATCCGCGCCGACATGCAGGACCAGTTGCTGGAGCTGCAGAAGGGCCTGAACAAGACCATCGTCTTCATCACCCACGACCTCGACGAGGCGGTGCGCATCGGCAACCGCATCGCCATCCTCAAGGACGGCCAGCTGATCCAGGTCGGCGCGCCCCGTGAAATCCTCCACCAGCCTGCTGACGACTACGTCGACCGTTTCGTCCAGCGCCGTGTGGCCAACCTGTGAGGGCGGCATGGATACCGTGAAGACCAGCAGCACCACCCTTGAAACCACCGTCTTCGGCAACGGCCCGCTGCGCTGGCGCGACGTGGTCGATGTGGCCCGTGACGGCCGGCGCCTGGAGCTGGCCCCGGCAGCCTGGGCGCGCATCGACAACGCCCACGCCATCGTCCGCCGCATCGTCGAGCGTGGCGAGCGCGCCTATGGCATCAGCACCGGCCTGGGGGCCCTGAGCGACATCCTGCTGGAGGGCGACCAGCTCGCCGCGCTGTCGCGCAACACCCTGCTCAGCCACGCCTGCGGCGTCGGCCCGGTGCTGGAGGACGAGCAGACCCGCGCCATCATCTGCTGCGCCATCGCCAACTACAGCCAGGGCAAGTCCGGGCTGCAGCCGCAGGTGGTGGAAGGGCTGCTCAACCTGCTCAACCGCGGCATCACCCCGTGCGTGCCGTCCCAGGGCTCGGTGGGCTACCTGACCCACATGGCCCATGTCGGCATCGCCCTGCTGGGCGTCGGCGAGGTGAGCCATCGCGGTGTCGTGGTGCCGGCCGCCCAGGCGCTGGCCGCCGAAGGGCTGCAACCGCTGCAGCTGGGCGCCAAGGACGGGCTCTGCCTGGTCAACGGCCTGCCCTGCATGACCGGCCTGGCCTGCCTGGCCCTGGCCGACCTGGAGCACCTGCTGCGCTGGGCCGACGTGATCGGCGCCATGAGCTTCGAGGCCCTGCGCGGCCAGCTCGCCGCTTTCGACCCGGCGATACTCGAACTCAAGCCGCACCCAGGCATGCAGAAGGTCGGCGCCAACCTGCGCGCGCTGCTCGCCGGCAGCGAGGTGATCGCCGCCAGCCAGGGCCTGCGCACCCAGGACGCCCTGAGCATCCGCTCGATCCCCCAGGTGCACGGCGCCTGCCGCGACCAGTTCGACCACGCCGCGCGCCAGGTGGAGACCGAGCTCAATTCCGCCAACGACAACCCGCTGGTGCTGGGCACGCCGGACCACTACCGGGTGATCTCCCAGGCCAACCCCCACGGCGAGTCCGTGGCCATGGCCGCCGACCTGCTGGCCATAGCCGTGGCCGAGTTGGGCGGCATCGCCGAGCGGCGCCTGGATCGCCTGGTCAACCCGCTGGTCAGCGGCCTGCCGGCCTTCCTCGTCAGCCGGCCCGGGGTCAACTCGGGGATGATGATCCTGCAGTACGTGGCCGCCGCCCTGGCCGGCGAGAACCGCCACCTGGCGCAGCCGGCGGTGGTGGACAACTTCGTCACCTCCGGCCTGCAGGAAGACCACCTCAGCCTGGGCACCAGCGCCGCGCTGAAGCTCGGCCGCGCCCTGGGCAACTGCCGGCAGATACTGGCCATCGAGTACCTACTGGCCGCCCAGGCCCAGGAGTTTCTCGGCGAGCTGGCCACCGGTGCCGGCACGGCGGCCGCCCGGGCGTTGCTGCGTGAGCGGGTGCCGGCCTACGAGGAGGACCGCTGGCTGGCCCCCGACATCGGTTCGGCCGTGGCGCTGCTGCGCGACGGGCCGGCCCTGGAAACGGTTTCCACACGGACAGGAGGATTGCAATGAAGAGGTTCTGGCACGGCTGCCGTCTCGCCACCCTGCAGGGCGGGCGCTACTCGATGATCGAGGACGGGGCCCTGCTCACCGACGGCGAGCTGATCCGCTGGGTCGGTCCGCTGGCCGAGGCGCCCGACACCACGGGCGCCGAGCGCATCGACCTGGGCGGCGCCTGGGTCACCCCGGGGCTGATCGACTGCCACACCCACCTGGTGTTCGGAGGCGACCGCAGCGCCGAGTTCGAACAGCGCCTGGAGGGTGTCAGCTACGCCGAGATCGCCGCCAGGGGCGGTGGCATCGCCAGCACCGTGCGCGCCACCCGCGAGGCCAGCGAGGATGAGTTGCTGGCCAGCGCGGTGACACGCGCCCGGCAGCTGCTGCGCGACGGCGTCACCACCCTGGAGGTGAAATCCGGCTACGGCCTGGACCTGGCCAGCGAGCGCAAGATGCTGCGGGTCGCCCGGCGCCTCGCCGAAGCGCTGCCGCTGACGGTGACCACCACCTGCCTGGCCGCCCATGCGCTGCCACCGGAATACGCCGGGCGTGCCGATGACTACATCGAGCGGGTATGCACCGAGATCCTGCCGCAACTGGCCGGTGAAGGCCTGGTGGATGCGGTGGATGCCTTCTGCGAGCACCTGGCCTTCTCCCCGGCCCAGGTCGAGCGGGTGTTCCAGGCCGCGCGCGGGCTGGGCCTGCCGGTCAAGCTGCACGCCGAGCAGCTGTCGTCGCTGCACGGCTCCAGCCTGGCGGCGCGCTATGGCGCGCTGTCGGCCGACCACCTGGAGTACATGACCGAGGAAGACGCCATCGCCATGGCTGCCGCCGGCACCGTCGCCGTGCTGCTGCCCGGCGCCTTCTACCTGCTGCGCGAGACCCAGCTGCCGCCCATCGAGGCCCTGCGCCGCCACGGCGTGGCCATGGCGGTGGCCAGCGACCTCAACCCCGGCACCTCGCCGGCGCTGTCGCTGCGCCTGATGCTCAACATGGCCTGTACCTCGTTCCGCCTGACCCCGGAAGAGGCCCTGGCCGGCGTCACCCTCAACGCCGCCCGCGCCCTGGGCCTGGCCGAGCGTTGCGGCAGCCTGGAGGCGGGCAAGCTCGCCGACTTCGTCGCCTGGGACATCGAGCGCCCGGCGCAACTGGCCTATTGGCTCGGCGGCGACCTGCCCAAGCGGGTGGTGCGCCACGGACAGGAGATCGACCTTGGATAACGTCCTCGACTTCACCCCCGGCCGCGTGCCGCTGCTGATCAGCATGCCGCACCCCGGCACCCGCCTGACCCCGGCGGTGGAGGCCGGCCTGGTCGACGGCGCACGCTCGCTGATCGACACCGACTGGCACATCCCGCTGCTCTACGACTTCGCCGCCGAACTGGGTGCCGGGTTGCTGGCCGCCAACTACTCGCGCTACGTCATCGACCTCAACCGCCCGGCGGACGACAAGCCGCTCTACGCCACCGCCACCACCGGGCTGTTCCCCGACGTGATGTTCGACGGCCAGCCGCTGTTCCGTGACGGCGCGGAGCCTTCGGCCGAGGAGCGTGCCGGCTACCTGGAAGGTATCTGGGGGCCCTATCACGGCCATATCGCCGAGGAGCTGGCGCGGCTCAAGCGCGAGTTCGGCTACGCCCTGCTGTTCGACGCCCATTCCATCCGCGCCTTCATCCCGCGCCTGTTCGACGGCCACCTGCCGGACTTCAACCTCGGCACCAACGCCGGCGCCAGCTGCGACCCCGGCCTGGCGGACGCCCTGGTAAGCGTCTGCGCCCGCGCCGAGGGCTACAGCCACGTGCTCAACGGCCGCTTCAAGGGCGGCCACATCACCCGCCATTACGGTGAGCCGGACCAGCACATCCACGCCGTGCAGCTGGAACTGGCCCAGCGCACCTACATGAACGAAGTCGAACCCTTCGCCTTCCGCGAAGACCTCGCCGTGCCCACCCGCAAGGTCATCCGCCAACTGCTGCTGGCGATGCTCGCCTGGGGGCGGGAGCGGTACGGGAAGTAACGGCACGAAGGCTTTCGTAGAGGTAGCCCGGGCTATAGCCCGGGGAGCCTGGCACGCGCCATCTTTCCCGGGCTGAAGCCCGGGCTACGTTGCTGGGGCCGTGTTGCGGCCATGGGCGAATGAATTGGCTCTGTCTGCGTTAAGTGTTGCTAGAAGAACTAAGCCCAGCTGATTGCCGAGTTTTGTTGGTGCTTCTGGTTTCGCCCTCCCGGGCGAGTCCCTTTTCCAATCGCTGGAACGCCAGCCCGGTGAAAAGGAACCAAAAAACTTGCCCCATCATCCGGCCCGACTGCGTCGGGTTCCCTCACTCCATCGTCGTTACTCGCTACGCTCGCCCTTCGGGCCGCACTGAAGTGCGTTCGCCGCAAGCGTCGTCTGGGGGCCGGCGCGATGGGCCATCCATGGCCTGGCTCGCCTCTCGCGGCATCCATGCCGCTCGTCCCCCGGCGCAACGACTGCGTTCGGCCTCCTGGAGGGGCGTTGGCGGCTGCTCCAACTTTCTTCGTCCAGCGCATCACCACGTGGTGCGCACGGGCTTTCGTAGGATGGCGTAGAGCGAAGCGAAACCCATGCGGTGGAGGAGGCACGAACCCTTGGGCGCCTGGAAAGGGCCGTGCGGTGAAGGGCTTTCGTAGGATGGGAAGAGCGCAGCGAATCCCATCGATGGCCGGAGCGGCACTCTCGTAGGGTGGGCCGGGCGGGCTCCGCTTCAGCCCACCGTTCGTTTTTTTCGCGTATGAGTTCGCTGCCACAGGAGCCGTTCCGGGCTAGGTCTGCAACCCGAGATGGCGGATGGTGGGCAAGGTGGGCGCGATGCGGTCCCAGGTGTCGTCCAGCAGCTCGGCGGGGTAGAAGGGCAGGGCGGCCAGTTCTTCGCGGCTGATCCAGGCCAGCTCGCGGATGTCGAATTCGTCGCCGCCCAGGCCCTTGAGGTTGGCCAGGGTGGGTTCGCCGTGGTGGGCGTCGATGCGGTAGAACAGCTCCATATGGAAGCGGCCCATGGCCGGTTCGGCGAACTCGCGGACGTAGACCAGCGGGCCGACTTCCACCACCAGTCCTGTCTCTTCGAAGAACTCGCGCTTCACCGTGTCGCGGGTGCAGGCATCGGTATCCGATTCGAAGCCTCCGCCCGGTGGTATCCAGTAGGTGTCGTCGCCGACCACGTGCTTGGCCAGCAGGATGCGCCCGCCCTCCACCAGCAGGCCGGCGGCGCGGATGCGGTGTTGCAGCTTGGGGGCTATTCCCAGGTGAGCCGTGCCAGTTTCCATTCGCCGTCCTCCAGCCACCATTCGAGCTTCACGGCGTAGTGCCGCGCGGCGTCGGGGAGCAACCCCTCGGCGCCGGCCAGCCCCACCTGGGCCTCGGTGTAGCCCTTGGTACTGTAGGTCGGGTCGATGCGGTTGGCCTTGCCCAGGGCCAGGATGCGCACATTCTTGTGACGCAGGAACAACAGCGTCATGGTGCGTTTGGCCCATTCGCGGTCGAACTCCTGCTGGGCGCTGAACTGCGGGTGCAACTGGTCGATCACCGCGCTGGTCTTCTTCGCTTCGAGGTTGTCCTGCAGCTGTTGTACCGCGGCATCCAGCGCAGCGGCGGGATCGTCGCGGCCGCACCCGGTGAGCGCGACTAGAATCAATGCGATCGCGAAAATCATCTTCCCAGGTGACATGCCTAACTCCCTTTTCCTCGTTATGATGCCCGGCAGGACAGGTGGCGGAGACCCGCAAGGGGTCGAGCTTACGCAGAGTATCGGAGCCCAGAATGCAGACTTTGTTTCCGGAGATTAAGCCCTACGCCCGTCACGAGCTGGCGGTGGACGAACCGCATGTGCTCTACGTCGACGAGAGCGGTTCGCCCGACGGCCTGCCGGTGGTGTTCATCCACGGCGGCCCGGGCTCCGGTTGCGACGCCCTGAGCCGCCGCTTCTTCGACCCCAACCTGTACCGCATCGTCACCTTCGACCAGCGCGGCTGTGGCCGTTCGACGCCCCACGCCAGCCTGGAGAAGAACACCACCTGGGACCTGGTGGCCGACCTGGAATGCATCCGCGAGCACCTGGGCATCGACAAGTGGGTACTGTTCGGTGGCTCCTGGGGCTCGACCCTGTCCCTGGCCTATGCCCAGGCACACCCGGAACGTGTGCAGGCGCTGATCCTGCGTGGCATCTTCCTCTGCCGTCCCCAGGAGATCACCTGGTTCTACCAGGCGGGTGGCGCCAGCCGCCTGTTCCCCGATTACTGGGAAGACTACGTCGCGCCGATCCCGGCCGAAGAGCAGGGCGACCTGCTGCAGGCCTTCCACAAGCGCCTGACCGGGAGCGACCAGATCGCCCAGATGCACGCCGCCAAGGCCTGGTCCACCTGGGAAGGTCGCACCGCCACACTGCGCCCCAGCGGCCCGGTGGTGGAGCGCTTCAGCGAGCCGATGCGCGCGCTGTCCATCTCCCGCATCGAGTGCCACTACTTCGTCAACGATGCCTTCCTCGAGCCCAACCAGTTGCTGCGCGACATGCACAAGATCGCCCACCTGCCGGGCATCATCGTGCACGGCCGCTACGACGTGATCTGCCCGCTGGACAATGCCTGGGCACTGCACCAGGCCTGGCCCAACAGCGAGCTGCAGATCGTCCGTGATGCCGGCCACGCTGCGTCCGAGCCGGGCATCACCGATGCGCTGGTGCGCGCCACCGACCAGATCGCCCGCCGCCTGCTGGACCTGCCGCCGGAAGAAGAGGCCTGATGAAGGGCTTGCTGCAACGGGTCTCCGCGGCCCGCGTGGACGTCGCTGGCGAAACCATCGGTGCCATCGACCAGGGCCTGCTGGTGCTGGTGGGTGTCGAGCCCCAGGACAGCCAGGCCAGCGCCGACAAGCTGCTGCACAAGCTGCTCAACTACCGGGTGTTCGCCGATGCCGAGGGCAAGATGAACCTCTCCCTCGGCGCGGTGGGGGGCGGCCTGCTGCTGGTGTCCCAGTTCACCCTGGCCGCCGACACTCGCAGCGGCCTGCGCCCGAGCTTTTCCAGTGCCGCGCCGCCCGCCCTGGGCGAGGAGTTGTTCGACTACCTGGTGGCGCAGGCACGCCTCAAGCACCCGCAGGTGGCGACCGGCCGCTTCGGCGCCGACATGCAGGTGCACCTGGTGAATGACGGCCCGGTCACCTTCCTGCTGGAAAGCTAGGCCTCGCGCTCCACCCGTCAGAATCTGGCGTACTTCTTGCCTCTGACTCGCCATCCACGGCGCGGGCGGTTAGCATCTGCCGCCTGCCCGTCGTCCGTGGGCTGCCAACAATAAAACGATCTGCCCAATCAGGAGTAAGAATGAAGAAGCTTCTCGCATCCCTGTTGCTCTCCGCCTGCGCCGTCACCGGCCTGGCACACGCTGGCGTCGTCGATGATGCGGTCAAGCGCGGCACCCTCCGCGTCGGCATGGACCCGACCTACATGCCCTTCGAAATGACCAACAAGCGTGGCGAGATCATTGGCTTCGAAGTCGACCTGCTCAAGGCCATGTCCAAGGCGATGGGCGTCAAGCTGGAACTGGTTTCCACCAGCTACGACGGCATCATCCCGGCCCTGCTGACCGACAAGTTCGACATGATCGGCTCCGGCATGACCCTGACCCAGGAGCGCAACCTGCGCCTCAACTTCTCCGAGCCCTTCATCGTGGTCGGCCAGACCCTGCTGATCCGCAAGGAGCTGGAAGGCAAGATCAAGTCCTACAAGGACCTGAACGACGCCCAGTACCGCATCACCTCGAAGATCGGCACCACCGGCGAGATGGTCGCCAAGAAGCTGATCGCCAAGGCCAAGTACAACGGCTTCGACAACGAGCAGGAAGCGGTGATGGACGTGGTCAACGGCAAAGCCGATGCCTTCATCTACGACGCCCCCTACAACGTGGTCGCGGTGAACAAGGCCGGCGCCGGCAAGCTGGTGTACCTGGAAGAGCCCTTCACTTACGAGCCCCTGGCCTTCGGCCTGAAGAAGGGTGACTACGACAGCATCAACTGGATCAACAACTGGCTGCACCAGATCCAGAAGGACGGCACCTACGATCGCATCCATGCCAAGTGGTTCAAGAACACCGCCTGGCTGAAGGATATGGAGTAATCGCAGCCGCGAAGCCCTGACGCTTCACGCTGCAGACGGCAGGTTCCGGCTCACGAGGCCGGGCCTGCCTTTTTGCCTTCTATGGCCTCCCGCCATGAAAGAGATAGCCCGTGACTAGAAAACAACGTCGCACCTGGCCCTGGCACGTACTGACCGGCCTGATCCTGGTCGTGGTCGCCTATGGCCTCTGGTATTCAACCTCCCTGATTTCGTACGAGTGGCGCTGGAACCGCGTGCCGCAGTACTTCGCCTACCACGCCGAAGAAGCCCAGCGCGCCGCCGAGTACGCGCGGGTCGATGCCATCGCCGAGGAGGGCGCCAACGCCCGGGTGACGCTGGTCAACGATGCCGGCGAGGAACAGCAGCTGGTCATCGCCAAGGACAGCCTGCAGGTTTCCCAGGGCGATGACGTCGCCGAGGGCGATGTGGTCGGCGTGACCCGCCACTGGGCCGCCGGGCCGCTGCTCTGGGGCCTCTGGACCACCCTGTGGATATCCGTCCTTTCCGGTGCCTTCGGCCTGGCCATCGGCCTGTTCACCGGCCTCTGCCGGCTTTCGCCGAACCCCACCCTGCGCGACCTCTCCACCGTCTATGTCGAGCTGGTGCGCGGCACGCCGCTGCTGGTGCAGATCTTCATCTTCTATTTCTTCATCGGCACCGTGCTCGACCTGTCCCGCGAGTTCGCCGGGGTGGCGGCGCTGGCGCTGTTCACCGGCGCCTACGTCGGCGAGATCGTCCGTGCCGGCGTGCAGTCCATCGCCCGTGGGCAGAACGAGGCGGCGCGCTCCCTCGGCCTGTCTTCCGGGCAGTCGATGCGCCACGTGATCCTGCCCCAGGCCTTCAAACGCGTGCTGCCGCCCCTGGCCGGGCAGTTCATCAGCCTGGTCAAGGACACCTCGCTGGTGTCGGTCATCGCCATCACCGAGTTGACCAAGAGCGGCCGCGAGGCGATCACCACCTCCTTCTCGACCTTCGAGATCTGGTTCTGCGTCGCCGCCCTGTACCTGGTGATCAACCTGCCCCTGTCGCAGATCGCCAACCGCCTGGAACGGAGGCTTGCGCAAAGTGATTGAAGTCCGTGAGCTGATAAAAGTCTTCGATGCCCGTGGCCATGAGGTGCGCGCGGTGGATAACGTCACCACCCAGGTGGCCCGTGGCGAAGTGGTGGTGGTGATCGGCCCGTCCGGTTCCGGCAAGTCCACCTTCCTGCGTTGCCTCAATGGCCTGGAAGAGCTGGACTCCGGCTCGGTGAGCATCGACGGCGTCGACCTCGCCAACCCGAAGACCGACGTGAACGCCTACCGCCGCGAGGTGGGCATGGTGTTCCAGCACTTCAACCTGTTCCCCCACATGACGGTGCTGGAGAACCTCTGCCTGGCGCAGAAGGTCGTGCGCAAGCGCGGCAAGGCCGAGCGCGAGGAGAAGGCCCGGGCGCTGCTGGCCAAGGTCGGCATTTCGCAGAAGGTCGACGAGTACCCCTCGCGCCTCTCCGGCGGCCAGCAGCAGCGCGTGGCCATCGCCCGTGCCCTGTGCATGGAGCCCAAGGTGATGCTGTTCGACGAGCCCACCTCGGCGCTGGACCCGGAAATGGTCGGCGAGGTGCTGGACGTGATGAAGCAGCTGGCCGTCGAGGGCATGACCATGGTCTGCGTCACCCACGAGATGGGCTTCGCCCGCGAAGTGGCCGACCGCGTGCTGTTCTTCGACCACGGCAAGTTGCTGGAGGACGCGCCGCCGGCGCAGTTCTTCGACCAGCCACAGGACCCGCGCGCGCAATCCTTCCTGCGCCAGGTGCTGTAACGAAAAAGGGCCGCGATGCGGCCCTTTTTCATGGTGTGGCGAATCAGCGAGATTTTGCAGGCTATGCATCGCGAGGTTCGTTGGCGGGATACAGGTCATTTTCCTCAAGCCAGTCCAGCGCCAGTTGCCGGATGGCATTGGCTTCGAAGGTGTACCAGGCCTGCAGTACGTCCGGATAACCCATAAGCACGTTCTTGAATGTTCTGAACGGCTTCCGGCCAGACAGGGCGTGTTCGAGGGCAAGATAGATTTCCTGCTGCGTCACCGTCTGTATGAAGTCTTCCATGATGGTGAAGCCGGTTGCCGAAGTGATCGGCTCGATCAGCAGCATTCGCTCGGGTTCGGATTCAAGCAGATCCGCAACTTCGGGGTCTGGAACTTCCGAGTACATCAAGAGGACCTTGCCGCTCAGAAGATCCAGGTAGTGATCCAGATCTTCTCCGTTGGTGTTGAGGGCGAAGGCCAGTTCGTCGAGGTCGATGGTCAGTGGGCGCATGACGGGGGCCTTGGGGGAAGGATGACCGCGTGATCCTACCCCCGGGGCGCCGTTTTGTCAGACGCGGAAGCGCCCGACCATGGTGTGCAGCTCGTTGCCCAGGCGCGCCAGCTCGACGCTGGAGGCGGCGGTCTCTTCGCTGGCAGCGGCGGTCTGCTCGGAAACGTCGCGCACGCTGATCACGCTGCGGTTGATCTCCTCGGCCACTGCGCTCTGCTCCTCGGCGGCCGCGGCGATCTGCTGGTTCATCGCCTGGATGGTGGACACGGTGCGGGTGATGCTGGCCAGGGAATCACCGGCGCGGCGCGCCAGTTCCACGGTGCTGTCGGTGAGGGCGCGGCTGCTTTCCATCATGCTCGCGGCCTGCTGGGTGCCGTTCTGCAGGCCGCCAATCAGCTCCTGGATTTCTTCGGTGGATTTCTGCGTGCGCTGGGCCAGCCCGCGTACCTCGTCGGCGACCACGGCGAAACCACGGCCGGCTTCGCCTGCGCGGGCGGCCTCGATGGCGGCGTTGAGGGCCAGCAGGTTGGTCTGGTCGGCCACGGCCTTGATCACGTCGAGCACGCTGCCGATCTTCTCGCTCTCGCGCTTGAGCTGTTGCACCGATTCGGTGGAGCGCGCCACTTCGGTGGCCAGGCGGTCCATCTGCTGCACCGCCTCCAGCACCATGCGGTTGCCGGCATTGGCTTCGCGGTCGGCGGCGAGGGCGGCTTCGGAGGCTTCCTCGGCGTTGCGCGCGACTTCCTGCACGGTGGCGGCCATCTCGTTCATGGCGGTGGCGACCTGGTCGGTCTCGACCTTCTGGCTGTTGACCCCGGCGCTGGTCTGCTCGGTAACGGCGGAGAGCTGCTCGGCGGCGCTGGCGATCTGGGTGACGCCGTCGCCGATGTGGCTGATCAGCTGGCGCAGGTTGCCGGCCATGGCCTGCAGGGAGCGCTGCAGCTGGCCGAGCTCGTCGCGACGGTCGGCCTGCAGTTGGCCACCGAGATCACCCTGGGCGATGCGTTCGGCGAAGGCCAGGCTCTGGCGCAGCGGCTGGATGATCTGCCGGGTGATGACCCAGGCGGCGCCGATGGCCAGGAGCACGGCGAACAGGGTGGTGACCAGCAACTGGCCGCTGGCGGCGCTGGCGTCACCGCTGCGCTCGTCCACTTGCTGGCTGTACAGCGCCTGGCTGAGGTCGCGCATGACCTGGGCGTGGTCGGCCATGGTGGCGCTGGCCTGGCGGCTGGCAGCGGCGCCGTTGCCGAACAGGCGGATGGCGTCCTGGTAGGCGGTGAAGGACTGCTGCGCACTCTGCAGGGCTTCCAGGCGCTCGCCGCTGGTGCCGGCGATGGCCTTCTGCAGGTCGGCCTGCATGGTGGCCAGCGCCGCGAGGGCCGGTTGCTCCGATTCGGGGGTCTGCTGGAAGACGAAGCCGCGCACTAAATAGCGGATCGATAGCAGCTGGCGGTTCAGCTCGAACACCTCGCGGGCCTGGCCCAGCAATTGGCTGTCGCTGCTGTTGAGCGCCAGCTCGTCGAACAGCTGGTTCTGCAGCTTCTCGAACACTTGCAGGCTGGACTCGGCGGATTTGACCAGCACGGCGCGGGCGGCGTTGCGGGTTTCCTGGGCGCGGATCAGGTCGCCCAGGGACTGGCGGTAGGCGAGTACGGCGGCGTTGAGCCCTTCCAGGCGGCGTGCGCCTTCCCCTTCGGCGAACTGCGGGCGCATCTGCTCGTTCTGCTTGAGCATGCGGTCGACCAGTTCCTCGATGTTCTTCGCGTGCTGCATGTCGCCGTTGGCGAGGAATTGCAGGCGCTCGGCGCGGGCGTCCTTGATCAGGTTGTCCACGGCGCCGACGGCGACCATCTCGTCACTGCTGGCGATCATGCGGTCGATGCCGTGGATGCCGGTGAGCATCACCGTGAGGGTGAGCAGCAGGACCAGGCCGAAGCCGGCCACGAGTTTTTTGCTGACGGTGAGGTTGGCCAGCAGTTGCGTACACCAGTGGTACATGGATTTCTCCCGGAAATGAGCTGCGCACGGCAGTGCTTGTGGCGCTGCCGTGTTCGAGTGGGGTAGGGGCGTCTTTCGAGTTGTTGGAGCTGGGCGCGGGTGGCTGGCTGAAGGGCCACCGGAGCTGCGACCAGGGACGCAAGGTGCGGGAGAGTAGCTGGCGGCGTAGCGGCGCCGCAAGCCTGCATGGGCGTTGCGCCCTGGCCGCGAGGTGCGTGCCAGGGCTGGCGGGTTATACGCGGAAGCGCGAGACCATCGATTGCAGTTCGTTGCCCAGGCGCGCCAGTTCGACGCTGGAGGCGGCGGTTTCCTCGCTGGCGGAGGCGGTCTGCTCGGAGATGTCGCGCACGTTGATCACGCTGCGGTTGATCTCCTCGGCCACCGCGCCCTGTTGCTCGGCGGCTGCGGCGATCTGCTGGTTCATCTGCTGGATGGTGGAGACGGCCTGGGCGATGGTGCCCAGGCGGCGGCCCGCTCGGCGGGTCAGCTCGACGGTGCTTTCGGTCAGGCTGCGGCTGGTGTCCATCAGGCTGGCGGCCTGCTGGGTGCCGCTTTGCAGGCCGGCGATCAGTTCCTCGATCTCCTCGGTGGACTTCTGCGTGCGTTGGGCCAGGCCCCGCACCTCGTCGGCGACCACGGCGAAACCGCGCCCGGCATCGCCCGCGCGGGCGGCCTCGATGGCGGCGTTGAGGGCCAGCAGGTTGGTCTGTTCGGCCACGGACTTGATCACGTCGAGCACGCTGCCGATCTTGTCGCTTTCCTGCTTGAGGCGGCCGACGGCGTCGTTGGAGCGGCCCACTTCGGTGGCCAGGCGATCCATCTGCTCCACTGCGTCGTTGACCGCCACCTCGCCCTCGCGGGACAGGCGGTCGGCGGAGCTGGCGGCCTCGGAGGCCTGCTCGGCATTGCGCGCGACCTCCTGCACGGTGGCGGCCATTTCGTTCATGGCGGTGGCGACCTGGTCGGTCTCGACCTTCTGGTTGTTGACCCCGGCGCTGGTCTGCCCGGTAACGGCGGAGAGCTGCTCGGCGGCGCTGGCGATCTGCGTGACGCCGTCGCGGATGTGGCCGATCAGCTCGCGCAGGCTCAGGGTCATGCGCTGCATGCTCTTCTGCAGTTGGCCGAGCTCGTCGGCGCGCTCGACCTTGAGGTCTTCGCTGAGGTCGCCCGAGGCGATGCGCTCGGCCACGGCCAGGGTGCGCTGCAGGGGCAGGACGATCTGCCGGGTGATCATCACGGCGGCGGCGACACCGATGGCCAGGGCGATGGCGATGGCGGCCAGCAGCAGGGTGCGTGTCTGGGTGGACTCCCGCTCGCGTTTGGCGGACTGGCTGTCGAACAACTGGTTGCTGATCTGCAACAGCTTGTCGCGCAGAGTACTCATGGCCTGGGCCTGCACCAGAGTGGCGTCGGTGGAGCTGCGGAAGGCGCCGATGGCGGCGCGGTAGGCCTTGAGGCCGACGGCGACCTTGGCCAGGTCTTCGTCCTCGCCGAGGGTTTCGCCGAGTTTGGCCTGGCCGGCCAGGGCGGTGTCCACGGCGCTGAGAGCTGCCTGCTCCAGGCTCGGGTCGTTGCTGTAGGTGTAGCCACGCACCTGGAAGCGCGCCTGCTGCACCGAGAGGCGCAGTTCGCTGAGCTGGCGGTACTGGTCGAGTCGCGAGGCTTCGTCCAGGGCGATATCGGCGAGGATGCGCTGCTCGATTTCACCAATGGCCTGGACGGCTGCGTCGGCGCTGGCACCCAGTTGGGTGCGCGCTGCCTCGCGGGCCTGGTACGCCTGGCCGAGCTGGCCAAAGGCCTGCCTGTAGGCGCTGAGCGCGGCTTCCTCCTGTTCGATGAGGGCGTGGTCCTCGGGGTCGCTGAGTTCCTTGTCCAGTTCCCGGGCGAAGGCCTCCATTGCCATGAGCGCGGCGTTGACCTTGTCGGCCGTCGCCGGTTCCTGTTTGACCTGATACTCCTGGCGGGCGATGCGCAGGTCCTTGGTCATCTCGCTGAGCTTGGCGCTGGCGCCGAGCTTGTCGCCGCGCTGCAGGGTGGCGTCGAGGGCCAGCCAGCCGGTGAGGGTGATGAGCACGGTGAGCAGCAGTACCAGGCCGAAGCCAAGGGTCAGCTTGAGGTTGACACTGATATTGCCGAACCAGCGGAACATGAGGACTTCTCCAGCGAACGAGGCAGTGCTGGGGTTATCGGCAGGCGCAGGCGCGGCTTGAAGCCAGAGGCTTCAGAACAGGCGGGCGAGCAGGGCGGTGACGGCGGTTTCCACGCGCAGGATGCGCTCACCCAGTTGCACCGGGTCGAGGCCGGCTTCCTGAAGCTTTTCCACCTCGTAGGGAATCCAGCCACCTTCCGGGCCTATGGCCAGGGTGATGGGGCCTTCCACCGCGCGCGGGCAGGCGGGCCAGGGGCCGGGGTGGCCGACCAGGCCGAGGGTGTTGGCGGTGATGGCGGGCAGGCGATCCTCGACGAAGGGCTTGAAGCGCTTCTCGATCACCACCTCGGGCAGCACCGTGTCGCGGGCCTGCTCCAGGCCGAGGATGAGCTGTTCGCGGATGGCGTCGGGTTCGAGGAAGGGGGTTTGCCAGAAGCTCTTTTCCACCCGGTAGCTGTTGAGCAGCACCAGGCGCGGCACGCCCATGGCGGCGACCGTCTGCAACACGCGGCGCAGCATCTTCGGCCGTGGCAGGGCCAGCAGCAGGGTGAGCGGCAGCTTGGCCGGTGGCGCCTGTTCCAGGCTGAACTGCAGTTCGGCGCGGTCGGCCTCCAGGCTCAGCAGGCGACCTTCGCCCATGGCGCCGCCGAGCAGGCCGACGCGCAGGCTGTCGCCGGCTTCGGCGCGGTGCACTTCATGCAGGTGCTTGAGGCGACGACCCTGCAGCAGGGCGCGATCGGGGGCGATCAGGTCGCCCTCTTCGAGCAGCAGCAGGTTCACGGCTGGGTGGCGGGCGGCTGGTCGCCGGGCTCGTCGGTGCTGTCCTCGGGGTGATCGCCACGTTTGCGGATCAGGCCGCCGAAGAACACGCCGACCTCGAACAGCAGCCACATGGGGATCGCCAGCAGGGTCTGGGAGAAGATGTCCGGCGGGGTGAGGATCATGCCGACCACGAAGCAGCCGATGATCACATAGGGGCGGATCTTCTTCAGGTAGGCGACGTCGACGACGCCGATCCAGATCAGCAGCACCACGGCCACCGGGATCTCGAAGGCGACACCGAAGGCGAAGAACAGGGTCATGACGAAATCGAGGTAGCTGCTGATGTCCGTCATCATCGACACGCCTTCAGGAGTGACGCTGGCGAAGAAGTGGAAGATCAGCGGGAACACCAGGAAGTAGGCGAAGGCCATGCCGGCGTAGAACAGCACGATGCTGGAGACCAGCAGGGGCATGGCGATGCGTTTCTCGTGCTTGTACAGGCCGGGCGCGATGAAGCCCCAGACCTGATGCAGGATCACCGGCATGGCGAGGAACAGTGCCACCACCATGGTCAGCTTGAACGGCGTGAGGAAGGGCGATGCCACGTCGGTGGCGATCATGGTCGCGCCTTCGGGCAGGTACTGGCGCAGCGGCGCGGAGACCAGGGTGTAGATCTTCTGGGCGAAGTAGAACAGCCCGGCGAAGATCAGGAAGATCGCGGCCACGCAGCGCAGCAGGCGGGTACGCAGTTCGGTGAGGTGCGAGACCAGGGGCATTTCCTGGTCCAGTTCCGGCTTGTGATCG
>BATO01000001.1 GCA_000474255.1 Aquipseudomonas alcaligenes MRY13-0052
CCATAGGCGTGGGCACCGGCATTTTCGTCCACGTGGCCTATTCGCTGCTGGGCATCGGCTTGATCGTTTCCCAGTCCATCGTCGCCTTCAACGCCCTGAAGTGGCTGGCGGCGGCCTACCTGCTGTACATCGGTATCAAGGCACTGCGCGCCAAGCCGGCGGACCCGGTCGCCACCGAGGCCGACCTCACCGCCGCCGAGCGCAGCCCGCGCGGGGCCTTCGTTACCGGCTTCATCACCAATGGCCTGAACCCCAAGGCGACGCTGTTCTTCCTCTCGCTGTTCACCGTGGTCATCAACCCGCACACACCGCTGACCATCCAGGCCGGCTACGGCCTCTACCTGGCTTGTGCCACGGCGATCTGGTTCTGCCTGGTGGCACTGCTGTTCAGCCAGCAACGGGTGCGCAGCGGCTTCGCTCGCATGGGCCACTGGTTCGACCGGCTGATGGGTGCGGTGCTGGTGGGGCTGGGGGTCAAGCTGGCGTTCACTTCGATGAAGTGAGGGGCTGCACTCCGCAAAACCATCACCGCAACGCAGGGCACAGGTATACGTAGGATGGGTAGAGCTCCGCGAAACCCATCACGCCTTCTCCAGCGTCGCCAGCAAGCCCAGGCTGGCGACGTATTCCCTCGGGTTTTCCCCCAGCAGGCGGCGGAACATGGCGCTGAAGGCGCGGCCGCTGCCGTAGCCCAGGTCGCTGGCGACCTTCTGCACACTGTGCCCGGCCAGCAGGCGCGGCAGGGCCTCGGTGAGGCGCAGCTGCTGGCGCCAGTCGTTGAAGTTCATGCCCAGCTCCTGGGCGAACAGGCGGGACAGGGTGCGGGTGCTGGCGCCCACCTGTAGGCTCCAGTCGTCGAGGGTACGGCTGCTGTCCGGCGTCTCCAGCAGGGCCAGGCAGATGGCCTGCAGGCGGCGGTCGCGGGGCATCGGCAGGTGCAGCGGCATGCGCTCCAGGGCGGCGATCTCGTGGAGGATCAGGCGTTGCACCAGGGTGCGGTGCTCGTCGTCGGCGTCGCGTGCCTCCAGCTCCACCAGACGCAGGATCAGCTCGCGCAACAGCGGCGGCACCGCCAGCACGCAGCAGGTATCCAGCGCTGGCGGCGCGGCCTCGGCGGCGATGAACAGGGTGCGCATCTGCACCTGCCCGGACATGAATATCTGGTGCTCGATGCCCGGTGGGATCCACACCGCGCGGGTCGGCGGAATGACCCAGGCGCCGGCTTCGGTAACCAGGCGCATCAGCCCCTGGGCGGCATAGAGGAACTGCGCCTGGTTGTGCAGGTGCAGGTCGACGTGGGCGTTGTCGGGATAGTCCAGGGCAACGGCGCCGATCCGGCCCAGCGGTAGGTGGTCGATGAACATGGCTGATCCGATGATCTTTTTGGCAGAAAGCTGCCGGTCGGCCAACCTAGCATGGCGGTCCACAACAACCAAACCGCAGCGAAACTGCCATGAACCGACCGCGTACCGTCATCCGTTTCATCAACGCCGCCCACATCATCGACCACATGTTCATGCTCATCTTCCCTGCCGCCGTGCTGGGCATGACCGCCACCTTCGGGCTGTCCTATGCCGAACTGATTGGCTTGTCCCTGGGCGGCTTCATCGCCTTCGGTGCCTGCTCGCTACCGGCCGGCTGGCTGGGGGACAAATGGAGCCGCCGGCAGATGATGCTGGCTTTCTTCATCGGCATTGGCGCCGCCGCCATCTTCACCGGGCTGAGCAACAGCACGCCGATGCTGGTGCTGGGGCTGACGCTGGTGGGTGTGTTCGCCGCCATCTATCACCCGGTGGGTACGGCGATGCTGGTGGCCCATGCGGAGAACCGTGGCCGCGAGATCGGCATGAACGGCATGTGGGGCAACCTGGGCGTGGCCTTCTCCGCGCTGCTGACGGGCTTTCTCACCGCCCATTTCGGCTGGCGCGCGGCCTTCATCCTGCCCGGGGCGCTGTCCGTGGCCATCGGCGTCTGGTTCGCCTTCTGCGTGCGGGACGAGGCTGCCCCCGTCGCGGCTGCCGGGGCGAAGCGCGGTGCCGGTACGGGGCAGGTGTCGATGCGCCTGGTGTTCGGCGTGCTGGCGCTGGTGACCGCCACCGGCGGGGTGATCTTCAACGCCTCGACCATGACCTACCCGAAGCTGTTCCAGGAGCGCCTGGTGGAGCTGTTCTCGTCGCCCGAGAGCCTGGGCATCGTGGTCAGCATCGCCTATGCCTTCGGCGCCGTGGCGCAGCTGCTGATGGGGCGGGTGCTGGACCGTTGCAGCCTGAAACTGCCCTTCGTGGTGATGACCCTGTGCCAGGGCCCGTTGCTGGTGGCGATGGCCTACGCCGATGGCTGGATGGTGATCGCCCTGGGCGCCGCCTTCATGTTCGCGGTGTTCGGCCAGGTGACGGTGAATGACGCGATGGTGGCCAACTTCGTCGCGCCGCAATGGCAGGCGCGGGTCTTTGCCCTGCGCTACTTCGTGTCCTTCGGCGCCAGTGCAGCGGCCATCCCGATGATCGCCTTCATCGAGCCGCGCCAGGGGTTGGTGGGGCTGTACCTCGTGCTGGCGGGCTTCGGCGTGGCGACCTTCGTCGCGGCGCTGGTGTTCCCGAAGACGCCGGCCCATGCGCCGAAGGCGGTGCCCGTCTGAGCGTGCCGGCATGAAGACTGAATGAAAAAGGGGCTCCCGGACCGTGGTCCGGGAGCCCCTTTGCGTTTCCCGGGGAGGCGCGTTACAGCAGCTCGACCGCCACGGCCGTGGCTTCGCCGCCGCCGATGCACAGCGAGGCGACACCGCGCTTGCCACCCTTGTTACGCAGGGCGTTGATCAGGGTGAGGATGATACGCGAGCCGGTGGAGCCCACCGGGTGGCCCTGGGCGCAGGCGCCGCCGTAGACGTTGACCTTGGCGTGGTCCAGGCCGTGTTCACGCATGGCGAGCATGGTGACCATGGCGAAGGCTTCGTTGATTTCGAACAGGTCCACATCGTCCTTGGTCCAGCCGATCTTCTTGAACAGGTTGGTCATGGCGCCGATGGGGGCGAGGGTGAATTCGCTCGGGTCCTGGCTCTGGGTGGCGTGGCCGACGATCTTCGCCAGTGGCTTGAGGCCACGGCGCTGGGCTTCCTCGGCGGTCATCAGCATCAGGGCACTGGCGCCGTCGGAGATGGAGCTGGCGTTGGCGGCGGTGATGGTGCCGTCCTTGCGGAAGGCCGGGCGCAGGCCGGGGATCTTGTCGAGGTTGGCGGTCAGCGGCTGCTCGTCGTCCTTGACCACTACCTCGCCCTTGCGGGTGGTGACGGTGACCGGGACGATCTCGGCGGCGAGGGCGCCCTCGGCGATGGCGGCCTGGGCACGCTTGAGGGACTCGATGGCGTAGGCGTCCATCTCCTCGCGGGTGATGCCGTGCTTGTCGGCGGTCTCCTGGGCGAAGGAGCCCATCAGGCGACCGGTGCGGGCGTCTTCGAGGCCGTCGAGGAACATGTGGTCCTTGATCTCGCCGTGGCCCATGCGCAGGCCGGTGCGGGCCTTCTCCAGCACGTAGGGCGCGTTGGACATGCTCTCCATGCCGCCGGCGACCATCACGCTGTTGCTGCCGGCCTTGAGCAGGTCGTGGGCCAGCATCACCGCCTTCATGCCGGAGCCGCACAGCTTGTTGATGGTGGTGCAGCCGGTGGCGGCGGGCAGGCCGGCGTTCAGCGAGGCCTGGCGGGCCGGGCCCTGCTTGAGACCGGCGGGCAGTACGCAGCCCATGATCACTTCCTGCACGTCGGCGGCGTCGATGCCGGCACGGGCCACCGCTTCGCGGATCGCCGCCGCGCCCAGGTCCACGGCGGAAACGCCGGAAAGGCTGCCCTGGAAACCGCCCATCGGGGTGCGGGCGCCGCTGACGATTACGATCTCAGACATCTTGTTCCTACCTCTTCGGGTGATGGGCCGAGACTGGCCGATGGGGCGGATTCTATCTCGTGACCGAAAGTGGCCAAAGGGTCACGTGCAAATCATTCTTTTGACTGATTTATGCCTGGACGCAGGGCCCTAGAGTGCGGAGAAATCAATAACTACATCCCTCGCGCGCAGGTGCATTTCCATGGTGCAGACCCGAGTCATCAAACCGGCCGACAACGCCTACCAGTACCCCTTGCTGATCAAAGGCCTGCTGCTCTCCGGCAGCCGCTACGAGAAGACCCGGGAAATCGTCTACCGCGATCTGGTGCGCTACAACTACGCCACCTTCAACGAGCGCGTCGCGCGCCTGGCCAACCTGCTGACCGATGCCGGCGTAAAGGCGGGTGACACCGTGGCGGTGATGGATTGGGACAGCCACCGTTACCTGGAATGCATGTTCGCCATCCCGATGATCGGCGCGGTGCTGCACACCATCAACATCCGCCTCTCGCCGGACCAGATCCTCTACACCATGAACCACGCCGAGGACCGCTTCGTGCTGGTCAACAGCGAGTTCGTGCCGATCTACAAGGCCATCGAGGGCCAGTTGACCACGGTCGAGAAGACCCTTCTGCTGACCGACGCCGCCGACAAGAGCGCCGACCTGCCGAACCTCGTCGGCGAATACGAAACCCTGATGGCCGCCGCCTCCACCCGCTACGACTTCCCCGACTTCGACGAGAACTCCCTCGCCACCACCTTCTATACGACCGGCACCACCGGCAACCCCAAGGGCGTGTACTTCACCCACCGCCAACTGGTGCTGCACACCATGGCCATGGCCAGCATGATGGGCTCGGTGCACAGCCCCAGCCTGATGGCCAACGACGACGTGTACATGCCCATCACCCCGATGTTCCACGTGCATGCCTGGGGCGTGCCCTACGTGGCCACCATGTTGGGGGTCAAGCAGGTCTACCCCGGGCGTTACGATCCGGAACTGCTGGTGGAGCTGTGGCGTCGCGAGAAGGTCAGCTTCTCCCACTGCGTGCCGACCATCCTGCAGATGGTGATGAACGCCAAGGCCGCCCAGGGCGTGGATTTCAACGGCTGGAAGCTGATCATCGGCGGCAGTTCGCTGAACCGCTCGCTGTACGACGCCGCCAAAGCACGTGGCATCCATCTGACGGCGGCCTACGGCATGTCCGAGACCTGCCCGATGATTTCCTGCGCGCACATGAACGACGAGCTGCTGGCCGGCAGCGAAGACGAGCGCACCACCTACCGCATCAAGGCCGGTGTACCAGTGCCCCTGGTGGACGCGGCGATCATCGACGCCGAGGGCAAGTTCCTGCCGGCGGATGGCGAGTCCCAGGGCGAGCTGGTGCTGCGTTCGCCCTGGCTGACCCAGGGTTACTTCCGCGAACCGGAGAAGAGCCAGGAGCTGTGGGAGGGTGGCTGGCTGCACACCGGCGACGTCGCCACCATCGACGGCATGGGCTTCATCGATATCCGCGACCGCATCAAGGACGTGATCAAGACCGGCGGTGAATGGATCTCCTCCCTGGAGCTGGAGGACCTGGTCAGCCGCCACCCGGCAGTGCGCGAAGTGGCGGTGGTCGGGGTACCCGATCCGCAGTGGGGGGAGCGGCCTTTCGCCCTGCTGGTGCTGCGTGACGGGCAGGCCCTGGATGCCAAGGCGCTGAAGGAGCATCTCAAGCCTTTCGTAGAGCAAGGTCACATCAATAAGTGGGCTATTCCCAGCCAGATCGCCGTTGTTACTGAAATTCCCAAGACCAGCGTCGGCAAGCTGGACAAGAAACGCATCCGCGTCGATATCGCCCAGTGGCAGGCCACGGGCAGCACCTTCCTCTCCGCTCTCTGAGCCGCTTTAGGCCGGGTCCCGCAAGGCCCGGCCTGTCTACCAAGCAAACGCTTGGCTTGTTATTTGCTGGCTCCGCGCCAGCTCACCCCGGCTTTACCAATCGCCAGATCGGGCTAGTCTGCAAACCTGCGAGCCAGAGTGCTCGCCGGACTGCAAATCACACTTTAGAGGGATCAAGCACTACTACCTCCTGGCTATAGTCCGCACCAATCCATAACAAAAAAACACACATGGAGTAGCGTCGATGACAACAAGAAAACCGTTCTGGCGCCTGGCACGACTGCCACTGGCCGTCAGCCTCGCATCCACTCTCGCCGCCCCGGCATTCGGCGTAACGTTCAATATCGGCGAGATCGAGGGGCAGTTCGATTCCTCGTTGTCGGTCGGTGCAAGCTGGTCCATGCGCGGTGCGGATGCGGACCTGATCGGCAAGAACAATGGTGGTGATGGCCTGTCGCAGACCTCCGATGACTCCCACCTGAACTTCAAGAAGGGCGAGACCTTCTCGAAGATCTTCAAGGGCATCCATGACCTCGAGCTCAAGTACGGCGACACCGGCGTCTTCGTCCGTGGCAAATACTGGTACGACTTCGAGCTGAAGGACGAAAGC
Source organism: Aquipseudomonas alcaligenes MRY13-0052 (assembly GCA_000474255.1). Classification (GTDB taxonomy): domain Bacteria; phylum Pseudomonadota; class Gammaproteobacteria; order Pseudomonadales; family Pseudomonadaceae; genus Metapseudomonas; species Metapseudomonas solani. The sequence goes on from BATO01000001.1 coordinate 6,371, forward strand.
CGCCTGTTCAAGGACATCGACGACCACAACCGCAAAGAGGCCGCCCAGTCCTCTGGCGCACAGATCCTCGACGCCTTCATCTACCACAACTACGACATCGCAGATAAACCGGGCTCCGTGCGCCTGGGCAAACAGGTCGTAAGTTGGGGTGAAAGTACCTTCATCCAGAACGGCATCAACGCGATCAACCCGGTGGACGTCTCCGCCTTCCGCCGCCCCGGTGCGGAGGTCAAGGAAGGTCTGATTCCGGTCAACATGTTCTATGTTTCGCAGAGCCTGACCGACAATCTTTCCGCCGAAGCCTTCTACCAACTGGAGTGGGACCAGACTGTCACTGACAACTGCGGCACCTTCTTCGCACAGCCGGACATCGTTGCCGATGGTTGCGATGGCAACCTTGCCGTTCTGACCCCCCCCTCTGCCCTGCAGCTAGCGACCATCAACGGGGGAATCGCAGGTTTGCCGGCTTTCCTCGGCGTTTCGCCCGTCACCGCTACCAGCGAGGGTGTGATCGTTCCCCGTGGCGGAGACCGCGATGCGCGTGATGGCGGCCAGTGGGGCACCGCGCTGCGCTACTTCTCCGAAGAGCTGGACACCGAGTTCGGCGCTTATTTCATGAACTACCACAGCCGTGCGCCGATTTTCAGCGCCACAGCTGCCGGCAGTGGCGTCTACACCGCCGCTCCAGGCTTTGGTGCCGCTGCTCCTCTGGTCGTGGCCGCCAACTCCAAGTACTTCATCGAGTACCCGGAAGACATTCGTCTCTATGGCCTGAGCTTCTCCACCACCCTGCCCACCGGCACTGCGTGGTCGGGTGAGGTCAGCTACCGTCCGAACGCTCCGGTACAGATCAACTCCACCGACGTCCTGTATGGCGGCGTCAAACTGCTGGGCGGCGCCTACGCCAACGCGTCGCTGCTCAACGGCCGGCCTGGCCAGGATCTTCACGGTTACAACCGCAAGGAGATTACCCAACTCCAGACCACCTTTACCCATTTCTTCGACCAGGTAATGGGTGCTGAGCGTCTGACGTTGGTCGGTGAAGTGGGCTTCACCCACGTGGGTGGACTTGAAAGCACCAGCAAGGTCCGTTATGGCCGTGACCCGATCTATGGTCCGGGTCCGCTGCCTCCGACTGCTCTGCTGGGCGGGAACACTTGCGCAGCACTGAACGGTGCCGGTGAAAACCAACGCAAGTACTGCGAAGACGACGGCTTCGTGACCAGCAACTCTTGGGGTTACCGCGCACGTGCCATCTGGGATTACAACGACGCCTTCGCCGGTGTGAATCTGAAGCCGAACATCGCCTGGTCCCATGACGTCAATGGTTACGGCCCCAACGGTACCTTCACCGAAGGCGCCAAGGCCATCAGCCTGGGCCTGGATGCCGAGTACCAGAACACCTACACCGCCAGCCTGTCCTACACCGATTTCTTCGGTGGCGACTACAACACCCTGATCGATCGCGACTTCCTCGCGCTCAGCTTTGGCGTGAACTTCTAAGCGGCCCGGAACTAAGGAATCACCTATGAAAACAACAAAGAACCTGCTGCAAACCGGTGCGCTGGCGCTGTCCCTGCTGGCCACCGCCGTCATGGCGGCGGCCCCGGCCGACCAGGTGGCCAAGATCGGCACCACCCTGACCCCGCTGGGTGCGGAGAAGGCCGGTAACGCCGATGGCAGCATCCCCGAGTGGACCGGCGGCCTGCCGCAGAACGCCGGCCCGGTGGACGACAAGGGCTTCGTTTCCGATCCCTTCGCCAGTGAGCAACCGCTGTTCACCATCACCGCGCAGAACGTCGAGCAGTACAAGGACAAGCTGACCCCCGGCCAGTACGCGATGTTCAAGCGCTACCCGGAAACCTACAAGATGCCGGTGTTCACCACCCACCGTACGGCCACCGTACCGGCGAACGTGATCGCGGCAGCCAAGGAAAACGCGGCCAACACCAAGCTGGTGGAGGGCGGTAACGGTCTGGAGAACTTCAAGACCGCCAACCCCTTCCCGATTCCGCAGAACGGCCTGGAAGCGATCTGGAACCACATCACCCGCTACCGCGGTGGCAGCGTGCGCCGTCTGGTGACCCAGGCGACCCCGCAGCCCAACGGCTCCTACAGCCTGGTGTACTTCCAGGACGAGTTCACCTTCCGCGACAAGCTGAAGGACTACGACCCGAGCAAGCCGAGCAACGTGCTGTTCTACTTCAAGCAGCGTGTGACCGCTCCTTCGCGCCTGGCCGGTAACGTGCTGCTGGTGCACGAGACCCTCAACCAGGTGAAGGAACCGCGCCTGGCGTGGCTGTACAACGCCGGTCAGCGCCGCGTACGCCGCGCCCCGCAGGTGTCCTACGACGGCCCGGGTACCGCCGCCGATGGCCTGCGTACCTCCGACAACTTCGACATGTACAACGGTGCGCCGGACCGCTACGACTGGAAGCTGGAAGGCAAGAAGGAGATCTACATCCCCTACAACAGCTACCGCCTGGACTCGCCCAAGCTGAAGTACGCCGACATCATCAAGGCCGGCCACATCAACCAGGACCTGACCCGCTACGAGCTGCACCGCGTGTGGCATGTCGTCGCGACCCTCAAGTCCGGCGAGCGCCACATCTACGCCAAGCGTGACTTCTACATCGACGAAGACACCTGGCAAGCCGCCGCCATCGACCACTACGACGGCCGTGGCACCCTGTGGCGCGTAGCCGAGGCCCACTCGGAGTACTACTACGACAAGCAAGTACCCTGGTACGCCGTGGAAACCCTGTACGACCTGCTGTCCGGTCGCTACCTGGCCCTGGGCATGAAGAACGAGGAGAAACAATCCTACGACTTCAACTACAGCGCTTCGGAAAGCGACTACACCCCGGCCGCTCTGCGTCAGGCTGGCGTGCGTTGATCCTGTAATACCGCGTAAACAAGCCGGCCTTCGGGCCGGCTTTTTCTTGTCTGTACTTTCCCAAGGGACTACAAATGGGCGGACCGAAAGGCTAGGCTGCCTCAGCGCTCACGCCCCCGCGGCATAACCATTCCTAGAAGCCGGGTTGATGACCGATCTATCCAGTTCGCGTTCCTTCGCGCCCGCTGCCGTACCGGTAGCCGGCGAACGCTTTTTCCGCCCCCCGCTGCCGGCCGGGCACCTTTCGCGCCCGCGCCTGTGCGACCGCCTGGCCGCCGGCCTGGGCGGCCGCCTGCTGCTGGTCAGCGCCCCCGCCGGTTTCGGCAAGAGTTCCCTCGCCATCGAGTTCTGCGAAGGCCTGCCGAAGGGCTGGCAGGCGCTCTGGCTCGGGCTCGGGCGTCGTGACAACGACCCCGGGCGCTTCCTCGAACGCCTGCTGGAAGGGCTGCGCCAGTTCTTCCCAGGGATGGGCGAGGAGGCCATGGGCCTGCTGAAGATGCGCCAGCGCCACCAGCCCTTCGCCTTCGAGGAGTGGATCGACGGCCTGCTCGACGAGCTTGGTCAGCGCCTGGACCGCCAGCAGCCACTGTTGCTGGTGCTCGACGACTACCACCTGGCCCAGGGCGCGGTGCTCGACCGCTGCCTGCAGTTCTTCCTCAACCACCTGCCGGAAGGCCTGGTGCTGCTGGTCACCAGCCGTCAGCGCCCCGACTGGCACCTGGCGCGCCTGCGTCTGTCGCGGCAACTGGTGGAACTCAACGAACATGACCTGCGCCTGACCGACGCCGAAAGCACCGCGTTGCTCCAGGCCCAGGGCGCGCGCCTGGATGGCGCCCACCTGGAGAACCTGCTGCAACGCAGCGAGGGCTGGGCCGCCGGCCTGCGCCTGTGGTTGCTGGCCAGCCAGGACGAAGGCGACGCCCATGCCCTGGCGCGCGGGCCCCACGGTGACGAGGGGCTGATCCGCGAATACCTGCTGGAAGAGGTGATCGACCGGCAGAGCGCCGAGGTGCAGGCCTTCCTTTATGAGACCGCCTGCCTCGACCGCTTCTGCGCCGAGCTGTGCGATGCGGTGCGCGATGGCCACGGCAGCGCCGGCATCCTCCAGCACCTGCAGGCCCACCAGGTGTTCTTGGTACCGCTGGACGAGCACGGCCACTGGTTCCGCTACCACCACCTGTTTTCCGACCTGCTGCGGGCCCGCCCGGCCCACGCCGCGACCATCCCTCAGGCCAGCCTGCACCTGCGTGCCTGTCGCTGGTTCAGCGCCCAGGGCCTGCTGGACGAAGCCATCGAGCAGGCCCTGCGCGCCGGCCAGCCGGACGTCGCTGCCAGCCTGGTGCAGAACCTCTCCGAGGAACAACTGCTGGCCGAGCAGAACATCGCCATGCTGCTGCGCTGGAAGATGGACCTGCCCGACAGCCTGCTGGTGAGCACGCCGCGGCTGATCATGCTCTACAGCCTGGCCCTGGCCCTGGCCTGCCAACTGGACGCCGCCGAGGAGCTGGGGGCCCAGCTCGCGCGCTTCCTGCCGGCGCCCAACGCCCAGGCCCAACAGGGGCTGATCGCACAGTGGCTGGCCCTGAGCGGCGTCATCGCCCGGGGCCGTGGCGACATCGTCCTGGCCGAACGGCATTGCGCCGAGGCGCTCACCGCCCTGTCCCAGGAGCGCTATGGCCAGCGCCTGCTGTGCCTGTCCACCCTGGCCAACATCGCCGTCGCCCGGGGCGACCTGTGGCGCGCCCGTGGTCTCAATCGCGAGGCGCTGGAACTGGCGCAACGGGTTGGCAACCCGCTGTTCGAAGCCCTGGCCCACTACGACCGCGCGCGGGTGTTGCAGGCCCGTGGCGAAATCCTTCGTGCGCTGGATGAGGTGCGCCAGGGCCAGGAGCGCCTGCGCGGCCTGCCGTCTCAGCGCTTCTATGCCGCCCGGGCGCGGCTGGCCATCTACGAGGGCTACCTGCTCTGCGTGCGCCTGCAACCCCAGGCGGCGCGCAGCCGCCTGCTGGCCGGGATCGCCGAGGCGCGTGCCTGCCGCGACATCAGCCTGCTGATCGGTTACAGCGTGCTGGCCAGCCTGGAAGGCCGTGAAGGGCGCCTGTCGGCGGCCTTCGCCCTGCTCGCCGAAGCGGAGCGGTTGATGCACATCTGGGACGTGCCGCCGGTGTACTACCTGGCCATGATCACCCTGGTGAAGTGCGAACTCTGGCTGGTGCAGGGGCAGGTCGAGCTGGCCTCGGCCTGGCTTTCGCGCCTGGCGGAAACCTACAGCGGCGAGCAGGCCGCCGCTGCCCCCGAATTCCATCCGCAGCTGCCGCTGCACATCGAATTGCAGCAGGCCGCCCTGGCCAGGATCGAAGGGCGCAGCAGCGAAGCCGAACGGCGTTTACGTGCGCTGGTGCAGCGGGCCAAGGAAAGTGGCGGCGCGCTCATGGCGCAAGTGGCACAGCTGCACCTGGCGCAATTGCTGCGTGTCGGAGGGCGCGACAAGGACGCTCTCGCATTGCTGGGCAGTGCCCTGGAATCCCTGCCCGGTGGCGCGTTGCTGCCCTTCCATGAGCTGTTGTCGCACCAAGGCCCCTGGCTGCGTGAGCAACTGCTGGTGCGCTCGGCCCCTGAGGCCGCGGCATTGCTGGCATTGTTGCCGGAAGCGCAAGCGCCGGCTGCCAGCGAGGCGCCACTGGCCGGGAGCGATGCGTTGAGTACGCGTGAGCTGGCGGTGCTGCAACTGATCGCCCAGGGCTGCTCCAACCAGGAAATCAGCGAGCGGCTGTTCATCTCCCTGCACACGGTCAAGACCCACGCCCGCCACATCAACGGCAAGCTCGGCGTGGAGCGGCGCACCCAGGCGGTGGCGCGGGCCAAGGCCCTCGGCCTGTTGCGCTGAGGGCTACTGCGGCGCAGCCGGTGCCGAGAGATCGAGCGCCGGCTTGGGCTTGCCGGCCGGCAGCGGTTGGGCCAGCTGTCGCTCCACATCCTGCTGGATGGCCGCCAGCATCGGCAGCAGGTCGGCCATGCTGCTGCGCACCTCCGCGTAGGGGTGCTTTTCCGCCAACTCGCCCACCCGAGCCATCAGTTGCGCGCGCACGTCGCTGCGCAGGTGGATGAACAGCTCGGGCATCTGCTTGCCCAGTTCGGCGGCGTAGAGCACCAGGTCCTCACGGTTGAACTGCTTGGTCAGCCCCAGGTAGTCCAGCGCGCTGGAGGTCAGCATCGCCGCCGCGTCCTTGGTTTCCTGCAGGCCCTGCAAGCGCACCGGCTTGCTCTGCTCGCTCTCCGACAGGGTCATCCAGAACTCCACCGTGAGGGTGAAGAGGATCGCCTGCTGGCGCATCGAATAGCTCATCAGCCCCAGGGCTTCGGCGCCGTAGGGCTGCTGCGCGGCCTTGAAGTCGAAGTACAGGCGCATCAGTTCCTTGAGGCGGAACAGCACCTCGCGCGCCTCGTTCTGGCGCAGCTCCAGGGGGGCGTAGATGTTCAGCTGCGGCTTGAAGTTCTCCTCGCTGATCATCCGCGTGTAGATGGGCCCGGTGAACTCGCCGCTGCGCCGGGGCAGGGCGTTGACCTGGGTGCGGTCGACCTTGTCCAGGGCATCGATCAATTGCTGGTAGTCGTGGCTGTTCCACGGGCGCTGGATGTCGGGAATCTTCTGCCCCAGGTAGAACAGTTCGGCGGCCGGGGCGGGCAGCGCCAGGACCAGCAAAAGGATGGCCAGCGGCCAGGGCAGGCGGCGTGATAGCTTCATCGACACGGAAGATTCCAGCGGGAAGGGGCGCGCCAAGAGTAACGGGGCGGTGGCGCCCCGTCACCCGCGCCTTGGTTGGGGTGAGGGTGATGGGCGAGAGCGAGCGCGGGGCGATCTTCGCGGTATTCGAAGACCTCGGTGGCTACGGTGCAGTGGCGCGCCAGCAGGCCGAGGCGGAAGGCCCGCTGGTGGGGCACCTGCTGCGTACCAACATCCAGTTGGCGGCCATCCCGGTGTTCGCCCGCAAGGGCATCGGCGAGACCACGGTGAATGACCTGCTGGAAGCGGCCCAGGTCTCGCGGCGCACCTTCTACAAGCACTTCTCCAACAAGATGGATGTGCTGGAAAGCATCTACCAGACCGCCGTGGTGCTGCTGCTCAATCGCTTCCGTGGCATGCGCGCCGCCGCTGGCAGCGACGAAGCCTGGCTGCGCGACATGGTGCGCTGCTTCTTCGACTATCACCTGGCCGTGGGGCCCATCATCCGCCTGATGCAGGAAGAGGCCATGCGCACCGACTCGCCCCTGGCCGCCCACCGTCAGCGCGCCCACCTGGAGATGGCCGCGCTGCTCGCTGAACGCCTCCAGGCCACCGGCCAGGTGGTGGACCCGCTGACCTTCCGCGCGCTGATCTGGGCCCTGGAGGCGGCGTCCATGGACCTGCTCGGCGGTGCCGCCAGCCGCCAGCGCATCGAGCACGCCCGCGCGGTACTGGGCGACCTGCTGATCGCCGCCCTGCGTCCACGCTCTACCTAGGTTGGGGCGCATGGCCAGCAACCCCGTGATCTGATAAGGGCCTCGACAATAACAATCACGAGGTGCCTGCATGTCCGCTACCAGTCTGCCGATGTCGCCGCCGCTCGCGGCCGGCTTTTCCCGCCTGGGCTTCGGCTCCCTGCCACTGGATCGCCTCAAGGCGCGCTACGCCAGCGCCGACAGCGGCTCGCGCTTCATCGAGCTGGACGGCTTCAACGTCCACTATCGTGACGAAGGCAGCCGCGACAAGCCGGTGCTGGTGATGATTCACGGCGTGGTTGCCTCCCTGCACACCTGGGACGACTGGGTACCGGCCTTCGCCCCGCACTACCGCATCATCCGCTTCGACGTGCCCGGCTTCGGCCTTACCGGCCCCAAGCGCAGCGGTGACTATTCCGGCGAGCGGATGATCCGCATCTTCGGCCTGCTGCTGGACCACCTGCGCATCGACAAGGTCTCCATCGCCGGCAACTCCCTGGGTGGCTACATCGCCTGGAACTTCGCCCTGGCCCAGCCCGCGCGCGTCGAGAAGCTGGTGCTGATCGACCCGGCCGGCTACCAGATGCGCAAGGTGCCCTGGATGATCGCCTCTGCCGCGCTGCCCGGCTCCACCGTGGCCATGCCCATGTGGATGCCGCGCGCACTCATCGCCCAGGGCATCAAGGAAGTCTACGGCGAGCCCGGGCGCATCAAGTCCGGCGTGGTGGACCGCTACTACGACCTGAGCCGCCGCCCGGGCAACCGCCGCGCGATGATGGAAATCTTCCGCGTGCTGCTCAAGGTCAACAAGGACGAGCTGGAAGGCACCGGCCAGCGCGTCGCCGCCATCAAGGCCCCGACCCTGCTGATGTGGGGCGAGCGCGACCGCTGGATCTCGCCCAAGCACGTGCCGCTGTGGAAGCGCGACCTGCCGGGCATCCAGGTGCGCACCTACCCCGGCGTGGGGCACATCCCCATGGAAGAGATTCCCGAGCAGACGGCAGCGGATGCGCTGCGCTTCCTGCAGGGCTGATGCCCGCTAGCTAAGGCTCGACCGAGCGCTGCTCCCGGCTGTGGATAACTTCCCGGTGAGCAGCGTTTTTGCGTGGGCGCAAAATCGCAGGATGGGGTGGGGTGGCATGGGGTGGGCGGGGAGGGCGTTGGTGGGCGTAGGCCCACCGTTCTTTTGGCAGTTCGTTCGGAGGGTTTTCGCGAGCAGAGCTCGCTCCTACGGGTGGGACACTCCTGCGCGGAGCTCGAAGCCCCGTCGTAGGGTGTGCTGCGCGCACCGGGAAATTGGAGCGCACACCCATCCAGAACCAGGCGAAGACGTTGGAGCAGAGAGAGTGAACGGTGGGCTGAAGCCCACCCTACGCCCACCCGATCCCCTTCCACCCTAGAAACGACAACGGCCCCGAAGGGCCGTTGCGTATCTCTACCGGAGAATCACGCCGCCGCAGGCACGCCGTCGAACTCCTCGCGGGTCTTGTGCAGCAGTTCGAGGTTGTCGTGCTGCCAGGGATGGAAGCCCTTCTTGAAGAAGTCCATGTACGCCGGGATCAGCTGGCGGAACATGCCGTTCTTGCCCCACATCCAGCTCAGGCCGTCGCGCCAGACGCGCCAGTTCCACAGCAGGCCGTCGCGCTTGAGCATGTGGATGAGGCCACGGTGGGTGTCGAGCATGAAGAAGAAGGTGCCCATGATCATCGCCCGGCGCAGCAGGGTGCGGCTGCCGCAGACCTGGTTGTAGACATCGAAGGCCACCGCCTTGTGCTCGGTTTCCTCCAGCGCGTGCCAGCGCCACAGGCGGGCCAGGGTCGGGTGGGCGCCGGCGATGTGCTCGGGGTTCTTCAGCAGGCCGTCGGCCATGATCGCGGTGATGTGCTCCAGGGCAGCAGTGGCGGCCAGCTGGCGGCGCTTGGAGAACTTCTTCTGGGTGTAGCGGATGCGCGCCTGGGCACGACGCTCGATGCGGCCGATGTCGTAGCCGAGGTCGCGCAGCCGGTTGCTGTATTCCAGGTGCTCACGGCTGTGATGGCCTTCCTGGCCGATGAAGCCGCGGATCTGCTCCTTCAGCACCGGATCGGTGATCTCCTCGCGGAAGTTGCGCACCGAGTCGATGAAGAAGCGCTCGCCGTCGGGGAAGAGCACCGACATGGCGTCGAACAGATGGGTCTTGAAGGCGTTGCCACTGTGCCAGTGGCGCGGCAGCGGATTGGGCAGGTCGAAATCCATGTGACGCGGGCGGATTACCAATCCTTCTGGGGTCGTGCTGGTCATGGGGACTCCCTGAGTCTATGCAGAAACCACGCTCCAACTTTGGCTTGCCGGGTTTTGTCGGACAAGGTTATCTTCTGCCAATAACCGGGTCATATCCGGCCACCGCTGATCCAGCTGACCAATAAGAAGAACGATGAAACAGCCACTGACCTTCTCCGCCGAACTGGTGCCCGTCGCCTATGCCGAGGCCCTGCTGAGCCTGACCGAAGAGCTGGGTGTGCCCCGTGAAACGCTGTTCGCCCAGGCCCGGGTGCGCCCGGAAATCCTCCAGAGCCCCAACGGCCGCCTGTCCTTCATCGACTTCAACCTGCTGGCCAGCGCGGCCCTGGTGCTGTGCAACGAGCCGGCGCTGGGCCTGGTGCTGGGCCAGCGGCTGAATGTGTCCACCCACGGCATCCTCGGCTACGCGGTGCTCTCCAGCGCCAACCTGGGCCGTGCCCTGCAATTCGCCATGAAGTACTACCGGGTGCTCGGTCTCGCCTATGAGCTGGAGCTGGTGGAGCAGGGCGACTGCCTGCAACTGCGCGCCGCCGAATCCTTCCCCATGGGCCCCCTGGGGCGCTTTGCCGGCGAGGGGCTGATGACCAGCTTCTACACCATCGCCCGCTTCCTCCTGGGCGAGGAGCTGCGCGGCCTCGCGGTGGGCTTCGCGCACCCGGCGCCGGCCCATGCGGCGCGGTATGCCGAAGTGTTCGGCGGCGGCGTGGAGTTCGAGCAGCCCTACCACTGGATGAGCCTGCCCAAGCACTACCTCGACCGCCCCATGGCCCTGGCCAACCCGGCCACGGTGCAGATGTGCGAGCAGCAGTGCGAAGCCCTGCTGGCCACCCTCGACGTGCAGGACGCCCTGCTCACCCGCGTGCGCCGCCTGCTGCTGGCGCGCCCCGGCGACTTCCCCGACCTCGACAGCGCCGCGCGCTCGCTGCACACCAGCGGCCGCAGCCTGCGCCGCCACCTGGCGTCCATGGGCACCAGCTACCAGCAGGTGCAGGACGAGGTGCGCAAGGGCCTGGCCCTGCAGTACCTCACCACCACCCACCTGCCGTTGTTCGAAATCGCCAACCTGCTGGGGTTCAGCGATCCCTCCAACTTCCGTCGCGCGTTCAAGAAATGGACGGGCAAGCTGCCCAGCGATTATCGTGCTGACCCCTGATCCGACCGGCCCGCACAGAGGCCGGCGACCTGGCCTGGAGGACCGGCAATGACCGCAGCGCACCCCACCCTGATCCGCGAAACCTTCCCCGTCGGCCCCTTGCAGTGCAACTGCACGCTGATCGGCGACCCCATCAGCAAGAAGGCCATCGTCGTCGACCCGGGCGGCAACCATGAGCAGATCATCGCGCGGCTGGAGGCCCATGGCCTGAAGCTGGTGAGCATCATCCACACCCACGCGCACCTGGATCACTTCCTCGCCTCCGGCGAGCTGAAGAAAGCCACCGGCGCCACCCTGCACCTGCACAAGGAAGACCAGTTCCTCTGGGACAACCTGGAGATGCAGTGCCGCATGTTCGGCGTGCCCTACAAGCCGGTGCCGGCACCCGACCAGTGGCTGGCCGACGATGAAGAACTGGCCTGTGGCTGCGGCGTGGCCCTGCACACCCCCGGGCACACGCCGGGTTCCATGAGCTTCTGGTTCCCCGAGGCGCGCCTGCTGATCGCCGGTGACACGCTGTTCCGCCGTGGCATCGGCCGCACCGACCTGTGGGGCGGCGACTACGCCACCATCGAGCGCTCCATCCGCCAGCGCCTCTACAGCCTGGACGAGGAGGCCACCGTGGTCACCGGCCATGGCCCGGATACCCGGCTGGGCGACGAGATGCGCGAAAACCCGTTCATCCGTGCCTGAGGCCACGGAATTTCCAGCATGGGCCATGCTCTAATCGTCGTCAGTCCATCGGGGCTGTCGATCATTCAGGAGTAGAAAGTCCATGTTCACCACGCGTCGCCTGATCATCGCCGCTACCGCCGTCGTCCTGTTGTCGGGCTGTGCTTCGCAGAACCCCTACGAGAACCAGGGCCAGGCGCCCCGCCAGGGCATGAGCAAGACCGCCACCTACGGCGGCCTGGGCGCGTTGGCCGGCGCCGTCGCCGGTGCTGCCATCAACCACGACAAGCGTGGCAAGGGGGCGCTGATCGGCGCCGCTGTGGCCGGCGCCGCTGGCGCGGGCTACGGCTACTACGTGGACCGGCAGGAGGCGGAGCTGCGTCGCAGCATGGAAGGCACCGGCGTGCAGGTGCAGCGCCAGGGCGACAACATCAACCTGGTGATGCCCGGCAACATCACCTTCGCCACCAACTCGGCAGACATCGCCAGCAACTTCTATACGCCGCTGAACAACCTGGCCAACTCGTTCAAGCAGTATGACCAGAACAACATCGAGATCGTCGGCCACACCGACAGCACCGGCAGCCACCAGTACAACGTCAACCTCTCGCAGTTGCGCGCGCAGAGCGTGGCCAACTACCTGATGGCCCAGGGCGTCAACGGTGCGCGCCTGAGCTCCCGTGGCATGGGCCCGGACCAGCCGGTGGCGAGCAACGCCACCGATGCGGGCCGCTCGCAGAACCGTCGCGTGGAGATCAAGCTCACCCCGCTGCCCAACGCCCAGGTGCCCCAGCAACAGGGCTACTGATTCCCCCGCTCCAGCACAGGGCCCCCATTCGGGGGCCTTGTCGTTTCATGCCGTCCGTCGTCTCCCTGCTGGCGCAAGGCCATGGTGCCGATTCCTGACTAGACTGCCGACATGGTTCCCGCGAACCATGATTTGCCGGTCGGATGCCCCTCCAAGGCGGGCTCCCGGACAAGGAACGGACAGGAGCATTCATGGACGAGCGTACCGGCACCTCCGCGAGGAAACCCTGGTTGCCCCTGGTGGTGGCGCTGGCCTTGCTGGTGGGGCTTGGCGGCCTGGTGCTGTGGCAGTGGCTGGCGCTGGAAAACCGCAACCAGGCGGAGTACCAGCGGCGTTTCGGCCTGGAAAGCGAAGAGATCGCCGAGCGTCTCGCGACCCGCATGCGCGCCTACGAAATGGTGCTGCGAGGCATGTCCGGCCTGCTGGTGGGCAGCTCCGACGTGCTTCCGGATGAATGGGCCAAGGCGGCCGACCAACTGCACCTGCAGGACCGCTACCCGGGCATCCAGGCGCTGGCCTGGGGCCGCTATCTCAAGCGTGACCAGCTCAACGACTTCGTCGGCACCACCCAGGCCGATGGACGCCGCGACTTCCGCGTCTTCCCGCCCGGCCCGCGCGACGAGTATGTGGTGGTGGACTACACCAGCCCGCTGGACTGGCGCAACCGCCGCACCCTCGGCTTCGACATGCTCAGCGAGCCGGTGCGGGCGCAGGCCATCGAGCAGGCCCGGGAAAGCGGCGAGGCACGCCTCACCGGTCCCCTGAGGTTGAAGCAGGAGACCGACCAGGACCTTCAGAGCGGTGTGCTGCTCTACATGCCCGTGTACCGTTCGAACGCCCCGGCGACCACCGCCGACGAGCGGCGCGAGGCCTTCATCGGTGCGGTGGCCGGGGCCTTCCGCCTGCATGACCTGATGAGCGGCATCCTCGGCAACCGGGTGCGCCTGTACCGAGTCGGCGTCAGCGACCTGGAGGCCGGAGCCGTGCTGCTCGACGATGCCATCGACAACGGCCTTCCACCGCGCTTCGAAGAGCAGCGCCAGATCAAGCTGTTTGGCCGCACCTGGGCACTGAAGGTGAGCAGCACTGCCGAATATGAAGCGTTGCTGGTGGATGATCGCCTCAGCTACAGCCTGTGGACCGGCCTGGCCGCCGCGCTGCTGTTGTCGCTGCTGGTGGGCGGCTACCTGCACCTGCGCGAGCGCCAACTCGCCGCCAGCGACCAGGCATCCTCGTTGCTGCGCGAGCGCGAGGAGCGCTTGCGCATCCTGGTCGAGCGCCTGCCCGTGGCGACCCTGCTATGCGATGCCCAGGGCCGCATCGAGATGGCCAATCGCAGTGCCGCCGAGCTGCTCGGCTGCGAATCCGACCTGCTTTCCGGCCAGCGTGTGCGTCGCTACCTGCCACGCCTGCTGGACCTCGACGAAGAGCGGCTGCGCAGTGGCGAGGAAGAGTTCCAGATCCAGCGCGACGATGGCGGCGATGGCCTCGCCTCCCTGAGCCTGACCTCCCTGAACCAGCGCGACGGCACGCGCTACCTGATCAACCTGGTGGACCTCCAGGCGAGGCGTGCCGCCGAGGAGCGTTTCCGCCTGGTGGTGGAGGCCTCGCCCAACGCCATCATCCTGGTGGACCTGCGCGGCAGCATCGTCATGGTCAACCGCCAGGCCGAGCAGATGTTCGGCTACAGCCGCCAGGAGCTGCTCGGCGCCACCGTAGAGCGCCTGCTGCCGGAGGCCCTGCGCGAGGCCCATGTGGGGCTGCGCGAAGGCTTCCAGAAGAACCCCGAGCCCCGGCGCATGGGCAACAACCGCGAGCTGTTCGGCCAGCACCGCGACGGCCGCATGATTCCCCTGGAAGTGGGCCTGTCGCCGATCCGCAGCGGCCGCGAGACCTGGGTCCAGGCGGTGGTCATCGACATCAGCGAGCGCAAGGCCGCCGAGCAGCGCCTGCGTGACCAGGCCGAGCAACTGATCCTGGCCAACCGCTACAAGTCGGAATTCCTCGCCAACATGTCCCACGAGCTGCGCACGCCGCTCAACAGCATCCTCATTCTCAGCGACCAGTTGCGCCAGAACAGCGCCGGCAACCTCACCGAGAAGCAGTCGCGCCATGCCGACATCGTCCACCGCGCCGGCAGTGACCTGCTGCAGTTGATCAATGACGTGCTCGACCTGGCCAAGGTCGAGGCCGGGCGCATGCAGCTCAAGCTGGAGCCGCTCAATGTGCAGGATGTGCTGGTGGAACTGGACGCCAGCCTGCGCCCCATGGCCGAGATCAAGGCCCTGCGCCTGATCACCGGGGTGGAGCCCGGCGTGCCCCGGGTCATCCACAGCGACCGCGTGCGCCTGCACCAGATCCTGCGCAACCTGCTCTCCAATGCCCTGAAGTTCACCGAGCAGGGCGAGGTGGAGCTGAGTGTCGGGGTCATCGACCGCACCGATGGCGATGGCCGCGAGATCATCCGCTTCACCGTGCGTGATACCGGCATCGGCATCCCTGCCGAGCAGCACGAGCGTATCTTCCAGGCCTTCCAGCAGATCGACGGCTCCACCAGCCGGCGCTTCGGTGGCACCGGCCTGGGCCTGGCCATCACCCGCCAGCTGGTGCTGGCCCTGGATGGCCAGATCCGCATCACCAGCACGCCGGGGCAGGGCTCCAGCTTCATCGTCGAACTGCCGGTGGCGGTGGGCTTCGAGGCGGAGAAAGAGGCTGACGGCGAGGCCCTGCCTGTACGCAACGGCACCGGGCCGGCGGTGCTCATCGTCGAAGACGACGGTGATTTCGCCAGCGTCATCGCCGAAGCCGCGCAGAGCCATGGCTATGCCACCGTGCTCTGCGGCAGTGGCCGACAGGCGGTCGCCCTGCTGCAGCAGGAGCGCTTCGCGGCGGTGATCCTCGACATCCTCCTGCCGGACGTCAGCGGCTGGCAGATCTACCGGGGCCTGCGCAGCCAGGCCCTGCACCGCGGCACGCCGGTGCACATCATCTCCTGCGTGCCGCAGCCGACAGATTGGTTGGACGATTCCACCCGTTACCTGGTCAAACCCATCGCCCGGGAAGATCTGGAACGGGTCTTCAACGACCTCGAAGCCAATGTGCCCCCGGACCCGCATCGCCTGCTGCTGGTGGAGGACGTCGCCATCGAACGTGATCACTACCGCGATCACCTGGAGGAGCTGGGCTTCTCCGTAACGGCCGCAAGCAGTGCCGAAAGCGCCCGCCAGGCCTACGCGGACGGGCGTTTCGCTGCGCTGGTGATCGACCTCGACCTGCCCGACCAGGACGGTTTCGACCT
Source organism: Aquipseudomonas alcaligenes MRY13-0052 (assembly GCA_000474255.1). Classification (GTDB taxonomy): domain Bacteria; phylum Pseudomonadota; class Gammaproteobacteria; order Pseudomonadales; family Pseudomonadaceae; genus Metapseudomonas; species Metapseudomonas solani. The sequence continues at coordinate 21,957 of BATO01000001.1, forward strand.
GCTAGATAGCCTTGATCGACAGCGTCCGCTGGCTGACTCGCGTGTGGTGATCAACACTGGGGTGGACGTCACCCTGCAGACCCTGCAGCGACTGCGCCGCTATTCGGCGGTGGTGGTGCGCAAGGCGGGGGATGACCTGGATGGGCTGAGCTCGGCGGTGCAGGGCTTCCTCGGCACCGTCCGTACCCTCGCCGGGCAGGCGCCGGGAGAGGCGGGAAGCCGCTCGCTGCAAGGGATGCGCGTGCTGTTGGTGGATGACGATGTACGCAATATCTATGCGCTCAGTGCGCTGCTGGACGAGGTCGGCCTCGACGTCAGCGCCGCGCGGGATGGCCTGGAGGCCATCGAGAGTTACCAGCGTGAACCCTTCGACCTGATTCTGATGGATATGGCGATGCCCAACATGGACGGATACACCGCAACCCGCCTGCTCAAGGACGAGCATGGCTGCAACATCCCGATCATCGCGCTCACCGCCCATGCGATGAAGGGTGACCGGGAGAAGTGCATTACCGCAGGTGCCGACGACTACCTGGCCAAGCCCGTGAGCCGCCAGGAACTGATCGACCTGCTCCATCGCTGGCTGGACGTTTCCGGAGGCAGCGATGATGCAGCCACTGCCTAAGCTCAAGGGACCCGAAAACATCCTCCTGGTGGTCGATGACCGCCACGAGAACCTCGCCGCCATGGAGGCGGTGCTGGACGACTCCAGCTGGGACGTACGCACCGTCGACTCGGGGGAGGCGGCCCTGCAATGCCTGCTGGAGGAGGAAGTGGGGCTGGTGCTGCTCGATGTGCAGATGCCGAAGATGGACGGCTTCGAAGTCGCTCGGCTGATGCGCGGCAGCCCGCACACCCGCTACACGCCGATCATCTTCATCTCCGCCATCGCCCACACCCAGGAAGCCGTGCTGCGTGGCTACGCCAGTGGCGCGGTGGACTTCATCCTCAAGCCCTTCGACCCGCAGGTGCTGCGGCACAAGGTGCAGTCGCTGCTGGAGCACGAGCGCAACCGCCGTGACCTGCTGCAGCTGACCCAGCAGCTGGACAGCGCCCGCGCCTTCAACGCCTCGGTGCTGGAGAATGCCGCCGAAGGCATCCTGGTGGTGGGCGAGGACGGCATGGTCAACTTCGCCAACCCGGCCATGGCGCTGATGCTGCAGGGCTCGGTCAGCGACCTCGAAGGCAGCCCCTTCCTCTCGCTGCTCTCCAGCCCCGAGATCGTCGGCGATTGGCGCCTGTCGGAGTTCTACCGCCACTGGAAGCGCGGCGAGCCCTACCGCCTGCACGACGCGGTGCTCAACACCCTCAATGGCGGCACGCTGCCGGTGGCCCTGTCCTGCGCGCCGCTGCCCCGGGCCCAGCGCTCGATGGTGGTGATCAGCCTGGACATGTCCGCAGTGCGCCAGCTGCACGCGCAGCTCGAATCCCAGGCCATCACCGATGCGCTCACCGGGTTGCTCAACCGCCGTGGTTTCCACCAATCGCTGGATGCGGCGCTGGCGCGTATCGAGCGCAGCGGCAAGCGCATGGCGGTGCTCTACCTCGACCTCGACGGCTTCAAGCGCATCAATGATTCCCTCGGCCACGACGCCGGCGACCAGGTGCTGCGGCGCGTTTCCGAACAGCTCAAGACCTGCCTGCGCCCCTACGACATCCTCGCGCGCATGGGCGGTGACGAATTCACCGCGCTGATCGACTCCCTGGAGCACCCGGAAGACGCGGCCAGGGTGGCCGAGAAGCTCATCGAGCTGGTGTCGGTGCGCTACCGCATCGACGGCATCGACATCACCCTCGGCGCCAGTGTCGGCATCGCCTGCTTCCCCGAATGCGGGCAGACCGTGGACGGCCTGTTGCGCGCGGCGGACATCGCCATGTACGAGGCCAAGCGTGCCGGCCGCCAGCAGTACCGCTTCTTCTCCCCGGAAATGAACGGCCGCGCCCGCTCGCGGCTGATGCTGGAAGAGAGCCTGCGCAACGCCATCGAGCAGGATGATTTCGTGCTCGTCTACCAGCCGCAGATCTACCTCGACAGCGGCCGCCTGCGCGGCTTCGAGGCGCTGCTGCGCTGGGAGCACCGGGTCGCCGGCACCGTCGCCCCCAACGTGTTCATCCCGCTGCTGGAGGAGACCCGGCTGATCAACCGCCTGGGCGACTGGATCCTCGAGCAGGGGGTCAGCCAATGCACCCAGTGGCGGGAGCGCTTTGGCGAGGACCTGGTGATCAGCATCAACTTCAGCCCGGTGCAGTTCGGCATGCCGACCCTGGTGGACGACCTGCGCGAGGTGCTGGCGACGCACGGGCTGAAACCGTCGCAGATCGAAGTGGAGGTCACCGAAAGCGCGCTGATGCAGGACCTGGACAACACCCGCGAGCAGCTGCGCCAGCTGCGCGAGCTGGGCGTGCGCATCGCCATCGATGACTTCGGCACCGGCTACTCGTCCCTGGCCTACCTGCGCCACTTCGAGCTGGACACGCTGAAGATCGACCGCCTGTTCATCTCCAACATGCTGGAGTCGCCCCGCGACGCCGCCGTGGTCAGCACCATCATCGACCTGGGCAGCCACCTGGGGCTGGAGGTGATCGCCGAGGGCGTGGAAACCCTGGCCCAGCGCGACTGGCTGATCGACCACGGCTGCTCGATCATGCAGGGCTTCCTGGTTTCCCCGGGGCTGCCGGTGGCCAAGGCCGAGAGCTTCCCCCTGCAGGTGGACTGGGCGAGCTTCAAGCCACAGGGCTGAGGCCACTGCGCGACGCCCGCCCCGGGCGCCGCGCACATACCCATCCGCGACTACGACCAAATGATGGCAAGCGCCGGTCATGGGGCGTCCTACACTTGCCCCACGGCGCGCCCGTGCAGCCGGCCAACCCAAGGAGTTTTCCCATGCATTGCCTGTTTGTGGCCTATCCGAACAACGAGGGCGGCACCTTCGATTTCACCTACTACCTGGAAAAACACATCCCCATGGTCAGCGAGATGCTGGGGGACAACTTCGTCAAGGCCGAAGTCCGCAAGGGCCTCGCCTCCGGTGACGGCTCCGCCGCGCCCTTCCTCTGCGTGGCGAATATCTGGATCAAATCCATCGACAGCCTCCAGGCCTCGCTGCGCAAGCACGGCCAGGCGATCAACGAAGACATTCCCCGCTACACCAACATCGCCCCGCTGCTGCAGGTGGACGAGGTGATCTCGGGTTAAGGCAGACATCCGTAGGTTGGCGCCGAGCGCAGCGAGGCCCAACGCAGCAGGGCCCGGCATCGTTGCATTGGGTGTGTGACGGGTAGGTCGGGTGCAACCCGACGCCTCTCCGTGCGCCACTTCGCGGGTTTCACCCGCCCTACGGGGCTGGCTCATGGAGCCCGCCGATCGAATACTCACCCATGAAAAAGCCCGCCAATCGGCGGGCTTTCGCGTTCCGGGGCGCTGCCTCAGCGGCTCGGTGGGAACTGCTGGTGCAACTGCTCCAGCTCGGCGTCCTTGGTTTCCCACAGCTGGTTGACCCAGAGCTGGAAGGTCTTGCGGTAGGCCTCGTCCTGGTCGTAGCTGCGGCCGATGAATTCCTGGGGAATCGGCATCGCCTGGATACGCACGATCACCTCGGGGATGTTCCCGGCCATCAGGGTCCAGAAGCTCGGGTTGCCTTCGGGGTAATGGATGGTGACGTTGAGCAGCGCCTGCATCTGCTCGCCCATGGCGTCGAGGACGAAGGCGATGCCGCCGGCCTTGGGCTTGAGCAGGTACTTGAAGGGCGAGTTCTGCTCACGGTGCTTCTGCTCGGTGAAGCGCGTGCCTTCGAGGAAGTTGAAGATGCCCACCGGGTTGTCGCGGAACTTGTCGCAGGTGCGGCGGGTGGTTTCCAGGTCCTTGCCCTTCTTCTCCGGGTGCTTGGCCAGGTAGGCCTTGGAGTAGCGCTTCATGAAGGGGAATTCCAGCGCCCACCAGCACAGGCCGATCACCGGGACCCAGATCAGCTCCTGCTTGAGGAAGAACTTCAGCGGGCGGATGCGGCGGTTGAGCACGTACTGCAGTACCAGGATGTCCACCCAGCTCTGGTGATTGCTGGTGACCAGGTAGGAGTGCTGGTAATCGAGGCCTTCGAGGCCTTCCACCCGCCAGCGGGTGTCGCGCACCTGGTTCATCCACACCTTGTTGCAGCTCACCCAGCCCTCGTGGATGAAGTTCACCACCCAGTTCAAGGCCAGGCGCACGGGGCGGAAGGGCAGGGCCATCTTCAGCAGGCTGACGGCGAACAGCGGCCAGCACCAGAACAAGGTATTGAGCGCCAGCAGCAGGGAGGCGATGACGCCGCGCACGGAAGCGGGAAAGAAACTCAGCATGGAAGGTCGGGACCTCGTTCCTGGACGGTCTCTGCCGCCCTGTTGAGGGGACGCTGCGAACGCAGCGGGGCCAGTGGTGGCACAGGTTAACGCCTGTTCACTGAACTGCAAGCGGCAAGGGTGACCGCCCGGTCGGGCAGCGCGGCCACCCGCCGGGCAGGGTGCTCAGTCGCGGGTCGCCGCCTGGATGGCGGTGAGGGCGATGGTGTAGACGATGTCGTCCACCAGGGCGCCGCGGGAGAGGTCATTCACCGGTTTGCGCAGGCCCTGCAGCATGGGGCCGACGCTGACCACCTGGGCGCTGCGCTGCACCGCCTTGTAGGTGGTGTTGCCGGTGTTCAGGTCGGGGAACACGAACACCGTGGCATGGCCGGCCACCGGGCTGTTGGGGGCCTTCTGCCGGCCGACGCTGTCGATGGCGGCGGCGTCGTACTGCAGCGGCCCGTCGATCAGCAGGTCAGGGCGTGCGGCACGGGCCAGGCGGGTGGCTTCGCGCACCTTCTCCACTTCCTCGCCACTGCCGGAGTCGCCGGTGGAATAGCTGATCATCGCCACCTTGGGCTCGATGCCGAAGGCGGCGGCCGAGTCGGCGCTCTGCAGGGCGATTTCCGCCAGCTCGGCGGCGCTCGGGTCGGGGTTCACCGCGCAGTCGCCATAGACCACCACCTGCTCCGGCAGGAGCATGAAGAACACCGATGACACCAGCTTGTAGCCCGGCGCGGTCTTGATCAGCTGCAGGGCCGGGCGAATGGTGTTGGCGGTGGTGTGCACGGCGCCGGACACCAGGCCGTCCACCTCGCCCAGGGCCAGCATCATGGTGCCCAGCACCACGCTGTCCTCCAGCTGCGCAGCGGCCATGGGTGCGTTGAGGCCCTTGCCCTGGCGCAGTTCGACCATGGGCTCGACGTAGCGCGGACGCACCAGGTCCGGGTCGAGGATCTCCAGTCCCTCGGGCAGCACGATGCCCTGGGCGACGGCCACCGCCTGCACCTCCTCGGGCTTGGCCAGCAGCACGCAGCGGGCGATGCCACGGGCCTGGCAGATGGCGGCAGCCTGCACGGTGCGCGGCTCGGCGCCTTCGGGCAGGACGATGCGCTTGCCGGCCAGTTGCGCCCGTTTCACCAGCTGGTGGCGGAAGGCCGGGGGCGACAGGCGCAGCTCGCGCGGGGTGCCGCAGCGGTCGCGCAGCCAATCCTGGTCGAGGAAGCGGGCGACGAACTCGGTGACCTTCTCCGCGCGCTCGCGGTCGTCCACCGGGATTTCCTTGTTCATGCGGTTGAGGTTGGTGGCCGTGTCGTAGGAGCCGGTGGCCACGGCCAGCACCGGCAGGCCGCCCTGCAGGGCGCCGCGGCACAGTTCCATGATGCGCGGGTCCGGCGGGAAGTCGCTGCACAGCAGCAGGCCGGCCAGGGGCACGCCGTTCATGGCGGCCAGGCTGGCGGCGAGGATGATGTCGTCGCGGTCCCCCGGGGTCACCACCAGCACGCCGGGCTTGAGCAGCGGCACGGTGTTGGGCACGGCGCGGGCGCAGAGGACGATGGTCTGCACCCGGCGCTGTTCGTAGTCACCGGCGTTGATCACCCGCGCGCCCAGCAGGTCGGCCACGTCGCGGGTGCGTGCGGCGTTCAGCTCGTCTTCCCAAGGGATGCAGCCGAGCAGGCGGAAGTCGTCGCTGCGCAGGAGCGAGGAGTTCTCGCGGATCTGCTCGGCGAAGTCCGCCTCGCGCACCTTGTTGAGGATCACCCCGAGCACCTTGGGGTCGCGCGGCCCGCCGAACAACTGGGCCTGGATCTCGATGCGGTCGGAGAGCTCGGTGATGGTTTCGTTTTCCGGGGCCGAGACCAGGATCACCTCGGCGTCCAGGCTCTTGGCCAGGTGGAAGTTGACCCGTGCCGCGTAGCTGGCGTGGCGGGTGGGCACCATGCCTTCGACTATCACCACGTCCTTGCCTTCGGCGGCCTGCTGGTAGCGGCTGACGATCTCTTCCAGCAGCTCGTCGAGCTGGCCGTCGCCGAGCATGCGCTCGACCTGGGACAGCTCCAGCGCCTTGGGCGCGGTGAGGCCGTGGGTGCGGGCGATCAGTTCGCTGGAGCGCTCGGGGCCGCGGTCGCCCGGGTGGGGCTGGGCGATGGGCTTGTAGAAGCCGACCTTGAGGCCGGCCAGCTCCAGGGCGCGGACCAGGCCCAGGCTGATGGAGGTGAGGCCGACGCCGAAACCGGTGGGGGCGATGAAGAATGTATGCATGGAGCCGCCTTAGTTGAGCAGGGCGAGGGTGTCGAGGGCGATCTGCCGCTCCTCGTTGGTCGGGACCACGAGGATGCGTGTGTGACCGTATTTGTGGATCGGGCCGGCGATGCCGCGGATGCAGCGGGCATTGGCCTCCTTGTCGATGGCCAGGTCGAAGAGCTTCAGGTGCGCCACCGTCTTGCTGCGGATCAGCGGCGAGTTCTCGCCGATGCCGCCGGTGAAGATCAGGCCATCGAGCTGGGGCAGGGCGCAGCTCATGGCGGCCAGGCTCTTGGCCAGGCGGTAGCAGAACACCTCGATGGCCAGGGTGGCGCCGGGGTGGCCCTGTTCGCGGGCCTGCTCCAGGGCGCGCATGTCGTTGGACAGGCCGGAGAGCCCCTTGAGGCCGCTCTCGCTGTTGAGCACGCGGGTGATCTCTTCCAGGCTCCAGCCCAGGGTGCTGGCCAGGTGGCTGTGCAGGTTGGGGTCGATGTCGCCGCTGCGGGTGCCCATCGCCAGGCCTTCCAGGGGCGTCAGGCCCATGCTGGTGTCGCGGCTCTGGCCGTCGACGATGGCGCAGGTGGAGCAGCCGTTGCCCAGGTGCGCGGAGAGCCAACTGCTGTCGCCGATGGACAGCCCGGCGATTTCCGCCGCACGGTGGCTGACGTAGCGGTGGCTGGTGCCGTGGAAGCCGTAGCGGCGCACGCCGTGGTCGCGGTAGAGGTGTTCCGGAACGGCGTAACGGTAGGCGTGCTCGGGCAGGCTCTGGTGGAAGGAGGTGTCGAACACCGCCACCTGGGGCAACTGCGGGTAGACGCTCATGGCGGCTTCGATGCCCTGCAGCGCCGCCGGGTTGTGCAGCGGGGCGAGGGGGGCGATGGCGCGGATCGCCGCGATCACCTCGTTATCCAGGCGGCGCGCCGAGGTGAAGCGCTCGCCGCCGTGCACCACGCGGTGGCCGATGCCGTGCAACTTGCCGCCGGTGGCCGCCTGCACCAGGGGCAGCAACTGCGAGAGGGCGACGCGGTAATCACCGTTGGGAATCATCAGGCTGTCCTTGTCGCCGCCACGCTGCCAGCGCAGTTCGGCGTCGCGGCTGCCCAGGCGCTCGGCGATGCCGAACAGGGGGAACTGCGAATGGGCCTCGCTGACCAGGGCGAACTTGATCGACGAACTGCCACAGTTGATCACCAGAATGTTGCGTGAGGGCATCATTGCTCCTTGGTTGGTTCGGGGTCCGCGCCACGGGCGCACCAGCCGCAGGAAAAGGGCTGTCCACGCCGTGCTTCGCGTTGTGCCGGGTCCAGCACCCAGGCGCGCGACTGCCAGGGCGGCTGGTGGCGCAGGTGCTGGGTATGGCCGCAGGACAAGACTGCCACCCAATGGCCTTCGTCATCCTGGCGGAAGTCAAGTAAGCGTACGATCCGTCCGTCAGCCTTCGGGTCGCAATCGGCCGTCTTGGCAGTTAGACTTGCACGTTCTTCAATCTTCTCCAAAAGGTCTTGCACCATGCTGATTGCCGCCAACAAGGCTGTCTCCATCGACTATACGCTCACCAACGACGCCGGTGAGGTCATCGACAGCTCCGCTGGCGGCGCGCCGCTGGTGTACCTGCACGGTTCCGGCAACATCATCGTCGGCCTGGAAAAGGCCCTCGAAGGCAAGCAGGCCGGTGATGCGATCAAGGTCGCCATCGAACCGGAAGATGCCTACGGCGAATACAGCGCCGAACTGGTTGCCACCCTCAGCCGCGCTATGTTTGAAGGCGTCGATCAGCTGGAAGTCGGCATGCAGTTCCATGCGTCCGGCCCGGACGGCGGCATGCAGATCGTCACCATCCGCGACATCGATGGCGACGACGTGACCGTCGACGGCAACCACCCGCTGGCCGGCCAGCGCCTGAGCTTCGACGTGAAAGTGGTCAACGTGCGTGAAGCCAGCGCCGAAGAGATCGCCCACGGCCATATCCATGGCGAAGGTGGTCACCACCACTGATCGGCGGGCAGCCAGGCGACTTGCGGCAACGCTCGGTCGCCTCGGGGCTGCTAAGCTCTGATCAACCGAAAAGGCGCCCACGGGCGCCTTTTTTGTCCCGCTGCGATGTTCCCTTGCGACGATCCAGGAGTTTGTCATGAGTGCATTCCACGACCTCAACCTGCGTGCCCTCGACGGTCAGGAGCTGCCTCTGGCGCCCTACAAGGGGCAGGTGGTTCTGGTGGTCAACGTCGCCTCCAAGTGCGGGCTGACACCGCAATACGCCGGGCTGGAAAAGCTCCACCAGCAATACCGCGACAAGGGTTTCACCGTGCTCGGCCTGCCGTGCAACCAGTTCGCCGGCCAGGAGCCTGGCAGCGAAGACGAAATCCGTGAGTTCTGCAGCCTCAACTATGGCGTGAGCTTCCCCCTGGGCAGCAAGCTGGAGGTCAACGGCCCCGGCCGTCATCCGCTGTATCGCCTGCTGGCGGGCGAGGGTGCCGAATTCCCCGGTGACATCACCTGGAACTTCGAGAAGTTCCTCGTCGGCCAGGACGGCCGCGTGCTCGCCCGTTTCTCCCCACGCACCGCCCCGGACGACCCGGCCCTGGTGCTGGCCATCGAGAAGGCGCTGGGCTGAGGCGCTCCTCCCCCTGATGGCGGGACCTGCGTAGGGTGGATGGCGCTTTTTCATCCACCAGGCGGTGCTGCAGGAAAGCGCCGGAGATTGGCAGTCCTGCGGCCTGCTTGGCGACTGAAGTCGCCCCTACATGGGCCGTGGTGGGGATTGTTGGTCGGGTGCAACCCGACAACGCCGCACCCACCCTTCGCGGGTTTCACCCGCCCTACGGCCTGAAGTCGCCCCTACATGAGTCGTGATTGGGAGGCACATTCCGTGGGCCAATTCATTCGCGATGGAGCCCCCAGTCGCTCGCAGCCAGGTGCCGGCGACGGGGCTTTCGCGGCTGAAGCCGCTCCCACAGGAGCTCGCAGCGGGGCCGAACATCGCTGCGTTGGGCCTCGCTGCCCTCGGCGCCAACCTACGACGCCCCCACCGCCCTTACCTTCACGACAGGTCATTACCGCCGGGTAAGGCGCGCCTGCTTTCTGACCCAAAATCACCCTGATCAATAGTGCTGTGCCGAGCGAGACGACCGGTCATATGCTCGGCGCCATGAACAGCATCCGACTCGACAAACGTGACCTGATCCTGGCCAAGGGCACCGGCGTGATGACCCGCGCGGGCTACCACGGTACCGGCGTGCAGGAGATCGTCCAGGCAGCGGGGATTCCCAAGGGGTCCTTCTACCACTACTTCGCCAGCAAGGAAGATTTCGCCCTGCAGGCGCTGGACTACCTCTACTCGCCGCGCCTGGAGCGCTACGCCCAGGCCCTGTCCGATCCGGCGAAGAGCCCGGCCCAGCGCATCCTCGACTACTACGGTGAGCTGGTCAGCCATTTCACCCGCCACGAGAAGCTGGAGTACCACTGCTTCATCGGTAGCCTGAGCTTCGAGATGGCCGAGCTGTCGCCCGCCATCGGTGCCCAGGTGGACGCCATCCTGCAGCGCTCGGCGGACATCCTCCAGGCCTGCCTGGAAGAGGCCCAGCGTGCCGGTGAGCTGCCGGCGGACGAAGACTGCGCCAACCTCGCCAGCTTCATCGCCAATGCCTGGCAGGGCGTGCTCACCCGCCTCAAGGTCGGTGCCGGCGCCCGGCCGCTGTTCGATTTCATGACCCGCCTGCAGCGCCTGCTGCGGGTGTGACCCCTAAAAAGCCCATAAACGAGACGACCGGTCACTTGGCCGGAATCAGGAGACCCCGATGACCGCATCCGCAGACGCCCTGTTCGCCCCCTTCCGCCTCGGCGCCCTCGAGCTGCCGACCCGTGTGGTGATGGCGCCCATGACCCGCTCCTTCTCCCCGGGCGGCGTGCCCACCGAGCAGGTGGTCGAGTACTACCGCCGTCGCGCTGCCGCCGGCGTCGGCCTGATCGTCACCGAAGGCACCACCATCGGCCACCAGGCCGCCAACGGTTACCCCCATGTACCGCGCTTCTACGGCGAAGACGCCCTGGCCGGCTGGAAGACCGTGGTCGACGCCGTGCACGCCGAAGGCGGCAAGATCGTCCCGCAGCTGTGGCACGTGGGTAACGTCCGCCGCCTGGGCACCGAGCCGGACGCCAGCGTTCCCGGCTACGGCCCGAGCGAGAAGCTCAAGGACGGCCAGGTGGTGGTCCATGGCATGACCCAGCAGGACATCGACGACGTCGTCGCCGCCTACGCCCAGGCCGCCCGTGACGCCAAGGCCATCGGCATGGACGGCGTCGAACTGCACGGCGCCCACGGCTACCTGATCGACCAGTTCTTCTGGGAAGGCACCAACCAGCGCACTGACGGTTACGGTGGCGACCTGGCCCAGCGCTCGCGCTTCGCCATCGAAGTGGTCAAGGCCGTGCGCGAGGCCGTCGGCCCCGACTACCCGATCATCTTCCGCTTCTCCCAGTGGAAGCAGCAGGACTACACCGCCCGCCTGGTGCAGACCGCCGAAGAACTGGGCGCCTTCCTCAAGCCGCTGTCCGATGCCGGCGTGGATATCTTCCACTGCTCCACCCGCCGCTTCTGGGAGCCGGAGTTCGAAGGCTCCGACCTCAACCTGGCCGGCTGGACCCGCAAGCTCACCGGCAAGCCCACCATCACCGTCGGCAGCGTCGGCCTGGATGGCGAGTTCCTGCAGTTCATGGTCAAGACCGACAAGGTCGCCCAGCCGGCCAATATCGAAGGCCTGCTGGAACGCCTGAACAATGAGGAATTCGACCTGGTGGCCGTGGGCCGCGCCCTGCTGGTCGACCCGGACTGGGCGACCAAGGTCCGTGAAGGCCGCATGCAGGACATCCTGCCGTTCAGCCGCGACGCCCTGACCAGCCTGGTCTGAGCATTCGTCCCCCGGTGCGTCGGCCCTGCCGGCGCACCCATTTCCAGCCCCGTCTCGTGCGGGGCTTTTTTATGCCTGCGAGCCGGTGAAACCCTCAATCGGTTGGGCTGACTTGCGGGCGGGCAAGGCGCAAGGTCGCGAACATCACAACAAGCGCCGGTTCACCGGCCGAAGGAGTAGTCGTCATGCGCACTGGACTGGTAGTGGATGCCACTTGTGACCTGCCTCAGGAATTCCTCGCTGCCCACGGCATCCGTGTGCTGCCGATCCGTATCCACCTGGGGCGTGAAGCCCTGGTGGACCGCCGTGTACCCGAGGCCACCCGGCAGTTCTACGCCGAGCAGCTGGCCAAGGTCGGCCCGGAGGACCACAGCGACGCGCTGTCGGTGGCGGAGATGCAGCAGTGGTTCCTCGAAGAACTGGTGACCGCCTACGACCATGTCATCTGCCTGACCATCTCCAGCCTGCGCAGCCCGATCTTCGAGCACGCCACCCAGGCCTCCTTCAGCCTGCTCCAGCACTACCGCGAACGCCGCGCCGAGGCTGGCCTCAACAGCCCCTTCGCCATGCGCGTGGTGGATGGCCGCAGCATGTTCGCCGGCAGCGCCGTACTGGCTGCCGAGGCGGCCCGGCTGGTCGCCGCCGGCGGCCACCCGAGCGCGGTGCGGGCGCGGCTGGAACAACTTTCGGAGAGCGTCTGCACCTTCCTCATCGCCGACGACCTCGGCCACCTGCGCCGCCGTGGTTTCCAGAAGGGCGAGCGTGGCGGCCTGCTCGACCGTATGCGCGGCGCAGCCCTGGGGCTGGGCTCGCTGCTGGATGTGAAGCCGGTGATCAGCGTGCAGCAGGGCGAAGACAAGCCGGTGTCCCTGGCACCCAGCTTCGAGCGCGCGGCGGAGAAGCTGCTGGCTCATGCCACCGCCCAGGTGCTGGCGGGCGAGTTGCTGGCGCCGCAGCTGTGCCTGAGCTACGCCGGGGACCTGTCGGTGGTGCGCGACCTGCCGGGCTTCGCCCAGCTGGAATCGGTGTGTGCCCAGCGCGAGGTGAACCTGCAGGTGGCGATGCTCAGCCCCACCGGGGCCATCAACCTCGGCAGGGGCGCGCTGAGCCTGGCCTTCGCCGCACCGGCCCGGCCTTTCGGCTGATCAGCGCTGGAGGCGGTCCAGCCCCGCTGTCACGCGGGGTTCGGGCAGCGCCTGGTGGACATCGTGCAGGTGCTGTTCGAACTGCTGGATGATCGCCTCCCAGCCCTGGCGGCCCGCATGCTGGCGCGCGTTCAGGCGCACCCGGCGCAGGGTTTCGCTGTCTTCCAGCAGCCAGCAGGCGGCATCGCTGAAGGTCACCGGCACGTCCGGCATCGCCAGGGCGCCGTTGTGGCCGTGGCGGATGTGCTGCGCCGCTGCGGCCTGGTCGAAGGCCACCACGCCGAGCCCGGAGGCGAGGGCTTCGAGCACCACGTTGCCGAAGGTTTCGGAGAGGCTGGGGAACAGGAACAGGTCGCTGGAGGCGTAGTGCCTGGCCAGCTCCTCGCCCCGCTGCAGGCCGAGGAACAGGGCCTCGGGCAGCTCCGCCTGGAGCTGTGCGCGCTGCGGCCCGTCGCCCACCAGGATCAGTCGCATGGTCTTCTGTGGATACGCTTGCTGCAGGGCGTGGAAGGTCGGGCCGAGCAGCCTGAGGTTCTTCTCCGGGGCCAGGCGGCCGACATGCAGCACGGCGATATCGTCCGGCCCCAGGCCCCAGGATTCCCGCAACGCCGCACAGCGCCGGGCCGGGTTGAACAGCTGGCCGTCGACCCCGCGGGAAAGCAGGGCCAGGCGCTCGAAGCCACGGCGCTGCAGCTCCTCGCGCTGGCTGGCGCTGGGCACCAGGGTCAGTTGCGAGGCGTTGTGGAACCAGCGCAGGTAATTGGTCATCAGGCGGGTCAGCAGGCCGACGCCGTAGTGCCCGGTGTATTGCTGGAAATTGGTGTGGAAGCCGCTGATCGCCGGGATGCCCAGGCGCCGCGCGGCACGCAGGGCGGAGAGGCCGAGCGGGCCTTCGGTGGCGATGTAGAGCACGTCCGGGCGCTTGCGCTTCCAGCGCGCGATCAGCTTGTGCAGGCTCGACTGGCCCCACTGCAGGCCGGGGTAGCCGGGCAGCGGCCAGCCGCGCACCAGCAGCAGTTCGTCGCTGCTCTTCACGCCCTGGTCGCAGGCCTGGCGCGGGCGCACCAGCTGCAGGCGGTGGCCACGGGCGCGCAAGCCGTCGCACAGGCGCGCCAGGGTGTTGGCGACGCCGTTGATCTCCGGCAGGAAGGTTTCGCTGATCAGCGAGATGTTCAGGGGCAGCAGGCTCATGGATGCAGTGTCGAACAGCGCCATGTAGCCAGTGTGAAATTTGTATGACGACTGGGTGACAGCCCCGGCGCCAGTGGCCGGGGCGGGGGGATTCAGGCCTGCGGCAGGGCCTTTTCGCCGCCTTCGCGCACCCAGAACAGGGTGGCGCCGGCGACGGCGGCGGGCATCATCACGATGTTGACGAAGGGGATCAGCAGCGCCAGGTACACCGAGCCGCCGAAACCCAGGCTCTGCCAGCGTTTTTCGCGCAGCCAGGCGAGCATTTCGTTCCAGCCCAGCTTGTGGTTGTCCGCTGGGTAGTCGATGTACTGCACCGCCATCATCCACACGCCGAAAAGGAACCACAGCGGTGTCGCCACCAGGTTCACCCCGGGGATGAAGCTGAGGATCAGCAGGCCGATGGCCCGTGGCAGGAAGTAGCCCAGCTTGCGCAGTTCGCGGCCCACAGTGCGCGGCACCATGGCGGTGAGTTCGGCCCAGCTGAAGGGGGGGAAATCATCCTGGCCACGCACCACCACTTCCACCTTCTCGGCGAGGAAGCCGTTGAAGGGCGCGGCGATGATGTTGGCGATCATGGTGAAGCTGAAGAACACCATCAGCAGCACCAGGATCACGAACAGCGGCCAGATCAGGTATTCGAGAAAGCTCGCCCAGCTCGGCAGGCTGGGCATGAAGGCTTCGACCCAGCCGCTGAACTGCTGCATGGCGAAGCCGATCAGGGCGATGAACAGCACCAGGTTGAGGGTCAGCGGCAGCAGCACGAACAGGCGCAGGCCTGGGCTGAGGATGAGTTTCAGGCCTTCGCCGAGGTATTGCGGGCCGGACAGGGCGGGGGCGGGCATCGAGGGCTCCAGAGAGTGGACATGGCGCGACCTTACCGGCTTTGCGTGACCGGTAAAAGCGCCTGAGTCGCGCTTCCCACCGAGCGATAGGACGGCCCTATGGTCGGGATAAGGAATACACATTTCCCGGCCCCCGGGGCGCTCGGTAGCCTTGCCAGCAATTTCGGGGCTCCGGCAGTCGCCAGGCCGGCCCCACCGGTTCGCGAGATCGCTGCATTCCTGAAAGCCTTCCCCAAGTGCCCGCAGCGATCTCCTTTTATTTCACGAGGTGTCATCCATGTCCGCCACGCGCCATTCACGGGTCATCATCCTCGGCTCCGGCCCCGCCGGTTACAGCGCCGCCGTCTATGCCGCGCGCGCCAACCTCAAGCCGCTGCTGATCACCGGCATGCAGGCCGGCGGCCAGCTGACCACCACCACCGAAGTCGACAACTGGCCCGGCGACCCCCATGGCCTCACCGGCCCGGCGCTGATGCAGCGTATGCAGGAGCACGCCGAGCGCTTCGAGACCGAGATCGTCTTCGACCACATCAATGCCGTGGACCTGGCCGGCAAGCCCTTCACCCTGCGCGGTGACAGCGGCACCTACACCTGCGACGCGCTGATCATCGCCACCGGCGCCAGCGCCCGTTACCTGGGGCTGCCCTCGGAGGAGCGCTTCATGGGCAAGGGCGTGTCCGCCTGCGCCACCTGCGACGGCTTCTTCTACCGCAACCGCGAAGTGGCGGTGGTGGGCGGCGGCAACACCGCCGTGGAAGAGGCGCTGTACCTGGCCAATATCGCCAGCAAGGTGACCCTGGTGCACCGCCGCGAGACCTTCCGCGCCGAGAAGATCCTTCAGGACAAGCTCAAGGCGCGCATCGCCGAGGGCCGCATCGTGCTCAAGCTCAACGCCCAGGTGGATGAGGTGCTGGGCGACGACATGGGCGTGACCGGCGTGCGCCTGCGCAACCACGACGGCAGCGCCGATGAGCTGAAGGTGGACGGGCTGTTCGTCGCCATCGGCCATACGCCCAACACTTCGCTGTTCGAGGGCCAGCTGACCCTGCGCGACGGCTACCTGGTGGTCAACGGCGGCCGTGACGGCAACGCCACCGCCACCAACATCCCCGGTGTGTTCGCGGCGGGCGACGTGGCCGACCACGTGTACCGCCAGGCCATCACCTCGGCCGGTGCCGGCTGCATGGCGGCGCTGGATGTGGAGCGCTACCTCGACGAGGCCTGATGAATCAGACTGTCCGGGTGTTGAGCCTCGCCGCGCTCGGCGCCAGCCTACGGTTGCTCGTCATCCACGTGAACAAAAAGCCCCGCTTCGGCGGGGCTTTTTCATGGCGGGTGATTCACACCAGTGTGCTGATGGGCAGCTCGTCCAGGGTCAGGGTGCGGGCGGCGAGGCGCAGGAACTGGTCGCTGGCCTTGAGCACCAGGCCGTTGCGGTCGAGGGCCAGCTCGCTGCTGTGGCGGCCCTGGGGTTCGCAGCGGTAGAGGGTCTGCTCCCCTTGCTGGCGCAGGCATTGATAGCGTTGGCCACGGGCCTGCACGGCGAGGCTGGGCAGGTCGATGAAGGCGACCTGGAGCTCTTCGCTCTGGCCGCATTCGAGGGCGCTGCGCTGCAGGATCGGTGTGTGGGTGAAGGGGCTGGCGGAGAGCAGCACCTGCTGGCAGGCGTCGAGGTCGCCGCGCGGCTGGCCGTCCAGGCGCCACTGGCCACGGATGTCGCGCTGCAGGCGCAGGCTGCTCTGGCCGTGGTTGTCGACCTTTATCCACAGGCTGCGGAAGCGCCAGCAGGGGTCGTAGTCGAGCACGTAGGTGGCGGCGAAACTCTGCCCGCCGGCGCTCAGCATCAAATGGCTGCTGGCATGAATGCCCGCGGCATCGATATGCAGGCGCAGGTTCTCGATGCCGGGGTTGGTCCAGGGTTTCCACACGAGGGTCTGTTGCATCCATGCGACTCCGAAACTGCACGGGAAGGGGCACGCACAACGGGCGTATATGCGTAGGACACCGTCCCTGGTGTTCCCGTTACGTCGCGCAGGATACGTTGTTCCCTTTGTGACGTATGTCAGCCTTTTCTGACAGATGAACGGCGCTGCGAGCGCCGTTCCGACCCGCCTCAGGCCTTGCGTTTGAGCGGTTCGCCGTCGAGGCGCACACCGGCCAGGCCGGTTTCCATCAGGGCGCGGATGTTGCCGTGGTCACTGCCTTCCGGGGTCGCGAGCACCGCGCGGTAGTGCTCGCCGAAGGCCAGCAGCGCTTCGTCCAGGCCCAGGCCTTCGAGCAGGACCAGGCCGAGGGTCTTGCAGGAGCCCTCGTTCTGGCCGGCGGCGTTCTCCACCTTGCCGTTGACGAAGGCGGTGGGCTGGTAGTCGTAGCCCTCGGCGATGAACGCCAGGGTGTCGGCGAAGGCGTGCTGGCCACTACGCAGGCGGGCGCGGAAATCGATCAGGGTCATTCTTTGTTCGCTTTGTTGAAGGCCGCTTGCTGCTCGGCACTGGCTTCTTTCTGGTACTTGGTTTTCCACTCGGCATAGGGCATGCCGTAGATCTCTTCGCGGGCCCGGTCCGGGGTGACCTCGACACCGAGGTCGTCGGCGGCGGCCTTGTACCACTTGGACAGGCAGTTGCGGCAGAAGCCGGCGAGGTTCATCAGGTCGATGTTCTGCACGTCCGGGCGGCTGCGCAGGTGCTGGACCAATTGGCGGAAGGCGGCGGCTTCGAGTTCGAGGCGTTCTTGCTCGTTCATCGCAGGTTCTCCTGGGCTCGGGATGGCGGGGCGTCGGGATGATATGAGCGGCTCCCGGCGGCGGCAATGCCCGGCGAGTGGCCGGGCATCACGGGTTCTGTCAGCGGTGGCCGGCGAGGGTGATGGACACCGATTCGGCGAAACGCAGGGCGTGGGGCTTGTCCACTTCCACTTCGGCGTAGCGCACGCTGGGGTTGGCCATGACCAGGTCGAGAATCTCCTGGGTCAGGCGCTCCAGCAGGGCGAAGCGGTTCTCTTCGACGTGGCGGATGATTGCCTTGGTGATGGTGCGGTAGTTCAGCGCGTGCTCGATGTCGTTGCCTTCCACGGCCTCCACGGCGGGGTAGAGGATGGTCAGGTTGATCAGCACGTCCTGCTTGTTGAGGATCTCTTCTTCCTTGATCCCGATGAAGGTGCGCAGGCGCAGGTCCTTGACGCGGATTCGCGCCATTCCGGGCTCCAGTCGCGGCATTGTTACTTGCTCCGTCCAATCAGTTGCAGGAATTCGTGGCGGGTGGTCGAGCTCTCGCGGAAGGCGCCGAGCATCACCGAGGTGAGCATCTGCGAGTTCTGCTTCTCCACGCCACGCATCATCATGCACATGTGCTGGGCCTCGATGACCACGGCGACGCCGGCGGCGCCGGTCACGCTCTGGATCGCCTCGGCGATCTGCCGGGTGAGGTTCTCCTGGATCTGCAGGCGCCGCGCGAACATGTCGACGATGCGCGCCACCTTGGACAGCCCCAGCACCTTGCCGGTGGGAATGTACGCCACATGGGCCTTGCCGATGAAGGGCAGCAGGTGGTGCTCGCAGAGGGAATAGAGCTCGATGTCCCGCACGATGACCATCTCGTCGTTGTCGGACGCGAACAGCGCACCGTTGACGATCTCGTCCAGCGATTGCTCGTAGCCGTGGCACAGGTAGCGCATGGCCTTGGCGGCGCGCTTGGGGGTGTCCAGCAGGCCTTCGCGCTGCGGGTCTTCGCCCAGGCCGAGAAGGATTTCCCGGTAATGGTGGGGCAGTTGTTCGCTCATCGATGGTTTCCTCGCGGCCGCCTCACTTGAGGTGACGGCCACCGTTCAGTGTCAGGGTGGTGCCGGTGACGTAGGGGTTGTCCAGCAGGTAGCGCAGGCCCTGGTAGACCACCTCGGCGCCCGGCTCGATGCCCAGCGCGGATTTGGCCAGGGTCTTCTCGCGGTACGCCGCGTCGTCGTTGTCGTTGAACATCACCAGCGCCGGGGCGATGCCGTTGACCTTGATGGCCGGGGCGTAGCGCGCGGCGAAGGAGAGGGTGAGGTTGTCCAGCCCGGCCTTGCTGGCGCAGTAGGCGATGCGCTTCTCGCTGCCCTTGCGCGCCACGTCGTCGCTGATGTGGACGATGTCGGCCGGGCCGCCGTGGCGCAGCAGCGCTTCGGCATGCAGGTTGATCAGGTAGGGCGCCAGCATGTGCACGCTGAACATCCGCTGGAAGGCCTCGGCTTCGTGGCCGGGGGCTTCGGTGAGCCAGTCGGAGGCGTTGTGCACGATGGCCCGCAGGTGCGGGGTGGCGGCCTTGAGACGTTCGATGAAGGCGAGGATCCCGGCTTCGTCCGAGAAGTCCGCCGCGATCACGCAGGCCCCGCGCTCACGCAGGCGGTGCACGCCGTCGCGCTCGGTGCGGTAGCTGATGATCACCGGCTGGCCGTCGTCCAGCAGGCGCTCGGCGCAATGCAGGCCCACGCGCTGGCTGGCACCGGTGATCAGGATGGGAGCGGCCGAAGGGCTCATGGGGGCCTCGAGGCAGGACGATGCCCGGGGTGGGGCGGAATGCTGAAAACTTATACCAGATGCCCGTATTTGTACAATTGTTGGCGCCGCAAAAATGCGAATTCCGACTGAGATTTCAGTCAAGGCCTTGATTTATGTGGGGTTATAGAGGCGTCGGGCGCGTTTCGTGGTTGTACAGGTGTCGCGCCTGTACAACCTTTGTGACGTTATCGCGAGGGAGCGGTGGCGCCTGGGCGGCGGGCGCGGGGTGCTGGTGCGTTGAGCCAGAGGGCCAGCAGGCGGGTGGACAACGGGATGAACCAATAGGTCATCAGCGGCGTCAGCGCCAGGGTGCTGAGGAGGATGCGCAGGACCAGCGGCAGGTCGGCCAGCCAGGGACCGAAGCACAGGTTGAAACCCAGCGACACCGGGAAGAACGCCAGCCAGATGGCCACGCTCTGCTTCCAGCGTGGCGGGCGGCGATCGGCACTGCCGAACCAGGCGTCCAGGCCCAGGGCGCGGTGTTCATGGGGCTGCTCGAAGAGGCCGGCGCCGCGCTCCAGCCAGGCGCGGCGCGAAGCGGAGTGCTCCCAGGCCGACAGGGTCGACTCGTCCGCAAAGCGGAAGATCATCTGGAATTCGTCGTCTTCGGGAGGCGGCGCGAGCACGCCTGAGCCGAGGTAGCCGGGGAAGTCGGCAGCCAGTTGCTCGCCTTCGCGCAGCCAGGCCATGAAATCGGAATAGCGCTCGCGGGAAACGCGGCGCGCCACCATAAGGGTGACGGGGTCGGCAGACATCGTGTATCTCCACTGAACGGGCACCCGGCCGGGTAGGCGGGGCGCGAAACGCAGCCCGGGGTGATGGGCTGCGTATTCGAAGAGGCAAGGATTATTCCGGATTCGCCAAAAATCTCCAGGGGTACGTCTCCTCGCGGGTTGCAGGCGGACAGCCGGTCGCTGGCGTCGCCCGTTGCACCAGGCAGGTGCGCCCGCCCGTCAGACATGCATTCGAGCGCGAGGCCCGTGCTGGGTTAAACTCAGGCGCATCGTCCATCCATCGCAGCCGATCATGATCGAACCCGCCGCCGCCCCTCAGGCCGATATCGCCATGCAGCAGGAAGAACTGTTCCCCATCCGCGAGGTTTCCCGCCTCACTGGCGTCAACCCGGTCACCCTGCGTGCGTGGGAGCGACGCTATGGCCTGATCAAGCCGACCCGCACCGACAGCGGCCATCGCCTCTATTCCTTCGCCGACATCGAGGCGGTGCGCAACATCCTCGCCTGGATGGATCGCGGCGTGGCGGTGAGCAAGGTGGGCACCATCCTGGCCCGCAGCGCCCAGGCCAAGGCACCGGCGGTGCCGGCCTACCAGGGCGTGGCGAGCGCCGAGTGGGTCGAGCTCCAGGCGCAGCTGCGCCGGGTCCTGGCGAGCTTCGACGAAGCAGGCGTGGAACGTCTCTACGGCCAGGTGTTCTCCACCTACCCGGTCCCGGTGGCGTTCCAGGATGTCCTGATGCCGGTGTGGCGCGACCTGTTGCTGCGTCAGGACGAATACGGGGCGGCCAGCGAATGGGCCTTCCTCGACGCCTTCCTGCGCGCGCGGGTGCTGCAGCGGCTGCAGCTGGCGCGCAATCTCGCGGGTGACCGTGTGCTGCTGGCCCCCATTCCCGGCGAATGCCGTGAGCTGGAGCTGCTGGTGGCCGGCCTGCTGATGGGCAGCGATGAGGTGGCAGTCAGCGTCCTGGGGCTCGAGCAACCCCTCCAGGAGCTGGCGCTGGTCTGCGAGAAGATGCGGCCCCAGGCGCTGGTGCTGTTCTCCAACCACCCGCCGCAGGACGATGCGGCCAGCCGCCTGTCACGTCTCGCCCTGACCCTCGATTGCCCCCTGGCCCTGGCCGGTGAGGCGGCGGACCTCCTGGGAGACAGCCTCGATGGCTCGCCCGTCGCCTGCCTGGGCAGCGACGGTCGCTCGATGCAGCGGCGTCTGGCGCAGTTCCTTGCGGGGCACCTGGACACCTGATTGGATGCGTGTTTAAAAATTGTCGATGCGATTCCTGTACAAAACAATTTTATGTACAAGAATTGGCTGTGAGCCTTCCAACTGCGCAACCGGCCGCCAACGCGTCCCCCTCCTTGTTCCTCTTCGGCCGCCGGTCTTTTATTCCCACAAGGCGCCCCGCCTCGCGCGGGGCGTCTCGTTCCGGCTCGGCAGCTCAGCCCTTGGCCGCCAGCTCCGCCTTCAAGGCCGCCACTTCCGCCTCCAGTTCGCGGACACGCTGCCGTGCCTCGATCTCGGGCGTGACGTTCTTCTGGATGCCGATGAAATAGGTCAACTGGTCACCCTCGTTGAACACCGGGGTGATGGACAGCTCGTTCCAGAAGGGGCTGCCGTCCTTGCGGTAGTTGCGCACGATCTGCCGGCACGGTTCGCCCTTGCGAATCGCCTGGCGGATGGCGGCGAGGGCGACCTGGTCGCGGTCCTCGCCCTGCAGGAAACGGCAGTCCTGATAGAGGATGTCGTCGCGGGCGTAGCCGGTGAGTTGCTCGAAGGCGCGGTTGGCGTAGATGAGGATGTTGTCCTCGCCCTCCTGCTCGGCGACGACAATGCCGTCGTTGGACGCGTCGATCACCAGTTGCAGCAGCTTGGCGTTGATCATGTAGAGGCTCTCGGTTCGGTGGCTCCGAGATTCTAAGACATCGGCCCAGGCTTTCCACTTGCGGCATAATGCGCGCCGTTTGCCAACGTTTCAGGAGTTGTCATGAAAGTCGCCATTCTCTCCGGGTCGGTCTATGGCACCGCCGAAGAAGTTGCCCGCCATGCCGAGCGCCTGCTCAAGGCCGCCGGTTTCGAGGCCTGGCACAAGGCCCACATGGGGCTCGACGAGCTCAAGGCCTTCGCCCCGGACGCCTTCCTCACCGTGACCTCGACCACCGGTATGGGCGAGTTGCCGGACAACCTGCTGCCGCTGTACCACAGCATCCGCGACCAACTCCCCGACTGGCGCGGCCGCCCCGGTGCCGTGCTGGCCCTGGGCGATTCCAGCTACGACGTGTTCTGCGGCGGCGGCGAGCAGGTGCGCGAGCTCTATGCCGAGCTGGGCATCCGCGAAGTGGTGGACATGCTGCGGGTGGATTCCAGCGAAACCGTGACCCCTGAGGTCGACGCCGAACCCTGGATCGCCGAGCTCATCCAGGCCCTGCGCAGCGCCTGACTTCCCCGACACGCGGCCCGGTCAGTCCCGGGCCAGCGGTCCCTTCTCCCGCAGCAGCGCCAGCCAGGCCTGCGCCGCATTCGACAGATAACCCCCGCGCCGCCAGACGAAGGCGATGTCCCAGCGCAGGTCCGGTTCGCGCAACGGCAGCCGGACGATGCCCGGGCGCTCCAGGTGCCGGGCGACGATGCGCGGCAGCAGCACCACGCCCTGGCCGGCCGCCACCAGCGCCGCGAGGAAATCCGCCTGGCCGCTGCGCCCGGCTTCCCGTGGGGTGAAGCCGGCCTGCTTGCACGCCTGCAGCAGGCGGTCGTTGAGGGTGAAGCTCTGCTGGTAGAGCAGGAAGGCCGAGTCGGCGAGCTGGGCCAGGGCCAGGCTCGGCTGGTCGTGCAGCGGGTGGTCGGCCGGTAGCAGCACATCCAGCGGTTCGTTGCAGAACGGCTGGTGGTCGAAGGCCGGGTCGCTGGGAGTCAGACCGCCGCTGAGTTCCAGCTCGCCCTGGAGGATCGCCTGCTCCAGCAATTTGCTGCCGCCCTCGGCCAGGTGCACGTTGATGTTCGGGTAGCGCCGGCGGTATTCGCTGAACAGCTCGGCGAAGAGCACCTCGCCCCCCAGCAGCGGCAGGCCCAGGCGCAGCTCGCCGCGTTGCAGCTGGCTGAGGTCGTGCAGCTCGCTTTGCAGGTCCTGGCGCAGGCGCAGCATCTCCTCGGCGCGGCGCAGCACCAGGGCGCCGGCTTCGGTGAGGCGCAGGTGCGGGCCGTTGCGCTCCAGCAGTTGCACGTCCAGGCGCTGTTCGAGCTGGGCCACCTGCTTGCTGATGGTTGACTGGGTGGCATGCAGGGCGCGCCCGGCCTGGGTGAAGCCGCCCTGGCGGACGACTTCGACGAAGCTGCGGAGCTGGTTGAATTCCATCGCTGTATTCCAATATAGAATGGCTGCAAGTCGAACAATTCGCTTTTGGGATGATAGGCGCGGTTCTAAGCTGGTGGCCAGTTCCGGAGTCACCCGCCATGCCCCGTCTCATGCACCTTTCCCGCCTCTGCCTGCAACTCGCCGTGCTCATCGGCCTGTACCTGCTCGGCTGCCAGATCGCCGCCTGGCTGGCCTGGCCGATTCCGGGCGGGGTGATTGGCCTCGGCCTGCTGCTCGCCGCCTTCGCCAGCGGTCGGGTGCAGCCGGGCGCCCTGCAACTGGGGGCCGGCCTGCTGATGGCAGAGATGCTGCTGTTCTTCATCCCTGCGCTGATGAGCCTGCTGGACTACGGCGCCCTGCTGCGCAGCGAGGGCTGGCGCATCCTCCTGGTGATCGGCGCCAGCACGCTGCTGGTGATGCTCGCCACCGCGCTGACCGTCGAATTCGTCTGCCGCTGGAGCGATGGCCGTGAACATTGAACCCATGTCCTGGTTCTGGCTGGCGCTGACCCTGGGCGGCTACCTGCTCAGCCGCTGGCTGTACCGGCGCAGCGGGCGCTACCTGCTGTCGCCGCTGATCCTGGTGCCGGCGCTGCTGCTGGCCGTGGCGGTGCCGCTGCACACCGGCTACGCCGAATACTCCGGCGCCACCCACTGGCTGATGCTCTTGCTCGGCCCGGCCACCGTGGCCTTCGCCGTGCCCATCTGGCAGCAGCGCGCCTTGCTGGCGCGGCATTGGCCGGCGCTGTCGCTGGGCATGCTCATGGGCAGCACGGTGGCCATCGCCAGTTCCTGGTGGCTGGCCCATGCGCTGGCCCTGGAAGCCTCGGTGAGCCTGTCGCTGGTGCCGCGCTCGATCACCACGCCCTTCGCCATGCCGCTGGCCCAGGGTCTGGGTGGCGTGCCGGAGCTCACGGCGGTGTTCGTGATGATCACCGGCGTCTTCGGCGCCCTGGCCGGCAGCCTGCTGATCCGCTGGCTGCCCCTGCGCAGCACCCTGGCGCGGGGCGCGCTGTTGGGCGTTGGCGCCCATGGCGCGGGGGTCAGCCGGGCCCAGGAAGTGGGCCGCGAGGAAGGCACCGTGGCCGGCCTGGTGATGGTGCTGATGGGCCTGCTCAACCTCTTCGCCGCGCCCCTGGTGGCCGTCCTGTTGTGACTCCTGCGGTCATTCGGATGGCTGCCAAGGCGACTATCGGATCGCCACGCCCTCGCTAGACTCCTGGGTCATCGCACACAACAAGAACCGAGGTGATCACCGTGACCGCTGCCCAATCCCTGCACCCGAACGCCGTCAAGAACCAGATTTCCGCCGCCGAGTGGCAGACCCGCGTCGACCTCGCCGCCTGCTACCGGCTCATCGCCCTGTACGGCTGGGACGACCTGATCTTCACCCACATCTCCGCCAAGGTGCCCGGCACCGAAGACTTCCTCATCAACCCCTACGGGCTGATGTTCCACGAGATCACCGCCTCCAGCCTGGTGAAGGTGGACCACTCCGGCAAGAAGCTGATGGACAGCCCCTACGACATCAACCCGGCCGGCTACACCATCCACAGCGCCGTGCACGAGGTGCGCCACGACGCCAACTGCGTGCTGCACATCCACACTGCCGCCGGCATCGCCGTGTCGGCACAGAAGCAGGGCCTGCTGCCGCTGTCCCAGCAGTCGCTGTTCGTGCTCGCCAGCCTGGCCTACCACCAGTACGAAGGCGTGGCGCTGAACCACGAGGAGAAGGCCCGCCTGCAGGCCGACCTCGGCAATGCCAACTTCCTGATCCTGCCCAACCACGGCCTGCTCACCGCCTTCGGCAGCATCGCCGACGCCTTCCTCGGCATGTTCACCCTGCAGCGCGCCTGCGAGATCCAGGTGATGGCCCAGAGCGGCGGCGCCGAACTTATCCACATCCCGCAGCAGATCCTCGACGGCGCCCGGGCGATGATCGCCGGCGTGATGAAGACCTCCCAGGGCATGGGCGGCTCGCTGCCCTGGCCGGCGCTGCTGCGCAAGCTCGACCTGCAGAACCCGGGATACGCCGACTGATGGCCCTGGCGGGCATTCCCCTGGGCGACTGGCGCGCCCAGGGCCGCGACCTGCTGTTCCATCGCCACCGCATCCGTTACTGGGAAGCCGGGCAGGGCGAGCCGCTGCTGCTGATCCACGGCTTCCCCACGGCCTCCTGGGACTGGCACTACATCTGGGGCCCGCTGGCCGAGCGCTACCGGGTGATCGCCTGCGACATGCTCGGTTTCGGCGATTCCGACAAGCCCCGTGGCCACGACTACCGGCTGCTGGAACAGGCCGACCTGCAACTGGCGCTGCTGCGTCACCTGGGCATTGCGGGGCCGGTGCACCTGCTGGCCCACGACTACGGCGACAGCGTCGCCCAGGAGCTGGTGGCGCGGCACCACGAAGGGCGCTGTGCCCTGGGCAGCTGCGTGTTCCTCAATGGTGGTTTGTTCCCCGAGACGCACCGCCCGGTGCTGGTGCAGAAGCTGCTGCTCAGCCCGCTGGGGCCGCTGATCGGCCGGGGCTTTTCCCGTGCCAAGCTGGGGGCGAACTTCGGCAAGGTGTTCGGCCCCGCGACCCAGCCCAGCGAGGCGGAGTTGGACGACTTCTGGAGCCTGATCGCCCAGCAGCAGGGGCCGCGCGTGATGCACAGGTTGATCCGCTACATCCCCGAACGCCGCGAGCAGCGCGACCGCTGGGTGGCCGCCATGCAGAAGGGTGGGCTGCCGCTGCGGGTGATCGACGGCGCGGTGGACCCGATCTCCGGGGCGCACATGGTGGCGCGCTACCGCGAGCTGATCCCGCAGCCGGATACGGTGCTGCTGGACGGCATCGGCCACTACCCGCAAACCGAGGCGCCCGAGGCGGTGCTGGAGCATTACCTGGCCTTCCGCCAGGCCCTGGAGGCACGTTCGTGAACCGTCGGCAGCTACTGAAATTCACTGCCCTCGCCGGTGTGGCCGGCGTCGGGGCGGGCTTCTGGGCGCTGCCCCGTGGCCCGAGGCCCGGCACCACGGACCTCGCCGACGCCCAGCGGGTATTGGCGGGCCTGGTCGACAAGGTGCTGGTGAGCACCCGTGGCTGGAGCCCGGCCGAAGTGTTCAACCACTGTGCCCAGAGCATCGAGTACTCCATGAGCGGTTACCCCGAGCTCAAGCCGGCCTGGTTCCGAGGCAGCGTCGGGCCTGTGGCCTTTGGCCTGTTCACGGCGCGCGGGGCCATGCGCCACCCGCTGGATGAAGCCATCCCCGGTGCCCGGCCCCTGGATGCGCCTGCGTCCCAGGCCGAAGCGCTGGGCCGCCTGCAACTGGCCTTCGCCGACTTCGCCGCCTACCAGAGCGAGCTCAAGGCGCATTTCGCCTACGGCGCGCTGAGCCATGAGGACTACGCCCGGGCCCATGTCATGCACCTGTACGACCACCTGAGCCTGATCCACCTGGCCTAAGGCCACGCCCAGTATCCGAGCCATCCGTCAGCGCCTGTCGAACCGTCCCGGCAGCCGGCAACGGGGCGAGGCCCTAGCATCGCGACTCCACTCAATGACGCAGCGCCGGGCTCGCCCCGGCGCCTGGAGATCGCGATGCTGTACAAGCTGCTGGTGTTCCTCCACCCCTTCATCCATGGCGTGGGGCGGCCCTTGGCGCTGCTCCTGCTGCTCGCCAGCATCGGCCTGGTGTTCTATGGCTGCTATGCCGAAAGCAGCCCGCGCATCTGGTGGTCGGCGGCCGGTTCCTTCTTCGCCTGCCTGGCGCTGACGCTGCTTTGCACCTTTCATAACTGGTGGCTGTTCAAGCTGCGGCCACGGGGCAGCATCTTCATGCCCTTCGAGTAGCGGCGCGGGTCGCTGACGGGGCGGTTTTCAGCGGCCCGCTATCCCCTGGCGTTATCGGCCACCATTCATGCCCGCCGCCTTTCCTTGTGGGGTGGGGCCGGGCTGCAGGAAACTCGGCCGATACCAAAAACTGCCCTGGAGTCCATTGCATGAGCGAGTCGATCCGTTTCGAAGACAAAGTGGTCATAGTCACCGGCGCCGGTGGCGGCCTGGGTCGCGCCCATGCGCTGTTGTTCGCCAAGCACGGCGCCAAGGTGGTGGTGAACGACCTGGGCGGCAGCACCCACGGTGAAGGCGCCAACGCCTCGGCTGCCGACCGCGTGGTGGCCGAGATCCGCGAAGCCGGCGGCACCGCCGTGGCCAACCATGATTCGGTCACCGACGGCGACAAGATCGTGCAGACCGCCCTCGACACCTTCGGCCGCATCGACGTGGTGGTGAACAACGCCGGCATCCTGCGCGACAAGACCTTCCACAAGATGGAAGACGCTGACTGGGAGCTGGTCTACAAGGTCCACGTCGAAGGCGCCTACAAGGTGACCCGCGCCGC
Source organism: Aquipseudomonas alcaligenes MRY13-0052 (assembly GCA_000474255.1). Classification (GTDB taxonomy): domain Bacteria; phylum Pseudomonadota; class Gammaproteobacteria; order Pseudomonadales; family Pseudomonadaceae; genus Metapseudomonas; species Metapseudomonas solani. The sequence goes on from BATO01000001.1 coordinate 49,602, forward strand.
CTGGCCGCACCTGCGCGAGCAAGGCTTCGGCCGGGTGATCTTCACCTCGTCCACCTCCGGCATCTACGGCAACTTCGGCCAATCCAACTACGGCATGGCCAAGCTCGGCCTCTACGGCCTGACCCGCACCCTGGCCATCGAAGGCCGCAAGAACAACATCTTCGTCAACGCCATTGCCCCCACCGGCGGCACCCGCATGACCGAAGGCCTGATCCCGCCGCAGGTGTTCGAGCAGCTCAAGCCCGAGCTGGTCAGCCCGCTGGTGGTCTACCTCGGCAGCGAGCAGTGCCAGGAAACCTCCGGTCTGTTCGAAGTGGGCGGCGGCTGGATCGGCAAGGTGCGCTGGGAGCGCAGCCTGGGCGCCGGCTTCGACCCGCGCGAAGGCTTCAGCGTCGAAGACGTGGCCGCCAGTTGGAAGCAGATCTGCGACTTCGAAGGCGCTGCCCACCCGGCGGACAACGTCGAAGCGCTGAAGGAAATGATGGCCAACCTGCAGAAATACGTGGGTTGATCCCGCCAGACTCCTTGGGAGTTCCGCCAGTGGGCTGAACATCTCCCCGGGGACGCACTATGTTGAAGGCCGGCAACCTTGCCGGCCTTTTTCATGCCCGCGTTTCAACCCGAGGAGTCCCGATGAGCATCCGAGTCGAGAAGAACGGCCCCGTCACCACCCTGACCATCGACCGCCCGCAGGTGCGCAATGCCGTCGACCGGCCCACCGCCGAGGCGCTGGCCGACGCCCTGCGCGCCTTCGAGGCCGATGACGCGGCGCGTGTGGCGGTGCTCACCGGCGCGGGCGGCACCTTCTGTGCCGGGGCGGACCTGGCGGCGGTGGCCGAGGATGGCGAGCGGCGCAACCGCCTGGAGGTGGACGGCGACGGGCCCATGGGGCCGAGCCGCATGCAGCTGGCCAAGCCGCTGATCGCAGCCATCGAAGGCTATGCCGTGGCCGGCGGCCTGGAACTGGCGCTGCTGGCGGACATGCGGGTGATGGCCGAGGACGCCGTGTGCGGGGTGTTCTGCCGGCGCTTCGGCGTGCCGCTGATCGACGGCGGCACCGTGCGCCTGCCGCGCATCGTCGGCCAGGGCAGGGCGCTGGACCTGATCCTCACCGGCCGCCCCGTGCAGGCCGAGGAAGCACTGGCCATGGGCCTGGCCAATCGCGTGGTGCCAGCCGGTACGGCACGCGAGGCAGCGGAGCGGCTGGCCCTGGAGATTGCCGCCTTCCCGCAACGCTGCATGCTCGCCGACCGTGCCAGCGCCTACGCCCAATGGCAGCTGCCGTTCGACGCGGCCATCGCCAATGAGTTCGAAGGTGGGCTCGAGGTTATCCACAGCGGTGAAACCCGCACCGGTGCCCAGGCCTTCAGCGGCGGCAAGGGGCGTCACGGGCAGTTTTCCTGACGACGGGCCGTCATCCGCCGAACCCCGTCCGTAGGAGCGAATTCATTCGCGAATGGGCAGGCTTGGTGCGACCGATGGCGTTCGTTTGGTGGAGGTAAAAAGCGACCTCCACCCTACGCCTGGCATCCGCCCCGGCCCTTCCCGGGGGCGAATTCATTGGCTCTGTCTGCGTTAAGTGTTGCTAGAGGATTTGAGTCCAGCTGATTGCCGAGCTCTGGTGATGTTTCTGGTTTCGCCCCCCCGGGCGAGTCCCTTTTAACAATCGTCGGAATGCCGAACCACTTAAAAGGAACCAAAAGGGCTTGCCCCATCATCCGGCCCGACTGCGTCGGGTTCCCTCACTCCATCGCCGTTACTCGCTACGCTCGCCCTTCGGGCCGCACTGAAGTGCGTTCGCCGCAAGCGTCGTCTGGGGGCCGGCGCGATGGGCCATCCATGGCCTGGCGCGCCTCTCGCGGCATCCATGCCGCTCGTCCCCCGGCGCACCGACTGCGTTCGGCCTCCTGGAGGGGCGTTGGCGGCTGCTCCAACTTTCTTCGTCCAGCGCATCGCCACGTGGTGCGCACGGGCTTTCGTAGGATGGTGTAGAGCGAAGCGAAACCCATGCGGTGGAGGTGGCACGAATCCTTGGGCGCCCGGAAAGCACCGTGCTTGAACGCTTGCATTAAAACCACAACAGCTAACGCAGACAGAGCCAATTCATTCGCCCAGGAGCGCGTAGCGCTCCCGGGCTGTACCGCCAGAGTCAGCGGCTGATGATCACGTAGGTCTTGCGCAGGGTTTCCTTCACATCCCAGATGCCCAGGCTGTTGGCGGGGAGCAGCAGGGCGTCGCCGGCCTTGATCTCGATGGGCTCGCCGCCGTCCGGGGTGAAGGTGCAGCTGCCGTGGGTGAAGTGGCAGAACTCCTGCTCGACGATCTGCCGGCGGAACTTGCCGGGGCTGCATTCCCAGACGCCGGTTTCCACGCCGTCGGTGCGCTCCACCGAGTGCACGCGGGTGTGCGGCACGGGCTCGCCCACGGGCACGGGTACCGGGGCCGGTTCGGAGAGTGGCAGGTCGTGGGTGTTCTTCAGCAGGGTGGCTTTCATGCAAGGGCTTCCAGTCGAGTTGTGGTTTGGGGGCGCATGGGCGGGCGTCGCCCGGCTCAGCGCATCAGGCTTTCCATGAGCCCGGCCAGGCGGCTGGCCAGGGCGCGGCGCCAGGGGGCGCTCTGAGGGTTGGCCAGCACCCGGTCCTCGTGGACGAAGCTGCGGATGATGGCGTTGTAGCCGAGCCAGCGGCAGGGCTCCGGCTCCCAGGCGGAGAGTCGGTTCAGCGGCCCGTCGCCCAGCACCCAGGGCTGGCGGGTGAGCAGGGTCTCGCGGCCGAGGATCAGGTCGGCCAGGGTGCGGCCGCCGAGGTTGGTGGCGCCCACGCCTTCACCGCCGTAGCCGCCGGAGAGGGCGATGCCGCTGGCACGGTCCACCAGCATGTGCGGCTGGAAGCGCCGCGCCATGCCCAGGTTGCCGCCCCAGCTGTGGGTCAGGCGCACGTTGCGCAGCATCGGGAACAGCTCGCCGAACAGGTAGCGGCGCAGGGCGATCTCGTCGTCGTCGAGCTGGAAGTTCTCCCGCAGCTTGCCGCCGAAGCGGTAGCCGCCGCGGGCACCGAACACCAGGCGGTTGTCGGCGGTGCGCTGGCCATAGGTGACCTGGCGGCTGTTCTCGCTGAAGGCCTGGCCCCGTTCCAGGCCGATCTCGGCCCAGGTAGACTCCGGCAGCGGCTCGCTGGCCACCAGCAGGCTCTGCACCGGCAGCTGGTAGCGGCCGAGCGGGGGCAGGGCGGCGGCGTAGCCTTCGATGGCGGGCACCACCCAGTGGGCCTTCACCTCGCCCTGCAGGGTGGTGATGCGGCCGGGCTGCCAATCGGTGACGCGGCTCTGTTCGAACAGCTGCACGCCCATGCGCTCGACGGTGCGGGCCAGGCCGCGCACCAGGCACGCCGGCTGGATGGTGGCGCAGTGCGGCGTGAAGATTCCGCCCAGGGCGCCGGCCACGCGGATCTGCCGGCCCAGCTCCGGCGGGGTCAACCAGCGGTAGTCGTCCTCGCCCAGGCCCTCGGCGTGCAGGTCGCGCAGTTGCTGGCGCAGGCGCACTTCCTGCTCGGGGTAGCGGGCCGCGCAATAGAGCACGCCGCCCTTGCGGTAGTCGCAGTCGATGCCTTCGCGCTGCAGCACCTCGGCCACTTCGTCGGGAATGCCATGGAGCAGGTCCAGGGAGGCGCGGCGCTCGTCGCGGGAAAGCTTCGCCAGGGCGCGGTCTTCGCCCAGCAGGTTGCCCATCAGCCAGCCGCCGTTGCGCCCGCTGGCGCCGAAGCCGGCGATCTCGGCTTCGAGGATGGCGATGCGCAGTTCGGGGGCCTGGCGCTTGAGGTAGTAGGCGGTCCACAGGCCGGTGTAGCCGGCGCCGATGATGGCGACATCCACCTCCAGGCTGCCGCCCAGGGCGGGGCGCGGGGTGAGCGGCTCGTCGAGCTGGTCCATCCACAGGCTGATCGATTGCCAGGCCGGCATAGCGGGGCTCCCAGTTGGAAAGGTTCGGATGGCGGCAAGACTAGAAGCTGGCGCGGGCGCTGTCGTGTGTGCGTGCACGCCGGGACTCGGCGTGCCGCTCAGAGAGAGGCTTTTAGCTGCTTCAAGTAAGCCTTCGGCGACAACCCTGTGTGCTGGCGGAAGCAGCGATAGAAGGCCGAGAGGGAATTGAAGCCGGCGGCGAAGGCGAGTTCGTCGATGCGCGGCGAGGCCGGCCCTTGCTCCAGCTGCGCCAGCAGGTGGCCCAGGCGGGCCTGGTTGACGTACTGGTAGAAGCTCTGGCCGAGCATCTGGTTGAGCAGGTAGGAAATCTGGTTACGGGTGTAACCGGTGGCGGCGGCAACCTGGTGCAGGTCCAGCGCCGGATCGAGGTAGGGCTGGCTGTGCTGGAAGTAGTCCTCCAGGTCCCGCGCCAGCAGGCTCAGTTGCCGGGCCGAAAGCCCCAGGCGGCTGGCGGCGGGGCGTTGCAGGCGGTCGCCGGCCTCGCGTTTGCCCTGGATCAGCAGGGCGTATTCGTTGATGCGCCAGATCAGGCCGTCACGGACGGTAATGGCCTCGCTGGTACGAAAGGTACCGCTGTGGCCCAGGCGCAGGCTGTACTGGATGAACGCGGTATCGCCGTCCACGCGGATGCGGTCGCTGTGCTCCAGGTACTCGTCCGGCCCGCTGGGCATGGTGGCGCGCACGTAGTCGCCGAGCTCCGCACGGTGCAGGCAGCGGTTCTGGAAGTAATCGTTGTATTCCACGTCCGGGTGGTAGAGCGCCAGCACCGCGTCGATGTCGCGGGCCTTCCAGCTCAGGTGGTAACGCATCACCACTTCGCGGGTGGCGGCGGTGTCGTGGTCGGGCTCGGTCATGGTCGTTCGATAGTCGGCAAGTGGCTCAGGATGCCAAAGCCATGGCCCTGAGGGTAGGGGGAGGCGAAGGTTCCATCCATGCTCTCGATGGTGCGCCATAGCGCTGCCGGATATTGGCCCGGCAAGGAGTGTTCCAGAGCATGGATTCACTCTTTCGAGCTACAGGATGAATCCCTCCTTGGTGCGCTTATCGCCTGTGCGGGTGACTGGTTAGGGTGTGCTCCTCCTTCACCAACCAGGAAAGCCGCATGACAAAAACAACAATGCGCGCAGTTTTCCGGCCGCACGCGCTGGCCGCCGCCGTAGCCTTGGGATTTGCCACCCAGGCCCACGCCGTCAACTTCAACATCGGCGAGATCGAAGGGCAGTTCGACTCCTCGCTGTCGGTGGGTGCCAGTTGGTCCATGCGCGGCGCCGACCCGGATCTGGTCAGCACCGTAAACGGGGGCAAGGGCCAGTCGTCCACTGGTGACGATGGCCGCCTCAACTTCAAGAAGGGCGAAACCTTCTCGAAGATCTTCAAGGGCATCCACGACCTCGAGCTCAAGTACGGCGACACCGGTGTGTTCGTCCGTGGCAAGTACTGGTACGACTTCGAGCTGAAGGACGAGAACCGCCGGTTCAAGGACATCAGCGACCACAACCGCAAGGAAGGCTCCAAGTCCTCCGGCGCGCAACTGCTGGACGCCTTCGTCTACCACAACTACAGCATCGCCGACCTGCCGGGTAACGTTCGCGTGGGCAAGCAGGTGGTGAGCTGGGGCGAAAGCACCTTCATCGGCAACAGCATCAACTCGATCAACCCGGTCGACGTCTCCGCCTTCCGCCGCCCCGGCGCGGAGATCAAGGAAGGCCTCATCCCGGTCAACATGTTCTACGTCTCCCAGACCCTGACCGACCAGCTCAGCGTCGAGGCCTTCTACCAGCTGGAATGGGACCAGACGGTGCTGGACAACTGCGGCACCTTCTTCGGTGGTGACGTGGCCTCCGATGGCTGCGAAACCGGCTACACCGTGGGCTCCCCGGCCATCGCGCCGCTGCAGCCTGTGGCGGCTGCCTTCGGCCAGGGCTTCGAGGTCACCTCCGAGGGTGTGATCCTGCCCCGTGGCGGCGACCGTGACGCCCGTGACAGCGGCCAATTCGGCACAGCCCTGCGCTGGCTGGGCGACGAAACCGAATACGCCGCCTACTTCATGAACTACCACAGCCGCACCCCGTTCGTGGGCACCAAGACGGCCAGCGCCGCGACCCTCGCCGCACTGCCCAGCATCATTTCCACCGCCAACGGTATCGTCCCTGGCTCCGGAGCAGGCCTGGCGCAGAGCACCATGCTCGGCAATGGCCAGTACTACCTGGAATACCCCGAGGACATCCAGCTCTACGGCCTGAGCTTCTCCACCACCCTGCCCACCGGCACGGCCTGGAGCGGCGAGATCAGCTACCGTCCGAACGCCCCGGTCCAGCTCAACACCAATGACGTGACCCTGGCCCTGGTCAACCCGATCGCCGGCGGCACCGCCTCGCCGATCGCCACTGCGCCGGGCGCCGACAACACCGGCTACAAGCGCAAGGAAATCACCCAGGTACAGACCACCCTGACCCACTTCATCGACCAGGTACTGGGCGCCGAGCGCCTGACCCTGGTGGGCGAAGTTGGCGTGGTGCACGTCGGTGGCCTGGAGAACGCCCGCGAGCTGCGCTACGGCCGTGACTCGGTGTATGGCGCCTACGGCTTCGGCGGCGACACCCATGGCTTCGTCACCAGCACCTCCTGGGGCTACCGCACCCGCGCCATCCTCGACTACGCCAACGTCATCGCCGGCATCAACCTGAAGCCGAACGTGGCCTGGTCCCATGACGTCGACGGCTACGGCCCCAATGGTCTGTTCAACGAGGGTGCCAAGGCGCTCAGCATCGGTGTCGATGCCGACTACCAGAACACCTACACCGCCAGCCTCAGCTACACGGACTTCTTCGGTGGCAAGTACAACACCCTGGTCGACCGCGATTTCCTTGCCGTCAGCTTCGGCATGAACTTCTGAGTGAACAGAGAACATGACTATGCGTAAGACGATCCTGCACAGCACCGCCCTGGTTCTCAGCCTGCTCGCCGCCAACGTGATGGCTGCCGTGTCCGCTGACGAAGCCGCCAAGCTCGGCACCAGCCTCACCCCGCTGGGTGCGGAGAAGGCCGGCAACGCCGATGGCAGCATTCCCGAGTGGACCGGCGGCATCGGCAAGGACGCCGGCGCGGTGGACGCCAAGGGCTTCCTCGCCGACCCCTTCGCCAGCGAGAAACCGCTGTTCACCATCACCGCGGCCAACGTCGACCAGTACAAGGACAAGCTGTCCAACGGCCAGGTGGCGATGTTCAAGCGCTACCCCGAGACCTACAAGATCCCGGTGTACCCGACCCACCGCACCGTCGCCGTGCCTGCCGCGGTCAACGAGGCAGCGAAGAAAAGCGCCGTCACCGTACAGCCGATCAACGACGGCAACGGCCTGGCCAACTTCGCCGACAGCCGCTACTACGCCTTCCCGATTCCGAAGAACGGCGTGGAAGTGATCTGGAACCACGTCACCCGCTACCGTGGCGGCAACCTGCGCCGGATCATCACCCAGGCCACCCCCCAGGTGAACGGTTCCTACACGCCGATCCGCTTCGAGGAAGAAGTGGCCGTGCCCCAGGAGATGCCGGACCTGCCGGCAGGCAAGGGCGAGAACGTGCTGCTGTTCTTCAAGCAGCAGGTGACCGCGCCCTCGCGCCTGGCGGGTAACGTCCTGCTGGTGCACGAAACCCTGGACCAGGTGAAGGAACCGCGCCTGGCGTGGATCTACAACGCCGGCCAGCGCCGCGTGCGCCGTGCGCCCCAGGTCGCCTACGACGGCCCGGGTACCGCCTCCGACGGCCTGCGTACCTCCGACAACTTCGACATGTTCTCCGGCGCCCCGGATCGTTACGACTGGAAGTTGGTGGGCAAGAAGGAGATGTACATCCCCTACAACAGCTACAAGCTGGACTCGCCCTCGCTCAAGTACGACGACGTGATCAAGGCCGGCCACATCAACCAGGACCTGACCCGTTACGAGCTGCACCGCGTCTGGGAAGTGGTCGCCACCGTGAAGAGCGGCGAGCGCCACATCTACGCCAAACGCCACATGTACATAGACGAGGACAGCTGGCAGGTAGCCCTGGTGGACCATTACGACGGTCGCGGCCAACTGTGGCGCGTCGCCGAGGGCCACGCCCAGTTCTATTACAACCAGCAGGTTCCGGCCTACACCCTGGAAGCCCTGTACGACATCATCGCCGGCCGCTACCTGGCCCTGGGCATGAAGAACGAAGAGAAGCACAGCTTCGAGTTCGGCTTCGTCGGCAAGGCTGCGGACTACACCCCTGCCGCGCTGCGTAACGCCGGCGTCCGTTGATGTCCCACGCGCACAGGGACGTGCGCGCCCCCATCTTGTGATTGCGACGCTCCCACATTCGAGGCGGCCATTGGCCGCCTTTTTTATGGGCTTGGATCATTGCCCTGAATGATCCTTCAAGAGGCCCGTGCCAGAGACCTAGGCTGGCGCCCTGAGCAGCCGAACAAGAACAATGAGGCGTGCCGCATGTCCGCCATGACCCGTTTCGATTCCCACGCCTACCTGCCGCGCCTGCCCGCACTGCATGTGGAGCGCCCCCGCCTGAGCGGCCCCCTGGTCAGCTCCACGGCGCGCCTGCGCTTGCTCTGCGCGCCCGCTGGCAGCGGCAAGAGCGTGCTGCTTATGGAGTGCGTGCAGCGTTGCCCCGCCGACTACTCGGTGCACTGGCTGCCCCTGGGTGGCGTCACCCTCTCGCCCGCCGGCTTCTGTGCGGGCCTGGCCGCGGTGATGGGGCTGGAGGAGGCCGACGAGGCCAGCGTGCAGCGCGCCCTGGCGCAGTGGGCGATGCCTGGCTGGATCATCCTCGACGACTACTGCCGGCAGCCCAACCCCGAGCTGGACGCCTGCCTCGATCGCCTGCTGTCCACCAGCAGCCCCGCGCTGCAGTGGTGGATCAGCGGCCGACGGCGCCCGGCCTGCAACCTGCCCCGGCTGCTGATCGACGGCGAACTGCTGGAGATGGACGCCGCCCAGCTCACCCTTGAAACCGACGAGCTCGCCCGCCTGCTCGAGCTGTCGCGCCACGGCTGGCCCCACGATGCCCCCTCGCGCCTGCTGGAAAGCACCGGTGGCTGGTGCGCCGGCGTGCGCATGGCGCTGCTGGAACCGGTGGACTGGGGCTTCGCCGACCCGCTGCAGCGCGGCGGCCACTCCGCCACCCTGGCGGCCTACCTCGATCACGAACTCTTCGCCGGCCTCGGCCCCGAGCAGGCCGAAGCCTGGCTCGCCCTGGCGCACCTGGCGCGCTTCAACGCGGCGCTTTGCGAATACCTGTTCGGCCCCGGCGAAGGCGCCCGACTGCTGCGCGAGCTGGATGCCCTGGGCAGCTTCATCGAGCCCCTGGGCGATGCCCCCGGCTGGTTCCGCGTCTTCGCGCCGCTGGCGGTGCAGATGCGCAACCGCGATGCCCACTCCGGGCGTGGCTGGCACCTGCGCGCCTGCCAATGGTTCGCCGCCGAAGGCGACTGGCAGGCCGCCGCCGAACACGCCCTGGAAGCTGAGCAGCCCGAAGCGGCCGTGAGCCTGTTGCAGCACTTCGGCGTGCAGCACCTGTTCCAGGGGCGCAACGTCGCCCTGCTGTTGCGCCTGCACCAGGAAGTGGAAGAAAGCCTGCTGCTGGTGTCCCCACATTCCCTGCGCCTGCTCGCCGGCGCGCTGCTGTTCTCCGGCAAGCTCGATGAGGCCGCGCGCTGCATCGCCGAGCAGGGCCGCTTCTTGCCCCAGCCCGATGCCGAGCGCCAGCGTGACCTGGTGTCGTACTGGCAGGCCCAATACGGCCTGCTCGCCCACCTCCAGGGCGACGGTCCCGGTGCCCGCCTGCACCTGGGCGAGGCCCTGGCGACCCTGGCCGACGACGCCTGGGAACAGAAGCTGATCTGCTACTCCGGCCTCACCCAGCAGGCGTTGCTGGCCGGTGATCTCGACGCCGCCCAGGAGCTGAGCCGCGAGGCCCTGCAACTGGCGCGCAGCCACGGCAGCCTGCTGCTGGAAGCCTTCCTCGAACTCGATCACGCGCAACTGCTGGAGCATCGCGGCGCCCTGTTGCGGGCCGATGCGGTGCTGGAGCGCGCCCAGGAGTTCCTCATGGGGCAGGGCCGCAACGCCAGCCCGCTGCTGGGCCGGCTGGCCCTGCGCCGTGGCCGCCTGGCCCTGCGCCAGGGGCGGGACGAGGAAGCCCGCAAGCACTACCAGTACGGGCTGCAGGAAGCGCGCAACTGTGGCGACTACCGCGCCCTGTTCGGCTACCTCGGCCTGGCAACGCTGGACGCCAACCGTCGCGAATTCGACCGCGCCTTCGATCGCCTGCGTGAAGCCGAACGGCTGATGCAGATGCGCCATATCCCCGAGCGGGTATACCGCGCCGTGCTCCTGCAGGTCAGCAGCAGCCTGCTGCTCATGCAGGGCCGCGCCGGCCAGGCGCGCCATGCCCTGTTGCGGGTGCTGCGGCACTTCCGGGGCGAGCACGCGGTGCAGGCGCCCCCGGCGACCCTCGACCTGATCCCGCGCATCGAATGGCAACTGGCCCTGGCCGAGCTCTACGAGGGCGAAGCCTTCAACGCCCGCCAGCGCCTGCTGGGCCAGCTGCACAAGGCCCGGGAAAACGGCATGCACGCCCTGGAAGTGGAAATCCACCTGGCCCTGGCCGAAGCGGAGTACCTCGGCGGCGACCTGGACCAGGCCGCCATCACCCTGCGCGACGGCCTCACCCTGGCCGAGCAGTTCAACCTGCACCAGCCCCTGCGCGAACTGCAGCTGCGCCAGCCGGCCATGCTCAAGGCGCTGGACATGGACCCGGGCGAGGAGCCCGACGACGGCCTCGTCGGTGGCCCGCTGAGCCAGCGCGAACTGGAAGTGCTCGGCCTCATTGCCCAGGGCAGCTCCAACCAGGAAATCGCCGAGCGCCTGTTCATCTCCCTGCACACGGTCAAGACCCACGCCCGGCGCATCAACGGCAAGCTCGGCGTCAAGCGTCGCACCCAGGCCGTCGCCCACGCCAAGGCGCTGGGCCTGATGTAGGCCGGGAACGCGTGGTCGTTGGGTGGGGGAGTGAAATGCCTTGCCGTGTAACGATGGGTTTCGTGGGGCTCTACCCATCCTACGCAGTGGTCGCGTTCACTCGGCAGTTCGGGGTTGTTCCTGCAGTTCGTAGGATGGTGTAGAGCGAAGCGAAACCCATCACCACGGAGCGACAGGCCCACTCAATGCAACGCCGGCGTCGCCTCGTGGCCGAGCTGTTCCAGGCGCTGGGTCAGCAGCAGGCGCTGGGCCGTGTCTTCACAGAGCAGCAGGGCGCGCTGCAGGTCGAAGCGTTCGGCCTGGGGGCATTCCAGCTGCTTGTAGATATCGGCGCGGGCCAGGTGATCCACCAGGTCGGCAACGCCCAGTTCCAGCACCCGTTCGGCGTCCTTCAAGGCTTCCAGCGGCTTTTCCGCCTGCAGGTGCAGCTGGCGCAGGTTGCGTGACAGCCGCTGCAGCTGCTCGCGGGCGTCGCACTGGCGCAGGTGCGAGGCCTGCAGCTCGGCCTTGGGGCCGAGGGTGCGCAGCAGCAGGTCGCGGCAGTCGCGGGTATAGAGGCGGCGACCGCCGCAAGGGTCCAGCAGGTGATCGGCACCGGGTACGCGCAGCAGGAAGTGCCCGGGGAAGTTCACCCCCGCCAGTGGAATATCCAGGCGTACGGCCAGCTCCAAGGCCAGCAGCGCGAGGGACAACGGCTGCCCGCGGCGGCGCAGCAGCACCTGGTCCAGCAGCGCGGCACGGGGGCGCAGCGGTTGGTCGTCGTCCTCGTTGAAGTCCAGCTCGCTCAGGCGGCGCAACAGCGGTTGCGCCAGCTCGATGGCCGGCAATTGCGGCAAGCCCGCCGCCACCTGCTGGGTGAGGCTCGCCACATCCCGCAGCACCGTTGCCGGGTTTACCGTCGGGTCATGCTCGGCGGCAACCCATAGCGCCGCCTCCAGGGGGGCGGGCGGGTCGGTTTCGAGGCAGGCGAGGCAACGTTGGCGAGGGTTCATGGCGCATCTCCGGTTCGCCCCACGGTTGTAGCTGGCGGCCGGATTTTCGTCCAGTGGGCGGGCGGCGACCCGGTGCCGCGCCCGCCGCCTATACTGGCTCCTAACCTCACCAAGGGGCTCGCCATGTTCAACATGATGGAGACCGCGCGGCTCGAAGCGCTGCATCTCGCCCAGGACCCGGTCACCGGGCTCAAGGCCGTGATCGCGATCCACGACACCCGGTTCGGCCCGGCCCTCGGCGGCTGCCGCTACCTCGCCTACCCCAATGAAGAAAGCGCCATCCGCGATGCCGTGCGCCTGGCCCAGGGCATGAGCTACAAGGCCGCGCTCGCCGGCCTCGAACAGGGCGGCGGCAAGGCGGTGATCATGCGCCCCGCCCATGTGGATAACCGCGCCGCGCTGTTCGAAGCCTTCGGCCGCATGATCGAGTCCCTCGGCGGGCGCTACGTCACCGCGGTGGACAGCGGCACCTCCAGCGCCGACATGGACTGCATCGCCCAGCACACCCGCCACGTCACCAGCACCAGCTCCGCCGGCGACCCCTCGCCGCACACCGCCATGGGCGTGTTCGCCGGCATCCGCGCCAGCGCCCAGGCGCGTCTCGGCAGCGATGACCTCGAAGGCCTGCGCGTGGCCATCCAGGGCCTCGGCAACGTCGGCTACGCCCTGGCTGAGCAACTGGTGGCGGCCGGTGCCGAACTGCTGGTCAGCGACCTCGACCCCGGCCGCGTGCAGCTCGCCGTGGAGCAGCTCGGCGCCCAACCGGTGGCCAGCGAAGCGTTGCTCACAACCCCCTGCGACATCCTCGCGCCCTGCGGCCTCGGCGGCGTGCTCAACCCGCAGACCATCCCCCAGCTGCGTTGCGCGGCGGTGGCCGGTGCCGCGAACAACCAGCTGGCCAGCGCCGACAGCGCCGACGGGTTGGAGGCCCGCGGCATCCTCTATGCCCCCGACTACGTGATCAACTCCGGCGGGCTCATCTACGTCGCCCTCAAGCACAAGGGCGACGAACTGCCCGCCATCACCGCGCACCTGTCGCGCATCGGTCAGCGCCTGACCGAAATCTACGCCCACGCCCAGGCCGACAAGCGCTCACCCGCGCGCGTTGCCGATGCCCTGGCGGAGCGCCTGCTCTACCGTTGAGCAGGGCCTCCCGCGCCCGTCGCGGGAGCCGGGACCAGGGCCGTGATCCGGCCCACCGTCCCACCATGCGGCGCCACGAACGCCGCCACCCTTGAAGCACCCATGAGGTGAGGAGGAGTGACATGCACAACCCACGGATCGACATCCCCTACACGCGCCACCTGGACCCCGAAGGGCGCCTGCTCGGCGAATTGCCCGCCTGGGCCGACGACTTCAACCTGCTGACCCGGCTGTACCGGCAGATGGTCCTGACCCGCCTGTTCGACCAGAAGGCCGTGGCCCTGCAACGCACCGGCCGCATCGGCACCTACGCGCCCACCCTCGGGCAGGAGGCGATCGGCGTCGCCATTGGCAGCCTCATGGGCGCCGAAGACGTGCTGGTGCCCTATTACCGCGACACCGCCGTGCAGCTCATGCGTGGCGTGCGCATGGAGGAAATCCTCCTTTACTGGGGCGGCGACGAGCGCGGCAGCGCCTACGCCGATCCGGCCGTGGCGCAGGACTTTCCCCTCTGCGTGCCCATCGCCACCCAGGCTCTGCACGCCTGCGGGGTGGCCACCGCGTTCAAGATCCGTGGCGAGCACCGGGTCGCCGTCACCACCTGCGGCGACGGCGCCACCAGCAAGGGCGACTTCCTCGAAGCGCTCAACGTCGCCGGCGCCTGGCAGCTGCCCATGGTCTTCGTGGTCAACAACAACCAATGGGCCATCTCGGTGCCGCGCAGCATCCAGTGCGGCGCCGCCACCCTGGCGCAGAAGGCCATCGGCGCCGGCTTCCCCGGCGAGCAGGTGGACGGCAACGACATGCTCGCCGTCTACGACCGCATGCGGGCGGCCCTGGACCGTGCCCGCCACGGCAAGGGCCCGGTGCTGCTGGAGTGCATCAGCTACCGCCTGGGCGACCACACCACCGCCGACGACGCCACCCGCTACCGCAGCGCCGACGAGGTGAAGAAGGCCTGGCAGGAGGAACCCATCAAGCGCCTGCAGGCCTACCTCGCCGCCAACGCGGTGTGGGACGAGGGCCGCGAGCAGGCGCTCATCGCCGAGTGCCAGAAGGAGGTCCAGGCCGCAGTGGAGCGCTTCGAGTCGGCCGGCACCCAGCCGGTGGAATCCATCATCGACCAGGTCTACGCCCGCTGGCCGGCGGCCCTGGCCGAGCAACGCGAAATGCTCCTCGAGCGCGCCGCCCGTCGTGAGGTGAACCGCCATGAATAAGCCCGAAGTGATCGAGAAACGCGCCCTGCTCGAGGCGGTCAACCTGGCCCTGCACCGCGCGATGGAGGAAGACCACAACGTCGTGGTGCTGGGCGAGGACGTCGGCGTCAACGGCGGCGTGTTCCGCGCCACCCTCGGCCTGCGCGAGGCCTTCGGCTTCAAGCGGGTGATCGACACGCCGCTGGCGGAAACCATGATCGCCGGGCTCTGCGTCGGCATGGCCGCCCAGGGCCTCAAGCCGGTGATGGAAATCCAGTTCCTCGGCTTCATCTACGCCGCCATGGAGCACCTGGTGTCCCACGCCAGCCGCATGCGCAACCGCACCCGTGGGCGCCTCGGCTGCTCCATGGTGCTGCGCAGCCCCATGGGCGCCGGCATCCGCGCGCCGGAGCACCACAGCGAAAGCACCGAGGCGATCTTCGCCCAGATACCCGGCGTGCGCGTGGTCATCCCCTCGTCGCCGGCCCGCGCCTACGGCCTGCTGCTGGCGGCCATTGACGACCCGGACCCGGTGGTCTTCCTCGAGCCCACCCGGCTCTACCGGATGAACCCGCAGCCGCTGGTGGACGACGGCCAGCGCCTGCCCCTGGACAGCTGCTTCACCCTGCGCGAGGGCGCCGACATCACCCTGGTCAGCTGGGGCGCCAGCGTCCACGAAACCCTGCAGGCCGCGCAGCGCCTGGAAGAGCAGGGCATCAGTGCCGAGGTGATCGACGTCGCCTGCATCAAGCCCCTGGACCTCGACACCCTCGAAGCCTCGGTGCGCAAGACCGGGCGCTGCGTCATCGTCCACGAGGCGCCGCGCTCCTGCGGGGTGGGCGCGGAGATCGCCGCCAGCCTCTACGAGCGCGCGTTGCTCGACCTGCAGGCGCCCATCCAGCGCGTCACCGCGCCGGATATCCCGCCACCCCTGTACCGCCTGGAGCAGCTCTACATCCCCAGCCCCGAGGACATCCTCGCGGCCTGCGAACTGGTGCTGGACTACGCCTGACGAGCCGAGGAGACGACCATGAAACACTTCAAACTGCCCGACCTTGGCGAAGGCCTGCAGGAGGCCGAAATCGTCGAGTGGCACATCAAGGCCGGCGACAGCGTGCACGCCGACCAGATCGTGGTCTCGGTGGAAACCGCCAAGGCCCTGGTGGACATCCCCGCCCCCTACGACGGCCTGGTGGCCAAGCTGTTCGGCCGCGAAGGCGACATCCTCCATGTCGGCGAACCGCTGCTGGCCTACGACGGCGAAGACAGCGACGCCGGCACCGTGGTCGGGCGGCTGGAGGGCGGCGGTGATGCCCGCGCCGATGCCTTCTTCGTCGGCGCCGCCCCCTCTACCCGCGAGCACCTCGCGCCCCGTGCCACCCCGGCGGTGCGCCAGCTGGCGCAACGGCTGGGCGTCGAGCTGGCCGGCCTGCAGGGCAGCGGTGCCGAAGGCCTGGTGACCCGCGCCGATGTAGAGGCGGCGGCGCAGAGTGCCCGCGACCGTTTCGGCGGCGAACGCCTGCGCGGGGTGCGCCGCAGCATGGCGATCAACATGGCCCGCTCCCACGCCGAAGTGGTGCCGGTAACGATCTACGGCGATGCCGACCTGCACCGCTGGGAGCGGGCGCGTGACCCGCTGATCCGCCTGGGCAAGGCCATCGCCGCCGCCTGCGAGGTGGAGCCCATCCTCAACAGCTGGTTCGATGGCCGCGTGCTCTCCATCCGCCGGCACGACACGCTCGACCTCGGCATCGCCGTCGACACGCCGGACGGCCTGTTCGTCCCGGTGCTGCGCGATGTGGGCGGGCGCAGCGCCGAAGACCTCAAGGCCGGCATGGCGCGGCTGCGCGCGGACGTCCAGGCGCGCTCCATCCCGCCGCAGGAAATGATGGGCGCGACCCTCACCCTGTCCAACTTCGGCACCCTGTTCGGCCGCTACGCCAACCCGGTGGTGGTGCCGCCCCAGGTGGCGATCATCGGCGCCGGCGGCATCCGCGACGAAGTGGTGGCCTGGGAGGGCAAGCCCGCGGTGCACCCGATCCTGCCGCTGTCACTGACCTTCGACCACCGTGCCGTCACCGGCGGCGAGGCCGCGCGCTTCCTCAAGGCGCTGGTGGCGGCGCTGGAGCAACCCTGACCCATCGAGCCCCAGGGATGGGGCGACCGAGCACCGCATGCCCCCGGTTCGGGGCCCGTTCCATCGCCCCCGGCGAAGCGCCGGTCGGGTGTTTGGCGCTGCCCCCTCGCAATCGGTGCCGCTGGGCTATAACTCCTGTAGCCCTGAGTCAACACCTCTTCCTCTCGGAGAGACCATGGACGTTCAAGCCTCCTCTGATCAGTTCGACTCTGCTTCTGCTTTTGCCTTTGCTCAGGCCCAGTTGGGCGCCGTCGATCAGGTGATGACCCGGTTGGAGGTCTCCCCGGACGGGCGGATACTGGACGCCAATCCACGCTTCCTCCGTGTCACGGGGTACGACCTGGCCGACCTTCGCGGTCAGTCCCATCGCATCCTGCTTCCTCCCGAGGAGAGCCGCTCCCCGGCCTACGAGGCGCTCTGGGAAAACCTGCGCAACGGCCAGGCCTGGGAGGGGGAGCTCCACTACCGCGACAGCCAGGGGCGGGACGTCTGGCTGCGGGGCGGCTGTTGCCCGTTGCGCGATGCCGAGGGTCGCACCCAGCGCGTCCTCGAGTACGCCATCGACCTGACCGAGAAGAAGCAGGCCACCGCCAACTTCGAAGGCCAGATCGATGCCCTGAGCCGGGTCATGGGCAAGGTGGAGTTCGCCCTGGACGGCACCATCCTCGACGCCAACCCGCGCTTCCTGGAGACCGTGGGCTACCAGCTGGAGGAGTTGAAGGGCCAGCACCACCGCCTCCTGGTGGACCCGGACTACGCCCAGTCGGCGGACTATCGCGCCTTCTGGGACACCCTGCGGCGCGGCGAATACCTGGCCGGCGAGTTCCGCCGGGTGGCCAAGGATGGGCACGAGGTCTGGATCCAGGGCTCCTACAACCCGGTGCTGGACCTGGACCGCAAGCCCTGCAAGATCGTCAAATTCGCCACTGACATCACCGCCCAGGTCGAGCAGAACCGCCGCCTCAAGCAGGCGATGGAGGAGGCCGAGGAAGCCGCCCGGGTACGCGAGGAGCTGCACCAGTCGCTGCAGGAGATGTCCACTCCGGTCACCCCCATCTGGGACGGCATCCTCTTGCTGCCGCTGGTGGGCATCATCGACTCCATGCGCACCGCCGACGTGATGAACAAGTCGCTGACCAAGATCGCTGAGACCCGCGCCCGGGTCTTCGTGCTGGACATCGCCGGGGTCGCCACGGTGGACACCGGCGTCGCCAACCAACTGATCAAGATCACCAAGGCCACCCAGTTCATGGGCTGCGAGGCGATCATCTCCGGGGTGTCCCCGGCCATCGCCCGGACCATGGTGGAGCTGGGCGTCTCGGTGGGCGACATCCGCACCACCGCCACCCTGCGCGACGCCTTCGAGATCGCCCTCAAGCGAGTCGGGTCCGCGCTCTAGGAGGCGGTCATGGAGCTGGAAAGCAACGACCTGGGCATCGCCGACGTCGCCGATTGCATCGTCGTCAGCATGCGCCCGGACCTGGGCGACGAGGGCATGCAGCGCTTCATGCAGGTGCTGTCGCAACGCCTGCTCTCGGGGCGCCCACATGCCGTGCTGCTGGATTTCTCTGCGGTCACGCTGCTCGACCATCACGAGTTCAAGGAAGTGCGCAAGGTGGCGGACGTATGCCGCCTGCTTGGCGCGAACTGCCTGCTGGTCGGCCTGAATCCAGGGATCGCTGCCTTCCTCGCACTGGCCGATGCCGACCCCGGCCCGTTGCGCTGCTTCATCGACATGGACGACGCCCTGACCCACGTGCGCCACTGCAAGGGAGCGGCCTAGGCCATGGTCGGGGAACGGGTCGCCAGGGAGGTCCGGTACCCGTTGCGCCACGACGTGGACCTGCACCTGGCAGTGATGTCGGTGCGCCGGCTGCCCTTCCTTGCCGGCCTGTCCGAGGTGGACCGCGCGATGCTCTCCACCGTGGTATCCGAGCTGGGTAGCAACATCCTCAAGTACGCGGTGAAGGGCGAGGTGACGCTAGCCCTCAACCAGGCCGAGGGGCGTCCCTGCATTGACATCGTCGCCCGTGACCAGGGCCCGGGCATCGCCGATGTGGAGCAGGCCGTGCAGGACCACTACAGCACCTCGGGCACCCTGGGGCTGGGGCTGCCCGGCGTGCGTCGGATGATGTCCGAGCTGTCCATCACCCTGCCGCCGGAGGGCGGCACGCATGTACTGGCGCGCAAGTGGCTGGGGCCGGCCCCGAATACCGCACGCCTCTCCCTGCCGCTGCCGGGGGCGGGGCGGGCGCGCCTGCACCTGGAATGGGCCAGCGAGAACCGCCCTTGCCACCCGGAGCGCGTTTCCGGTGACCTGGCCTTTACGCGGGCAGGGCCGGACGGGGTGTCGCTGGTGCTGATCGACGTCAGCGGCCATGGCGCCTCGGCCCACCAACTGGCCCGAGCCCTCGAGGCGGTCCTGCAGCAGACCCCGGAGCAGGAACCCACCCGCCTGCTGCAGGTATTGCACCATCACTGCATCGGCACCCGGGGGGCGGCGGCCGGCGTGGCGCTGGTCAACGGCGAGCGCGGCGAGCTGAGCTACGCCGGCATCGGCAACACCCGCATCTGCCTGCGCGGTCGCAAGGCCTGGCGTGGTGTCTCCCGCGACGGCGTGCTCGGCGAGCGCTACCCAACGCCCTTGCTGCAACGCCAGCCAATCGATTCCGGGGATGTCGTGATGCTGTATTCCGACGGGATCAGCGAGACGCTGAACCTGCGCGACGGGCTGCTCGACCTGGCCGCCGATCCCGCAGTCCTGGCTCGCCAGGTGATCACCCACAGCGGGCGCAGCACCGACGATGCGAGTTGCATCGTGCTGCGCGTGCTGGCAGGCGAGGGCGTTTAGATGCGGCACGTGGTCGGCGACATCACCCTCAACGGCCCGAGCGCCGCGTTGGCGGCCCGGCGCAAGGTCGCGCAGGTGCTCGCCTGCATCGACCCGTCCCCCACCTTCATGGCGCCGCTGGCGAGCACCACCTCCGAACTGGTGCGCCAGTTGGCGGCCACCGTGCCCGCCCTGCACCTGCAGCTTTGGCTGGACGACAGGACCCAGGAGGTGGGGCTTTGCCTGTCGGCGGACCAGCCGCTGCAGCACAGGCTGTCCAGGGCCTTGCAGGGCGGCGTTCGCCTGCTCGTCCTGGCGGAGGGGAGCCTCGTCCTGTCCTGCCTGTTGCCGCGCTGGCCCGATACCGAGTTGCAGCAGCGCATGCGCCAGAAGTTCGCCGAGCCTTCCCGTGACGAACTCTTCGCCCTGATGCAGGCCAAGAATCAGGAGCTGGAACAGGCCTATGTCCTGGCGGAAAGCGCCACCCGGGCCAAGAGCGATTTCCTCGCCAACATGAGCCACGAGATCCGCACGCCGATGAACGCCATCCTCGGCATGGCACACCTCGCCCTGCAGGGACCTCTCGACCCGCAGCAGTTCGACTACCTCAGCAAGATCCAGCGCTCGGCCCAGCACCTGCTGGGGATCATCAACGACATCCTCGACTTCTCGAAGATCGAGGCCGGCAAGCTGGACCTGGAGCGGATCGAGTTCGACCTCGACCACGTGCTGGAGAACCTCGCCACCCTGGTGGGGGAGAAGGCCGAAGCCAAGGGCATCGAACTGCTGTTCGAAATCGACCACCGGCTGGACACGCTGCTGCTCGGCGATCCGCTGCGCCTGGGCCAGATCCTGATCAACTACGCCAACAACGCGGTCAAGTTCACCGAGCAGGGCGAGATTCTGGTCAAGGTCAGCTGCCTGGAGACCTGGCCGGAGGAGGTCCTGCTGCACGTCTCCGTGCAGGACAGCGGAATCGGCATGAGCCCGGAGCAGCAGCAGCGGCTGTTCCAGTCCTTCCAGCAGGCCGACACCTCCACTACCCGCAAATACGGCGGCACCGGGCTGGGCCTGGCCATCTCGCGCCGCCTGGCGGAACTGATGGGGGGCGAGGTGGGCGTGCACAGCGAGCCGGGCCAGGGCAGCACCTTCTGGTTCACCGCGAGGCTGGGCCGGGGGCGGCGCCGCGCCCGCTACCTGCCCAGCCTGGACCTGCGCGGCCGGCGCATGCTGGTGGTTGACGACAGCCCCAGCGCGCGCAACATCCTCGCCACCCTGCTCGCCAGCATGACCTTTGCCGTGGACACGGCCGAATCGGGCCAGCAGGCGTTGCAGATGATCGCCGACGCCGAGCAGGACGGGCGCCCCTACGACGTGGTGCTGCTGGACTGGCACATGCCGGGGCTCGATGGCATCGAGACCGGGCGCCGGCTGATCGCGCGCGGCATGACCAGCCGGCCCCGTCGCATCATGGTCACCGGCTACGGCCGCGAACAGGTGCTCCGCGAGGCCGAAGGCGCCGGGTTCGACCGTGTGCTGGTCAAGCCGGTGTGCGCCTCCGTGCTGTTCGACACCCTCATCGGCCTGTTCGGCCAGCAGGTGACCTCACTGCCCCCGCGCACCGCCGCCCCGTCCGTGCCCCAGCGTTTCGACGGCGCGAGGATTCTCCTGGCCGAGGACAACGAGCTGAACCAGCAGGTCGCCAAGGGGCTGCTGCGACTGGTCGGCGCCGAGGTCGTGGTAGCCGAGAACGGAGCCATTGCGGTGGAAATGGCCGCCCAGGTGCCCGTCGACCTGATCCTCATGGATATGCAGATGCCGGTGATGGACGGGCTGGTTGCGACCCGTTGCCTGCGCGAGCGTGAGCAGGGCGGGGCGCGCATTCCGATCCTGGCGATGACGGCCAATGCCATGGCCGGTGACCGCGAGCGCTGCCTGGAGGCCGGCATGGACGACCACATCGCCAAGCCCATCGACCCCGAGAAACTCTATGCCGCCCTGCTGCGCTGGCTACCCGCCTTCGCCCTCCAGGCCGAGGCGCCGAATGAGCCGCCGCTCCCGGAACCGGCCTCGCCGGAGCATTGGCTGGAACCGCTGCACGCACTTGGCCTGAGCGCCGAGGCGGCGCTGCAGCGCCTGATGCACAACTGGCAGTGGTACGAGGACCTGCTGCGCAGCTTCGCCCGCCAGGGCAGCCAGCCCATGCAGAACCTGGTCGCCGCCCTGCGGGCTGGCCAGCGGGAGGAGGCGCACCGTCACGCCCACACCCTCAAGGGCATCGCCGCCACCCTGGGGGCCGAATCGCTGCGGGAACTCTCGGCCCGGCTCGAAGGCGCCCTGGCCGGGCAGGATGACCTCGACGGCTTGCTGGCGCTGGCCGAGGAGGGCGCGCAGTTGCAGCAACGTTTGGCCGAGGGCTTGCGAGCGCTCCTGCCGGTGGAGGACGCCGCCCCGTCCGGACAGAAAGCCCCCGACATGCCCGGCCTGCTGGCCCGGCTGATGGCCCTGCTGGCCGATGACGACGCCGATGCCCTGGCCCTGTTCCAGCAGCATCGGCAGCCGCTGGCCGAGGCGCTGGGCGGCGCTGCGCCGCCGATGGCGGAGGCCATGACGCAGTTCCGCTTCACCGATGCCCTGGCACATCTACACGAACTCCGGACCGCACGGCCCGATCTGTTCAATATGGAGTGAGGTCACCCTCGATGCTCAACCTGATGGATCCCGACAGCAAACCTACCCTGCTGGTGGTCGACGACACGCCGGAGAATCTCTCGCTGCTCAGCGCGCTGTTGGGGCCCCACTACCGGGTCAAGGTCGCCATCAATGGCCAGCGGGCCCTGGACATCCTCGCCTCGGGAACGCGGGTGGATCTCATCCTCCTCGACGTGGTGATGCCCCACATGGATGGCTACCAGGTGATGCAGGCGCTGCAGGAGATCCCCCAGGCGCGAGGCGTGCCGGTGATCTTCCTCACCGCCCAGGTGGAGGAGAGCGCCGAGGCCCACGGGTTGGCCCTCGGGGCCGTGGACTACATCCACAAGCCCATCACCCCCGCCATCGTCCTCGCCCGGGTGCGCAACCACCTGGAGCTGAAGACCGCGCGGGACCTGCTCTACAACCAGAACGCCTACCTCGAACAGGAGGTGGAGCGGCGCACCCGGGAGAACGAGCTGATCCAGAACATCACCATCCACTCCCTCGCATCCCTCGCCGAAACCCGCGACAACGAGACCGGCAACCACATCCTGCGCACCCAGCACTACGTGAAGCTGCTGGCGGAGGAGTTGTGCGACCACCCGCGCTTCCAGGACGAACTCACGCCCAAGACCATCGACCTGCTGTTCAAATCCGCCCCCCTGCACGATATCGGCAAGGTCGGCGTGCCGGACCGGATCCTGCTCAAGCCGGGCAAGCTGGAACCCGAGGAATTCGCCCAGATGAAGAACCACCCGATCCTGGGCAAGGAGGCCATCGTCCACGCGGAGGAGGCCCTGGGGGTGGAAGTGGAGTTCCTGCGCCTGGCCAAGGAGATCGCCTGCTACCACCATGAGAAATGGGACGGCAGCGGCTACCCGTCCGGGCTGGCCGGTGACGAGATCCCCCTTTCCGCTCGGCTCATGGCCCTGGCCGACGTATACGACGCGCTCATCAGCAAACGCTGCTACAAGGCCGCCATGCCCCACGACGAAGTGGTGCCGATCATCCTCGCGGGACGTGGCAACCACTTCGATCCGGACATCACCGACGCCTTCGCCCGCATCCACCCCCGGTTCCAGGACATCGCCCGGCGCTTCCACGACGACTAGACCAGGCGGCTCCGGACTGCTCCCACAGCAGGCGGCGTGCCCGTGGCCCGGGCTTCAGCCGGGGAAAGACCGAGCGGTACGAGCCTTCCCCGTGCGAATTCATTCGCGATCAGGCCTGGGGCACGGGCCTTTGCGCTTGAAACCGCTTCCACCAAAAGCGACCTGCCTCTAGCCCAGCCGCACCAGGCTCGGCATATCCTCCAGTGGCACCCAGAGTTCGCCCTGCCAGTTAAGCATCACCACCCGCGTACTCTGCCAGGCCAGCAACACCCGGCGCGGCACTTGGCCGTCATGCTCATGGGCATCGCGCAGGGTGGGGATCACCTCGTGATTGAGCCAGCGCTCCAGCTGCGGATTCTCCGGGTGGCCGAAGCGCACCAGCGCCTTGTACAGGCCGGCCTCGCTGATCACACCCACCGGTTGCTCCAGGCCGCTGGCGCAGGCGAGGAACACTCGCCGTGCATGGTCGCTGCCAAGGCGACGGTGCAGGATCTGCGGATGCTGTATGCCCAGGAGGCGGGCGAAATCCTCTGCGACGAACCAGGGCTGGTTGTCCAGCATCAGCGCGCGCAGCGGGCGGTTGTGGCGGTAGAAGGTGAGGGGGATAAATGCACCGTGCATGGTGAAGCTCCATCTCCGGGTACAGGAGCCGCCACTCTGTTTCGTCAAGGTAAGGGTGGCGGACCACGCGGGGTTGACGAACCGGTGAGATGTAGACCGGCAGACCTGAGGGTCTCCCCGCGCAGTCCGCCATTGAGCGATGTGGAGGTTTGCAGGCACAAAAGGCATACGCCGCCTTCCACATGTGCCAGTGGGCACGATGCGCCATCTCTTCGGGCCGTCAACGCCCGGTCGCGGGATTGACCGCGACCGCCGGAGGATAGGGAGGGGGCCACTCGAACAATCGGACTGCTGGGGAGATCGTCCCGTTTGCATGTCAGAAGATGGCGATGAAAGGAGGCGGAGCGCGTGAGGTTAGCGAACCGGCAAGACGGGAACCGGCAGACCCGAAGGTCTCCTCACGCGACCCGCCATAACGCCAGGCAAATCGACAAGGACAGCACCCTAGGCAGACGACCTTCGAACTGCAATGGGCCTGGGCTCGGCAGCTTCCTCTTGCCCTATCGGCCTCCGCCCCCAATGCTGTCCGCCCCGCAACCGGCAGGACGCCGTGATGACTGAATCCCCCTGGCAAGGCGCACTCTGGCTGGCCCGCGATTTCTGCCTGATCGACGGCGCCAGCGGTGACGCCCGGCCCCACGCCCACTACGCCCACCAGGTGCTGCTGGCGCGCCAGTTGCCCCTGCAACTGCTGGTGGAAGGCGAGCCGGTGAGCGGCCAGGCGGTGCTGGTGGAATCCATGCGCGAGCACGCGCTGAGCCTGCCCGGGCAGGCGTTGGTGGCCATCTATGCCGAACCCCTGGCGTTCGCTCCGCAGGCCTTGCTGGCGTTGTTGGGCGACGCCTGTACGGATCTGCACGCCCTGGCCGAACGCCTGCTGGCCGCCCCGCGCCCGGCACTGGACGCCCGCCTGCAACGGGCACTGGACGAGGTGGACGAACTGCTGGCCGACAAGGTCAGCGCCCAGGCCCTGGCCAGCCGCGCCTGCCTCTCCCTCAGCCAGCTGGAGCGCCTGTTCGGCGAACAGGTCGGCCTCTCCGTCCGCCGCCTGGTGCTCTGGCGCCGGCTGCGCCTGGCCCTACGCCTGGCCCTCGAAGGCCAACCCCTCACCCAGGCCGCCCACGGCGCCGGCTTCGCCGACGCCGCGCACTTCTCCCGCACCATGCGCACCACCTTCGGCATCCGCGCCGACCTCAACCTCGGCAACCTGCAACTGCGCCTGATCGGCTGAGCGGAAGCACCTGGGGCTGCCAGTGATGGGTTTCGCTGCGCTCTACGCCATCCTACGGGCCGTGCTTGCGAGGTTTCGTTTCACGGCCTCAACGGGAAACGCGGTGCCCGTAGGGTGGCCCACCCTACGACGGAGTTCGCCTCGGCAGGTCGCACCTGTAGGGGCGAATTCATCCGCCCGCTTTTCGGGACGTCGGGACAGACACGTAGGTCGGGTGCAACCCGACGTCTGTGGCGCATGGTTTCGCGGGTTTCACCCGCCCTACGGCGTTTCCGCGTTGTCTGTCATGGGTTGTCTACAGGCGGCCTCCAGGCCGGTTGCGCGGATACGTTCTTCCGAGGCCGCCGAACCGGGGGCGAAGCGCCTGGGGGCTCGGACCATCACCACCAGCGCCGCCAGGTCGTGGCACTCCAGTTCGTGGAGTGGGCGGTTGAAGTAGTGCAGCGCGGCTGCCTCCATTCCGGCGCCTGCAGGAGAGAACGCTTTGGCACTCCACAGGGATGTGATGGATTCACGGTCGTAGCTGATATTCAGCGACAACTGCCACGCCAAATCGCCGAGGTGCCGTTGCAGCGTGGAGCGAGGGCGCTCTCCCTCCATGGATATCAAGCGTGCGAGGTAGCCCGTCAGCCGTACATCCGGCTCATTCATCCAGCTCGGCAGGCTGGGAAGCCGCATATAGCCCTGGGCATCTGCCCAGACGATATCCCTCAACATTCGCAGGTGCGGCGCTGGCCCCTGATAAGGAGCCATTGCCGCATCCAGCCCGGGCTTGGCGGGCAGGAAGCGGGTGGCCACGAAGTACAGGTAGGCGACCACCGGGATGAGTAGCAGTACGAGCAGCAACCGGAGGAGCCAGCGCAGGAGAGCCCTGGCAATTGAGAGGGGCGTATAGGTCCGTGCGTTCATCGTTCATCCCTGCGTGCGGATGCGCATCCTATCGCAGGTTGCATCGCTGCTCTCGCGGTCGCCCTACGAACGCATCAACCCCTGCGGAATCTCCGGAGCGGGGTGTTCGCCCGTGCTTTCACGGAAGGGCTCGGCCAGTTGCGCGAGGTAGGCGTCGGGGTAGTCGGGGCGGCTGCCGATGCCGAGGTCGTCGCCGTGCATGCGGTAGTCGCTGTGGAAGGCGGTGCCCAGCAGGCGGTCCCAGAAGCTGAAGAACAGGGCGAAGTTCACGTCGCCCGCGCGGCCGTATTTCATGTGGTGGAAGCGGTGCACCGGCGCCCAGGCGAACAGGTGGCGCAGGGCGCCGATGCGCATGTCGACGTTGCTGTGCTGGAGCAGCAGTTGCAGGGTGATGGCCAGCGCGAGGAGGGCGGCGACCTGTTCCGGCATGCCCAGCAGCAACAGCGGCAAGGTGCCGGCCAGAGCCTCGCAGCCCAGGTGCAGCGGGTGCTTCATCAGCCCGTTGAAACCGTACATGCGCTTCACGCTGTGGTGCACCGCGTGCAGGCGCCAGAGGAAGCCGATGCGGTGGCTGGCGTAGTGCATCAGGGTGATGCCCAGGTCGGCGGCGAGGATGGCGACCAGCAGTTGCAGCGCCAGGGGCCAGTGGTGGGGCCAGAGCCCGATGTCGGGCAGCAGCGCCGCACTCAACGGGATGACCAGGATGCCCAGGCAGTTGAGCCCTTCATTGACCAGCGCGTGCAGCGAGTCGCGCAGGCGGTCGCCGTGGTTGCGGTTCCAGGCCCGTTCATAGGGCAGCCAGGCTTCGGCGAGAAAGCAGGCGGTGATGGCCGGGAGCAGCACCAGCAGCAACCAGGGCAAGGGCAGGTGCTCGGTCATCCACAGGGCCAGGGCGAGAAAGCCGAGGAGAAAGACCGGGGCATAGAGGCAGGCGAACAGACGGCGCATGGCGAAGCTCCTTCACAAGGGGCTTGCAGCATGCGATCGGGCGGTGGCCAGGGGCTTGAACAAACGGCGCAAGGTGTCGGCGCGGGCTTTTGCCCGGCATAAAAAAAGCCCGCTGGGGCAGCGGGCTCGGTGCAGGACGGGCATGCCTGCAATGAGGGGTGTTCGGGTCACTCGTCGGCGGGAGGGGCATCCAGTTCGGCGAGGGCATCGGGTTGGTTCTTGAAGGCGCGGGCGAAGATGTCGCGGTTGCGGGCCATGTAGATGCCCAGCTCTTCGACCTGCTGCTCGCTCAGCGAGGGCACGGCCTTGTTCAGAACGGTGGCCAGGGATTCGGCCAGTTCGAGCATCTTGTCGTAACGGTCGGCTTCGGCTTTATCCATGAACAAGCGCTCCGGGTCGCGGCTGCTGCGGTACACCACTTCGACGGCCATTCATCACCTCTCACCTTTGAAATCGGTCTGTAAGATACTGGATGTGCGTACAGTATATGGGTCGGATTTCTCCGTCAACAGCTCTCATTCATAGGCCATGCCAGCGCCGCTGTCCTGCTCCTCGTCGCCCCCTGCGACAACCTGTCCCGTGGCGTTAGGCCGCACCCGCGCATCTCATGGGGCCGGGACCGCTGGCCTCCATCCTGCAAGGTCTGATCGTCATCCCGGTGATTCACCATCGCCACCAAGACGTACCGAGGAGCTGGATCGTGAAAATCAAATGGGCTGAAGAGTTGCGCGGCAACGTGCATGGGCTGGCCGAGTCGCTGGGCAACCTGCTGGTGGAGAGCTTCCACTACCTGGCGCTGTTCGCCATCGGGGGGATTACCGCCTGGGCGGCGGTGGTGGCATTCCTGGGGATGGTGGAGAAGGGGCACATCACGGTCGATGACATCCTGCTGCTGTTCATCTACCTGGAGCTGGGGGCGATGGTGGGAATCTACTTCAAGACCAACCACATGCCGGTGCGCTTCCTGATCTACGTGGCGATCACCGCGCTGACGCGCCTGCTGATCTCCGACGTTTCGCACCATAACCGCCCCGACGAGAGCATCGTGTATGTCTGCGGTGCGATCCTGCTGCTGGCGCTGTCGATCCTGGTGGTGCGCTTCGCCTCGTCACGCTTCCCCTCGGAAGCCAGCGACAGCGTCAACCCGCGGCGCCGCCTGCAGGTCACGCGCGGCGAAGAAGAGGCCTGAGCCCGAGCGCCCGCCAGGGCGCTCAGATGCCGACGGCGAGGGGGCCGGTGACCCGCCCGGGCTGGCGGTTGGCGATGGGCGGAATGCTTTTGCCGCTGGTCATCGCGCTGAGCATTTCGCCGACGTTATGCCCTTTTTCGATCGCGATCCCGAAACGGATGCTCTCGATCACCCGCTCCAGGCGCTTCTGGTCGTTGCGCTGCGCGGGGCTGATCATGCGCCGCGCCACCACGCCGCTTTCGTCCGTGAGGGTGAGCATGATGTTGCCGTCCAGGCGCTCCAGGCTGAGGTTGACCCGGTAATCGGCCTGGAAGGCATCGGTCAGAATCTGAAAGGGGTTGTACATGGCGAGCTACCTGAGTTGTTGACGCATGGAGCGATTGACTGGGTGTGGCTCTGCAAAGTTCGATCCGTGTTGACGAACGGAAAGCCGGGCACCTGACCAGCGTCGTGAATGGCCAACTCCGGGTCGTACGCCTGCCGTTGCGTGTCCCCCATTGCCATTGCCGAATCCAGGCGCCTCCGTACGTGATCGACGAAGAATCTGCGGCAATCCTGCAGAAAGGAATTGCATTTCCTTAGCAGGTGAAAATAATTCTCAGGTAGTTCTGCAGGCTCTCCGGTCTCACCCGGCCTCCAGGCCTGCCCAGCCTCCGACAACCGGCGCCACCTCCAACCGGTTGACCACTGATGAAAGGAACGACGTGATCAAAGCCAACCCCTCCGCGCCCTGGGCCGTCGCCTCGCGCGTGCTGGCGGCGATCCTCGGCGGATATGCGGTGGCCTACGCGGCCACCGCCTTCCTCGCCGTCTATCTGCCGCTGATCCGTGCCGACCGGGTCACCTTCGCCAGCCTGGGCTGTTTCGCCGTGTACGCGGTGGCCATCCTCTACGCCTTCGGCGCCCGCTCGGCCCTGCGTGCCTGGCTGGTGCTCGGCGGCCTGACCCTGGTGCTGGCGCTCGCCGCCTTCGTCCCGGAAGGCTACGGGGTGCGCCCATGAGCCTGCGTCAATCCATGGCCGGCCTGCACACCTGGGGCGGGCTGCTGCCGTCCTGGCTGCTCTTCGTCATCCTCTTCGCCGGCAGCATCGCCTGCTTCGACAAGGAGCTGGAACGCTGGATGCGCCCGACCCTGCACGAGGGGGGCGAGCACACGCTGTCCATCGACCAGGTGCGCGACTGGCTGCTGGCCAAGGCGCCCGATGCCCACGCCCTGTGGATGCGCCCGCCGAGCGAGCGCGAGCCCTTCTGGTGGGCCGGCTACGAGCCGGCGGACGAGAGCGATTTCCAGCGCTTCGCCCTCGACCCGGCCACGGGCGAGGTGCTGCCGGAAACCCTCGGCGGCAGCTTCTGGTTCGTCCTCCACTACAACCTTCACGCCGGGATGGCCGGCCTCTACATCGTCGGCCTCGCCGGCATGTTCATGCTGGTGGCGCTGATCAGCGGCATCATCATCCACCGGCGCTTCTTCAAGGACTTCTTCACCCTGCGGCCCAAGGCCAACGGCCAGCGCGCCTGGCTCGACGCCCACAACCTGTTCGGCGTGCTGGGGCTGCCGTTCCACCTGCTGATCGCCTATACCGGGCTGGCGATCTTCGTCATCTACTACATGCCCGCCGGCATGCAGGTGGCCTACAAAGGCGACACCACCACCTTCTTCAACGAGGTGATCGGCCAGTACAGCCGCGAGGACGTGAAGCGCCCGGCACCGCCGCCGGTGTCCCTCGACGGCCTGGTGCTGGACGCCAAGCAGCGTTGGGGCGGTGGCGAGCCGGGCTGGATCAGCATCCACCACCCAGGCGACGAGGCGGCGGTGGTGGACATCCGCCGCTATGAGCGCAGCCGCGTGGTGGACTTCCTCTGGACCCTCTCCTACGACGCCGGCAGCGGCGAGCTGCTGCACGAGCAGAAACCCTACCTGGCCGGCTACCAGAGCTTCGTCTGGCTGAGCAACCTGCACATGGCCCAGTTCGGCGGGCAGATCGTCCGCGCCCTGTACCTGCTGCTGGGCCTGATGGGCTGCACCATGGTGGTGGGTGGCCTGCAGGTGTGGCTGACCAAGCGCGAGGCGCGCGGCAGCCGGGGCATCGGCCTGGTGCGTGCACTGAATGGCGCGGTGATCGGCGGTCTGCCCATCGCCAGCCTGGCGCTGCTCTGCTGCAACCGCCTGCTCCCCGCGGACCTGGCCGCTCGCGCCAGCGCGGAGGCCTATGTCTTCGTCGGCGCCTGGTTGCTGGTGGCGCTCTGGGCGGTGCTGCGGCGCAACAGCGGCCAGGTGGCGCGCGACCTGCTCGCCGTCTTCGCCCTGCTGGCCCTCGGCTTGCCGCTGCTCAATGCCTTCACTGGTGGCCAGGCCAGCCTGCTGGCCAGCGCCGCCCGTGGCGACTGGGCGCTGGCGGGCATCGACCTGAGCCTGCTCGGCTGCGGCCTGCTCTGCGTGGCGCTGGCCTGGCGCCGCTCGCAACCCCGTGCCGTGCCCGCCCCGCGCGTGCGCCGCCAACTGGCAGAGGAAGGCGCCTGATGCTGCTGCTCGGATTCGCGTTCTGCTACCTGGCCATGACGGCGCTGAGCCTGGCCATGTCCCGCCACCACAAGGTGCTGTTCCAGGGCCCGCTGCCCGAGGCGCGGGTGCGCCTGCTGCGTGTCGTCGCAGTGTTCGCCTTCGCCATCGGCCTGGCCCTGGCGGTGAGTGACCAGGGTGGCGAGATCGGCACCATCCTCTGGCTCTGCCAGGTAATGCTCGCCGCTCTGCTGCTGGTGGCCCTGCTGGCCTGGCAAAGCCGCTGGGTGCTGCCCCTGGTGGCACTGCTGCCGCTGGGCGGTGGGGTGATGGCGCTGCTCTGATGGCCTGACGCTGGCAGGCCTGCGGCCCGCTGGGCACCAACCTACATACAGCCCGTAGGATGGGTAGAGCGCAGCGAAACCCATGCTGTTTTGAAAGCCGGCTAAGTGCCGGCTTTTTCGCGAATGAATTCGCCCACGAAGTGTGGCCAACCTACACGTGTAGCCCGGGCTTCAGCCCGGGGTCTGCAAGGGGCATCAGAACTCGACGCTGTAGCTCAGGCTGTAGGTGCGGCCACGGCCGTGGTAGTCGAACAGGTCGGCGGTGGCGGCGGTGCCGTAGAACACCTGGGCGCGCTGGCCCCAGACGGTGGTGTAGTCCTTGTCCAGCAGGTTCTGGATGCCGACGTTGAGGGTGCCCACCGGCAGGACCTGGCTGCCCAGCAGATCGAAGGTGGTGTAGCCATCGATCTTGTGGTCGTTGCCGTCGAAGTTGCCGTTGGCCAGGACGTTGCCGTCGTCGCTGAGGTTGAAGCTGCGCACGGCCTGCAGGCGCAGGCTGGTTTCGCCGTTCTGCCAGCTGGCGAAGGCGGTGAGCTTGGACGGGCTGGCGGCGGTGACGTCCTGTTTCTGCCAGCGCTTGGCGATCTTCTGCTGGGAACGGATGGCCAGGGCGCTGGCGCCGATCTGCCAGTTGTCGTTCAGCCAGTAGTTGGCCTGGCCTTCGAGGCCGTAGTTGCGCTTCTTGTTGTCCAGCTGCTCCACCAGCAGGGTGGTGCGGTTGTAGGTGATGCTCTTGTCCGACCAGGCATAGAAGGCCGCCAGCTGGGCATCCAGGCCGTCGGCGTAGTGGCGCCAGCCGAGCTCGATCTGCTTGGTCTTGATGCCGTCCAGGGCGGAGTCCTTGACGTTGACGTGGCGGCCCAGGGTCCAGTGGTTGCCCACCAGGGTGTAGCTGCCCTGGCCGTAGTACTTGGCCGGGTCGGGCAGCTCGAAGCCCTCGGAGTAGTTGGCCCACACCTGCTGCGCCTTGCTCAGCTTGTAGACGGCGCCGGCGTTGTACAGGTCCACCTGGTAGTCCTTGGATCCGCCCGGCACGGCGTCGGCGCTGGTGCCGTTGCCTTTGCTGATCTGCACCTGCTGGGCGGCGGCGACGAAAGAGCCCACGTCGTTGCCGATGCGCTGGTGGCGGATGCCGGCGGACAGGGTCAGGTCGTCGGTGGCCTTCCAGCTGGTCTGGGCGAACAGTGATTTGCTGTCGGTGTCGATGCCTGGGTAGCGGCCGATGCGCGCGTACTCATCGGCCACCAGCCCGCCGGTGGCGGCGGCGGTGGTCAGGTTGAACATGGCCTGGTCGGAGTCGAAGCTCTCCCACTCGAAGTCGGCGCCGTAGGTCAGGCTGACGCGATCCCATTCCTTCACCAGCACGGACTTGAGGCCGAAGTAATCGGTGTCCTGCTGCGAGGCGGAGTAGTAGGAGCGCGCGGTATCGATGGCGCCGCCACTGCCGAAGGCGACGCTTGGGTACGGCTGGAAGGCCATCTCCTCGCTGCGGTAGTAGGCCTGCAGGTAGAAGTCGTGGCCGAGCACTTCGGGCACGTGCCAGGTGGCATTGAACTGCTGGCGCTCGGTGTGCGGTTCGCGGTCGAAGCTGGCGCCGCCTTCCACCTCGAAAGGCACCTGGCCGCGCAGGCCCTGGAAGTTGCGCCCCAGGTTCACGCCCTTGTCGCCGTCGTAGCCGGAGTCGTACCACTGCATACCGAGGTTGAGGCTCTGGCCGTTGGCGAAGGCGAAGTCCAGGCTGCCCATCACGTCCACCGCCTGGTTGTACTGCAGGTCGGTCTGGGTGATGTCGAGCATCACCTGGTCGCCGTTGCCGTCGTAGGCGGCGCCGTTCTTCTGGTAGGCCACCGAGAGACGGCCCTTGACCTGCTCGCTGCCGCCGCTCACCGACTGGGCCACGCGCCAGTCGTGGTCCTGGTGGGTTTCGAAGCCGGTGCGCACGCCGACCTCGCTGTTGAAGCGCACATCACCCGCCTCGGCGCGCTTGGTGACGATGTTGATGATGCCGCCGGTGGCGCCGCCGCCGTACACGGCACTGGCACCGGAGAGCACTTCGATGCGTTCGATGTTGAACGGGTCGATGGAGTCGAACTGGCGGCTGATGCCCCGGGAGCTGTTCAGCGACACGCCGTCGATCATCACCAGGGCGCTGCGGCCGCGCATGTTCTGGCCGTAGTTGGTGCGCCCCTGGGGGCCGATGTCCATGCCCGGGATGAGTTGGCCGAGGGCTTCCTTGAAGGGCACGCCGGCCTTGGTCTGCTCCTGCAACTGGTGGCTGTCGATCACCCACACGGTGCCTGGCAGCTCGCTGATGCTCACCGGTGCACGGGAGCCGATCACCACCTGGCGGTCGATCTCCAGGGCCGCGCCTTCGGTGGCCATGTGCAGGCTGAAGCCGCCTTCACCGGCCTCGGCGCGCAGGCCGCTGCCGGCGAGCAGGCGGTCGAGCCCTTCTGCCACGGCGAACTCGCCCTTGAGGCCCTGGGTGCTGCGGCCCTGGGTCAGCTCCGGGCTGAAGGACAGCAGCACGCCGGCTTCGCGGCCGAAGCGGTTGAGCGCGGGCTCCAGGCCGCCGGCCGGGATGTCGAAGGCCTGGCGGCGCTCGGCGCCGATCACCAGGTCCTGGGCGCTGGCAATGGCGGGCAGCCCGGCGGCGGCCAGGCTCAGGCCCAGCAGCAGCGGTTGCATGGCGCGGGCCAGGGGCGTGCGGGCGAAGCGGCGAAGGGTGGGGTCGGCGGTCATGGCGGCACTCGTTCGGGAGAGGGAAAGGGGTTTTGCCTTCCCTGTCACGCGAGGCCGGGAAAAAGGTTCAGGTCGGTGAAAAAAATTTTCGCGGTGCCGGTGCGCGGCTCAGGACGCGGCCCTGGGGTGCACGCTGATCCAGTAGCGGGTGACGCTGCGCACCTCCACGGGCAGGGTGCGCGGCAGCATCGCGAGGATGCTGTCGGTGTGGTCCAGCGGGTAGGTGCCGGAGAGGCGCAGGTCGGCGATGGCCGGGTCGCAGCCGATGCGCCCGTGGCGGTAGCGGCCCAGTTCGGCGAGGAAGTCGCCCAAGCGCATGGCGCTGGCCACCAGCATGCCGTTGATCCAGGCCACGCTGTTCTCGTCCGCCACCTGGGCCGCACCGCTGCCACGGGCGTCGAGGTTGAGGCGCTGGCCGGGTTGCAGCGCCAGGCGCTGGCCATGGCTGAACACCTGGGCCTCGCCGGTGAACAGGCTGACCTGGCTGCGGCTCTCCTGCAGGCGCACGGCGAGGCGGCCGCCGTGGAGCAGGATCAGCCCCTGGGGCGTTTCCACCCGCAGTGGCCGCGCCTCGTCCACGGCCTCCACCAGCATTTCGCCCTGGCGCAGGTGGAGCAGGCGCTGGCGGGCGTCGAAGCGGATATCCAGCGCGCTGTCGGTGTTCAGTGACAGGGTCGAGCCATCGGCCAGGGCCAGGTTGCGGCGCTCGCCCACGGCGGTGCTCTGGTCGGCGCGCAGGGCCAGCAGCGGGTCGCTTTCGCGTACCGCCAGGGCACCGCCACCGGCGATCACCAGCAGGGTGAGCAGCTTCAGCGCATCACGCCGGCTGCGCGAGGAGGGTGCGTCCAGGGCGGCGAGGGCGCTGGGGGTGTTCAGCCCGCGCAGGCCCTGGTTGACCGATTCGATGCGCTGCCAGGCGCGCTCGTGCTCCGGGTCGGCGGCGCGCCAGCGTTGCCAGGCGTCCTGGCGCTGGCGCGAAGGTGTGCCGCCTTGCAGCTCCACCAGCCACTGCACCGCCTGGGCGGCGATGGCGGGGGCGATGCGTTGTTCGCCGGGCTTGCGCAGGGCCATCAGAGGCACTCCGCGAAGTAGCAGCGCTCAGCGGCCTTGGCCATGTAGCGCTTGACGCTGGAAAGGGAGAGGCCGAGCTGCTCGGCGATCTCGTTGTAGGTGCAGCCGTCCACCTGGGCCAGCAGGAAGACCTTTTTCGCCAGAGGGGCCAGGCCGTCGAGCAGGCGGTCCAGCTCCATCAGGGTTTCCAGGATGATGGCGCGGGTTTCCTCGCTGGGCACTTCCTCTTCCGGCAGCGCGGCGAGGGCCTGCAGGTAGGCGCGCTCGATGTCCTGGCGGCGGTAGTGGTTGGCCAGCACGCGCTTGGCGATGGTGGTGAGGAAGGCGCGCGGTTCGAGAATGCGGTGCGCCTCGCGCCCCAGCAGCACCTTGAGGAAGGTGTCCTGGGCCAGGTCGGCGGCGCTCTGCGGGCAGCCGAGCTTGCGCTGCAGCCAATTCCGGAGCCAGCCGTTGTGGTCGCTGTAGAGCTTGTGCAACGCCTGCTCGGGGGCGGCCTGGCTGCTGGTCAAGGAAGGCTCCGGGAGGGGATTGGGGTTGGATCAAATAGGAATGCTTCGCATTCTATTTGTGCCGTGGCCGTTGCGCAATGCGGCCGTGCACCCCACTTGATCGGTGGGTGGAACCCGGGAAGCGAGGCGCGGGTCAATCGATCACAACAACGTGATCCAGGAGAACCACCATGCTCAGTCCCGCCACCACCCGCCGACTCGCCGCCGTGCTGGTCGCTAGCCAACTCACCTTCTTCGCCCAGGTACCGCTGGCCCAGGCCGCCATGATCGGCACGCCCCAGGCGCTGCAGGAACAGCAGCAACAGGTCGACCGCGCCCAGCTGCGCGGCATGCTGGATAACCAGGACGTGCAGAAGAAGCTGCAGGAGTACGGCGTGCCCCGTGAGCAGGTGGAGGCGCGTATCAACAGCCTCACCCCCGCCGAGCTGGCGCAGTTCAACCAGCAGCTGCAGCAGGAGCCCGCCGGTGCCGGCATCGTCGGCATCATCGTGCTGTTCCTGGTGATCTTCATCATCACCGACATGCTCTGCGCCACGGACATCTTCAGCTTCATCAAATGCATCCGTTGATGCGCCTGCTGCGGCCGGGGCTCCTCGCCCTGGCCGTGCTTCTCACCGGTTGCGCCAGCGGCCCGCTGCTGCCGCCGCAGAGCGAGCGGCTGCCCGAGCGCATCGAGCTGGTGGACGTGCCCTTCTACCCGCAGGAGGACTACCAGTGCGGCCCGGCGGCGCTGGCCACGGTGCTGGTGCACCGCGGCGTGGCGACCTCGCCCGAGGCGCTGGTGCCCAAGGTCTACCTGCCCGAGCGGCGCGGCAGCCTCAAGCTGGAACTGGTGGCGGCGGCGCGACAGAGCGGCATGCTGGTCTACCCGCTGCAGCCGAGCCTGGATGCCCTGCTGGCCCAGGTGGCGGCGGGCAACCCGGTGCTGGTGATGCAGAACCTCGGCCTCGACTGGTACCCGCAATGGCACTTCGCGGTGGTGGTCGGCTACGACCGCGCCAAGGACGAGTTGGTGCTGCGCTCGGCCACCACGCGGCGCTGGGTTACCGACCTGCGCAGCTTCGATCGCACCTGGGCCCGCGCCGAGCGCTGGGCGGTGGTTACCCTGCCCCCCGAACAACTGCCGGCCGAGCCGCGCCTGGAAGCCTGGATGCAAGGCGCCAGCGACCTGGAGCAGACCGGCCAGCACGAGCGCGCCGAACGCGCCTACCTGACCGCTTCCGGCCACTGGTACCGCGAGCCGCTGCCGCTGTTCGCCCTGGCCAACGCGCGCTACATCGAAGGCGACCGCGACGGCGCGGAGAAGGCCCTGCGCGAAAGCATCGCCCGCAAGCCGGACTACGCCCTGGGCTGGTTCAACCTCTCCGAGCTGCTGGCCGAACGCGGCTGTCCGAACCAGGCCGGGCAGGCCCGCGCCTGCGCCCGCCAGTTGGCCCCGGACGACACGCGCATGGCCGCACCCCTCGGTGACGCAGCCAAGGCCGGCGGCCGGTGTGAAGCCCTGCCGGCGTGCGGGGGGCAATGATTTCCCTTTAGGAGCGAATTCATTGGCTCTGTCTGCGTTAAGTGTTGCTAGAGGATTTGAGTCCAGCTGATTGCCGAGCTCTGGTGATGTTTCTGGTTTCGCCCCCCCGGGCGAGTCCCTTTTTTCAATCGTCGGGATGCCGAACCACAAAAAAGGAACCAAA
Organism: Aquipseudomonas alcaligenes MRY13-0052; assembly: GCA_000474255.1. GTDB lineage: Bacteria > Pseudomonadota > Gammaproteobacteria > Pseudomonadales > Pseudomonadaceae > Metapseudomonas > Metapseudomonas solani. Next base: position 86,455 of record BATO01000001.1, read on the forward strand.
AACGCTTGCCCCATCATCCGGCCCCGGCTTCGCCGGGGTTCCTTCACTCCCTCGTTGCTCTGGGGGCCGGCGCGATGGGCCATCCATGGCCTGGCGCGCCTCTCGCGGCATCCATGCCGCTCGTCCCCCGGCGCAACGACTGCGTTCAGCCTCCTGGAGGGGCGTTGGCGGCTGCTCCAACTTTCTTCGTCCAACGCATCTCCACGTGGTGCGCACGGACTTTCGTAGGATGGGTAGAGCTCCGCGAAACCCATCACGTCGGTGCCACCAGGAGGCCCGTCGCTTACCCCATCGCCGCCCGATAGTCCCCCGGCGTGCCGCCGACCGCGCTGCGGAAGCGGTTGCTGAAGTGGCTGGCGCTGGCGAAACCGCAGGCCAGGGCGACCTCGCCCAGGGGCAGGGCGGTGCGGGCCAGCAGGTGGCGGGCGTGGGCCAGGCGGCGGGCGAGCACGTACTGGTGCGGCGGCAAGCCGAAGCTTTCGCGGAACATCCGCGCGAAGTGGTACTCCGAAAGCGCGGATAAGGCCGCCAGCTCGCCCAGGCTCAGCGGTTCGGCCAGGTGGGCGTCGATGTACTCCATCAACCGCTTGCGCACCGCCGGGGCCAGGCCGCCCTTGAATTGCGGGCCCTGGCGCAGGCCGACCTGGGTCAGCAGGGTGTGGCCGAGCATCTCGTGGGCCAGGCTGCTGGTGAGCATGCGTTCGCCGGGCTCGTTCCAGTCGAGCTGGATGAGGCGGTGGAAGCGCGCGGCCTGCTCGGCGTCGTCGAGGAAGGTCGCCTCGTGCATCTGCAGCTCGCGGGGTTCGCGGTCGAGCAGGGTGACGGCGGCGTGGGCGAACTGCGCCGGGGCGATGTACAGGTGCGCCAGGCGGATCTCGCCGTTGATCACCCAGGAGGACTCGTGCCCGGCAGGGAGGATGCACAGCTTGTCCGGCGCGCCCTTGGTGTCCGGGCGCTCGCGGCGGAAGGTGCCGGTGCCGCCGGCCAGGTAGCACGACAGCGTGTGCAGGCGGGTGCCCTGGTAGTCGCGGGCGTCGTGGTGGTTGCTCCACAGCGCCGCGCCCATGCCATCGCCCAGCTCGGCGGCATGCTCCAGGCGGGCATGGGGCGAGCTGGCGAGGGACTGGAAGACCTGGTTCTGCAGGAGTGACGACATGCGCGGGGCAACCGGGTGGCTTGGGTGACCATGCTAGCGCGGGCGCCCGCGCGACGCAGCGGGGTGGCGCAGATAAGCGCAAGTTTTTGCAAGCGCGCCGACGGGCTGCGCGGGAGACTGGCCCCTCGACGCACCACCCGGATGACCGCCATGAACCTCTCGCTGTACCTGCTCACCGTCCTGATCTGGGGCACCACCTGGATCGCCATCAAGCTGCAGATGGGCGAGGTGGCCATTCCCGTGTCCATCGCCTACCGCTTCGCCCTGGCCGCCGTGGTGCTGTTCGCCATCCTCCTGCTCAGCCGCCGCCTGCAGAAGCTCGACGGCCGCGCGCAGATGATCTGCCTGGCCCAGGGGCTGTGCCTGTTCTGCGTCAACTTCATGTGCTTCTACACCGCCAGCCAGTGGATCCACAGCGGGCTGATCGCCGTGGTGTTCTCCACCGCCACCCTGTGGAACGCGCTGAATGCGCGGGTGTTCTTCGGCCAGCGCATCGCCGCCAACGTGCTGGCGGGTGGTGCCCTCGGCCTGGCCGGGCTGGCGCTGCTGTTCTGGCCGGAACTGGCCGGCCACCAGGCCAGCCGTGAAACCCTGCTGGGCCTTGGCCTGGCGCTGCTGGGCACGCTGTGCTTCTCCGCCGGCAACATGCTCTCCAGCCTGCAGCAGAAGGCCGGCTACCGGCCGCTGACCACCAACGCCTGGGGCATGTTCTATGGCGCCTCGCTGCTGGTGCTGGGGTGCCTGGCCAGCGGCACGCCCTTCGGCATGGAGTGGAACACCCGCTACCTCGGCTCGCTGCTGTACCTGGCGATCCCCGGCTCGGTGATCGGCTTCACCGCCTACCTGACCCTGGTCGGGCGCATGGGGCCGGAGCGCGCGGCCTACTGCACCGTGCTGTTCCCGGTGGTGGCGCTGAACATCTCGGCCTTCGCCGAAGGCTACAGCTGGACCGCCCCGGCGCTGCTCGGCCTGGTGCTGGTGATGGCCGGCAACCTGCTGGTGTTCCGCAAGCCCAAGGCGCCGGTGGCCGCCGCGCCCCTGGGGAGCCGCGCATGAGCCAGCGCGTGGTACGCAGCCGCGACTTCACCGCCGAGCGCGCCTGGGGGGCGCTGGATATCGCCAACCTCGACGGCACCACGGTGCGCCTGCACTGGACCGACCAGCCCTACATCTGGCACGTCAACGACGGCAGCGAAGTCTTCGTGGTGCTCGATGGCGAGGTGGAGATGCGCTACCGCGAGGGCGGCGAGGAGCACGCGGTGCTGCTGGGCGTCGGCGACCTCTTCCATGCCGGCCCCGGTTGCGAGCACGTGGCCCACCCGCGTGGGGCGGCGCGCATTCTGGTGGTGGAGCGCGAAGGCAGCGTCTAGCGGCGCAGGGCCCGCGCCAGCACACCGGGCGTGTAGCCGTAGGCCCGGGTGAAATGGCGGTTGAGGTGGCTCTGGTCGGCGAAGCCGGTGGCCAGCGCGGCCTGAATCAACGGCTCGCCGGCGAGGATCAGGCGATGGGCCTTGTGCAGCTGGCGCTGCAGGCGATACGCGTGGGGCGGCAGCGCGGTGACGGCCTTGAAGGCGCGGAGGAAATGATGCGGGCTGACGCCGGCCTCGAAGGCCAGTTCGGCGAGGCTGACGGCCTGCTCCGGCGCTTCGTCCAGCCGTGCCCGTGCCCGGGCGATGGCCTGCCGGGGCAGTGACAGCGGCGGCGTGGGGGCGCTTTCCACCAGCGGCCCGAGAATCGACAGCAGTTCCTGCTCCGCCACTTCCCACCAGGGTTCGCTGGCCGGGCCGGTGAGGGCCGCGTGGAGCCTGTGGAAGGCCTGGTTGGTGGCGCTCCGTGGTAGCACCGGGTAGGCGAATTCGCAGCCGGGGCTTTGCCCCAGTGCCTGGGCCACGTGCCCGATCAAGGCAGTGTCGAAATAGAGCATGCGCCAGCTGCGCGAGCCGTGCGCCACCGGGCGGCCGTCGTGCACTTCGTTGGGGTTCACCGCGATCAGGCAGCCCGGTTCCGCGCGTACCTCGCCCCGGCCGCTGGCCGAATCCTGGGCGCCCTGGAGGATCATGCCGATGCCGAAGCGGTCGTGGGTGTGATGGCCGAAAGCGCGACTGGAGGTGGCTTCCACCGCGAGAATGCCGGGCAGCCGGCAGGGCTGGATGTCGAAGGCTTCGGTGTGCGTCCCGCCGGCCATGTGCGGCTCCCGGTCGTGTGCGAGGCCGCAGTATAGCCAGGGTGGGCACGGGCCCCGGCAGATCAATTTCGTTCAAGAACCGAGGCGGCGGATGCGCCTGAATGTGCCCTCGCAATCCAGCGAGAGGCTATTCGGGAGGTCGGGGTGTCGAGACGTGCACAAGGCTATCTGCTGCTGTCACTGGCGATGATGACGGTGGGCACCACGGTCATCGCTTCCAAGGTCCTGGCGGGCAACGTGCCGCCGTTCCAGGCCACCGCGCTGCGCTTCGCCCTGGCCCTGCCGGTGATGCTGTGGCTGCTGCGGCGCCAGGGTGCAGTGTGGCCGCATCTGGGGACTGAGGACCGTGTGTTGCTGGTGCTCCAGGCCGCCGCTGGCAGCGTGGGCTACACGGTGCTGCTGGTGATGGGCCTGGCCCACCTGCCGGCGGCGGATGCGGGGGTGATCATCGGCACCTTGCCGGCGGTGTCCGCGCTGTTCTCGGTGCTGGTACTGGGGGAGCGACCGGGGCTGCGGCAGGCGGCCAGCGTGGCCTTGGCGACCCTGGGGGTGATGGCGGTGGCCTGGAAGGCCAGCGGGCCGAGCAGCGGGTTCGGCATGCTCTGCGTGTTCGGCGCGGTGCTGTGCGAGAGCGCGTTCATCCTGCTCAACAAGCGCATGCGCCAACCGTTGGGCGCGGTGCAGCAGGCCACGGCCATGGTCGTCCTCGGGTTGCTGGTGTCGGCGCCGCTGGCCCTGCTGGAGGGGCCGGTGGCCTGGCCTGCGCCGGCATCCCTGGGGGCGCTGGCGTGGTACGCCTGGGTGCCGACGGCGGCGGGCTTCCTGCTCTGGTACGCCGGCTCGTCGCGAGTCAGCGGCGGGGAGGCGGCCACCTTCACGGCGGTGGCTCCGCTTACGGCGGTGGCGCTGGCGGCCGTGTTGCTGGGGGAGCCGCTGGGGCTGTCCCAGGGGCTGGGCATTGGCGCGGTGGTCCTGGCGATCCTGGTGCTGGCGGTGCCGTTACGCGACACGGCAAACCGCTAGCCCTCCCCACAGGTTCATCGCTACCAGTTCCGTAGCCCGGGCTTCAGCCCGGGAGCGGTGCCGAGTGTTCCCGGACTGAAGTCCGGGCTACGGTCTAGTGCTGGTCTTGCCATTGCCCGGCACGGCCAGCCGCTAGCCGCCGGCTTCGTCGGCCTTCTTCGCCCCGCGCATGTTCATCGCCGCCAGGCACAGTTGCAGCACGATCAGCGCCCAGGCCTGGGCATGCAGGCCCCAGGTTATCCACAGGGCGTTGCTGGCCAGGAACACCCAGAAGCCGATGTGTCGCCGGGCGGGTGTCTTCGAGCCGATCAGCCAGGCGGCGGCCACGGTGACCAGCATCGCCGGCCATTGCAGCAGGTCGAGATAATCCATCGGTTCCCCCTTGTTCTCTTTTTAGTGAGGCGGGGAGGGCGACGGTTCCAACGTTTTTCAGGCGCCCAGGGGCTGGCTGAAGAACAGCGCGACTTCCTCGGGTGCGGTCTCGCGCGGGTCGTAGAGGGCGGTGTTGAGGCCACTGAAGGCGAAGCCGGATTTCAGGTAGAAACCGATGGCCGGGTGGTTGCTGCTCTGGGTCTCCAGCCACAGGCAGCGCGCGCCGCTGCTGCGGGCGAACGCCGTGGCCTGGTCCAGCAACCGCCGGCCCAGCCCCTGGCCCTTGCAGGCCGGCGCGACGAACAGCGCGCTCAGCTCGGCGCTGCGGTTCCATTCCTCCAGCCGCACGCAGGCGAACCCCGCCAGGCTGCCGTCCTCTGCCACGGCGGCGAGGGCGAAGTCGGCGTCCTCGACATCCTCGGCGAACCCCTCGGCGTCATAGCGCTTGCGGAAGGGCTCCGCGCGACGTTCCTCGACCAGCGCAAAGGCCAGGCCCTGCCGCTCCACGCGGTAGAGCAGGTGGGTGTCGTAGCCGGCATCGAAGGCGCTCAGGGCTTCGGCGTCGCGGGGGAACTCGATGGGGCGCAGGTGCATGGTGTCCGTTCCGATGGGGGAGGCTGGGATTCTAGTGGGATCGACTTGCAACTGTGAGGGGGCGTGCCTCGGGGGGAGGTTGGTATTCGGGTGGGCGCCGCATGGTGGATGCAAAGAGCGGCATCCACCCTACACACCGGTAAGGTTCGAGCGGGGGAGCTGGGCGTAGGTTGGCGCCGAGCGCAGCGAGGCCCAACGGGCGGGGCGTCAGCGGCGGGCGAGGAGGGTGAGCCAGGCGAAGGCGGGGTAGCAGAGGTAGTGCAGGAAGAAGAGGAAGACGGCCATGGGGCTGGGTTGGTCCTGCAGGGTCATCATGCCGAGCAGGCCGAGGTAGAGGACGCCGAGCAGGGCGCCGTAGCCGAGGACGATGCGCCAGGCTTCGCCGCGGCTGGGGGCGCGGCGCTGGATGAGGCGGAAGGCGGCGGCGAGGAGCAGGGCGACGGCACCGGCGATGACCAGGGTGGCGAGCAGGCCGCCGACCTTGACCAGGCTGCGCAGGGCGAGGTTGAGCACCATCGCCAGGGCTACGCCACCGATGGCGTAGCGCAGGGTGAAGGCCGGGCGCGGGTCGTTCACGGGCGTTCCAGGGCGACGTTGAGGCCGAAGCGTTTTCTCAGCACCGATTCCAGCAGGCCCTTGGGCAGCAGGGTGGCGAGCAGCGGCAGGGCGCGGCTGCCGTTGCCCAGGCGCAGCAGACGCGGGCGCGGGTGGCGCTGGATGGCGGCGAACAGGTCGCGGGCGAATTCGGTGGCGGGGGTGGGGTTGTCCTGGGAGGCGCGGGCACGGGCGCGGATGCCGTCGCGGATCGGCCACCAGGGCGAGCCTTCGGCGATCACGGCTTCGGCTTCGCGGCTGGCGTTGGCGCCGAAGCTGGAGGCGATGGCGCCGGGTTGCACTTCCATCACTTCGATGGCGAAGGGCGCGAGTTCCAGGCGCAGGGCGTCGGAGATCGCGTGCACGGCGGCCTTGGAGGCGCAGTAGGCGCCGGCGAAGGGGGTGACCAGCACGCTGGAGACGCTGCCGATGTTGACCACCAGGCCGCGGCTGGCGCGCAGCACGGGGAAGCAGGCGCGGGTGAGGCCGATCAGCGAGAAGACGTTGGTTTCGAACTGCCGGCGCAGGGCGTCGGTGCCGCCGTCGAGCAGCGGGCCCATAGCGCCGTAGCCGGCGTTGTTGACCAGCACGTCGAGGCGCCCGGTTTCCCGTTGCAGGCGCTCGCCCAGCTGCGCCACCGCGTCCTCGTCGTTGACGTCCAGCTGCACGCCGATGAAGCCGGCGACATTGAGGGCGTCGACGTCATTGGCCTTGCGGGCGCAGGCCCAGACGCTGTAACCGGCGTGCTTGAAGGCATCGGCCAGGGCGCGGCCGATGCCACTGGAGCAGCCGGTGATGAGGGCAACGGGTTGGCTCATTGCTGGGTTCCTTGTTGGTCTTGTTGTGGTGGAGGCGACAGCGGGTGGGTGTTCAGTCGGTGAATCTGCCATGTAATCGCTCGGCGCGGAACTCCAGGGTCTGCGGGCGGTAGCCACTGCGCAGGGGCGGCAGGGGCAGGCAGTCGCTCCAGTCGGCGCCGGCCTGCAGGCGTGGCGGGCCGAGGGAGCGTTCGGCCTCGTAGGTCGATTGGGTGAGATTGATCGAGTCGCCTGGGCGGTAGGCCTGGATCACCCAGGCGAGGTCCAGCAGGGTGGTGCTGCTGCCGTTGTGCACGCGGATCTGCAGGGGGCGGTCGGCGGGGCACTGGTCGGGGGCGTAGCCGAGGCGCACGTCGAGCAGGGCCAGTTGGCGGTCCACCACGCGCTCCTCCCAGAGCACCCAGGCGGCGACCAGGCCGATGCCGAGCACGGCGACCAGGGAGATGGGCAGGGCCTTGGCGGGGTGGCGGATGACCAGGATCAGCCAGGTCAGGATGAGGATCGCACCGATCAGCATGGGAACGCCCGTGGGGGTTTCGAGGGGCTCAATGCTAGCGCATTACGCTGCGGCGATGCGGGGTGGGATGTGCCAGGCGCGGGGGCCCGGCCGGGCCCCCTGGGTTGGCGCACGCCATTCCCCCTGCTGGCACAGGGGGAATGGGCCTCCCGATGGGGGAAGGAGGCTCAGCGTGCTGTCACATGACTCACCGATACCGCGTCGCTGCGGCCGTAGACGTCTTCCAGGCGCTCGATGTCGTCCTCGCCCAGGTAGCTGCCGGACTGCACCTCGATGATCTCCAGGGGGATCTTGCCGGGGTTGGTCAGGCGGTGCACCGAGGTCATGGGGATGTAGGTCGACTGGTTCTCGGTGAGCAGGAAGGTCTTGTCGTCACAGGTCACCTCGGCGGTGCCGGAGACCACGATCCAGTGCTCGGCACGGTGGTGGTGCATCTGCAGCGAGAGCTGCGCGCCGGGCTTGACGGTGATGTGCTTGACCTGGAAGCGGCCGCCCATGTCCACCGAGTCGTACGAGCCCCAGGGGCGGTACACGGCGCAGTGGTTCTGGGTTTCGCTGCGGCCCTGGGCGTCGAGCTCGTTGACCAGTTGCTTGACCTCCTGCACGCGGTCGCGGTGGGCGATCATCATGGCGTCCTTGGTCTCGACCACGACTATGTCTTCCAGGCCGATCACCGACACCAGCTTGCCGTTGCCGTGCACCAGGCAGTTGTGGCTGTCCTGCACCACCACGTCGCCCTTGGTGACGTTGCCGTCCTTGTCCTTGTCGTGGACTTCCCAGATCGAGCTCCAGCTGCCGACGTCGTTCCAGCCGGCGGACAGCGGCACCACGCAGGCGCGCTGGGTCTTTTCCATCACCGCGTAGTCGATGGAGTTGTCCGGGCAGCAGGCGAAGGTGTTGGCATCGATGGTCACCGTGGTGCCTTCGCGCTGGCTGCGTTCCAGGGCCAGCAGGCAGGTGTCGTAGATGTCCACGTCGTGGTGTTTGAGCTCATCGAGGAAGCGGCTGGCGCGGAACAGGAACATGCCGCTGTTCCAGAAGTAGTCGCCGGAGTCCACGTACTGCTGGGCGCGCTCGGCGTCGGGTTTCTCGATGAACTGGGCGACGCGGCTGATGCCGTCCGGCAGGCTGCCGGCGGAATCCTTGCCACGGATGTAGCCGTAGCCGGTCTCGGGGCGCAGGGCCGGCACGCCGAACAGCACCATCTCGCCCTTCTCGGCGGCGATGGTGGCCAGGGCCAGGGCCTGCTGGAAGGCGCGCTGGTCTTCCAGCACGTGGTCGGCCGGCATCACCAGCATCAGCTCGTCGCGGCCTTCGGCCAGCAGCTGCATGGCGGCGATGGCGACGGCGGGCGCGGTGTTGCGGCCGAAGGGTTCGAGCAGCATGGCCTGCGGGGTGACCTTGATGGCGTCCAGCTGCTCCTGGACGATGAAGCGGTGATCCTTGTTGGCCACCAGCACCGGGGCTTGCATGCCTTCGAAGTTCAGGCGTTCCAGGGTCTGCTGGAACAGGGTGTGGTCACCGGTCAGGGCCAGGAACTGCTTGGGGTACTGCTTGCGCGAAAGGGGCCAGAGTCGGGAGCCGCTACCGCCAGAGAGGATCACAGGAATCATGGGTGTATCTCCTAAAATCGCTTGTCGTTTGTGGATAGATTGCTCATCACATCGATCACTGATTTCTGTCTTGTAGTCCCACTGTCTCTTGCGGCGGGTACGAAGCGTTGCCCGGGGCTCTCGGCCCCGGGCCGGGTACATCAGGATTCGGCCGGGCGCTTGACCCAGACCGGGGAGAGCTTGCCGCCGCTGCCGGTGATGTAGAGGCAGACGACTTCGCCGCGCTGCAGCGAGACCGGCTTGAGGTCACTGACCTTGCGGGTGCCGTCGAACAGGGCGAGGTTGACCTTCACCGGGTTGATCTCGCGCTCGCCACGGCCCTGGGCCGCAACGTCCTCGACCACGGCGGTCTTGCCGTCGGCGGTTTTCACGGTGAGCTTGGCGTCGGAGAGGTTCTGCACTCGCAGCAGGGCCTTCTGCTTGTTTTTGAAGGCCGGCTCTTCCACCAGCTTGGGCTCGGCGCCCGGCTGGTTGACCAGGGTGTAGTAGCGGTCGGCTTCCAGTTTCACCGGCAGGTTGGTGGCGCCGATCTGGGCGCTGTAGTTGCCGGCGGGCAGGAACTTGAAGTCGCTGGAGCCGAGCGGGGCGACGTCGTTCAACGCGGTGTTGCCGACGTTGACGCTGAGTTCGCTGCTGCCGGCGTTGTAGGCGCGGACGAAGGCCGATCCCTTGGGTGCCTGGGGTCCGTAGAGCCCGCCTTCGTCAGCCTGTGCATGCACAGCGGCGAGGCCCAGGGCGATGGCGCAGGCATACGACGTCCAGTTGCGTTTCTTCTGTCGGTTCATGGTGTTCCTCCATCTTTCTTTCTTGAAATGGCCCGGTGGGGCCACAGTCGTCGGGGGCTCGCGGGGCGGGCCCTCACTGCTGGGTTTCAGTTGGCGGCGGTGGCTGCGAGGCGCTCGCCCGGGGTGCCGCCGCCCTTGCGCAGTTCGGCGATCCACTGCGGGTCGAATTCGCTGAGGTCGTTGGCCATCGGCAGGTAGCGTTCGGGGAATTCCCAGATCACCAGCTGCGGCGCGGCGTCCTTCAGCTCGTCGCTCTTGAGGTACTTGAGCATCGGCAGGATCGGCCCGTGGCCGTCCTCGGCGTGGTTGACCAGGTCGCGTTGCAGCGACTGGCGCAGGGCGCCGGCGAAGTTCCAGTTCTGGTTGGCGCTGTAGCTGGTGCCCACCAGCGCCACCGGCACCTGGCTGTCGGCGAACAGCGAGTCACCGCTGGCTTCACCTTCGACCGCGGCGCGGGTCTCGCGTTTCTGCAATTTGTCCGGTGCCGGCATGAGGTTTTCGAACATCGGGTCCAGGGGCAGGAAGCGGGTCAGGTCGCCCTTGTAGTCCTCGTTCTTCACCGCCTCGGTGACGTACTCCTGGGCATCGCCCGAGAGCGGCGCCGCGCTGCGCACGGCCTCGCCCACGGTGTTGGCCACCGCCTCGGCGCCCAGGGGCGTCCAGTGGGTGTCGGTGCGCAGGAAGACCTGGCCGTTGTGCTTGGCCTGCTCCAGGGTGCCGAGCAGGTCCGGGGCGATGATCCCGGCCTTGCGGGCGGCGCCGCGAAATTGCGCGTAGAGGTCCTGGCGCAGGGCAGTGGGGCGGGCTTCGCCGGTGTACTCGGGGTACAGGCGCGACTTGGACGGCACGATGGCCAGGACCAGGGTCACGCCGCGCCCGGCCAGCTCGTCACGCACGCCCTGGATCAGCGCCAGGTTTTCCTGCAGGTGGCGGCTGCCATCGGCGACCGGGTCGAACTCCTCGTCGGAGAACAGCCAGCCGTCCTTGCCGATCACCACGCCCTGGCGGCCTTCGCCGAACAGGCCGAAGTCCACCAGCGCCCAGAGGTTGGTGCCGATCTGCTTGATCGGGAATTCATCGTCGTAGTGCTTCTCGAAGGCGTGGGCCAGCTTGCCGTTGAGCACGGTGGTTTCCTTGGCGACGCTGAAGCCGACGATGCCGCGCATGGACCACAGGCTCAGGGCCAGCAGCATGCCGGCGAAGACCACGATGTAGAGGGTGTTGGCAGTTCTGCTCATGGTTGCGCTCCTCAGAACTGGAAGTAGAGGAAGGGGGAGAAGCTCTGTGCAGAGAGCTTCAGGATCGAGGCGGCGAACAGCACCAGCAGTGCGATGCGGGTCGCCAGTACCGGCAGCTGGGTCATCCAGGCCTGTTGCCAGACCAGGCCGCCGCTCGGCGAGTAGGCGATGGCCGCCGGGTCGTTGGCGCCGCCCTGCTGGGTGCGCGGCTGGGCGGTGGCCGGGCCGTTGGCGTCGACCTGTTCCTCGGCGCGGGCCTTGGGCGCACCGGCCAGGGGCTTGGTGTAGAACTGGCGGATGCCGAAGATGGCCAGCACCACGTAGGCCAGCACCAGGGTGGCGATCTGCAGGCTGGTCAGCTGGGCGGCGTTGAGCTCGGAGAGCCCCAGGTCACCGAAGCTGAACATGGCGGCGTACATGCGCCAGGCGACGTCGAGGTTTTCGGCGCGGAAGATCACCCAGCCGACCACCACCAGAAGGAAGGTGAAGGCCCAGCGCAGCGGGTTGAGCACACGCGGCGCGGCGTCGACGCCGAGGGCACGTTCGATCGCCAGCCACATGCCGTGCCAGGCGCCCCAGATGATGTAGGTGAAGTTGGCGCCGTGCCACAGGCCACCCAGCAACATGGTGAGGAACAGGTTGCGGTAGGTCTGGAAGGTGGTGCCGCGGTTACCGCCCAGGCTGATGTAGAGGTAGTCGCGCAGCCAGGTGGAGAGGCTGATGTGCCAGCGCCGCCAGAACTCGGTGATGGACTGGCTGATGTAGGGCTGGTTGAAGTTCTCCATGAAGCGGAAGCCCATCATCAGGCCGAGGCCGATGGCCATGTCGCTGTAGCCGGAGAAGTCGAAGTACAGCTGCGCGGTGTAGGCCAGCGCACCGAGCCAGGCATCCCCCGTGGTCGGGTCGGAGAGGGCGAAGCAATGGTCGGCGATGGGCGCGATGCTGTCGGCGATGAAGACCTTCTTGATGAAGCCCTGCATGAACCGGGTGCAACCCTCGGCGAACTTGTCGACGGTGTGGGTGCGGTGGTTGAACTGGTCGACCAGGTCACGGAAGCGCAACACGGGGCCGGCGATCAGGTGCGGGAAGATCGCCACGAAGGCCGCGAAGTCGATCAGGTTGTGGGTCGCCGGGGTGTCGCCTCGGTACACATCGATGATGTAGCTGATGGACTCGAAGATGTAGAACGAGATACCGATCGGCAACAGGATGTGGGTGAGGACGAAGGGCTCCATGCCGAACGAGGTGATGATGGCGTTGAGGCTGTCGACACCGAAGTTGGCGTACTTGAAGTAGCCGAGGACGCAGAGGTCCACCACCACGCCGAGGAGCAGCCATTTCTGCGCCGCTTTCGTGCGCACGCCGGCTGCGCCTACACGCAGGCCGATCCAGTAGTTGAACACCGTGACCCCCGCGAACAGCGCGAGGAAGTCGATCCGCCACCAGGCATAGAACACGTAGCTGGCGATGAGCAGCAGGAGGTTGCGATAGCGCGTTCCGACCAGGTAGTACAAGCCGAGGAAGATCGGCAGGAACAGGAACAGGAACACGTTTGAAGAAAAGACCATCCGAGTCTCTCCACTTGTACGTAACTTTCTGGGCCGCCGCCGGGCATTCCAGCCCGGTGTGCGACCCGCCATTCCCTCCCCAGGGTGTGGCGTTCGAATCCTTGCGCCGCCGCGTCTGCTGCGCGGTCGGTTCATTCCGTCAGGCGCCTCCCCGGGTAGGGGAGGGCGCTGCATCAGCTACCGCTGCTGCCCTCCTTCTTCGGGTGGAAGACCTGGGTCACGTCGCCGCCGAGGCGGAAGGTCTTGTAGGGGCCCATGGAGTCCTTCCACTCGACCGTGTCGGGCTTGCAGCCATAGAGGGCGCACCAGGGTTCGAGCCAGGCGAACTTGGCGTGTTTCTCCAGTTCGTCCATGTCCTGGTCCTTGCCGGTCTTGTCGTCGAAGGGTTCCTGGTCGTCGACACCGGCGATGACCTTCTCGCCGAGGCGGCGCAGGGCGCCGTTGTTCTCTTCGCGCAGGTCCACGCCATTGGCCTGGGCGAAGGCGGCGATCATCGCCAGCGGCGGCAGGCTGTAGTTGTGGTAGGCGAGGGCGCGTTGCTGGCGCTTGAGTTCGTTGGGCAGGAAGCCGTCGTTGTCGACCTGGCTGGCGGCCACGCGGAACTGGTCCACCGACCAGTCGAACAGGTCGCGGCGGTTGGTTGCGACGGCGGTGGCCATCACCGACCAGGCGGCCCAATAGGAGTGGTTGTTGATCTTCTTCAGCGGCAGGCCGCTCCAGTCGTGCACCGTCTGGTCGGCCAGGCGCGAGAACCAGGATTCGATGACCTGGGTCTGGGTCTGGTAGGCGTTCAGCGGGTGGCTGTCGGAGAACTTCAGCCGCAGGTAGGCGGAGGACAGGCTGCCCAGCGCCCATTTGCGGATGGACTTGCCGGTGTGGTTGTACTCGGTGCTGAGCAGGGCGTTGGCCTGGGCCCAGCTGGTCATCCATTGCAGGGCGCACTCGAGCTGCGGACGCTGCCCTTCACGCATGTACGCCATGACCATCTTGTTGACGCCGCGCTCCATCTCGGTGATGTCGGCGGTCTTCTCGCGGAAGGCCTTCTCGGCATCCGGGTTGAGCGTCGCGCGGGCCTTGTCGGAGCCCTCGTACTTGCTGCGGAAGTCGAGCTTGGCGGTGTAGGGCTGCGGCGGTGCCTTGCAGGCCTCGGGCTTCTTGTCGTCGATATCCACCGGGGCGTAGTAGCCGCGCGGTGGCACCAGGTCGGCCGCGCTCGCCTGGCCGGCGAGCAGGAAGCCGCCGAGCAGGCAGGGCGCGAGCAGGCTGAGTGGATGTTTCATGGGGCCTCCTTCCTCACTCGGCCTTGGCCGTGAGGGTGTCGCCACCGTTGCCGGGACGCTTGCACAGGGTCACGTCGACGCTGAGGTTTTCCGGCATCTGTTCGGGGCTGTGGATTTCCAGGGCGAGGACGTTGAGGTCCCGCCAGTCGGGGTCGTTGCGCAGTTCGAAGGCATAGCGACCGCCGGTGTCGACGCGGTCGCTCTGTTCGATCTTGAAGTTTTCGCGGCGGCCGTTGAGGTACCAGATGGTGGCCTTGGATTCGTGCACGGACGGGTCGCTGAAGGTCAGGTCGACCTGGTAGTCGCCACCGCGGATGTCCTTGACCGCGCCGTTCTGGCCATTGACGAAGACCTCGTTGGCGCCAGGCTTCATTTTCACCTTGTGGTGCATCACCGCCTTCTGGCCTTCGCAGCCGTTGTTCACCAGCGGCAGGGCCTGGCGGTAGAAGCTCTTCTGCGCCATGTCGTAGTGGGTGGCGAATTCCCAGACGATGATCTTCGGCGGGTTCTCGTGGAATTCCTTGCTGCTCATGTACTGCAGCAGGGCGCTGTCGAAGCCGCCGCCGCTGACCGCCATGTTGAGCACCTCGGCGCCGCTGTGCTGCTGCAGGAAACCGCCAAAGTTGTAGGCCGGGCCGCTGTTACTGGTGCCAACCAGGACGATCTGCGGGTTCGACTCGTCGCCGAACAGGCTGTCGCCGCCGGCCTCGCCCGAGGCTTCGGTCTCGTAGCGGTCGACGTACTGGGTGGCGTAGGTGGTGCCGCACAGCTGGCCGGCGGTCTTGTGCAGGGTGCCGGCCTTGGGCAGCAGGCCGACGACCTTGCTGGAGAATTCCTTCTTGGGGATGTCGGCGAAGCCGGGCATCTCCTTCAGCGTCTCGGCCACCAGCTTGGCGGTGCGGTCGGCGCCGGCCGGGGTCCAGTGGTGGTCGGCCTTGAAGTAGTAGTCGGTGTCCACGCCCTGCTCGTCGAACAGCGGCGAGAGGTCGGTGACCCAGATACCGGTCTTGCGGAAGTCCGCCACCGTCTTGAGGTAGTTCTTCTTCGCCAGCTCGAAGTCGAAGCGGGCCTTCTCTTCATCGGTCAGCTTCTCGCGGTTGATCAGCCCGCGGGTGGGCTGGTAGACCACCATCAGCTCGATGCCCTTGGCCTTGAGCGCGTCGCGCAGGCGCTTGAACTCGCTGTAGCCGTAGGGGGTGGTGCCGAAGTCGGTGCGCAGGTCGTTGCGCGAGCGGAACAACCAGTCGTCCTTGGCCTGCACCAGGGCGGTGAAGAAGCTCAGGTACTTGGTGTTGTAGGTGTTCGGGTTCTGCGCCGTGGCGCACAGCGGACCGGTGCGCTGCACGCTGTACTGCGGTTCGGCCGCCTGGGTGGTGTGGGCGCTGGCCAGCAGGGCGGCGGCCAGGGCGGAGGGGGCGAACCAACGGGTGGTGTTCTTGTGCATGATCTGTTGCCTCAATCCTGGAGTTCGGCCTGGCTTTCGACGGGGTCGATGAGCACCGCTTTCTTGCGGCGCACCATGAGGTCGAGGATTTCGTCCTGTTTTTCACCGAGCACGCCGGCGAAGCTGATGCCGGTGGATTTGCTCGGGGCGAGCATTTCCACGCGGTAGAGCTCCACGGAGAGCGGCGAGTCGATGGACAGCGGGCTGGAGCCGTTACCGGCGAGCTTGCCGCCGACCACGATCATCGAGACCTTGGTGTCGAAGGGGTCGAGCTCGATGTCGCGGTCGGTATCGGAAAGGTCCTTGATGTGCCCGTACACGCCGGTCAGCCCGTTGGCGATGGCGAGGTTCTCGTACAGGCGGATGTTCACGCTGTTGCGCAGGCGGATGCCGTGGCGCTGGTTGTTGACGATCTTGTTGCCCCACAACAGGTTGTTGGAGCTCTCGTACAGGGTGATGCCGTCGGCATGGTTCTGGTAGACCTCGTTGTAGGCCACCAGGTTGTTCACCGAGTTGCGGTCGATGACGATGCCCGAGAGTTTGTTGTCGTAGGTCTTGTTGTTGATGATCCAGCTGTCGTCCACCTCGCGGGAGATGATGATCCCGTGCTTCTTCTTGGTCCCGTAGACGGTGTTCTCGGCGATGATCAGGCCGTGGGAACGGTCGTGGGGGTCGATGCCGTAGACGATGTTGTCGCGGTAGGTGTTGCCCTTGATCACCACGTCGCGGGCTTCGTAGCAGTAGAAGCCGTACCAGTGGTCGACGAACTCCGAATCCACCAGCCAGCCGGTGGGCTCGGGGCGCTTGAGGCGCTCGTGCATGCCTGGGGTGTACTGGGTGATGGAGACGCCGTAGGACTTGGAGTTGTTGTAGCCGAGGCTGGTGACGGTGCTGCCGACGATGTACAGCTCGCTGCCGCCCCAGGAGACCAGGAAGGGGCGGAATTCGTCGGGCGTGCGGAAGGTGGCCGGGCCCTTGTCCTGCTCGCGCCAGGCGGTGAGCTTGGTGCCGGTGATGAACAGCTTGCCGTCGTTGACCAGGAACGAGCCGCGCTCCTGGGAAAGGCGGAAGTCCTTGGTGTCCTTGCCGATCTCGAGGTTGGCGTCCTGGGCCACCACCACGGGCAGGCGGGCCAGGTAGACGCCCGGCTCGGTCTCGCTGAACTGGGTGTCGGGCAGGGCCTTGGCGATGTCGGCGGGGGTGACGTGGCCGCCCTCGATGAAGATCGCCTGGGGCATGCCGCGCTGGCGGGTGACCCATTCACGCATGCGTTCGTTGCCGCCGATGAAGTCCTTCAGGGCGTCCTGCTGCAGCATGCGCCGCACCACGACCTTGCCCTGTTTCGAGCGGTCGATCTTGGCGTCCACCGCTTGCGCGGTGTAGCCGGAGAGGTCGGGCAGCGTGGGCGCTTCCAGGTGCAACTGATCCACCGGCGCGCTGGTGACGGTGTAGTTCTTGGTTTCCTTGAGTTCCTTGGTCGGCTCGGCGGCCTGGACCCAGGGCGCTGCGATGAGCAGCGCGCCAAGCACCACACCGCTGAGCGGCAGGGGGGTTCCGATGGGGTTTCTCATGGCTGTTCTCCCTTCGCGCATGGCGGCCTCAGAAGCGCCAGATGAAGTCGACGAAGGCGCGGTGCATCAGCGAGTCGGTGCCGCTGCCATAGGCATCGCCCGGCTTGAACACGCCACCACGGAAACGCACCAGCGCGGAGGCGTCGTCCATGTGCTCGGCCATCGAGGCCGGCAGCAGGCCCTGCTTGAAGTACTTGGTGACGACGAAGTCGAGCTCCTGGCCGACGTCTTTCTCGCCGTCCTCCAGCGGGGCGATGATTCCGGCCTGGCCGACGTCCTGGTTGTCGTCGATACGCCAGAAGCGGTGGTAGACGACGCTAGCGTCGTAGTCTTCGCGCAGCTGCCAGGAGGCGAAGGCGGTGCCCACCTGGAGGTTGCTCAGCTCGCCGCGGAAGGCTTCGCCGAAGCGGTGCATGCGCGAGTTGGTGCCGGTGAAGTTGGAGCGGTTGCTTTCCATGCCGGTCTGGCGGAACTGCTCGGAGCTGTCGTCGTCACCGCCGCCGCTGCCACGGGCGTAGGCGCCACCGACTTTCCACTGGTCGTCGATATTCCAGCGCAGGCCGAGGTCCAGCGCCCAGGCGTCGACATCGACGTTGCGCGAGCCGTTGGCGAGGCGGTCGTTGCCGACCACGGTCTGGTTCAGCTCGTCGATGTCGCCGGTCAGCCAGGTGGCCTGGGCCCAGTAGTTGAGGGTCTCGGGCGAGCGGCGGTCGAAGAAGCCGTTGTCGGCGTTGATGCCGAGCCAGGTCAGGTCGCCGGTGTAGCGCTTGTCCAGCGGGTCCACCACTTCGCCGTTGTCGGGCAGGCTGCCGTTGTCGCGGCTGTGGTGGAGCTTGAGGCCGACCCAGTGGTTGGGCATCCACTGGGTGGCGACGTCACCGAAGATGTGCTGGCGGTCCTTGTCTTCGGGGGCCAGTTCGTCGATGTCGGTGCGGTATTCGCTGAAGCGCTCGGCGATGCCGACGTTGGCGGTGAGCAGGGTGGTGTCGAAGGTCCAGCGCAGGGCTTCGATGTTGGTGTCCCACCAGGTGCCTTCGTCGCTGCGCACGCGCTGGCGACCGAAGCGCAGGTGCTCGCCCGGGTAGGCGGTGAGGCCGGCGTAGTCGACCCAGAACTCGCGCAGGGCGAGGTAGCTCTTGTCCGGTTCGCGGCCGTCGTTGTTCTGGCTGGACTCGCTGTCGATGTCGCTGGATTCGAGGGTGTCGGTCTCGACGATGTCGGTGGCGGTCACCGCCTGGCCCATGGCGAAGGCGCTCCACTCACCACGCTGGCCGTAGACCCAGGGGCGCAGGTCGAGGCCGATGCCGTTGACGTCGCCGCCCTTCTGGGTGCCGAGGTCGCGGTCGTCTTCCGATTGCGCGGTGACCTTGATGTCGAGGCCGAAGTTCTTGTCGCTCATCTGCACGGCGAAGGCGCTGCTCGCGGTGATCAGCGTGATGCCCAGGCCCAGGCTGGCATTCGTCCAGAGATTGAATTTCATATCGATTCCTTCAAGGGGTCTGCATGGCTTGCATCTGTGCGGCGTCTTGCAGTGCGGTGCCTCTCAGCTGGCGTTCTTCACGCAGCAGCTGCTCGGCCCGCGCACGCTCTGCAGGCTGCAGTTGTTGTTCCACCGCCTGGGCCAGCTCGGTGGCCTGGGGTGTGTTCTTGGGGAGCGCCAGCTGGCTGAAGACGTAGGCGTTGACCAGGTTCGGGGTGATGCCCTTGCCCTGGGCGAACATCTGGCCGAGGGCGAAGTCGGCGTTGATCTGGCCGCTGCGCGCGGCATTGAGCAGGTAGTCCAGCGCCTTGTCGGGGTAGATGTCGCCCAGGTAGCCACGGATGTAGATCTGCCCCAGCAGGTAGTTGGCGCTGGGTTCGGTGGCGGAGGCCTTCATCAGGTGCTCCTCGGCCTTGTGCGGGTCCTGTGGCAGCAGCTTGCCTTCGTAGTAGAGGCGGCCCAGCAGCAGCTCGGCGCGCGGTTGCGCGGCTTCGCGGCCGTGGTCGAGGTACTCCATCATCTTGTCGATGTCGCCCAGGCCCGGGTATTCGTAGAGCAGCTTTGCCAGGCTGACCCAGGCGGCGGGGTAGGCCGGGGCGATCTCTTCGAGCATCTCCTGGGCCTTGCCTTCGTCGGGCTTGCCGCCGAGCTCGGCGTCGGCCAGCACCTGGGCCACCGAGTCGACGCGCTGGGCGGGGATGACGCCGGCGTGGTAGCCGTTCATCAGTTGGGCGACCAGGGCTTTCTGCTCCTCGGCCTTGTTCTGCTTCTGGTACACGGTGGCCAGCTCGACGTAGCAGACGTCGGCCTGGGCCAGGGTGCGCTTGCAGATGTCCTCGATCTCGCCCAGGTGCTGGTCGTAGGTGCCCTGGCTCCGATAGAAGAGGATCTGCGCCAGCTCGGCCTGGGGCTGGCCGTCGGCGCGCCACTGGGCGATGCGCTGCTGCACGTTCACGCCGGGGAAGTCCTGCGGGAAGGTGAGGTAGAGCATGACCAGGGGCAGCAGGCTGCTGGGCTCGCCGGCCTTGAAGGCCTCGTCCAGCAGCTTGGCCGCTTCCTGGCGTTCGGCGGGCGTGGCGTCGGGCTTGCGCGCCAGGAGCTTGCCGAGGCGGGCCTTGGCGCGGGGCGATTCGTCCATGGCCTGGCGGTAGATCTGCTCGGCCTGGCGCATCTGCTCCGGGTCACCGCTGTTGACCTGCAGGTCGGCCAGGCCGACCTGGGCACTGACGTAGCCCAGGTCCGCCAGCTGGCGGTAGTTGCGCTCGGCGGTGGCGGTGTCGCCACGCTTGAGCGCTTCGTTGGCCAGGCGTTGGTCGGGCAGGCCGGCACAGCCGGCCAGCGCGACCGCGGCGCCGAGCATCAGGTAACGGGAGGGGAATGTCGCCACGTGGTCTCCCTCCTTAGAAGCCGGCGGCCAGGGCGCGGTCGACCATCCAGTCGAACGAGGGGCCGCGGTCGATGCTGACCTCGACCGGCTGGCCGGCGAGCTTGCTGTCCAGGGTCTGGTCGGGCTGGATGACCACGCGGATGTCGGAGGACAGGCCGCTGTCGATCAGGCTGGTGCTGATGATCTTGCCGTGGCGCGGGCTGTCTTCGCCGGCCACCTGGAAGGTGACGCTGGCGCCGGGCTTGGCCTGGGCGAAGTTGCGGTAGGGGAAGCGGGCGCTGACGGTGGCTTCGAAGTCCTGGGGCACCAGCTCGAAGATTACGTCGCCCTTGCCGGCGAACTGGCCGTCGGCGACCAGTTGGCGCGCCACCTTGCAGTTGCAGGGGCTGGTCAGGGTGCCTTTCATCTGCTTGCCGAACAGCTCTTCGACGTTGGCCGGGGTGAGCTGGTCGTCGGTCAGATGGCCCTTGAGCATCTCCAGCATGGTGGCGGAGAAGGAGGCGATGGGGGCGCCCTTGTCGACGTTGGTGCCTTCGCCGCCGATCAGGCTCTGCACGGTGCCTTCACGGGGCATGGTGACCTGCATGCTGGGCACCGCGACCATGCCGGATTCGGCGTGGGTGACGAAGTACAGGCCGTACAGGGACTTGAAGATGAAGCCGAAGGCGGCGAGGCCGACGACGAACAGGCCGGCGCTGAAAGTGACGGCCTTGAGGCGGCCGAACACGCCCATGCCGCCGCCGTTGCCACCGTTCTTGCGCGGCTTGGTGAAGTTCTCGCGCTGCAGGGTGTTGAGCATGTCGCCGGCGCTGATCACTTCACCGGACAGGTGGGCGCTGATCAGGTAGCGCAGGGTGGCGATGTCGCGCGGCTTGAGGCTGTGGAACTGGCAGCCGGCACGGCCGCTGTCCGGGTCCACGGCACGCACCTGGAATTCGACGTCCAGGCCCAGGGTCAGGCTGTCCAGCTGGAACAGCATGCGGCCCTGGTGGTAGTCGCCGACCTGGGCGCGGTGCTTGGGGCTGGTCTGGAAGGAGAAGCCCCCGGCGGAGAGGTCGACCAGGCGGTGCTCGACCCGCTCGTTGTTGGCCAGGTAGCGGATCTTGGCCGGTATCTTGACCCGGGCGTGCTGGCGCTGGGCTTCGGATTCGTGCACCACATTGACGTTGACGGCTGTATTCATGGCTTGGATTTCCTATTCAAGTTCTGTCACACGAACGCCATCAGCGTGGCGACGAATACGCTGGTTGCGGTGAAGGTCATGGCGCGTGAGGACCAGGTGTTGAACCAGCGCGTAAAGCTGGCGAGATCACGGTTGAGCTTGGTGTTCTGGCGCGTCCAGGACTGCTGGTCCAGGCGGAAGAAGACGTAGATCTTCACCAGGGCGCCGACGATCTGGTTGTAATAGAGGATCAGCGGGTAGGCCGGCCCTATGTGGTGCCCTGAAACGCTCAGCAGCAGGGTGAGGATGAAACGGGTGAGACCGATCCACAGCAGGTACACGAGCAGGTAGGCGATGCTGTACTTGATGCTGGCGATGACGGCGACGGCGAGGCCCAGCAGGCAGGTCCACATCGATACGCGCTGGTCGCTGAGCACCAGGGTGGTGAACCAGCCCAGGCGGCGTGGCCCCAGGCGCAGGGCCCGGGAGTTCTGCCGCAGGTTGTTGCCGTACCAGCGGAACATCAGCTTGCGGCTGGCCTTGATGAAGCTCTTCTCCGGCGGGTGCTCGACGGTGTTGATCGCCGCGTCCGGCACGTAGAAGGTGTCGTAGCCCAGGCGCATCAGGCTGTACCAGCTGGACTTGTCGTCACCGGTGAGGAACTGGAAGCGACCCAGGCGCCAGTGGTCCAGGTGGTCGCTTTCCACGTCGGCGATGAAGTCCGGGTCGGTCACCACCTTGGCGCGGAACACCGACATGCGCCCGGTCATGGTCAGCACCCGCTTGGAGAGCGCCATGGAGCACATGTTGATGTGGCGCTGGGCGAAGCGCAGCTTGTGCCACTCGGACATGATGTAGCTGCCCCGCACCTCGCAGAACTCGTTGGTGGTGAGGCCGCCGACATTGGGGAAGAGCTTGAACCAGGGCACGGTCTTCTTAACCACGCCTTCGGCGAGCACGGTGTCGCCATCGACCACGGCGACCACGGCGTTCTCGTCCGGCAGCTGGCGGGAGATGGCGCGGAAGCCATAGGCCAGGCCGTCGCGCTTGCCGGTGCCGGGGATGCGCACGAAGTCGAGGGCGACGTGGGCGGGCGGGTTCATCTTTTCCCACAGGCCCTTGACCAGCAGCTCATCGGACAGCTCGACGATCGAGCAGACCACTGTGGTGGGATAGCCGCAGCTGATCGCTTCCTGGATCACCGAGCGGTAGACCATGGCGGTGGTCAGCGCGTCGATGCGGAAGCTGGTCACCAGCAGGAATACATGGGACGGGTCGGCCGCCTTGCCCAGCTTGCGAACCTTGCGCCGGTAGTGCGGGTAGACCACATACAGGAACAGCATGCCGCGAATGAAGTGCAGGCCGCCCATGGAGTAGCGCCAGATGCCGACCAGGCCGATCAGCAGCAGGAAATGCTTGGAGTCGGGGTCGAAGACCGACTTGGGCAGGGCCAGTGCGAGCAGCCCCAGGCCCGTCAGGTAGAAAAGCCAACCCGCCGCCTCGTTGAGGCTTAGCTTGAGCTTGTCCATACGTTTATCCATTCCGTCGTTGGCGCCGGACAAACCTCGGGCGTGGGCGCGGCTTCTTGTTGTTCGCCGACCCGAGGTTGATCACTTGCGTTGCGCTTAGAAGCTGGTGTCCGGGATTACCAGCAGATGCCTTCGGCCTGTGCGTTGGTCGCCTTGGGCATGAAGCCCACGAGGTCGATCACGCGCTTGCCTTCGGGCGCCCGTTGCGCCAGCGGGGCGAAGAGCTCGTCGCGGTTGCCGAGGACGATGATGTCGGCATCGCCGACCACGCCGTCGAAGTCGCTGTCGAGCAGGGAGGACACATGGGGAATCTTCGATTCGATGTAGTCCTTGTTGGCGCCGTGCACGCGTGCGTACTCGACGTTGCGGTCGTAGATGCGCAGGTCGAAGCCCTTGCCGATGAGCATCTCGGCCAGTTCCACCAGGGGGCTTTCACGCAGGTCGTCGGTACCCGCCTTGAACGACAGGCCGAGCAGGGCGACCTTGCGCTTCTCCTGGGCGGCGATGATGTCGAAGGCCTTCTGCACCTGGTAGGCGTTGCTGCGCATCAGCGAGCCGATCAGCGGGGCCTCGACGTCCAGCGAGCTGGCGCGGTAGTTGAGGGCGCGCACGTCCTTGGGCAGGCAGGAGCCGCCGAAGGCGAAGCCGGGGCGCATGTAGTACTTGGAGAGGTTGAGCTTGTGGTCCTGGCAGATCACGTCCATCACTTCGCGACCATCGACGCCCACCGCCTTGGCGATGTTGCCGATCTCGTTGGCGAAGGTGACCTTGGCGGCGTGCCAGACGTTGCAGGTGTACTTGATCATCTCGGCGACCTGGACTTCCTTGCGGATGATCGGGGCGTCGAGTTCGCGGTACAGGGTTTCCAGCAGGTCGCCGGAGGCCTTGTCCAGTTCGCCGATGACGGTCATGGGCGGGAAGTCGTAGTCCTTGATCGCGGTGCTTTCGCGGAGGAACTCGGGGTTCACCGCGACGCCGAAGTCGTCACCGGCTTTCTTGCCGGAGCAATCCTCGATGATCGGGATCACCACGTTCATCACGGTGCCCGGCAGCACGGTGCTGCGTACGACCACGGTGTGGCGCTCGGACTTGTCACGCAGGGCGAAGCCGATCTCGCGGCACACGCCTTCGATGTAGTCCAGTTCCAGGTCGCCGTTCTTCTTGCTCGGGGTGCCGACGCAGATGAAGGAGACTTCGGTGTCACGCACGGCGGCGGCGACATCGGTGGTGCCGCGCAGGCGGCCGGTCTTGCGGCCTTGCTGCAGGAGCTCTTCGAGCCCGGGTTCGACGATGGGGGACTTCCCGTTGTTGATCAGGTCGATCTTGGTGGTGGAGACGTCTACACCGACAACTTCATGACCACGAGCCGACAGGCAACCGGCACATACTGCACCGACGTAGCCCAAACCAAAGATGCTGATACGCATCGCATTCACCTCATCCATTTAGCACGCTGTTAATTGGTGGCATAATCGCCACTTCCGTTTTGCAGCCGTTACATTCAATTCGTAACTTTCAGCTGCGTGCAGGCATGACAAACACCTGGCACCGAAACTGCGGGTACCTGAAGCGGAGCCTGTGAACAAGCTGGCTCCAAGGGTTCCTGGACTGATTACCTTACTGGCTCTTGTCCCTGGTTCTTGTCAGTCGATCCTGTGTCTAACTTCTCCTCTTAGTTCGCCTGTCTGGTTTCTGGCGCACAACTTCCCCCTCGGAGCATTCCGATACATGGGGGCAGTTTGGAATCACGCTGAAATATTGCGTGAAGAATTAAGTGACGGGGTTATGAGTGTTCGGGTTTTCGGATAGTTCCTACCGTTCGTCATCAATTTGATTTGTTGCAATTCATCGGCTACGGCCATTTGTAATTGCACTTTGATGGCAAGCTTTGCGTATTTAAGCGCGCTGGAAAAGTTCCCTGTTTTTAACTTTGGCAAGCGCAGCGGTAGTTCGCTATGGCCCGTGCTAGAGCCTGCGCGTTGTTTACGCAACAGCGCGGAAGTTCCCTGGCCAGTTGTTAGGCAGGCGGTACGTTAGTTCCAGGGGGATTTAAAGTGATGGCACCGAGCCGGTGCGCTGAAGTGGCGGGGGAGAAGAAAGATTGGCCGGTTGGACGACGCCTGGAGGCGTCGCCCAACCAATGGCAGGTTGTGGCGGGAAACGGGGCGGGAGAATCAGTCCTGCGGGGTGTCGCGGAGGAATACCAGCTTGTCTGCCGAGGAGGCTTCGGCGTTGTAGCGGTAGCCTTGGTAGTCGAAGTCCTTGAGGCCTTGCGGGTCGGTCAGGCGCTCCTTGATCACGTAGCGGGCCATCAGGCCACGGGCCTTCTTGGCGTAGAAGCTGATGATCTTGTACTGGCCGTTCTTCAGGTCCTTGAATTCGGTGTCGATGATGCGGGCATTGAGGGCCTTGCGCTTCACCGAGCTGAAGTATTCGTTGGAGGCGAGGTTGAGCAGGATGTCGTCGCCCTGTTCGGCCAGCGCTGCGTTGAGCCAGCCGCTGATGCGCTCGCCCCAGAAGGCGTAGAGGTCCTTGCCGCGGGCGTTGGCCAGCTTGGTGCCCATTTCCAGGCGGTAGGGCTGCATCAGGTCCAGCGGGCGCAGCAGGCCGTAGAGGCCGGAGAGCATGCGCAGGTGGCGCTGGGCGAAGTCGAAGTCGGCCTCGGCGAAGCTCTCGGCATCGAGGCCGGTGTAGACGTCGCCCTTGAAGGCGAGCAGGGCCTGCTTGGCGTTCGCCGGGGTGAACTCCGGGTGCCAGCTGCCGTAGCGCGCGGCGTTGAGGCCGGCGAGCTTGTCGGACAGGTGCATCAGCTCGGCGATCTCGTTCGGCGCCAGGGTGCGCAGTTGCTGGATCAGCTCCTGGGCGTGGTCCAGGTGCTGGGGCTGGGTGTGGCGCGGAGTCACCGGCGGGGTTTCATAGTCCAGGGTCTTGGCGGGGGAAATCACCAGCAGCATGAGTCGTCTCCTTCGGGAATGCGGCGATTCTAGGGATTTGCACCGTTGGGCTCCACCTATGGGGACGATTGACGCTGTCAGGTGTTGCCTGGGCGGGCAGGGGGCCTGCCCCGTGAACGCCTTCTATATAGGGCTTCAGCCCACCGCTGCTGGAGCGATTCCCTCGCCCGGTTGCCACACATCACATTCGGCGCCTGGGGCGTTGCGCTATAGTGCGACGCCCGGCGCATCCGCCGGCCCCCTCTCATCCACTTTGACAAGGAGGTCGTAGTGAAGACCCTCTCGCGTATCGCCCTATCCCTGCTGTTGGCTTCCAGCGCCGCCCTGGCCCAGGCCGAACAGCTGCCCATCGAAGTGCTCAGCGCTGTGGTCAAGGACCAGAAGATCGCGGGTGCCGAGGTGCTGGTGCAGAAGAACGGCGCGCAGACCGCCGCCGGCAAGACCAACGCCCAGGGCCAGGTGACCCTGGACAGCGCCTTCGCCGATGACGCCGACGCGCTGCTGATCATCAAGAAGGACGGCTACTCCAACCTGGTCGCCAAGTGCCCGTGCAAGGGCATGACCTACGCGGTAAGCCCGGTGATGCAGGACCTGGACGGCATGCGCGTGGTGCTGAGCTGGGGCGAGACCCCGGCGGACCTGGACTCGCACATCGCCTTCCCCGGCAACCACATCTATTTCGACGCCAAGGAAGGCACCGACGCCGACCTGGACGTGGACGACACCGACAGCTTCGGCCCGGAAACCATCACCCTGCACAAGAAGCGCTTCGGCGAGACCTACGTGTACGCGGTGCATGACTTCACCAATATCAACAACCCGTCCTCCAAGGCGCTGTCCCTCAGCCAGGCCAAGGTCTTCGTCTATGTCGGCCAGTCCCTGGTGCGTACCTACTACGTGCCGAAGGACCAGCGCGGCAACCTGTGGAAGGTGTTCCGCCTTTCCGGCAACGGCGACTTCCAGGACATCAACACCCTCGAAGGCAGCAAGGCCCAGGACGCCAACTACGTGCTCGGCGACATCGAGCCGCTGCTGGGCAATGGCCAGGACGTGGCTGCCCAGGCCGTGACCCAGGCCGCCCAGGGCGATGCCAAGGCACTGAACAAGCAGGGCGAGGCGGCGTACCACGACGGCAAGCTGGACCAGGCCATCGACCTCTACCGCCAGGCCATCGAGCTCAATGCCAACTTCGGCCAGGCGTACAGCAACCTCGGCCTGGCCTACCAGAAGGCCGGCCGCACCGCCGAGGCGATCTGGGCCAACCGCAAGGCCATCGCCCTGGCCAGCGGCGCCAATGCCGCCACCGTGCGCGCGAGCTCCTACTACAACATCGCGCGCATCTATGAAGAGGCCGAGCAGTTCGACGACGCCCTGCGCCACTACCACCTGGCCAAGGAGCAGAAGGCCAACCCGGTGTACGACAAGGCGATCCAACGGGTTCAGGACCGCCACTGATCCACTATCGGTAACCAGCGCGCCCTTCGGGGCGCGTTTTTCATTGGAGTACGCATTCATGTTCAGAGCCATTTCCCTGGGGCTCGTTCTGGCCCTTGGAGCCGGCATGGCACAGGCCGCCGGCCCCCGTGCGGTCGCCTTGCTCGACCGCAGCACCTGGCCCGCCGCGCTGGACAGCCCGGCACGTTTCGATGACGCCTCGCGGGCGGAGATCCTGGTGTTCGCCCAGACCCTGCTGCAGAGCGAGACGCTGGATGCCGGCGCCTGGCAGCAGCGCCTGGACCTGAAGGCAGCCAACCTCGATGGCATCGAGACCACGCGCAAGCACTTCTGGGCGCGCCTTGTGGATAACTACCGCCTGGCCAGCCAGGGCTGCACCGCCAGCAGCCCCTTCTGCCCGCCAGCGAACGATGAGGCGGCACTGCGCGAGCAGGCGAAGCGCTTCGATGTGGCACCGGATTCGCCCTTCTTCGCCTGGGTCGAGGCGAGCCGGCGTTTCCACCAGATCTACCTGGACGAAGAAATGCGCCTGGCGGCGCTGTTCCCCCGGGTCAGCAGCGAGATCGGACTGTTCTCCGCCCAGGAGCGCAACGGTGAGGAACTGGCGGACCGTCACTTCCTCCTGACCTTCGACGACGGCCCCACGCCGGTGGGTGGCCACAGTGATCGGCTGACCCCCTGGCTGCGGGCCAATGGCGTCAACGGCACCTTCTTTGTCCTCGGCCAGAGCCTGCAGGCGCGCTTGCAGAAGACCTCCGCCAAGGCCCTGGGCGAGCTGTATGCCGGCCAGTGCGTGGCCTCCCATGGCTGGGAGCACAAATCCCACGCCACTTGGGAGCAGTGGCAGGACTCGGTCACCCGCGTGCAGGCGCTGCTGGGCAAGACGCTGCCGGACAACGCCATGCCGCTGTTCCGCCCGCCCTATGGCCAGCGCAAGGCCGACAGCGCCGCCTTCTTCGCCGGGCAGGGGTTGCAGGTGGCGCTGTGGAACATCGACTCCCAGGACTGGAACGCTCGGGTCAGCGGCGATGCGGCCGGCCAGCGCGTGCTCAGCCTGATGCTGCTGTGGCGGCGCGGGGTGATTCTGTTCCACGACATCCACTCCAAGGCGCAGACGGCGGTGCCCTGGTTGCACGCACAGACGAGCGCGGCAGGGCTGACCTGGGAAGACTGTCGGAGCTATCGCTAGGAAGGGCTGACCGGGCGGTCGGAATGCAGGAAGTGAAGCAGGAGGACTTTCGACTTTAGCGATGGCAAGGGATGACGCCAAGGGTTATTCGTCGCATGGAAAAAAAATTGTCCGGGGGGAAAAAAGTTCTTTTTTCTGTCATCCGTATTGGGTTATTAACGAATCAGACCGCCGAATCCTGAAGACAGGTGGCGGCCACAAGGCCCTCACCTGCGCTTCTCGGGCTCCCCTGGCGACCGGCATGACCCGGCCAGAAGGGGACGGTAGTCCTTCCTCGGCGGAGAGCCGTCATGGCATTCCGTCGCCCGGACCGACAAGAAGGTGACCGAGTATGGATGATCACGGACGCGCCCGCCCCACCGCTCCAACCCTCTACGCCCTCGATACGAACGTTCTGATCCACGATCCCAACGCCATCCTCAACTTCGAAGAACACCACGTGGCCATCCCCATGACCGTGCTGGAGGAACTCGACAAGCTGAAGACGGGCAAGCAAGGCGTAGCCGCCGAATGCCGCCAGGCGATTCGGCTGATCGACAAGATCCTGGGCGGTGCCACGCCCGAGCAGGTTGAGCACGGCGTACCTATCCAGCGGGAAAAGAGCGGCCCCTGCGGCTTTCTCTCGATACTCATGAGCAAGAGCGCAGCCCCCATCACCTGGCTGCCGGAAGACCTCAACGACAACAAGATCATCAACCAGTTGGTGGAGCTGAAGACCCGGCGCCCGGGCATGTCCGTGGTGCTGGTGACCAAGGACATCAACATGCGCCTGAAGGCGCGCGCCTGTGGCATCGACTCGGAGGACTACCACACCGACCAGTTGGTCGACGACGTTTCGCTGCTGTCCCGTGGCTACCACACCATGGCCGGCTCCTTCTGGGACCGCGTCAGCAAGGTGGAAACCCGCCAGGACCACGGCCGCGCCTGGCACCGCGTGCAACTCACCGACAACCTGCCGGCCGTCCACGTCAACGAGTTCATCGTCGACGAACAGGGCTTCGTCGGCTGGATCAAGGGCATCAAGGCCGATGAGCTGCTGATTCTCGACCTGCACCAGGAACCGCTGCTGCACCAGGAAGCCTGGGGCCTGCGCCCGCGCGACATTTACCAGGCCCTGGCGCTGTTCGCCTTGCTCGACCCGGACATCCACCTGGTCAACCTGTCGGGCGCGGCGGGTTCCGGCAAGACCATCCTGGCGCTGGCCGCGGCCATCGAGCAGACCATGGTCAGCAAGCGCTACCGGCGCATCATCGCCACCCGCAGCGTGCAGGGGCTGGACCAGGAGATCGGCTTCCTGCCCGGCACCGAGGCCGAGAAGATGGAGCCCTGGCTGGGCGCCATCACCGACAACCTCGAAGCCCTGCACATGGATGACGAGAGCACCCATGGCAGCGTCGACTACATCCTCAGCAAGGTGCCGTTGCAGTTCAAATCCCTCAACTACATCCGTGGGCGCAGCTTCCAGCAGAGCCTGATCCTGATCGACGAGTGCCAGAACCTCACGCCGCACCAGATGAAGACCATCATCACCCGTGCCGGCACCGGTTCGAAGGTGATCTGCCTGGGCAACCTGGCGCAGATCGACACCCCCTACCTGTCCGCGCCCAGCTCCGGCCTCACCTACCTCACCGAACGCTTCAAGGACTTCCCGCATGGTGTGCACATCACCCTGCAGGGCGTACCGCGCTCGGTGCTGGCGGAGTACGCCGAAGCCCACATGTGACGAACGGCCGCCGGGCGGAGCGATCCGCCCGGCGAAAGCCCTTCGATAATTCGCGTATTTGTATACAATCTGCTCCCTGCGGACCACTTCATGGTGACCGCCAGAGGAGCTAAGCAGTGCTGACCCATCTCGATTCCCAAGGCCGCGCCAATATGGTCGACGTCACCGAAAAAGCGGTGACTTCCCGTGAGGCAACGGCCGAAGCGCGGGTGCGCATGCGCCCGGAAACCCTGGCCATGATCCAGGCCGGCGGCCACCCCAAGGGCGACGTGTTCGCCGTGGCGCGCATCGCCGGCATCCAGGCGGCGAAGAAGACTTCCGACCTGATTCCCCTGTGTCACCCGCTGATGCTCACCAGCGTCAAGGTCGAGCTCGCCGCCGAAGGCGACGACACGGTGCACATCGTCGCCCGCTGCAAGCTGGCCGGGCAGACCGGGGTGGAAATGGAGGCGCTGACCGCCGCCAGCGTCGCCGCCCTGACCCTCTACGACATGTGCAAGGCGGTGGACCGCGGCATGACCATCGAAAGCGTCCGCCTGCTGGAAAAGCTCGGCGGCAAGAGCGGCCATTACCAGGCCGGGGAGTGAAGATGATTCGCGTGCAGTATTTCGCCCGTTACCGTGAAGCGCTCGGCCTCGAAGGCGAGCAGCTTGCCTGGGACCCGGCGTTCGCGAAGCTGGATGACCTGCGTCGCCGCCTGCTGGCCCGTGGCGGCGTATGGGACGTGCTCGACGAACAGAACCTGATGTGCGCCCGCAACCAGGAACTGTGCAGCCTCGACGAGGTGCTGGCCGACGGCGACGAAGTGGCCTTCTTCCCCACCGTGACCGGAGGCTGACATGGGCATTCGCGTACAGGCCAAGGCCTTCGACCCCGGCACCGAACTGAACGCTCTGCATGCGGCCAACGTCGGCGTTGGCGCGGTGGTCGGCTTCGTCGGCTATGTGCGCGATTTCAACGAGGGCCAGGATGTATCCGGGATGTTCCTCGAACACTACCCGGGGATGACCGAGAAGGCCCTGGAGAAGATCGCCGAGGAAGCCCGGCAACGCTGGCCGCTGCTCAAGGTCGACATCCTCCACCGCATCGGCCGCCTGGAACCGG
Organism: Aquipseudomonas alcaligenes MRY13-0052; assembly: GCA_000474255.1. Taxonomy (GTDB): domain Bacteria; phylum Pseudomonadota; class Gammaproteobacteria; order Pseudomonadales; family Pseudomonadaceae; genus Metapseudomonas; species Metapseudomonas solani. Next base: position 117,196 of record BATO01000001.1, read on the forward strand.
GCGAGCCGATCGTCTTCGTCGGCACCGCCAGCGCCCACCGCCAGGCGGCGTTCAACGCCTGCAACTTCATCATGGACTACCTCAAGACCCGCGCCCCCTTCTGGAAGAAGGAAGACACCGCCGAAGGCCCGCGCTGGGTCGAAGGCCGCTGCAGCGACCAGGCGGCGGCACAGCGCTGGGAAGGCGACAAGCGCAGCTGAGCCGGCGGCTCAGAGTTCGATGTACATCTTCAGCAGGATGGGCGCGAACATCGAGGCCGTGCCCAGGCCCGTGAGCCAGATGCCCCATTCCCGTTCGCGGTTGCTGAAGCCGATGCCGAGCAGGAGGAAGCCCGCGACCAGCAGGGCGATCATGATGTGCACATTGTCCATGCCGTTCTCCATTCCATCCGGGGCGTGCTTGCAGACTAGCCGGCGCTTCGGCGCGCGGGGCTGACCTGGGTCATGCCGCCTGACCGGCCGGCTTTTTACGGCCCTGGAAATGAGGCGGACGGCAATTGACGATTTGTACGAATAAGTCCAGAGTGGACAAATAAGTACAAAACAGGGCCGCGTCCATGCACGCCAACCTTCGCCGAACACGCTCCATGCGCCCGCCGGAATCGCCCGGCTGCGTTTCTCTGCCCTCCATCAACGCTCACAAGAACCGGCCTGCCGCCCTGGCGGGCCCTGACATGCATCGCGGGAGTCGCACCATGAAGAAAATCGCACTGCTCGGCGGTATCGCCCTGAGCCTCGTGGCATCCAGCCTGTTCGCCGCCGACAAGCCCTTGCGCCTGGGCATCGAGGCGGCCTATCCGCCCTTCGCCTACAAGACCCCGGCGGGGCAGATCGAAGGCTTCGACTACGACATCGGCAATGCGCTGTGCGAGGAGATGAAGGTCAAGTGCCAGTGGATCGAGCAGGAGTTCGACGGCCTGATCCCCTCGCTGAAGGTGAAGAAGGTGGATGCGATCCTGTCGTCCATGACCATCACCGACGAGCGCCGCAAGTCGGTGGATTTCACCCACAAGTACTATTACAGCCCCGCGCGCCTGGCGATGAAGAAGGGCAGTGCGGTGAGCGAGGACTTCTCCCAGCTGGTGGGCAAGACCGTCGGCACCCAGCGCTCCACCACCACCGATCGCTTCGCCACCGAGGTGCTGGAGCCCAAGGGCGTGAAGGTGGTGCGCTACAGCACCCAGAACGAGATCTACCTGGACCTGCTCTCCGGGCGCCTGGACGCGGTGCTGGCGGATGCCTTCCCGCTCAACGAAGGCTTCCTCAAGACCGAGAACGGCAAGGGCTACGAGTTCGTCGGCCCGGTGCTGAAGGACCCGCATTACTTCGGCGAGGGCGCCGGGATCGCCGTGCGCAAGGGCGATGCCGAGCTGCGTGACAAGCTGGACGCGGCCATCACCGCTCTGCGCAGCAACGGCACCTACCAGAAGATCCAGGCGAAGTACTTCGACTTCGATATCTACGGGGATTGAAGTGGAGCGGGGCGGTGCGATGCGCCGCCCCGGTTCCGGCGTGAGGAGCGTCCGTAGGTTGGCGCCGAGCGTAGCGAGGCCCAACGTTTGCCGGTGGGCCCGATCGCGAATGAATGTGCTCCTACGGGGGGCTACGGGGTGGGGCGGTGCGTAGGGTGGAGGTCGCTTTTTACCTCCACCATGCGGAGGTGGGGTTGGCGATTGGCAGCATGGGTTTCGCTGCGCTCTACGCCATCCTACGGGGGCCCGGTGTGTGGGTGTGGGCCAGTGAATTCGCCCCTACACCTCGTTTTCGGGTTCTTCCTTGAGTTCGCGCAGGTGCTTGTACACGGTGGCGCGGCCCATGTTGAGGACGTTGGCGACGTAGTTGGCGGCGCTCTTGCCCTTGAAGGCGCCTTCGGCGTGCAGGGCCAGTACCAGTTCGCGCTTGTGCTCGCGGCTGAGCAGGTTGAGGCCGAGCTGGCGCTGGCGCATCCAGTTGTGCAGGAAGGTGTTGATGCGCTCCTGCCAGTCGTCGCGGAACAGCGCGTCGGGCTGGGGGATCAGCTTGCCCGGGGCGAGGAACAGGTCCAGGGCCGCCTTGGCGCTTTCGAACAGCGAGATATTCAGGTTGATGCACAGCACCGCCAGCGGCTTGCCCTTGGCGTCCTGCAGCACGGTGCTGATGGAGCGGATCTTCTGCCCGTCCCAGTTGAGCTTCTCGTAGGGGCCGATGTTCCGCGCCTCGCCGCCATCCTCAAGCATGTCTTCCAGCGCCGCGTCGTCGCCGATGCAGCGCTTGGAGATGTTGTTGGCGATGTAGGCGACCTTCTGCGTGCGCAGGTCGTGCACTACCACTTCGGCGTGGGGGAAGAACAGGGTAGCGATGCCGTCGGCTATGGCCCGGAAGTTGTCGAATGCCGGATCGGGACGAGGCGTCATGGAAAGCTCCGCAAAGGCTTGGCCGCGCCCCTTTGGCGCGGCCCGGCGAGTGTGGCGCAAAGCGCGCCGGGCGTCACCTGAGGCGGGCCGGGGAGAGCATCGCCTCGGTTAGGCCGAAGCGGCCCAGCTGCTCCGGCAGCGGCTGGCGCAGGATCAGGCTGGCGCTGGCCTCGCCCATGGCGGCGGAGGTCTGGATGCCGTAGCCGCCCTGGCCGGCGACCCAGAAGAAGCCGGGCGCCTGGTCGTCGTAGCCGGCCACCAGGTCGCCGTCGGCGAAGAACGAGCGCAGCCCGGCCCAGGTGCGGGCGGGGCGGCGGATGCTCATGTGGGTGTGTTCCTCGATCTGGTGGATGCCCAGGGCGATGTCCAGCTCTTCGGGCTGCACATCGTGGGCGTCCACCGGGTCGGCATTGGCGGGTGAGCCCAGCAGCATGCCGGCGTCGGGCTTGAAGTAGAAGGACTCGTCCAGGCTCACCAGCGCCGGCCAGGCATGGCTGTCGACGCCTTCCGGCGCGGCGAAGATGAAGGCTGCGCGGCGTTTCGGCTGCAGGCCCAGGGGGCGCACGCCGGCGAGGGCGGCGAGGCCGTCGCACCAGGCACCGGCGGCGTTCACCAGCACCGGCGCGCTGAACTCGCCCTGGCCGGTGGTGACGCGCCACAGGTCGCCCTCGCGGGCGATGGCCTGTACGTCATGGCCGGTGTGCACGGCGCCGCCGTTGCGGCGGATGCCGCGCAGGTAGCCCTGGTGCAGGGCATCGGTGTCGATGTCGGCGGCGCTGGGGTCGAGCATGGCGCCGAAGACCTTCTCGCGGCGCAGCACCGGTACCAGGGCGCAGGCCTGGTCGGCGTCCAGCAGTTGCACCTCGGCGACGCTCTCGCGGGCGCTGTCGAACTGGCGGCGCAACTCGTCCGGGTCATCGCTGAAGTCCACCACCATCTCGCCACGGGGCGTGAGGATCGGGTGCTCGCTGAAGCCTTGCGGCGGGTTGTCGAAGAAGGCCCGGCTGGCGCCGGTCAGGGCGCGCACCTGGGGCGTACCGTAGGCGACGGTGTAGAGCGCGGCGGAGCGGCCGGTGGAGTGGTAGCCGGCGTGCTCTTCGCGTTCCAGCACCGCGACCTTGCCCTGGCGGGACAGCCAGTAGCCGGTGGAGGCGCCGGCGATGCCCGCGCCGATGATGATGAAGTCCAGCTGGTTCATGCCGACGCCTCGCACTTGAGGTGATAGAGCGCGTTGGCCAGGGCGACGTCTTCGAGGCCGAGGCCGATGGAGCGGAAGAATACCGGGCGGCGATAGTCGGGGCGCTGCGCGCGGTCGGCGAGCAGCTCGGGCAGGTCGCCACACAGCGCTTCCGGGCTCCAGCCGTGCTGTTCGGCGGCGATGCGCATCTCGCCAGCGCTGCCGGGGGTGGTGGCGCGGTAGTCGCAGTAGACATCCATCTCCGCCAGGGCTGCCGGCGGCACTTCATGGGCGCGCGGGGCGTTGGTACTGATGGAGGTGACCAGGGTGGCGTGGCCGAGTTGGCGTGGGTCCAGCACCGGGGTGGCGGCGGAGGTGCAGAGCAGGATCACCTCGGCGTCGGCCAGGGCGTCGTCCTGGCTGGCGCAGACCTCTACACGCGGGTCGAGGGCGCGCAGGGCGTCGGCCCGCTCGCTGTCGGGCTGCAGGCGTGGCGAATACACGCGCACCTGTTGCCAGGGGCGCAGCGCCAGGCAGTGGCGGATATGGGCGCGAGCCACGGCACCGCTGCCTATCACCGCCAGCTGCGTGACCGCTTCCGGGGCCAGGGCATCGACCGCCACGGCGGTGGTGGCGGCGGTGCGCTCGGTGGTCAGGGTGGCGGCATCGCAGAGCATCAGCGGCTGGCCGTTCTGCATGGACATCAGCAGGGTCCAGGCGGTGACCACGGCGCCGTCCGGGCGTGGCAGGTAGGGCGAGGTCTTGACCCCGTAGACCTGCTCGCGGGCGAGTACGCCGAGGTAGTTGATGAAGTCGCCGCCGCCGGGGAATTCCACCAGTTGCTGCGCGGGCTGCACCGCCTCGCCTGTGGCGAGGTCGAGGAACATGCGCCGCAGCGCCGCCTGCACATCGATGCGGGGCAGCAGGCGTTCGGCTTCAGCGGACGTGACGACCAGAGGGGGGACGCTGGACATGGCGGGGCTCCGATATAAACAATTTGTCCATATTGGAATTTATTGTCTTGATCGGCAATAGGCGGGCGACGGGGCGCAAGGAAATGACGCCTGGGTGAACATTCTTTGGGTGGGAGGAGAGGGGGCTGGGGGAAAGGAGAGTCGGTGGGCTGAAGCGGAGCGCCGCCCCGCCCACCCAACGCCCCCCCCGCGCCTGTTCACTCTAGGTCTTTGTGGCTGCTCCAAGGGAGCGGAAATGAAAAAGGCGAAGCCCGGGGGCTTCGCCTTTTCTGTGCGCGGCAGCTGCGATCAGTGCTTGCGCGGCACCGACTTGAGCAGCTCGGCGGGCGGGGTTTCGCAGTTGATCTTGCGGCCCAGCAGTTCTTCGATCGGCGGCAGGGCGAAGGCATCGTCCTCGCCGGCGAAGCTGATGGAGGTTCCGCTGGTGCCGGCACGGCCGGTACGGCCGATGCGGTGCACGTAGTCGTCCGGGTCTTCCGGCAGGGTGAAGTTGATTACGTGGCTGATGGCGTCGACGTGGATGCCACGGCCGGCGACGTCGGTGGCGACCAGTACGCGGATCTTGCCTTCGCGGAAGCCTTCCAGGGTCTTGATGCGCTTGTGCTGGGGCACGTCGCCGGACATCTGGGCGGCGCTGATGCCGTCCTTGGTCAGGCGTTCCTCGATGCGGCGCACCTCGTCCTTGCGGTTGGCGAAGACCATCACCCGTTCCCAGTTGTTCTGGGCGACGAGGTTGTAGAGCAGCTTGTACTTGTCGCTGCCGGCAACGGCGTAGACGTGCTGTTCGACGGTCTCGCTGGCGACGTTCTCCGGCTCGATCTCGACGATGGCCGGGTCGACGGTCCACTGCTTGGCCAGGTTCATCACGTCGTCGGTGAAGGTGGCGGAGAACAGCAGGGTCTGGCGTTCGCCCTTGTGCGGGGTCTGGCGGATGATCTGGCGGACCTGGGGGATGAAGCCCATGTCGAGCATGCGGTCGGCTTCGTCCAGCACCATCACTTCGACCATGTCCAGGTGCACGTCACCGCGCTGGTTGAAGTCCAGCAGGCGGCCGGGAGTGGCCACGAGGATGTCGCAGAAGCGCGATTCCAGCTGCTTGAGCTGCTTGTCGAAGTCCATGCCGCCGACGAAGCTCATGACGTTCAGGCCGGTGTACTTGGTCAGGGCCTGGGCGTCCTTGGCGATCTGCACCACCAGCTCGCGGGTCGGCGCGATGATCAGCGCACGGGGCTCGCCCATGTAGCGCTCTTTCGGCGGCGGGGTCTGCTGCAGCTGGGTGATGATCGAGATGAGGAAGGCGGCGGTCTTGCCGGTGCCGGTCTGGGCGCGGCCGATGGCGTCCTGGCCCTTGAGGGTGAAGCCCAGTACGCCCGCCTGGATCGGCGTGCAGTAGGGGAAGCCCAGGTCATGGATGGCGTGCATCAGGGTCGGCGACAGCTTGAAGTCATGGAAGCGGGTCTTGCCTTCCATGGGTTCGACGACGAAGTCTTCCAGCTTCCAGGTGTCTACCGGCTTGGGCGCACGCTCACGGCGGGGCTTGTCGGACCTGGGTTTGTCGCTGCGGGGTTTCTTCTCGGCGCGGGGGGCCTGCTCGGTAGCGGTGGCGGCAACAGCGGCGGCGGGTTTCTCAGCCGGGGCGCGCGGCGCCTTCTTGGGCTGGGCGGGGGGTCTCTCGCTAGCGGTGCGAGTCGGGGCCTGGGTGGCCGGGGCAGTCGGGGCGACGCCGGAAATGGGCTCTTCGCCCTTGCCAAAGATTTTCTTGAGTGCTTTGAGCACGGTCATCTCGTCGATTGGTTAAGGAATGAACGGGCGCCAGTGTAAAGCAAGATGTGATCGCGGCGAAGTGCCCTGGCGTTTTGCCGTGGCCGGCCGCTCTGTTCCGGGCGTTGCGCGGGGTAGGGGGGGCGCCGCCCCGGTGTCGGGGCGGCGTGGGGCGGGGGTTATTCGCTGGGCAGGCTGGCCAGGAGCAGACGCTGGACGTTGCCGCCCATGATCTTGGCGATGTCGCTTTCGCTGTAGCCGGCTTCCTGCAGGCCCTGGGTCAGCTGGGCCAGGCCGGTGGTGTCGAAGGGGGCGTGGATGGTGCCGTCGAAGTCCGAGCCGAGGGCCACGTGCTCGACGCCCACCAGGTCGCTGGTGTAGCGGATGGCTTTGACGATGGCCTTGACCGAGGTGTCGCACACGGCGGTTTCCCAGTAGCCGATGCCGATCACCCCGCCGGTGGCGGCGATGCGCTTGACGTGGTCGTCGCTGAGGTTGCGCGGGCCGGGGCAGGTGCCTTCGACGCCGCCATGGGAGACCAGCACCGGGCGCTCGGCCATCTCAAGCACGTCATCGATCAGCGCGCGGGAGGCGTGGGCAAGGTCGATGATCATCTTCTTCTCTTCCAGGTGGGCCACCACGCGGCGGCCGAAGCGGGTGAGGCCGCCCTTTTCCATGCCGTGGGCGGAACCGCCGACTTCGTTATCGAAGAAGTGGGTCAGGCCGGTGATGCGGAAGCCGGCGTCATACAGACGGTCGACGTTTTCGATCTTGCCTTCCAACGGGTGCAGGCCCTCGGTGGCGAGGATGGCGGCGACGCGATTGGGGTCTTTCTTCCAGGCGGCGATGAAGGTTTCGAAGTCGGCGCGGGTGCGCACTTGCACCAGCTTGCCGTCGCTGCCCTTGGCGGCTGCGGCGAGTTTTTCGCCCTGGTACAGCGCGCGCTCCAGCAGGCTGGTCCAGGTACGCGGCGGCCAGCGCTGGGCCATGGCGAGCACGGTGATGTTGTCGCTGTCGTCGTCGTTCCTGTCGTAGTTGATGCCGCGCGGGGTCTTGGTGACGGTGGAGAACACCTGCAGGGCGACCTTGCCTTCCAGCAGGCGCGGCAGGTCGCTGTGGCCGAAGTCATGGCGCTCCAGCAGGTCGCGTTGCCAGAGCAGGGCATCGTCGTGGAGGTCGGCGATGAAGAGTTTCTCGTGCAGCTTGTTGGCCGCTTCGCTGGCGACATAGGGCGCTGGGGATTCGACGCTGTTCATCTTCCGGTCGAGGACGCTGGGCAGGCTGAAGAACACCGCCAGGCCGATCACGACCAGTACCAGCAGGATCAGGAGTTTGCGCATTGAGGGAGCATCCGGGCTTCGTTGTTGTAGTGGCCGGGAACTCTAGCAAGGCCGCCGGCTCGCTGCAGCAGGGCTCAGCCGTTAAGGCAGTTACGTCCCTGCATCTTGGCCTTATAGAGGGCAGCGTCGGCGCGGGCGATGAGGTCCTGCAGGTCGTCCTTGGGTTGCATCTGGGTCAGGCCGATGGACACCGTGACCCCCGGCAGTATCCCCACCGGTGAATAGAAGGAGGGCACCTGCTCCAGGCTCTGGCGCAGGCGCTCGCCGATGTTGCGCGCTTCCTCCACCGCGATTTCCGGCAGCAGGATGACGAATTCCTCACCCCCGAAGCGGGCCATGCTGTCCTTCGGCCGCAACTGGTTGCGCAGGGTGTGGGCCACCAGGCAGAGGGCGTAGTCGCCGGCCAGGTGACCGTGGCGATCGTTGTAGGCCTTGAAATGATCGACATCGAGCATCAGCAGGCACATGGGCTGGCCGTTGAAGGCGCAGCGGGTGTTTTCGCGCTCGTAGATATGTTCCAGCCAGCGCCGGTTGTAGAGCCCGGTGAGGGTGTCGACGTTGGCGTTCTGCTCGGTGTCGAGAATGATCCGGTTGCCCGTGCGCACCCGGTCGCAGAGCAGCTCCAGCAGGTTCTGCATCATCTGTGGCGATTGCTGGAACAGCTTCGACAGCGCCTCGCGGTGCAAGCGCAGTACGGTGCTCGGCTGGGTGGCGACCACGTAGGCGGAGGGGTGGTCGTTGTCGATGAAGCTGATCTCGCCCGCGCAGTCGCCGGCTTCCAGGGTGGACATCGGCTGGTTGTCGAGGGAGCCCAGGTACACCTGCAACTGGCCGTCGAGCAGCAGGTAGAGGTACTGGTTGCGGTTGAAGGGCGAGAGCAGGATCTCGCCCTTTTCCAGGTCGCAGGCGGCGAACTCCTGCAGGACCTGCTGCAGGCTGTTGGCGGCGACGTTCTGGAACAGTCGCTGGCGTTTGAGCAGCTGCAGATCGGCCTGCCAGTGCGCATTCTTCATGGGCTACATCTGACCTGGATAGCAACTAGGGCAACTTGGGGAGGTGGCATCGCAAAACACTCCATGTCTTTGCGTTGAAAACCGTTATCGACCTTATGCCCGCCCCCAACGGCTTTCAATGCTTGCCGCAAGGTAGGCCGACCAGTGGTTTGGAAAACCATAGCGCGTCACATTCCCGGCCAATGTTGTCGGACAATGTGCATTTCTGCGGAGGTGGTCTCGTTCGAGGCGACGGCGAAGGCCCTGGAACGGGCCTTGCGGGGCGGGTCAGCTCCCGGCGCGAGGCCGGGAGCTGCGTGCCTCAGGGGTGCGGGTGCAGCTCGTAGCGCACGGCGAAACCGGCCAGGCGCTGCTCCAGGTCGGCACGGCGGTTTTCGTGCAGGTCGGGCACCCGGATATGGGCCAGTTGACCGTGGCGGTCGTCGGCACGCACTTCGACGCTCAGCCCCGGTGCCAGGGGCGCCAGGACGTCTTCGAAGACCCGACGGATGGCGTCGTGGCGCAGGGGCGGCTTGAAGGTCTTGCCCACTGCGGTGACCGGCAGTGCGTCGATGATCCACACGTCCTTGGGCACCGCCGCGCGCTCCGGCACATGGGCGCCGGCGTGGGCCAGCAGTTCGGCCTCGCTGGCCTGCATGCCGGGCTTGAGCTGGACGTAGGCCACCGGCAGTTCGCCGGCCTTCTCGTCGGGCTTGCCGACCGCAGCGGCCATGGCTACGGCGGGGTGGCCGTGCAGGGCTTCCTCGATCATCTGTGGGTCGATGTTGTGGCCGCCACGGATGATCAGGTCCTTGCTGCGCCCGGTGAGCCAGATGTAGCCGTCGGCGTCGATGCGGCCCAGGTCGCCGGTGTTGAACCAGTCGCCGTCCACCCAGATGCCGGCGTTCTTGCTGGCCTGCAGGTAGCCCTTGAACACGGTGATGCCGCGCAGGCAGACGTTGCCGATCTCGTTGGCTCGGGCATCGCGGAGGAAGCCGCCTTGCTCGTCCAGCACCTTGATCGCCACGTCGCAGTAGGGCATGCGCAGGCCGATGGAGCCCGGCCGGCGCTCGCCCGCGCTGGGGTTGCCGCAGCTGCCGCAGGTGCCTTCGGTGAGGCCATAGCCCTCGATCAGGGTGAGGCCGGTCTTGGCCTCGAACTGGCGGATCAGCTCCACCGGCATCGGCGCCGCACCGCACAGGGCGTAGCGCAGGCTGGAGAGGTCGTAGCCCTCGCTGGGCACCTGCAGCAGGCCGGCATAGATAGTGGGCACGCCGCTGAAGAAGCTCACCTTGTAGCGCTCGATGATCGTCCAGAAGTTCTGGATCAGCGCGGTGTTGCGGTAGCCCTGGGGTGTGGCCAGCAGCACCTGGGCGCCGGCGAAGAACGGGGCGAGGCCGGTGACCATCACGCCGTTGACGTGGAACAGCGGCAGGCCGCAGAGGGTCACGTCACGGGGGCCGAGGTTGATGGTGTAGGCGAGGATCATCGCCATCGCCACTTCGTTGCGGTGCGTGTGCGGCGCCAGCTTGGGCGTACCGGTGGTGCCGCCGGTGTGGAAGTAGGAGGCGATGTCGTCGGGGGCGATCACCCGGCCGCTCTCCAGATGGTCGGCGGGGCAGCCGGCGATCAGTTCGTCGAAGTCCAGCACGCCTTCCGGCAGGGCGCCGCGCTGGGCCTTGAGGCCACTGCGCTGGGGCTCGGGCAGGTAGTTGGCGAGGTCGACCGTGACGATGGCCTTGAGGCCCGGCAGCTCATCGCGCAGGGACGCGACCTTGTCCCACAGGTCGGTGCCGGGGAAGGGCGCCAGGGTCACCAGCACTTCGGAATCCGACGCGCGCACCAGTTCGGCGATGTGCTCGGGATCGAGCAGCGGGTTGATGGCGTTGACGATGCCCGCCGCTTCGCCGCCCCACAGGGTGAAGTGGGTGTGCGGCAGGTTGGGCAGCAGGAAGGACACCGCTTTGCCCGGGCGCAGGCCCAGGCGGTGGAAGGCGTTGGCGGTGCGGGTGACCTGGGCCAGCAGCTCGGCGTAGCTCAGCTGCCAGGGGGCCTCGTCGGCGCTGCCTTGCATGAGGAAGGTCATGGCGATGGCGTCCGGCGTGCGCTGGGCGCTCTGGCGGATCAGCGCGTAGGTGCTGTCCGGCATGCCGCGTTGCTGCAGCGAGACCTGTTCGATCAGCTCGATATCGCGCAGGGAGGTAATGGGCGGTACGGGAGTCTGGGTCATGGCCAATTCTTGTTGTGGGTGGGCGGATCAACGGGTCAGCCGAGCGCTCAGCCAGGCGCCTATGTCACGGATTTCCTCCGGCAGCACCTCGTGGCCCATCGGGTAGTCCTGCCACTGCACCGGAACGCCGGCGGCGGCGAGTTTGTCGTGTGCGGCGCGGCCCATGGCCAGCGGCACCACGTCGTCGAAGGTGCCATGCAGGCAGAAAACCGGCAGTTGTAGTTTTGTATCCGGCAGCGCCAGGGTGTCGCCGAAGGTCGGCGCATAGGTGGACAGCGCCAGCACTCCGCCCAGCGGACCTTCCCAGCGCAGCAGACCGGTGTGCAGCACCACCGCGCCGCCCTGGGAGAAGCCGGCGAGGACGATGCGCGCCGGGTCGATGCCGGCATCGCGCTGGGCTTCGATCAGGGCGATCACGCTTTGCGCCGACTGTTCCAGCTGGGCCTGGTCGATGGCCCGGGCCGGGCTCATGGCGAGGATGTCGTACCAGGAAGGCATGGCGTAGCCGCCATTGATGGTGACGGCGCGCGTGGGGGCCTGGGGCAGGATGAAGCGGGCGCTGTCGAGCACCTCCTGTAGCGCTTCGGCCACCGGCAGGAAGTCGTAGCGGTCCGCCCCCAATCCGTGCAACCAGATGACGCACGCATCGGCCGTCTGTGTGGGCTCCAGAATCAACGGATTACTCATGTGTGGCTCCAGTTCGGGGCGCTCGCACCAAAGTGGTGCTTGCGCGGGGCGATGATGGGGTCTATCAGTGAAAAATATGTCGCACCAATAAAACTTTCCCTATTGACCTGTCGGAAGCGGCGTACAGGCACTGTGCTGGTACGGCCTTTGCTAACCAGCAGCAGACTTACAGACGGCTTGCGCGGCGGTAACACTTCGCAGGTCGCTCAACGGGTTGGGCGTCGATGCAGATCGATACCTTGCAAACGATCGCTGGCACGTTTTCTTCGTGAAGGTGGTCGAAAATCCGTCTCCAGCCCATTCGACCAATGGGCGAGGAAGAGGGCAGCTGGCGCGCGGAGCGGCGCCAACTAGACTTCTTCCTTAGGTCCGATTCCCCGGTTGACCGACGCCTCGCGCGGTTGAACCTGCCTCACGAGGGTACGGCGGTAGGACCGAGACTCCAACACAAAAAAAAGCAACTGGAGGTTTTGATGAAGATGGTGAAATCCACCCTGGCTGTGCTGACTGCGGCAGCTGTTCTCGGTGTCAGCGGCTTCGCTCAGGCGGGCGCCACCCTGGATGCGGTCAAGAAGAAAGGCTACGTGCAGTGCGGCATCAGTGACGGCCTCCCGGGCTTTTCCTACGCCGACTCCAAGGGCGAATACAAAGGTATCGACGTCGACATCTGCCGCGCTGTAGCAGCGGCCGTGTTCGGTGATGCGAGCAAGGTCAAGTTCAGCCCGCTCACCGCCAAGGAGCGCTTCACCGCGCTGCAGTCCGGCGAAGTGGACATCCTCTCCCGCAACACCACCTGGACCAGCTCCCGCGACGCGGCGATGGGCCTGAACTTCACCGGCGTGACCTACTACGACGGCCAGGGCTTCCTGGTGAACAAGAAACTCGGCGTTTCCAGCGCCAAGGAACTCGATGGCGCCACCGTCTGCATCCAGGCCGGTACCACCACCGAGCTGAACCTGGCCGACTACTTCCGCGCCAACGGCCTGAAGTACACCCCCATCACCTATGACACCTCCGACGAGAGCGCCAAGTCGCTGGAATCCGGCCGTTGCGACGTGCTGACCTCCGACCAGTCGCAGCTGTACGCCCAGCGCATCAAGCTGGCCGCGCCGGACGAGTACGTGGTGCTGCCGGAAGTCATCTCCAAGGAACCCCTCGGCCCAGCCGTTCGCCAGGGTGACGAGGAGTGGTTCGACATCGTGCGCTGGAGCCTGTTCGCCCAGCTGAACGCTGAAGAGCTCGGCATCGACTCGAAGAATGTCGTGGAAACCGCCAAGTCCACCAAGAACCCGGACGTGGCCCGCCTGCTGGGCGCTGAAGGCGACTTCGGCAAGGATCTGAAGCTGCCGAAAGACTGGGCGGTGCAGATCATCAAGCAAGTCGGCAACTACGCCGAAATCTTCGATCGCAACGTCGGTGCCGGCAGCGAGCTGAAGATCGAGCGCGGTCTCAACGCCCTGTGGAACAAGGGTGGTCTGCAGTACGCACCGCCGGTGCGCTGACCCACCACGCTGCCGCCCGCGGATGCGGGCGGTAGCGTCCAGTTCCAACCGACGAGGGCTGTCATGCAGAAAACTTCCCAAGCCCCGCGTGTCCGTGGATCGGTCCTGACCGACCCGCAGACGCGCGCGTGGCTATTCCAGATCATCGCCGTAGTCGCCGTCGTGGCGTTCGGCTGGTTCCTCTTCCACAACACCCAGGTCAACCTGGAAAAGCGCGGGATCATCTCCGGCTTCGGCTTCCTCGACCAGAGCGCCGGCTTCGGCATCTCCCAGCACCTGATCGACTACAAGGAGAGCGACACCTACGGGCGCGTCTTCTTCATCGGCCTGCTCAACACCCTGCTGGTGACCGTGGTCGGCATCATCCTGGCGACCGTTCTCGGCTTCATTCTCGGTGTCGCGCGGCTTTCGCCCAACTGGCTGATTCGCAAGCTGGCGACCGTCTACATCGAGACCTTCCGCAACATCCCGCCGCTGCTGCAGATCTTCTTCTGGTACTTCGCCGTGATGCTGCCCATGCCGGGCCCGCGGCAGAGCATGAGCTTCGGTGACACCTTCTTCATCAACAACCGTGGCCTGTACATGCCGTCGCCCACCATGGCCGACGGCTTCTGGCCCTTCCTGATCGCCGTCGTGGTGGCGCTGGTCGCCAGTGTGCTGGTGTGGCGTTGGGCCCGGGCGCGGCGCCATGCCACCGGCCAGCGCTTCCCGGTACTGCTGAGCACCATCGCCCTGCTGGTGGTGCTGCCCGGCCTCGCCGCCCTGGTGATGGGCAGCCCCTTCCACTGGGAAGTGCCGCAACTGACCGGCTTCAACTTCCGCGGTGGCTGGGTGGTGATCCCGGAACTGATCGCGTTGATGCTGGCGCTGTCGATCTACACCGCCGCCTTCATCGGCGAGACGGTGCGGGCCGGCATCCAGTCGGTCAGCCACGGCCAGACCGAAGCGGCGCACTCCCTGGGCATCCGCCCCGGGCAGACGCTGCGCCTGGTCATCGTGCCCCAGGCCCTGCGGGTGATCATTCCGCCGCTCACCAGCCAGTACCTGAACCTGGCGAAGAACTCGTCCCTGGCGGCCGGCATCGGCTACCCGGACATGGTCTCGCTGTTCGCCGGTACCACGCTCAACCAGACCGGCCAGGCCATCGAGGTCATGGCCATCACCATGAGCGTCTACCTGGCCATCAGCATCAGCATTTCCCTGCTGATGAACTGGTACAACAAGCGCATCGCGCTGATCGAGCGGTGAGGGCACTGACATGACATCGCATACCTTCAAGCCCGACCAGCCACCACCCAGCACAGTGGTGGGCCCGGTCGCCTGGCTGCGTCATAACCTGTTCGCCAGCCCGTTGCACGTGGTGCTCACCGCACTGTCGCTGTACCTGCTGTGGCTGATCATCCCGCCCATCCTCAACTGGGCCTTCATCCACGCCACCTGGAGCGGCAGCACCCGCGCCGACTGCACCGGTGAAGGCGCCTGCTGGGTGTTCATCCAGCAACGCTTCGGCCAGTTCATGTATGGCTTCTACCCCAGCGAGCTGCGCTGGCGGGTGGATGTCACCGTGTGGCTGGCGATCATCGGCGTGGCGCCGCTGTTCATCAAACGCACCCCGCACAAGGCCTTCTACGGCATCGGCTTCCTGGTGATCTACCCGCTGGTGGCCTTCTGGCTGCTGCACGGCGGCCTGGGTCTGCAGGAGGTGTCGACCAGCCGCTGGGGCGGCCTGATGCTGACCCTGGTGATCGCCTATGTCGGCATCGTCGGCGCGCTGCCCCTGGGCATCCTGCTGGCGCTGGGACGGCGCTCGAAACTGCCGGCGATCAAGGTCATCTGCGTGACCTTCATCGAGTTCTGGCGTGGCGTACCGCTGATCACCGTGCTGTTCATGTCTTCGGTGATGCTGCCGCTGTTCCTGCCCGAAGGCATGAACCTCGACAAGCTGCTGCGGGCGCTGGTGATGGTGATCTTCTTCGAGGCGGCCTATATCGCCGAAGTGGTCCGTGGCGGCCTGCAGGCCATCCCCAAGGGCCAGTACGAAGCCGCCGCCGGCCTCGGCCTGGGCTACTGGCGCAGCACCGCGCTGGTGATCCTGCCCCAGGCCCTGAAGATGGTCATCCCCGGCATCGTCAACACCTTCATCGCCCTGTTCAAGGACACCAGCCTGGTGATCATCATCGGCCTGTTCGACCTGCTCAACAGCATCAAGCAGGCGACCACCGACCCGAAATGGCTGGGCATGTCCACCGAAGGCTACGTATTCGCCGCCCTGGTCTACTGGATCTTCTGCTTCAGCATGTCGCGCTATTCCATGCGCCTCGAACAGAAGCTGAACACCGGGCACAAGCGTTAGGAGAGAGATTCGAATGAGTGAAGCCATCCAGAAAGACGCCGCTGCGCCGATCATCCAGCTGCAGGGCGTGAACAAGTGGTACGGGCAGTTCCACGTGCTCAAGGACATCAACCTGAACGTCAGGCAGGGCGAGCGCATCGTGCTTTGCGGCCCGTCCGGTTCCGGCAAGTCGACCACCATCCGCTGCATCAACCGCCTGGAGGAACACCAGCAGGGGCGGATCATCGTCGACGGCACCGAGCTGACCAACGACCTCAAGCAGATCGAGGCGATCCGCCGCGAGGTGGGCATGGTGTTCCAGCACTTCAACCTGTTCCCACACCTCACCGTGCTGCAGAACTGCACCCTGGCACCCATGTGGGTGCGCAAGCTGCCCAAGCGCAAGGCCGAGGAAATCGCCATGCACTACCTGGAGCGCGTGCGCATCCCCGAGCAGGCCAACAAGTTCCCCGGCCAGCTCTCCGGTGGCCAGCAGCAGCGCGTGGCCATCGCCCGTGCCCTGTGCATGAAACCGAAGATCATGCTGTTCGACGAACCCACCTCCGCCCTCGACCCCGAGATGGTGAAGGAAGTGCTCGACACCATGGTCGGCCTGGCCCAGGACGGCATGACCATGCTCTGCGTGACCCACGAGATGGGCTTCGCCCGTACCGTGGCGGACCGGGTGATCTTCATGGACAAGGGCGAGATCGTCGAACAGAACGAACCCAACGCCTTCTTCGACAACCCGCAGAACGAGCGCACCAAGCTGTTCCTCGGGCAGATCCTGCACTGATCGCCAGCGTGATACGGAAAGGGGCCTTCGGGCCCCTTTTTCATTTCCGACGGGGGGATTTCAAGGGCGATGTAAGCAATAGGTGTCGTTGGAAAATTCGAGCTCAGCTGATTCTCGAGCTTTGCTGGGCCTTCTGGTTTCGCCCCCCCGGGCGAGTCACTTTTCGCAGTGGAGGCTGCAGCCCGTAGCCCGGACTTCAGTCCGGGAATGCCGGCCACTCCGCTTCCGCGCTGAAGCACGGACTACAAGGGCATAACGCGGATCACGCCTGTTCCCGCAGGCGCCGGCGGAAGGCTCCGGGTGTTTCGCCGCAGAGCTGCTTGAACAGCTTGGCGAAGGTGGCGCGGTCGCTGTAGCCCACCTGCTGCGCCACCTGCTCCAGGGAGCGGGAGGGGTTGCGCAGGGCGGATTGGGCGGCGGCGATGCGCAAGCGTTGCACGTAGTCGTTCGGGGTCAGGCCGGTGGCGGTGCGGAAGCGCCGCAGCAGGGTGCGGGTCGAACAGTGGGCGCGTTCGGCCAGGCCCTTGAGATCGATGGGCTCGGCGTGGTGGCGCTGCATCCAGGCCAGCAGCGGGCCGAGCTGGGCGTCTCCCGGCACGTCCGGCAGCAGCGGGGTGAAGCGTGACTGGCGGCCGCGCTCACGGTCGAACACCAGGGCACCGGCCACCCGCTGCGCCAGCCAGTCGCCGCCGTGCCAGGCGATCAGGTGCAGGCACAGGTCGAGCCCGGCCTGGGCGCCACCGGAGCAGAACAGGTTGCCGTCCTCGGTGAGCAGCTCATCGGGTTGCAGGCGCACCTGGGGGAAGCGCTGGCGGAAGGCACCGGCCAGCGCCCAGTGGGTGGTGGCGCGGCGGCCGTCGAGCAGGCCGGCGGCGCCGAGGAGGAAGGCGCTGCTGCACAGGCTGGCCACCTGCTGGGTGGCCGGGCGCCGTGCCAGCCAGTGCAAGAGGTCGGGATTGCCCTTGATGCTGCGCTCCACCGCGCTGCCGGTGGCCGGCAGCATCACCAGTTGTGCCTCGGCGGCCAGGGCCAGGTCGCCGTCGACGCGGATGCTGGCCATGCCCAGGTCCACCGGCTGGCCGTCGCGGCTGACCCGCAGCACCTCGAACAGCGCCTCGCCCGCCAGGGTGTTGGCCAGGCGGAAGGCGTCGTCGGCCATGGCCAGGCTGGAGCAGACCGTTTGCGGGCAGACCAGCAGGGCGATGCGGATCATCGGCGGTGTCTCGAACAGGAAGGTGGCGATTATTGCCACAAAGATGGCGATGCAGCCAATCGCCGCCGGGCGGAAAGCCGTCGATACTCTCCTCATCCCAATCGCCACGAGCATCGCCATGAGCCATCCCAACGCTGCCCTCATCGAACGCTTCTATCGCGCCTTCCAGGTTCTGGACGCCGAGACCATGGCCGGCTGCTACGCCGCCGACGTGCGCTTCGCCGACCCGGTGTTCACCGACCTGCGCGGTACCGAGGCGGCGGACATGTGGCGCATGCTGGCCAGCCGTGCCCAGGCCTTTTCCCTGACCTTCGACGGCGTCGAGGCCGATGAGCATGAAGGCCGCGCGCGCTGGGTCGCCACCTACCTGTTCAGCCAGACCGGGCGCACCGTGGTCAACCGCATCGAGGCGCGCTTCCGCTTCGAGAACGGCCTGATCGTCGAGCACCGCGACAGCTTCGACCTGTGGCGCTGGGCCCGCCAGGCGCTGGGCGCCAAGGGCCTGCTGCTGGGCTGGCTGCCGCCGGTGCAGAACGCCATCCGCCAGCAGGCGGCCCGGGGCCTGGCGGCGTTCCGCGCCCAACGCTGAAGTGGACGGGGCGCGGCCCGATCATCGGCGGGTGGCTGCGCCGCGCAATATTGCCTAAGCTCGCCGGCGAATCTCTTGCCGGTATCCATCATGATCAGGCTGTTCCAGTTTCCCGCCGGGTTCGATGTGCCCAACGCCAGCCCCTTCTGCCTCAAGCTGGAGACCTTCCTGCGCCTGGCGCGCGTGCAGTACCAGGCGCAAACCCTGATGGACCCTCGGCGCGGCCCCAAGGGCAAGCTGCCCTACATCGACTTCGACGGCGAGCTGATCGCCGATACCGCGATCATCCAGCGGGTGCTCACCGAGCGCCTACAACTCTCCCTGGACGACCACCTCGACGAGGCCGGCCGTGGACGCGCCCTGGCCGTCACCCGCGTCTGCGACGAGCACCTCTATTGGCTGCTGGTGTACTTCCGCTGGCTGGAGGAGGAGGGCTGGCAGCAGACCCGCCAGGCCTTCTTCGGCAACCTCGGGCCCGTGGCCCAGCGCCTGATCCCGGCGCTGGTGCGACGCAAGGTCCGCCGTGACCTGCTGGCCCAGGGCCTTGGCCGTCACGATCGCGAAGACCTGCTGGTGTTCGCCCGCGAGGACTTGCAAGGCCTCACCGACCTGCTCGGCACGAATGCCTTCTTCGGCGGCGAGCGCCCCTGCAGCGCCGATGCCTCCGCCTACGGGCTGCTGGCCAATCTGGTGCAGTGCACCCTGGAAACCCCGCTCAACCGCCTCGCCCGCGAGTACCCGCACCTGGTTGATTATTGCCAGCGCATGCGCGAGGTGGCCTGGGCATGAGCGAGGTTCCACCACCACGGCCCTGGTTCGTCTACCTGGTGCGGGCCGCCAACGGCGCGCTCTACTGCGGCATCAGCGACGACCCGCAACGCCGCTTCGCCCAGCACCAGAGCGGCAAGGGCGCGCGCTTCTTCCATTCCAGCCCGGCCCAGGCGCTGGTCTATATCGAAGAGTGCCCGGGCAAGGGCGACGCCCTGCGCCGCGAGCGCGCCATCAAGAACCTGCGCAAGGCCGCCAAGGAAGCGCTGGCCAAGGCGTACATCGCTGCACCATCAGCGCCAGCGGATAGGCCCTGAGCCCGGGGCAGGCCAGCGCCGCCGCTGGCCCGTGGCGGTATCGGCTACGGGGGACGAAATCACAGCCACGGATTCGTTCGTATCCTGTGTGTTTTCATTGCGCGCCCCATATTTGGTGTGTACGGTACACACTATGCGCGTAGGGAGGCCACGATGCGCAGTCGTGAGGTGATAGAGAAGATCAAGGTGGATGGCTGGTACGAGGTGGAGGTGAAAGGCAGTCACCATCCGTTCAAGCACCGAATAAACCGGGACGGGTCATGGTCCCACACCCCAAGAGTGATCTACCCATAGGGACGGTACGCAGCATCCTGAAACAAGCCGGCCTTCTCTGAGGCCATCGCTTCGCAACACACGGAGTGTAAACACCATGAAATTCCCCCTCGTTCTGCATAAGGACCCTGACTCTGACTACGGCGTAACCGTGCCGGACGTGCCGGGTTGTTTCTCTGCGGGCGCTACCGTGGCGGAAGCCCTGGAGAACGTGAAGGAGGCGCTTGCCCTTCACTTCGAAGGCCTGGTGGCGGATGGCGAGGCACTGCCTCAAGCGCAGCAGATTGACTTCCATATTGGTAATCCCGACTTTGCCGGCGGCGTGTGGGCGGTGGTCGAGTTCGACGTGACGCCCTACCTAGGCAAGGCCGTACGCTTCAATGCCACCCTGCCGGAGAATCTTCTGCAGCGGATCGATGAGCGTGTGAGTAAGGACGCCCGCTACGCCTCACGGTCCGGCTTTCTCGCCACTGCCGCGTTGCGCGAGCTTTCGGATGCCGGTTGACGGTGGCCGAGCCTGGGCGCGCTGCTTCCATTCCAGCCCGGCCCAGACGCTGGCCTGGCGCTACTAAATAGCTGCGGCTGATGGCACGCCATCAGCGCCAGCGGATAGGCCCTGAACCCCAGGGCGGCTAAGCTGCCCAGCCTGAACAAGAACGATACGGAGCCCGCCATGCACGAGTTGATCCTGCACCACTACCCCACATCCCCCTTCGCCGAGAAGGCGCGCCTGCTGCTGGGCTTCAAGCAGCTGTCCTGGCGTTCGGTGCACATTCCGCCGCTGATGCCCAAGCCAGACCTGATGCCCCTCACCGGCGGCTACCGCAAGACCCCGGTGCTGCAGATCGGCGCCGACATCTACTGCGACACCGCGCTGATCGCCCGCCGCCTGGAGGCGGAGAAGGCCGTGCCGGCGTTGATCCCGGCGGGCCAGGAATTCAACGTGGCGAGCTTCTGCCACTGGGTGGATTCGGTGATCTTCCAGCACGCGGTGAGCCTGGTGTTCCAGCCCGAATCCATCGCCGTGCGCTTCGGCAAGCTGCCGCCGGAGGCGATCAAGGCCTTTATCGCCGACCGTGCCGGGCTGTTCAGCGGCGGCACCGCCGCGCGCCTGCCGGCCGAGGTGGCCAAGCACAACTGGCCGACCTTCATGGCCCGCCTGGAGCAGCAGTTGGGCCGCGAGGAGGGTGACTTCCTCTTCGGCGAGCCGAGCATGGCCGACTTCTCCCTGGCCCATTGCCTGTGGTTCCTCAAGGCCACCCCGGTCACCGCGCCGCTGGTGGACGACTACCCGGCGGTCGCCGCCTGGCTGGGCCGTGTGCTCGGCTTCGGCCATGGCGCCTCCAGCGAGCTGAGCGCCGCCGACGCCATCGAGATCGCCCGCGCCGCCGAACCCGCGGCGCTGCCGGATGAGCCCTTCTTCGACATCAACGGCTTCACCGCCGGGCAGAAGGTGGCCATCGCCGCCACCGACTATGGCGTCGACCCGGTGGAAGGCGAGCTGGTATTCGCCGGCCGCGAGGAGCTGATCCTGCGTCGCGAGGACGAGCGCGCCGGCGTGGTGCATGTGCACTTCCCCCGTGTGGGCTTCCGCATCGAAGCACGCTGATCCGCAGGCGCACAAAAAAGCCCGGCATTTAGCCGGGCTTTTTCGTTTGCACCTTCGCTCAGTCCTTGCGGCGCTTGAGCTGGTCCTTCAGCTGGGTCGGGACCTGGCGGATGATCAGCATGTCGCGGCCTTCGTCGTATTCGATCTTCGAGCCCAGCAGGTGAGCCTCGAAGCTGATGGACAGGCCCTCGGCGCGGCCGGTGAAGCGCTGGAACTGGCTGAGGGTGCGCTTGTCCGGCGGGATTTCCGGCGACAGGCCGTAATCCTTGTTGCGGATGTGTTCGTAGAAGGCACGGGGGCGGTCTTCGTCGATCAGCCCGGACAGCTCCTGCAGGGTGATCGGCTCGCCCAGCTTGGCCTGGGTGCTGGCGTAGTCCACCAGGGTCTTGGTCTTCTCGCGGGCCTGTTCCTCGGCGAAGTCCTCGTGCTCGACGAAGTCGCTGAAGGCCTTGAGCAGGGTGCGGGTCTCGCTCGGCGCGTCTACGCCTTCCTGGCAGCCGATGAAGTCACGGAAGTAATCCGAAACCTTCTTGCCGTTCTTGCCCTTGATGAAGGAGATGTACTGCTTCGACTGGGCGTTGTTGCGCCACTCGGAGATGTTGATGCGCGCCGCCAGGTGCAGCTGGCCCAGGTCCAGGTGGCGGGCCGGCGCCAGGTCCAGCGCGTCGGTGACGGTGACGCCTTCGCTGTGGTGCAGCAGGGCGATGGCCAGGTAGTCGGTCATGCCCTGCTGGTAATGGGCGAAGAGCACGTGGCCGCCGGTGGAGAGGTTGGACTCTTCCATCAGCTTCTGCAGGTGCGCCACGGCCTCGCGGCTGAAGGCGGTGAAGTCGCGGCCGCCTTCCATGTATTCCTTCAGCCAACCGCTGAACGGGTAGGCGCCGGATTCCTCGTGGAACAGGCCCCAGGCCTTGCCTTGCTTGGCGTTGTAGCTTTCGTTGAGGTCGGCCAGCAGGTTTTCGATGGCCTTGGATTCGCCCAGCTCGCTGTCGCGTGCGTGGAGCACGGCGGCGCTGCCATCGGGCTTCTTGTCGATGAGGTGGACGATGCAGTGGCGGATCGGCATGGGCGTACCTGTGAAGCTGTGGATAAGGGCGCGCCGGTGGCTCGCCCGATAGGCCGCAGAGTTTACCTCAGCCTCGGCCGGGATGAGGGGCCTTGTGACCCGATCGCTTGTTGCCGAGTCAGTGTCTCCCTAAAGTGACGCCATTTCCGCTGCAATGACCAAGGATGGTTCCGATGTCCGGCCTGATCCTCGATACGCCCTCCCATGCGCTCGATGCCGAGTTGATCCTTTCCCTCGAAGCCCTGGCCGATCGCGGCCTGTTCCTCCAGGCCCATGCCCGGGCCGCCGAGTTCGGCGACTACCGCCACTGGCGCGGAGCGGCCGCCATGGCGCTGGCCTCGCGCCTCGCCGGGCAACTGGGGGCCCCGCGCCTGGGGGATGCCCTGGCCTGGCTCGGCTACCGCCGCTACCCGGAGGCCGCCGAGTCGCGCCTGCGCTATGCCCGCTTCCTGCTCGCCCGCCGTGGCCAGTACCGCGCCTGGGAATTCCTCCAGCGCTTCGCCGACTGGCTGCCCGAAGAGCCCGGGCTGCGCGCCGAGTGGCTGTCGTTCCAGGGGTACCTGCGGGCGTTGCTGCGGGACTTCGGCCGCAGCGCCGAACTGCACGATGCGGCCATGCAACTGGGCACCACCGACCCCTGGCTGCTGGTGGAGCGCTCCTACAGCCTGGAGCAGGAAGACCGCTATGCCGACGCGCTGGACCTCTGCGAGCGCGCCCTGGCGATGCTGCCCGGCTTCCGCTCCGCGACCCTGCAGGCCGCCCAGCTCGAACTGCAGCTGGGGCGCGAAGACGCCGCCCGTGCGCGCCTGCTGGACGGTACCCAGCGGATGGAGAGCGCCGGGCTCTGCGCGCAATTGATCGACCTGCTGATCGAGCGGGGCGAACTGGATGAGGCCGAGCGCCTGATCGAGCGCTCCCTGGCGCTGGCGCTGCTGTTGGAGAAAGGCATGCGCGGCTGGTACGCCGGCCGTCGCTGCGACATCGCCTGCCTGCGCGGTGACCACGAGCAGGGCCGGACGCTGGCCCAGGAATCCCAGAGCCCCTTCTACACCCTGGTCGCCGAGCGCCTGGCCGAGCCCAAGGGCGGCCGCGTGCTGCTGCCGGTGACCTTCATCCGCCAGCACCACATGACCTGCGTCCCCGCCACTCTGACCGCGCTGTCCACCTACTGGGGTCGCCCGGTGGCGCACCTGGAGGTGGCCGAGGAGATCTGCTACGACGGCACGTCCTACCAGGCCGAGCGTGCCTGGGCCGAGCGCAATGGCTGGCTGGTGCGCGAGTTCACCGTGGACTGGGCCACCAGCCGCGCGCTGATCGACCGTGGCCTGCCCTTCACCCTGTCGCTGCAATACACCGGCAGCGGCCACCTGCAGGCGGTGGTGGGCTATGACGAGCCCCGTGGCACCGTGCTCATCCGCGACCCCGGCCAGGCGCAGTTCGGCGAGAGCATCGCCGAGGGCCTGTACGAGACCCAGCGCGCGTCCGGGCCCCGTGGCCTGCTCCTGCTGCCGCCCGAGGAAGCCCATCGCCTGGACGGCCTGGAGCTGCCGGAGCATGCGACCTGGGACCTCTACTACCGCCTGGTCAGCGCCCTGGAAGTGCACGACCGCGAAGCCGCCCTGGCCGCCTTCGAGGCCCTGCGCGAGCACGCGCCCGAACACCGCCTGACCCTCCAGGGCCAGCGCGCCCTGGGCTGGTACGACGGCCGCGAGGCCCAGGTGCTGGAGGCCACCGAAGCGTTGCTCGAACGCTTCCCCGATGACGCCAACCTGATCCTCTCCAAGTCCACCTCCCTGGCCCAGTTGCATGCCCGCGAGCAGCAATTGGACTGGCTCGCCGGCCATTGCCAGGGGCGCTGGAGCGATGCCGGCATCCTGGTGCGCTACACCGGCCTGCTGGTGGAGGACGGCAGCCAGCTGGAAACCGCGCGGCAGCTGCTGGGCCGTGCCCTGCGCCAGGCCCCGGGGCATGCCCAGGCGTGGAACGAGCTGGCCAGCCTGCGCTGGAACGAAGGCAGCCGCGAGCAGGCCTGCGAGCTGTACCGCATCGCCGCCTGCCTGCACGACACCAACGAGGGCTATAGCAGCCAGTACTTCCGCGCCCTGCGCTGCCTGGGCCGCACCGAGGCGGGGCTGGAATTCCTGCGCCAGCGCCAGGCACGCCTCGGCGCCCTGGCCGCCGGCCCGACCCTGACCCTGTGCGAGTTCATCGAGGAACTCTCCGACCCGCTGCAATGCCGGCAGATTCTCGAGCAGGCCGTGGAACGCCGCCCCCAGGACCCGGCCCTGCTGCTCAACCTTGCCGACTTCTACGGCCGCCATGGCGAGCTGGAACTGAACGAGGCGATGCTGCGCCGCGCCGAACCGGTGAGCCGTCGCGGCACCTGGCTGCGCGCCGCCGTGCTGCACAGCCAGCGCAGCGATGGCGACCCGCAGCGCGCCCTGGCCTGGTGCCGCGAAGCGGTGGAGCTGGACCCGCTGAACATGAGCCTGCACCGCATGCAGGTGCAGCTGCTGCGCCAGAGCGCCGGTGAAGAGGCGGTGGACGCGTACGTCACCGCACTGGCCGAGCGCTTCCCCCATCACTGCGGCATCGCCGAGTTGGCGGTGGAGCGCGCCCAGCGCCACTCCCTGGAGGATGCCGAAGCGGCCCTGCGCCGGCTGCTGGCGAGCCACCCGGAATACGCCTGGGCGATCCGCGAGCTGGCGGTGACCCTGGCGCGCCTGGGTCGCCATGAGGAAGCCCTCGAATTCTGCGAGCGGGCCCGGCGCACCGACCCGCGCAGCTCCAGCAGCTATTCCACCCGGGGCTTCGTGCAGCTCCAGGCTGGCCAGCGCGAGGCCGCCCGTGAGGCCTTCCGCGAGGCGCTGGAGCGCTCTGCCGATAACGATTACGCCGGCAACATGCTGCTGGAAACCTGCACCGACCAGGCCGAAGCCCTGGACAGCCTCGACTTCATCCATCGCCAACTGGTGGCCCAGGTGACCTTTGGCGACGGCTGGCTCGCCTACCCGGACCAGGCGCGCAGGCTGCTGGAACCGCAGGTGTTGCTGGAGCAGTTGAGCGAAGCCCTGCAACAGCGCCCCGACCTCTGGCAGCTGTGGGTGGTGGTCGCCGCCCAGCAGGCCGAGATGGGGCAGGTGGAGCAGGCCGAGACCCTGCTGCAGTCGGCCATCGAACGCTTCCCGCTGATGCCGCGCCTGGCCCTGGAGCGGGCCCAGCTGCAGAGCAGCCAGAAGCAGTACGCCGAGTGCCGCGAGACCCTGCGCGGGAGCTTCCGCATCAACCCGCTGTGGACGCGCAGCGTGCGCCTCTACGTCGAAAGCCTGCTGGACGAGGGCACAGACCTGGAGGAGGCCGAAAGCCTGCTGCGCAGCGTGCTCGCCCGCACCCCCGACAACACCGAACTGCGTGCCTACCTGGGCTATGTGCTGGGCGAGCGCGACAACCCCGCCGAAGGCGCCCTCGAGGCGGAGAAGGTGCTGCGCGAGGAGCCCGGCAACGGCTGGGTCTGGAATCAGCTACGCCGCTACAGCGCTGCCCTGGAAACGCCCGGGCGCCCCCTGGAACTGGCCCGCGAGCTGACGCGCCTGCGCGCCGGCGACCCGGATGCCTGGCTGGCCCTGGCCGAACAGGAGGAAGGCTTCGAGGCGAAGGAGCCGGCCCTGCGCCGTGCCCTGGAGCTGAACCCGCGCCACCGCAGCGCCAACACCCAGCTGGCCGAGGGGCTGCTGGAAGCCCAGCGCTACGACGAATTGCGCCAGCTGCTGGCGGCCCCCTGCTGGGGTGGCGGAACGCCCCCCGAACTGGCGCTGTTCGGGCCCCGCGCCACCCGCCAGGAGCAGGACCTGCCCAGCGCCATGGCCGAGATGCGCCAGTTGCTGGAGCGCCAACCGGCCTTCTTCGAAGGGTGGCGCACCCTGGCCGACTGGCAGGACGACGCCGGCGAATACGCCGCCTACGTGGAGTCGGCCCGGGAGATGGTGCGCCTGGAACCCCGCCAGGCCATCGCCCACGGTTTCCTCGGCCACGCGCTGTGGCTCGACGGCAAGGGCGAAGAGGCGCTGCCGTCCTTCAGCCGAGCCTACCAGTTGGACGCCTGCTACACCTTCGCCGGCCTCCACGAGTTCGACCTGCTGCTCAAGCACGGTACGGGGGAGGCCACGCGCGCAGTGCTGGAGCGGTTGCTGGAGGCATCGAGCCAGCCCGCGGTGCTGATCCGCGCCCTGCGTTTCGCCGTGCCCCGCGGCGATCAGGCGCTCAAGCGCCGGGTGCTGGAACCCCTGTGTCGCGACCATGGTTGCATCGACGCCTGGGGCGAGGTGCTGAAGATCCTCGAGCGGCCCGAGCAGGACAAGGACCTGCAGGAAACCCTCGACGCCGGTGTCGCCGATGGCTCCCTGCACCATGGCGCCGCGCTGCAATGGTTGCGCCGCGAGGATGCCCGCTGGATGCCCGGTTCACTGTGGAAGGGCTTCCTGCGCCTGCTGGAAAACGACCCGCAGCACGCCGGCAAGCACGCCATGCTGGAGCTGCTGGCCAACCGCAAGAACGCCAACCGGCTGCTGGTGGATGCCCTCGAAGCCTGTCGCGAGACGATCCGCAGCGATGGCGTGATCTGGGGCATGGCCAGCTACGCGATGGTCAACCAGGATCGCTACGAAATGATGTTCGACTGGCTCGCCGACTGGGAGCAGCACCCGGAGGCGCCGGCCTGGGGCCTGGACAACCTGGCGCTGGGCATGCGTGCGCGCAAGCTGGATGCGCGCGCGGCGGCGGTGTCGCGGCTGTCCCTGGAGCGCGACCCGCAGAACCACGATGCCATGGTCTGGCTGGGCTTCGATGCCGCCATGGCTGGAGACATTGCGGCCCTGGATGCCTGGCTGGAGCGCTTGCAGGGGGCGGAGCCGCGGCCCTTCTTCCGTTGCATGCAGCACCTGCTGGAGGGCGTCGCCGCTGCGCTTCACGCCGGCAACAGCCAGGTCGCGGTGGCGCACTTCCGCACCGCCCGCGCGGTGGCCAAGGGCAGCGAGCACGGTTCCTACTGGCGCCTGCGTCGGCACCTGGCCAAGGCCCTGGCCTTCGGCCCGGCGACGCCGCGCTGGCTGGTGCCGCTGCGCTACCTGCAACTGCGCTTCTGAGGCCCGTTCAGGCCTCCTCTTCGCGGCTCCTGGCCTTCAGCGCCTGGAGCCGCTCGATCACGTAGCGCAGGTGCACGTGCAGCTCATACAGCTCGTTGGAGTAGGAGAGCGGCACGTCCACCTTGGCCAGCTGGTCCTCCAGTTGCTCCAGCTTGCCGATCTCGCCGTCCAGCTCCGCGCGCAGGGTGCCGGCGTCCAGCTTGCGGTCGATCTCGCGCAGGTACTTGTACCAGCGGTAGATGCGCGCACGGATGCGCCAGCGGTACACCGGGCCCACCGCCTTGAACAGCGGGAACATCACCACCAGCAGCGGGATCAGCAGGATGATGTAGCGGTCGGCCAGGGAGGCGATGCGGAAGGGCAGGTAGCGCTGCAGGATCGGCAGGCCGTTCTTGTAGTAGTAGGCGGCCTCGTCCAGCGTCGACAGGGTCATCGGTTGGGCGGCGGGGTAGCGCCCGGCGGGGTCGAGCAGGCTGCCATTCTTCATCACCTCGCGGGCGGCTTCGAGGATCAGCGGCGTCAGTGAGGGGTGGAATTCGTCGTTGGCCACCAGGGTCGCCACCGGGCCCAGGGTGAGGATGTCCCGCGAGGGGCTGTTGCTGGCGAGGTTGAGCAGGCCTTCACCCACGTCGAGCTTGGTCAGGTAGGGCAGGCGCGCACGGTAGGCGGCGCTGCGGCGCAGGCTGACCAGGTCCAGCTCGCTGCGCGTGGCCAGGCGCTGCACCACGGCGTTCTCCGCCGGGCCGACGAAGAAAGCGGCATCCAGCTCGCCGGCGATCAGCGCATCGGCACCCCGGGTGCCGCTGAATGCCTGCCAGTTCTGCGGGTACTGTTCCGGGCCGATCTGGTTGGCCTGCAGCAGGGCCGCAGCGATGGCACGGGTGCCGCTGTTGGGCGTGCCGATGGCCACCCGCAACTGCAGCAGGTCGCCCATGCTGTCGATGTCCACGTCCTTGCGTTTGAACAGCCACAGCGGCTCCTGGTACATCACCCCGAGCCCATGCAGGCGGTTGCGTTCGCGCGGCTCCAGGGTCAGCTCCTGGCCGCTCTGCACCAGGGCCATCTGCACCTCGCCGCGTTGCAGCTTGCCGAGGTTGTCCAGGGAGCCGGTGCTGGGCACCAGCTCCAGGGTGAAGCCCTGGCGCGCCAGTTCCTCCTTGAGCTTTTCGCCGAACAGGGCATAGCCGCCATTGGCGCCGCCGGTGGCCAGGGTGGCGTGCATGGGCGGCGGCGGGGCGACGAAATAGAACACCGCGCCCACCAGCGCGGCGACCACTGGCACGGTCCAGAGGTTGGCCAGCAGCATGATCTTCAGGTCTTTCAGGAACCTTGGCATGGGAATCCTTGGGGCTTGGAGTTGAGGGGAAGGATAGCCACTGGCGCAGCGGCGGTTGCCTCCCGGTGCCGGTAAATGACAAGGTGGCCGCCTTCCCGTTCCCCGCGACAAGTGACAGACCCCCATGCGCATCCTGCACAGCTCCGACTGGCATCTCGGCCAGCACTTCATGGGTAAGACCCGCCAGGCCGAACACCAGGCCTTCTGCGCCTGGCTGCTGGAGCGGGTGCAGGAACACCGGGTGGACGCGGTGCTGGTGGCGGGCGATGTGTTCGACACCGGTGCGCCGCCGAGCTACGCCCGCGAGCAGTACAACCGCTTCGTCATCGAGCTGCGCGACGCCGGTGCGCAACTGGTGGTGCTGGGTGGCAACCATGATTCGCCCGCCATGCTCGGCGAGAGCCAGGGCCTGCTGGCGGCCCTGGGCACCCGCGTGGTGCCGGGTGTCGCCGCCGACCCGCAAGAGCAGGTGCTGGTGCTGCGCGGCCCTGATGGCGCGCCGGGCGCGGTGCTCTGTGCCATCCCCTTCGTGCGCGCCCGTGACGTGCTGCAGAGCCAGGCCGGGCAGAGCGCGGCGGACAAGCAGCTGTCCCTGCAGCAGGCCATCCAGGCCCATTACGCGCAGCTGTTCGAACTGGCCGAGCGGCGCCGGGACGAACTGGGGGGCGGGCTGCCGATTATCGCCACCGGCCACCTGACCACGGTCGGCGCCAGTGCCAGCGAGTCGGTGCGGGAAATCTATGTCGGCGCGCTGGAGGCCTTCCCCACCAGCGCCTTCCCGCCTGCCGCCTACATCGCCCTCGGACATATCCACAGGCCGCAGAAGGTCGGCGGCCTGGAGCACATCCGCTACAGCGGCTCGCCCATCCCGTTGTCCTTCGACGAAGCCGGCCAGGCCAAGGAAGTGCTGCTGGTGGAGCTGGACGGGGAGGGCGTGCGCAGCGTCACGCCCTTGCCGGTGCCCTGTTTCCAGCCCCTGGCCAGCGTGCGTGGCTCCCTGGGCGAACTGGGCGGCGCCATTGCCGAGCAGGCCCGCCGGGGCACGCCCGAGCGCCCCGTATGGCTGGAAGTGCAGGTGGGCACCGACGATTACCTGAGCGACCTGCAGGGCCGCGTCGCCGCCCTGTGCGAAGGCTTGCCGGTGGAGGTGCTGCGCCTGCGCCGCGAACGCGCCGGCCTCGCGCCCGGCCTGGTGGGGGAGGCCCGGGAGACCCTGGACGAACTGAGTGCCGAGGACGTGTTCGCGCGCCGCCTGGAGCTGGAGCAACTGGACGAGGACCAGGCTCGGCGCCTGCGGGACCTGCACCGTGGCGTGCTGGAAGAGGTCCGCAGCGAGCGCAGCTGAGGCCGGGGCAGATCGCCGCTATCGCCGCCGGACCTGCACGGGCGGGCGGAGAATGCCAGAATGCCGCTCCCATCCCCCGGCGGCTTCTGCATGAAAATCCTCAGCCTGCGCCTGAAGAACCTCAACTCCCTCAAGGGCGAGTGGAAGATCGACTTCACCGGCGAGCCCTTCGCCGGCAACGGCCTGTTCGCCATCACCGGCCCAACCGGTGCCGGCAAGACCACGCTGCTGGACGCCATCTGCCTGGCCCTCTACCACCGCACCCCGCGCATGAGCAGCGTCTCGGCCACGGTCAACGAGCTGATGACCCGCCACACCGCCGACTGCCTGGCCGAGGTGGAATTCGAGGTGAAGGGCGTGGGCTACCGTGCCTTCTGGAGCCAGCGCCGCGCCCGCGACAAGGTCGATGGCGGCCTGCAGGCGCCCAAGGTGGAGCTGGCGCGCATCACCGACGGCGAGATTCTCACCGACAAGATCAACGACAAGCTCAAGCAGACCGAAAGCCTCACCGGGCTGGATTTCGAGCGCTTCACCAAATCCATGCTGCTGGCCCAGGGCGGG
This sequence comes from Aquipseudomonas alcaligenes MRY13-0052, assembly GCA_000474255.1. Classification (GTDB taxonomy): domain Bacteria; phylum Pseudomonadota; class Gammaproteobacteria; order Pseudomonadales; family Pseudomonadaceae; genus Metapseudomonas; species Metapseudomonas solani. The sequence continues at coordinate 147,597 of BATO01000001.1, forward strand.
TTCGCCGCCTTCCTCGAAGCCAGCGCCAATCAGCGTGCCGAGCTGCTGGAGGAGCTGACCGGCACCGAGGTGTACGGGCTGATCTCCGAGCGCGTCTACCAGCGCACCCGGGAGGCCGAGGCCAGCCTGGGCCAGCTGCGTGCACGGGCTGAGGGCGTGGAGCTGCTCAACGCGGAGCAGCGCCAGCAACTGCAAAACGAACTCGCCGAACTCAATGGCCGTGAAAGCAGCCTGCACGGCCAGCAGGAGAGCCTGCAGCGCCAGCGCCAGTGGCGTGAGGCCCTGGCTGGCGCCGAGGCGCGCCAGCTCGCCGCGGTGCAGCAGGGGCAGGACGCCCGGCAGGCGCTGGAGCAGGCCGGGCCGCAACTGCAGCGCCTGGCCGAGAGCGAGCCGGCCGAGCGCCTGCGCCCGCCGCACCGTGACTGGCAGCGCGCCGGGCAGGCCGCTACCGAAGCGGCCGAGGCCCTGGCCCAGGTGCGTGAACAGAAGGCCCAGGCCGCCCGCGAGGTGGCCGATGGCCTGTGGCAGGCGCGGGGCTACAGCCAGCAGCGGCTGGCGGCACTCGCCGCCCGCCGCGATGGGCTGGCCGAGCAACGGGGCCAGATTGAGGCGCTGCTGGCGGCCAACCCGCAACACGGCCTGCTGGGCGAGCGCCTGGGCGCCTGGCGGGAACAGCTCGGTGCGCGCCGACACCTGGCGCAGGCCATCGCCCAGTCGCTAGCCCGCCAGCAGCAGGAACGGCAGGACGCCGAGCAGCTGGCGCAGCGCATCGCCGGCTTCCAGGCGGCATTGGTGGAAAGCGATCAGCACCTGGAGCAGGCCCGTGCCGCCGAAGCCCTGCGCCAGGCTGCCTTGGCCACACTGCTGGCCGGTGATTCCGAAACCGCCCTGCGCGAGCGCTGGCAGCGCCTCAGCGACCAGGGCCACCAACTCGCCCGCCTGCAGCAACTGGCGGAAAACCGCACACGCCTGGAACAGCAGCTGGCCGCTGCGCAGGACGGAATCGAGGCCGACAGCCAGGCACAGGCGCAGAAGATCGCGACGCGAGACGCCCTGCGCCTGCAGTTCACCGACCTCAAGCAACAGATCCAGGACAAGGAAAAGCTGCTGGAGCAGGAGCAGCGCATCCTCAAGCTGGAGGCCCATCGCGCCGCTTTGCAGCCCGGCGAGGCCTGCCCGCTGTGCGGTTCCCACGAACACCCGGCCATCGCGGCCTATGGCGCGCTGGATGTCTCGGAGACCCAGGCCGCGTTGCAGGCCAAGCGCGCCGAGCAGGAGCAGGTGCGCGAACGGGGGGCGGCCCTGAACACCGAGCTGGCCGCGCTGGACGCGCACCTGCGCCAGCGCCAGCAGGACGAGCAGCGCCTGCAGGATGAATTGCAACAGCTGCAGGCGCAGTGGCAGCAGCACTGCACCGCCCTGGGCCAGCCACTGGTCGATGGCCCGGCGGTGGCGGCGGCCCAGGCGCAGCAGCAGGCGGACCTCGCCGCCCTGCAACGCAGCCTGGGTGAGCTGGACGGCCTCAAGCAGGCCGTGGACGCCGCCCGTGGGCAGCGCGAGCAAGCCCAGAAGCACCAGCAGGATGCCATGCAGCAGCATGCGCTGGCGGTGCAGGAACAAGGCGCCTTGCGCCGCCGCGAAGCGGAGAACACCGAGCAACTGGGCCAGCTCCAGGCGCAGCAGGTTCGCCAGGAGTCGGAGCTGGGCGCGGCCTTGGGCGAGCTCGGTTACGCCCTGCCGGAAGACAACGAGCGTTGGCTGGACGCGCGCGACGCCGAGTGGCGCACCTGGCGTGATGCCCAGGCCCTGCAGCAGCGCCTGGAGCGTGACGAGCAGCTGCTGCTGGCCGAGCTGCAAACCGCCGAAGGTGCCGCCACGCGCTGGCAGCAGCGTTGGGGCGAGCTGGCGCAGCCCGATGTTGAAGCCCTAGCCCCTGTGGATAACCCCGCCGCCGCCCTGGAGCAGGCCGAGCAGCGCCTGGCGCTGGCCCAGGAACGCAGCCAGGCGCTGATCGGGCGCGAGCAGACCCTGGCCGAACGGCAGGACACCGCCCGCGCCACGCTCGACGGGCAACGGGCCGCCTGGGAACAGGCGCTGGCGCAGAGCCCCTTCGCCGACGAGGCGCAGTACCTCGCCGCGCTGCTGGACGAGGACGCACGCAACCAGTTGCTGGCCCTCAAGGCCCGCCTGGAAAAGGCCTGTACCGAAGCCCAGGCCCTGGAAGCCTCAGCCCGGCAGAGCCTGGCGGAATTGCAGGCGACGCCACAGACCGAGCTGGCCCTGGTGGAGCTGGACGAGCAGCTGCAGGCGCTGCAACTGCAACGACGCGAACTGGCCCAGCGCCAGGGCGAGCTGCGCGGGCAACTGAGCGGCGACGAGCAGCGCCGGCAGAACCAGCAGGCGCTGTTCGCCGAAATCGCCGCCCAGGAAGGCGCCTGCGACCTCTGGCAGCGCCTCAACGGCTTGATCGGCTCGGCCGACGGCGCCAAGTACCGCCGCTTCGCCCAGGGGCTGACCCTGGATCACCTGATCCACCTGGCCAACCAGCAGCTGGAGCGCCTGCACGGCCGCTACCAGCTGCGCCGTCGCGCCCTGGGCGAGCTGGAGCTGGAAGTGGTGGACACCTGGCAGGCCGATGTCGCCCGGGACTGCCACACCCTGTCCGGCGGCGAGAGCTTCCTGGTCAGCCTGGCGCTGGCCCTGGCGCTTTCCGACCTGGTCAGCCACAAGACCAGCATCGATTCGCTGTTCCTCGACGAGGGCTTCGGCACCCTCGACGGCGAAACCCTGGAAGTGGCCCTCGACGCCCTGGATGCGCTCAATGCCAGCGGCAAGATGATCGGCGTGATCAGCCACGTCGAAGCGCTCAAGGAGCGCATCCCGGTGCAGCTCAAGGTGCACAAGGGCGTGGGCATGGGCTACAGCCGCCTGGAGCCGCGCTTCGCCGTCCCATAACTCGGACTTCGGCGCTGAGGTGTTTGTAGTTCGTAGGATGGGTAGAGCGCAGCGAAACCCATGCTGTGATGGGACCGCTGCGCGCTCCTTGGCGACTGAAGTCGCCCCTACAGGTAGCAGAGGCCTGCGTTCACACCTGGCTCTGGTCGAGGAACAGGTGCTCGGCGAGGAAGTCGACGAACACCCGCAGCTTGGCGGGCATCTGCTTGTAGCACGGCCAGAGGGCGCGGAAGTGGGCGGAATGCTGGTTGCGGTCCTCGAGCACGGCCTGCAGCTGGCCGCTGGCGAGGGCGTCGCGCACGGCGAAGTCGGGCAGGCAGGTGATGCCCATGCCTTCGCTGGCGACGCGGATCAGGGTGTCGGCGTGGTTGCACACCAGGGTGGTGGGCAGCTGCGGTTCGCTTTCCCCCGCGTCCAGACGCAGGGGCCATTTCTGCAGCTTGCCGGTGCTGGGGAACTTGTAGTGCAGGCAGGCGTGCTGCTCCAGGTCGGCCGGCACCCGTGGCGTACCCCGGGCGGCCAGGTAGTCGGGCGAGCCCACCAGCTGCAGGTGGAAGGCGCCGAGCTGGCGGGCGCGCAGGCGCGAGTCCTCGGGGATGCCGCTGCGCACCACCACGTCGAAGCCTTCCTCGATCACGTCCACCAGGCGGTCGCTGAAATCCAGGTCCAGCTCGATGCCGGGGTAGCGGCGCATGAAGGCCGGCAGCACCACGGGGAAGAGGCCCAGCACCAGGGGCAGGCTGACCCGCAGGCGGCCGCTGGGCTCCTGGGTGTTTTGCGACAGCTCGTGCTCGGCCGCCTCCAGCTCGCCGAGGATGCGCCGGCAGCGTTCGAGGAACAGCGTGCCTTCCACCGTGAGGTTGATGCTGCGGGTGTTGCGGTGGAACAGGCGCACGCCGAGGTGCTGCTCCAGGCGGGCGATGCCCTTGCCCACCGCCGAGGCGGAGATGCCCAGGACGCGGCCGGCGGCGACGAAGCTCTGGCTTTCGGTGACCTGGACGAAGAGGGCGAGGCGGTTGAGGCTTTCCATGGTGCTTCCGATTGAGGACTCAGGCTTCCGTTAAGTGCGGAATACTAGCCTGTTTTTCCGTAATTACCGCCGCCATAACCTGCTCCGACTTTCCTTGCGGAGCTTCCGAAATGACCGATTCATCCCTTTCCGACGGTGCTCGCCGCTGGCTGCTGCTGGCTGCCTGCCTGACGGCGGTGCTGATCCCGCTGTGCTTCACCGGCCCGGCGGTGGTGCTGCCGGCCATCAGCCAGGCCCTGGGCGGTTCGGCGGTGGAGCTGAGCTGGATCACCAATGGCTACATCCTCGCCTACGGCAGCGCGATGATGGCGGCCGGCAGCCTGGCCGACATCCACGGGCGCAAGCGCGTGTGGCTGGTGGGCCTGGCGCTGTTCGCGGCGGTGACCCTGGTGATTCCCTTCGCGCCCACGGTGCTGTGGTTCGACCTGTTGCGCGTGCTCCAGGGCCTGGGTGGTTCCGCCGCCTTCGCCGGGGCCATGGCGGCGCTGGCCCAGGAGTTCCATGGCCCGATCCGCACCCGGGTGTTCAGCCTGTTGGGCACCACCTTCGGCCTGGGGCTGGCGTTCGGCCCGTTGCTGGCCGGCCTGCTGAGCGACGGCCTGGGCTGGCGCATGGTGTTCTTGCTGCCGGCGCTGTTCGGCATTGCCGGCGCGCTGCTGGTGGCTGTTTGCGCCCGCGAGAGCCGCGACCCCAATGCCCAGGGGCTGGATTGGCCGGGGGCGATCAGCTTCACCGCGATGCTCACCCTGTTCACCTGCGGCACGCTGCTGGCGCCGGAGCACGGCTGGTCGCACCCGCTGGTGCAGGGTTCGCTGTGGGGCAGCCTGGCGTTGCTGGTGGCCTTCGTGGTGATCGAGCGGCGCAGCCCACGGCCGATGCTGGAGCTGGGCCTGTTCCGTCGTGCGCAGTTCGCCGGTGTTCAGTTGCTGGGGGCGTCGCCCGCCTTCGCCTTCGTGGTGCTGATCGTGCTGCTGCCGGGGCGTTTCATCGGTGTGGATGGCCTCAGCGCCGTGCAGACCGGGCAACTGATGATCGCCTTGTCGGCGCCGTTGCTGGTGGTGCCGATGCTGGCGGCATGGCTGTCGCGCTGGTTCACCGCCGGTGTGCTGTCGGCCCTGGGCCTGGCGTTGAACGCGCTGGGGCTGTTGTGGATGAGCGAGGCGCTGGTGGCCGGGCCGCAGGCACTGGTGCTGCCGATGCTGCTGGTGGGCGTGGGCATCGGCTTGCCCTGGGGGTTGATGGACGGGCTGGCGGTGAGCGTGGTGGAGAAGGAGCGGGCGGGCATGGCCACCGGCATCTTCAACACCGTGCGGGTGTCCGGCGACGGCGTGGCCATCGCCCTGGTCGGCGCGTTGCTGGCCGCACTGATGCTGGTGGCCATGCCGGCTTCAGCGGTGGCGCCGTCGCAATTGGTCGCTGCCGCCAGCCATGCGGCCCTGGGCGACCTGGCCCAGGCCGCGACGATACTGGGGGTGGACCGGGCGGCGCTGCTGCCGGGCTATGACGCGGCGTTCCGCACCCTGCTGCAGGTGCTGGCGGCGGTGACCGGACTGACGGCGGTGCTGGTGTTCGCGCTGCTGGGCAGGGTGCGCACCCATGAGCCGGAGGCAGCGGGAGAGGTGCCTTGTGAGGCGTAGCCGTGCGTAGGGTGGACCACGCTTCATCGGTCCACCGTCGGTGTGGCCGGTAACGCCTACAAGAGCATCGCGAATGAATTCGCTCCCACAGGGAAGGAGCGGATCAGGCGGGCCAGCGTTCCTTGCGCCAGGCGCGGCGCTGGTTCTTTTCCAGGTAGGTCCAGGCGACGAAGCGGCTTTGCTTCTGGCCCTGGGCCATGTGCACCACGCGGACGTCGGTGGCGCCGAGGGCCTTGAGACGGTCCTGCAGGGGCGCGACGTTGCCGGCCTTGGACACCAGGGTGCTGAACCAGAACACCTGCTGGCCGAAGGTGGCGCTTTCGTCGGCCATGCGCGCGATGAAGGCCGCTTCGCCGCCTTCGCAGTGCAGCTCGTTGGACTGGCCGCCGAAGTTGAGCACCGGCAATGTGCGGCTCGGGTCCTGCTTGCCGAGGTTCTTCCACTTGCGCCGACTGCCGCTGCGGGCTTCGTCCAGGGAGGCGTGGAAGGGCGGGTTGCACAGGGTGAAGTCGAAGCGCTCGTCGGCCTGCAGCAGGCCCTGGAAGATGTGCTGCGGGTGCTCCTGGCGGCGCAGCTCGATGGCGTCGCCGTATTGCGGGTTGGCGGTGAGGATGGCGGCGGCGGAGTCCAGGGACTGCGGGTCGATGTCGGCGCCGACGAAGCGCCAGCCGTAGTCATGGTGGCCGATCAGCGGGTAGATGCAGTTGGCCCCGACGCCGATGTCCAGCCCGCGCAGGCCGGGGCCCTTGGGGATCACGCCGTCATGGGCGGCGCCCAGCAGGTCGGCCAGATGGTGCAGGTAGTCGGCGCGACCGGGGATGGGCGGGCACAGGTAGCCGGCGGGGATGTCCCACTGGCGGATGCCGTAGAACTGCTGCAGCAGCGCGCGGTTGAAGACCTTGACCGCCTCGGGGTTGGCGAAGTCGATGCTTTGCTTGCCGTAGGGGTTGAGGATGACGAACGCGGCCAGCTCCGGGTTGCCTGCGATCAGCGCCGGGAAGTCGTAGCGGCCCTGGTGGCGGTTGCGCGGGTGCAGCGGCGCCTTGCTCCCTTCGGACGGCTTGGCCGGTGCGGTCTTGCTGGGCGGTTTGCTGGGCATGGCGAGGTCCGGGAACGAAGGGCAGGCGCGCATTATTCACAACCCGCCGGGTTTGGCCAGCCGCCGTCGGGCGGCCGGTCAGAAGGGCAGGAGCCAGGGCACCAGCAGCACGGTGACGACCATCACCAGCAGGGTGAAGGGCACGCCGACCTTGACGAAGTCGCCGAAGCGGTACTGGCCGGGGCCGAGCACCAGGGTGTTCACCGGTGAGGAGATGGGCGTCATGAAGGCGGCCGAGGCGGCCAGGGCCACGGTCATGGCGAAGGGCTGCGGCGAGACGCCAAGCTGCTGGGCGGTGGCGATGGCCACCGGGGCCATGAGCACGGCGGTGGCGGTGTTGGAGATGAACAGGCCGATCACTGCGGTGAGCACGAACAGCGCGGCGACGACCAGGCGCGGCGTGGCATCGCCCAGCAACGCCACCAGGCCCTGCACGGCGAGGCCGATGCCGCCGGTCTGTTGCAGGGCGTGGGCGAAGGGCAGCATGCCGACGATGAGGATCAGCGTGGGCCAGTGGATGGCGCGGTAGGCGCTGTCCAGGTCGATGCAGCGGAACGCGCCCATCAGCAGGCAGCCCACCAGCGCGGCCATGACGTTGGGCACCAGGCCGCTGACCATCAGCACCACCATCACCGCCAGGCTGAGCAGGGCGTGGGGCGCCTTGTGCGCGGTGGGGGCCACTTCGTCCACCTCGGCGGGCAGGCTGAGCACCAGGAAGTCGCGGCCCTGGGCCTGCAGGCGGTGGATGTCCTTCCATTCGCCGGCCACCAGCAGGGTGTCGGAGCCCTTGAGCTTTTCATCCACCAGCACGCCTTCGAGGGGGCGACCGTGGCGGCGCAGGCCGACGACGTTGAGGCGGTGGCGGCTGCGGAAGCCCAGTTCCTGGATGGTCTTGCCCGGCAGCTCCGATTCCGGCGGCAGGGCGACTTCGGCCAGGCCCAACTGGTGGGCGTGCAAGCTGTAGTAGGAAGCGTTGAGGGGCATGGGCTCCAGGCCCAGTGCATGGTAGGCGCCGAGCAGGCCGATGGCGGGGCTGGCGAGGTCCACCAGCAGCACGTCGCCGGGCTCCAGCTGGGTGTTGCCGGTGGCCATCAGCAGCAGGGTGCGGAACTTGCGCTGGCGCTCGACGGCGATGACGTTGATGCCGTATTCGCGGCGCAGCTCCAGCTCGTTGAGGGCCTGGCGCGCCAGGGGCGAGTCGGCGCGCACCCGCAGGCGCCGTTCGCGCTCGCTGAGGTGGTAGGCGCCGGCCAGGTCAGCGAGGGTCAGGCGCGGGGCGGCGGTGTTCTGGTCACGGCTGTCGCGGCCGAGCCAGCGGCTGGCGACGAGCATGTAGAGCACACCGAGGACCAGCACGGCGAGGCCGATGGGGGTGGGGCCGAAGAAGCCGAAGCCGTCGAAGCCGGCGCGGCGCAGTTCGCTGTGCACCACCATGTTCGGCGGCGTGGCCACCAGGGTGAGCATGCCGCTGATCAGGCCGGCGAAGGCAAGGGGCATCATCAGCCGCGCCGGGGCGATCTTCAGGCGGGCGGCGACGCCGAGCACCACGGGGATGAAGATGGCGACGATGCCGGTGGAGCTCATCACCGAGCCGAGCCCGGCGACGCTGAGCATGAGCAGCACCAGCAGGCGCGTCTCGCTGCTGCCGGCGCGGGCCACCAGCCAGTCGCCCAGGCGGTAGGCGATGCCGGTGCGCACCAGGCCGTCGCCGATGATGAAGAGCGCGGCGATCAGCACCACGCTGGGGTCGCTGAAGCCGGCCAGGGCCTGCTCGGTGGTGAGCACGCCGCTCAGCGCCAGGGCGACCAGGGCCAGCAGGGCGACGGCGTCCATGCGCGGGCGGTTGCGCACGAAGAGGGTGACGACCACCAGCAGCAGGCCGAGTACCCAGATGAGTTGCGGGGTCATGGCGGGGGCTCCTGGATGGGGTGTGGCTGTTGCGCCGTAGCCCGGATTTCAACCCGGAGGGGGTTCCCGGGCTGAAGCCCGGGCTACGACTATCTACGGACGTGATTCTGTCAGGGGTAGCCGAGGGTGGTCTTGATCTGTTGCAGGTTGGCGGCGATCCAGTGCTTGTCGATGGCGCCCCAGTCGCGGATCACGTAGTGGCCGGCGTTGTTGCGGGCGCCTTCGTCCTGCTGGAACTGGCAGTCGATGTCCAGGTCGGCGAGGGCGGCGAGGGTGTCCTGGGCAGTGCGGCGGGGCATGCCGGTGGCGTCCATCAGGGCGGGGACGCTGACGGCGGTGCCGCTGTCGATCAGCCAGGCGACGTAGAGGCGGCGGTAGAAGCTGGTCTTGGTCTTGCTGGTTTCCATGGGGGCTCCGGGTTCAGGGCGCGCGATGGCGCAGCACGCGGTGGCGGTTGGCGAAGAACAGGCGCAGGAACAGCCGCACCAGCGGGGCGCCGAACAGTGGCTCGACGGTGAGGCGGTCGATCACCCGGGTGCCGCTGCCCTGTACTTCCAGGCGGCGTTCGTGGCGCCATAGGCGCATGCCGGTCATGGGGGATTCTTCGACGAAGCCGACGCCGGGGTTGAGCTCGCGCAGGGTCAGCCGCGAGGTGCCCAGCGGCAGAAAGCCGAACAGCCAGAGGTAGCTGGTGAACAGCGGCTCGCCGGGCTGGAAGGCGAGGTCTTCGAGGTTGCGGATGCCGGCGGGCACGGTCATGCGCAGCCAGGGGCGCATTTCCTCGCGCAGGCGGTCGATGTCGGTGATCCAGCTCCAGGCCTGGCCGGGGCTGACGGCGAGGGTGGATTCGAAGCGCAGTTCGATGGGCATGTCTTCCACGTCCCTATGAAAGAGCAAGGCCCGCCGATTGGCGGGCCTTGTGGGCTTACAGGTTGGCGATCTTCTCGCGCTGCTCGGCCAGCTTGGCCAGGGCCTGTTCGGCTTCGGCCAGCTTGGCGCGCTCCTTGTCGAGCACTTCGGCCGGGGCCTTGGCGACGAAGCCTTCGTTGGCGAGCTTGCCGCCGACGCGCTTCACTTCGCCGTCCAGGCGCTGGATTTCCTTGTCCAGGCGGGCCAGCTCGGCTTCCTTGTCGATCAGGCCGGCCATGGGCACCAGCACCTGCAGGTCACCCACCAGGGCGGTGGCGGACATGGGGGCTTCTTCGCCGGCAGCGAGGACGCGGACCGATTCGAACTTGGCCAGCTTGTTCAGCAGCGGGCCGTTGTCGGCGAGGCGGCGCAGGTCTTCATCGCTGGCGTTGGCCAGGACCACGTCGATGCGCTTGGCCATGGAGATCTTCATCTCGCCCCGGATCTGGCGCACGCCGAGCATCAGGGTCTTGACCCATTCGATGTCGTCTTCGGCGGCCGCGTCGATACGGGCTTCGTTGGCCACCGGCCAGGGCTGCAGCATCAGGGTGTCACCACTGACGCCTGCCTGGGCCTTGATGCGCTGCCAGATCTCTTCGGTGATGAAGGGCATGAACGGGTGGGCCAGGCGCAGGATGACCTCCAGCACGCGCACCAGGGTGCGGCGGGTGCCACGCTGGCGCTCGATGGGGGCGTTTTCGTCCCACAGCACCGGCTTGACCAGCTCCAGGTACCAGGAGCAGTACTCGTCCCAGACGAATTCGTAGAGGGCCTGGGCGGCGAGGTCGAAGCGGAAGGCGTCGAGCTGGCGGGTGACTTCGGCTTCGGTGCGCTGCAGCTGGGAGATGATCCAGCGGTCGACCGAGGACAGCTCGACGGCTTCGCCGTTGATGCCGGTGTCCTGGCCGTCGGTGTTCTCGGTGACGAAGTTGGCGGCGTTCCACAGCTTGTTGCAGAAGTTGCGGTAGCCCTCGACGCGGCCCATGTCGAACTTGATGTCGCGGCCGGTGGAGGCCAGCGAGCAGAAGGTGAAGCGCAGGGCGTCGGTGCCGTAGCTGTTGATGCCTTCGGGGAACTCGACCTTGGTCTGCTTGGCGATCTTCTCGGCCAGCTTGGGCTGCATCATGCCGCTGGTGCGTTTCTCCAACAGGGCGTCGAGGGTGATGCCGTCGACGATGTCCAGCGGGTCGAGGACGTTGCCCTTGGACTTGGACATTTTCTGGCCCTGGCCATCGCGGACCAGGCCGTGGACGTACACGGTCTTGAAGGGGACCTGGGCGCTGCCGTCGTCGTTCTTCACCAGGTGCATGGTGAGCATGATCATCCGGGCGACCCAGAAGAAGATGATGTCGAAGCCGGTGACCAGCACGTCGGTGGGGTGGAAGGTCTTGAGGAAGTCGGTCTGTTCCGGCCAGCCGAGGGTGGAGAAGGTCCACAGGCCCGAGCTGAACCAGGTGTCGAGGACGTCGTCGTCCTGGCGCAGGGCGATGTCGCCCAGGTTGTGCTTGGCGCGGACTTCGGCTTCGTCGCGGCCGACGTAGACGTTGCCGGCTTCGTCGTACCAGGCCGGGATGCGGTGGCCCCACCAGAGCTGGCGGCTGATGCACCAGTCCTGGATGTCACGCATCCAGGAGAAGTACATGTTTTCGTACTGCTTGGGCACGAACTGGATGCGGCCGTCTTCCACAGCGGCGATGGCGGGTTCGGCCAGGGGCTTGGTGGAGACGTACCACTGGTCGGTCAGCCAGGGTTCGATGACGGTGCCGGAACGGTCGCCCTTGGGCACCTTGAGGGCGTGGTCGTCGATCTTTTCCAGCAGGCCGAGGGCTTCGATGTCGGCGACGATGCGCTTGCGCGCGTCGAAGCGGTCGAGGCCGGCATAGGCGGCGGGCAGGCTGCCGTCGAATTCGCCGTTGACGCTGCCGTCGATGTGGAACACCTGGGCGGTGGCGAGCACGGCGGCGTTCTTGTCGAAGATGTTGATCAGCGGCAGGTCGTGACGCTTGCCGACTTCATAGTCGTTGAAGTCGTGGGCCGGGGTGATCTTCACGCAGCCGGTGCCGAACTCGGGGTCGCAGTAGTCATCGGCGATGATGGGGATGCGACGGCCGACCAGGGGCAGCTCGACGAACTTGCCGATCAGGGCCTTGTAGCGCTCGTCTTCCGGGTGCACGGCCACGGCGCTGTCGCCGAGCAGGGTTTCCGGACGGGTGGTGGCGACCACCAGGTGGTCCTTGCCGTCGGCGGTCTTCAGGCCGTCGGCCAGCGGGTAGCGCAGGTTCCACAGGTGGCCCTTCTCGTCGTGGCTTTCCACTTCGAGGTCGGAGATGGCGGTGTGGAATTTGGTGTCCCAGTTGACCAGGCGCTTGCCACGGTAGATCAGGCCATCCGCGTGCAGGCGCACGAAGGCTTCCTTGACCGCTTCGGAGAGGCCGTCGTCCATGGTGAAGCGCTCGCGCGACCAGTCGACGGAGGAGCCGAGGCGGCGGATCTGGCGGGTGATGGTGCCGCCGGACTGTTCCTTCCATTCCCAGACCTTGTCGAGGAACTTCTCGCGGCCGAGGTCGTGGCGATCGACGCCCTGGGCGGCCAGCTGGCGCTCCACCACCATCTGGGTGGCGATGCCGGCGTGGTCGGTGCCCGGCTGCCACAGGGTGTTGCGACCCTGCATGCGGCGGAAGCGGATCAGCGCGTCCATGATGGCGTTGTTGAAGCCATGACCCATGTGCAGGCTGCCGGTGACGTTCGGCGGCGGGATCATGATGGTGTAGGACTCGCCGGAGCCTTGCGGGGCGAAGTAGTTGTTCTTCTCCCAGGTCTGGTACCAGGAGGTTTCGATGGCGTGGGGCTGGTAGGTCTTGTCCATGGTGCGGCGGGACCGTGTCGGCAACTGATCGGAAAGCCGCCGAGTATAGCGGCTGCGGGTACAAGCCCCAAGCGCGGGGCGCGATGGGGCGGCGCGAGGCGCGCGCCGGTCAGCCGCGGCGGGGCGGCTGGGGCAGGAGGCGGGTCAGGCGGGCGCTGAGGCGGCGCTTGAGCTCGGCTTCTATCTGGGGCACGAAATCGTCGATGACGTCTTGCAGGATGAGTTGCGCGGCGGCGCGCAACTCGGTGTCCAGGCGGCTGAATTCCTGGGCGCTGGCGGCTTCGGCGCTGCGCTGCAGGGCGGACTGGATGGGTGTGGTGCTCGGCTGCTCGACCCGCGCTGCAGGCGCGGGGGTGGGCTGCACGGCCGGCGCCGGGCGCGGGGCGACGGGGTCGCTGCCCAGCGGGGTGAGCTCGAAGGGCGGTGGTTCGACGATTTCGGAGAGCAGGGGGATGCTGTTCGGGTCGACGGACTCGGTGAGCAGGGGCGGCTCGCTGCTGGTGTGTTCATCGAGCAGGGCGCGGATCGACTCGAGGTCGTCGAGCAGGTGAGCGGGCTTTTGCGGCGGTCTGGAGTTGTCCATGGGGCGTACTTAGAGTTCGACTCGCTTTGGATCATAGCCGCGCTGGCGATAGGTCCGGAAATTCTCACGGCAGGCGGCCAGCAGCGCTGGCTCCTGATTGACGATCTCGATGATGCGGCTGAAGCGTTCGAGATGCGGCGAGAGGCTGGCGTCGAGGTTGATCAGCAGGCCCTGGGCGGCTTCGGGCTGTTCGTTGGCGCCGATCACCACCGGTGCCTGCGGGTCGTCTTCATGCTGGCCGTGGGGGATGAAGGTTTCGGCCTTGAAGCGCCACATCAGCTCGTCCAGCTCGTTGCCCTGGGCCTTGTCGGCGCAGCGAACGAACACCGGCAGGCCATGGCGCCAGGCCTTGCTCGCCAGCTGGCAGGCGGCGCGCAGGCGGTCCGCCGGGCTGCTGGAAGAAAGGACGTAGAACTCGACGCGGGTCATGGCTGGGTGTTCCTGAGGTGAGGCGGGTGCCCGGCGGCCTGTGCCGCCGGGCGATGCTGCAGTTTACACGCGGTCCAGCAGGTACTGGGTGAGCAGGGGCACCGGACGACCGGTGGCGCCCTTGTCCTTGCCACCGCTGACCCAGGCGGTGCCGGCGATGTCGAGGTGGGCCCAGTGGAACTTCTTGGCGAAGCGCGACAGGAAGCAGCCGGCGGTGATGGTGCCGGCCTTGGGGCCGCCGATGTTGGCGATGTCGGCGAAGGGGCTGTCGAGCTGCTCCTGGTATTCGTCGAACAGCGGCAGCTGCCAGGCGCGGTCGTCGGCGTATTCGCCTGCCTTGAGGATCTGCTTCACCAGGCCGTCGTTGTTGCCCATGAGGCCGGAGACGTTGCTGCCCAGGGCGACGATGCAGGCACCGGTGAGGGTGGCGATGTCGATCACCGCCTGGGGCTTGAAGCGCTCGGCGTAGGTGAGGGTGTCGCACAGCACCAGGCGGCCTTCGGCGTCGGTATTGAGGATTTCGACGGTCTGGCCGCTCATGGTGGTGACGATGTCACCGGGGCGGGTGGCGCCGCCGCTGGGCATGTTTTCGGCGCAGGCCAGCAGGCCGACGACGTTGATCGGCAGCTGCAGCTCGAGCAGGGCGCGGAAGGTGCCGAGCACGCTGGCGGCGCCGCACATGTCGTACTTCATCTCGTCCATGCCGGCGGCGGGCTTGATGCTGATGCCGCCGGTGTCGAAGGTGATGCCCTTGCCTACGAGTGCGTAGGGTTTGTCGTCCTTCTTGCCGCCCTGGTAGTTGAGCACGATCATCCGCGGCGGCTGGTCGCTGCCCTGCGCGACGGCGAGGAAGGCACCGGCGCCGAGCTCCTTGAGCTTCTTCTCGTCCAGTACTTCGACCTTGAGGTTCTTGTGGGCCTTGGCCAGTGCCTTGGCTTCCTCGGCGAGGAAGCTGGGGTGGCAGAGGTTCGGCGGCAGGTTGCCGAGGTCCTTGGTGAAGGCCATGCCGGTGGCGATGGCCTGGGCATGGGCGCTGCCGCGCTCGACGTCGGCGACTTCGGCCTTCTCGGCCAGCAGGGTGATTTTCTTCAGCGCCGGGGCATCGGCCTTGGTGCTTTTGAAGCGGTCGAAGCGGTAGGTGCCGTCGGCCAGGGTTTCCACCAGCAGGCGGGCCTTGCCGTAGGCGTCGCGGCCCTTGACCGCGAGTTCGCCCAGGGCCAGTACGGCGTCGCTGCCGCCAAGGCCCTTGAGCACGCCGTTGACGGCGGCGGCGACCTTGCGGAACTGTCGGTCGCCGAGTTCACGTTCCTTGCCCACGCCCACCAGCAGCACGCGGTCGGCCTTGAGGTTGGGCAGGCTGTGCAGCAGCAGGGTCTGGCCGACCTTGCCGGCGATATCGCCACGCTTGAGCAGGGCGCTGATCGCGCCACCGGTGGCGCCATCCAGTGCGCTGGCGGCGGTGCCCAGTTTGCGGCCTTCGCTGACGGCGACGACCAGGGTGGCGGTTTTCAGGGTTTCGGGACGAGCGCTTTTGACGAGGAATTCCATGACGTATGTCCCCAAGACAAAGAGTCGGGATTGCAGGATATAATGCCGGCCATTTTTCAGTGGTCCGCCGGTTCGGCGGGCTGGCCACAAAGCGGCTAGTTTGAGCGTAGCCGCCTGAGCCTGACAACCCTGGAGTGTCTGGTTTGATTGTCTTCCGTTATCTGTCCCGCGAAGTCCTGGTCACCCTGAGCGCCGTAAGTGCGGTGCTGCTGGTGATCATCATGAGTGGTCGCTTCATCAAGTACCTGGCCCAGGCCGCGCAAGGCGTCCTGGACCCGGGCGTGCTGTTCCTGATCATGGGCTTTCGCCTGCCGGGCTTCCTCGAGCTGATCCTGCCGCTGGGCCTGTTCCTCGGTTTCCTCCTGGCCTATGGCCGGCTCTACCTGGACAGCGAGATGACCGTGCTCGCCGCCACCGGCATGAGCCAGCAACGGCTGATGGCCTATAGCCTGGCGCCGGCGACCCTGGTGGCTCTGCTGGTGGCCTGGCTGAGCCTGGGCCTGGCGCCCCAGGGCGTGGCCCAGGTGGCGCGCATCCTCAATGAGCAGGACGCGCTGACCGAGTTCGACACCCTGGTGCCGGGCCGCTTCCAGACCATGAAGAACGGCACGCGGGTGACCTACACCGAGAGCCTTTCGGCCGACCGTGGCGAGCTGGGCGGGGTGTTCATCTCCGAGAAGCGCCTGTCGCAGAACAACAAGGAGCGCGGCATCGGCGTGCTGGTGGCGGAGAAGGGCAGCCAGGTCATCCACAAGGATGGCAGCCGCTACCTGATCCTGGAGAACGGCTACCGCTACGACGGCAACCCGGGCAAGGCCGACTACCGCGCCATCAAGTACGAGACCTACGGCATCCTCCTGCCCAAGCCGGAAATCAGCGGCGAGATCGGCGAGCGCGAGGCGATCCCGACCTCCGAGCTGATCGGCAGCGACAACCCGCGCTACCAGGCCGAACTGCAATGGCGCCTGTCCATTCCGCTGTTGGTGTTCGTGGTGACCCTGCTGGCGGTGCCGCTGTCGCGGGTCAATCCGCGCCAGGGCCGCTTCCTCAAGCTGCTGCCGGCGATCCTTCTTTATATGGCCTACCTGTCCTTGCTGATCGCTGCGCGCGGCCAACTGGACAAGGGCAAGATCCCCATGGCGCTCGGCCTCTGGTGGGTGCACGGGATGTTCCTGCTGGTGGGCCTGTCATTGCTTTACTGGGAGCCGTTGCGGCTGAAGTGGGCAGCTCGTCGTGATGCCCGTGAGGTGGCCCATGGTTAGGTTGGATCGTTATATCGGCACCAGCGTGTTCTTCGGCATCCTCGCGGTGCTGGGGGTGATAGTCGGGCTGGCGCTGCTGTTCGCCTTCATCGATGAATTGGGCGATGTGGATGGCTCCTACGGTGTGCTGGAAGCGGCCACCTATGTGCTGATGACCACGCCCCGCCGGGTTTACGAGATGCTGCCGATGGCAGCGCTGATCGGCAGCCTGATCGGCCTCGGCGGCCTGGCCAGCAGCAGCGAGCTGACCATCATGCGTGCGGCGGGCGTGTCCATCGGGCGCATCGTCTGGGCGGTGATGAAGCCGCTGCTGGTGCTGATGCTGGTGGGGGTGCTGATCGGCGAGTACGTCGCGCCCTGGAGCGAGAACCTGGCACAGGGCAACCGCGCCCTGGCGCAAGGTGGCGGTGAGGCGCAGAGCGCCAAGCGCGGCCTGTGGCACCGCCAGGGTAACCAGTACGTGCATATCAACGCCGTGCAGCCCAATGGCGTGCTCTATGGCGTGACCCGCTACGACTTCGATGGCGAACGCCATATGCAATCGGCGAGCTTCGCCCGTCGTGCTCTGTACCAGACCGACCACTGGCAGCTGGAAGACGTTTCCACCACCTACTTCCGTGGTGACCACACCGAAGTGGTGGAAGCGGCGAACGAACGCTGGGATATCGAGCTGAACCCGCAACTGCTGGGCACGGTGGTTATGGAGCCCGAGGCCCTGTCGATCACCGGCCTGTGGCGCTACACCCATTACCTGGCGGACCAGGGGCTGAACAACGGCCGCTACTGGCTGGCGTTCTGGACCAAGGTGCTGCAGCCGCTGGTCACCGGTGCGCTGGTGCTGATGGCGATCTCCTTCATCTTCGGCCCGCTGCGCTCGGTGACCCTGGGGCAGCGCGTGTTCACTGGCGTGGTGATCGGCTTCGTGGTGCGTATCAGCCAGGACCTGCTTGGCCCGTCCAGCCTGGTGTTCGGCTTCTCGCCGCTGCTGGCGGTGCTGATTCCTGCCGGTATCTGTGCCCTGGCCGGTGCCTGGCTGCTGAGGCGCGCGGGGTAGTTTCCCCGGGCATGAAAAAGCCGGCTGCGAGCCGGCTTTTTCTTGGGCGCGATTCGGGTGGCGCTACTTCTTGTGGATGTTCTTCGGCAGCTGGACGACCTGGCTGTCGGAGTACATGTCGTGCCAGCTGCGCTTCTGCTTGTCGACGATCATCCACAGGAAGCCGAGGCCGAAGCACAGCCAGGAGCCGATGGCGACCACGAAGCGCAGCAGGGCCTGCCACAGGCTGATGGCCGAGCCGTCGCGATTCTGGATGCGCACGCCCCAGACCTGCATGCCGAGGGTTTGGCCGCCGCGCATCCAGAACTTGCTGAAGAAGGCGAAGAGGCTGAGGAACAGCAGGCTGGAAAGCACCGGGTCGCCGATCAGTGCGCCCTGCTCGGCCATCTGCCGCAGGCGTTCGCCGCCGAAGATCGCGCGCAGGATCGCCTGCTGATAGAAGAGGGTGACGACCATCATCAGGGCAACGCAGAGAAGGAAGTCGTAGAAGATTGCAGCGAAGCGGCGGATCGGACCCGCGACGGGGAAATCGCCTTCGGGACGCAGTTTCTGGTTCGGCATGGAAAGCCCTTGCAAACGTGGGGTCGCGACATTCTAAGGGCTGGGCTCCATAGAATCACGGGCATAAAAAAACCCCTGATGTTTCCATCAGGGGTTCTTTCAAAGCAGAAGGCTTAGCCCAGGATTTGAACCTGGTCAGCCTGCATGCCTTTTTGACCTTGCACAGCTACGAAGCTGACTTTCTGGCCTTCTTTCAGGCTCTTGAAGCCGTTACCTTCGATAGCGCGGAAGTGCACGAACAGATCCGGACCGCTTTCGGGGGTGATGAAACCAAAACCCTTCTCGTCGTTGAACCACTTAACGGTGCCGTTTTGACGATTCGACATGTCTTATTTCCTTGAAACTAGAGTTGATGACAGCCTCTTGCTTTTCTTAAAGCATAGAGGGCTGGAACTGGTTGCAGAGAGTAAGAGAAGTCGAGCGGGATGTAGCGGATCTGTAGGATCTACTGCACCAGGTCACGATTCAACAGCGACCCATGCAAACACAGTGCGCACACTCTACGCTAACTTTCTTGGAATTGCCAACCCCCCGAAAGGTCAATCCTAGGCGGGGTTTGAGAAGATTTCCAGTACCGATGTACGGCTTCTGAAAAAGGTGTTTCGGCAGGGCTGTTTTGAGATGTAGCGATGGGCTGCAGCTCGCGAGAAATGCGGGCTTGCTGAAATCGTGGTGCCCCGGGAGAGACTCGAACTCTCACTCTGTCGCCAGAAACGGATTTTGAATCCGCCGCGTCTACCATTCCGCCACCGGGGCACGATGGCGGCGGAGTATAGGGAGGCGGCCGAGGCGGGTCAATCCGCCCGCGTGGTCAGATTTACGCATTTCCGTTAATATTCGCGCCCCTGCAAGAAGACCCCACCATGCGCGTTGCCGACTTCCATTTCGAGCTCCCCGAGCACCTCATCGCCCGTCATCCGCTGAGCGAGCGGCGTGCCAGCCGCCTGCTGGTGCTCGATGGCCCCACGGGTGAATTGGCCCACAAGGGCTTTGCCGACCTGCTGGGCTATCTGCGCCCCGGCGATCTGATGGTGTTCAACAACACCCGGGTGATCCCGGCGCGCCTGTTTGGCCAGAAGGCATCGGGCGGCAAGCTTGAGATACTGGTGGAGCGCGTGCTGGACAGCCATCGCGTGCTGGCCCATGTGCGTTCGAGCAAGTCGCCCAAGTCGGGCTCGACCATTCTCATCGACGGCGGTGCCGAGGCGACCATGCTGGCGCGCCACGATGCGTTGTTCGAGCTGGGCTTTGCCGAAGACGTGCTGCCGTTGCTGGACCGCCTCGGGCACATGCCGTTGCCTCCTTATATAGATAGGCCGGACGAAGACGCGGACCGTGAGCGCTACCAGACCGTTTATGCCCGCCATGCCGGCGCGGTTGCGGCACCCACGGCCGGGCTGCATTTCGACGAGGCGTTGCTGGAGTCCATCGCTGCGAAGGGTGTCGAAACCGCGTTCGTCACCCTGCACGTGGGGGCCGGTACCTTCCAGCCGGTCCGCGTCGAGCGCATCGAGGAGCACCACATGCACCTCGAGTGGCTGGAGGTTGGCCAGGAAGTGGTTGATGCCGTGGCGGCCTGTCGCGCCCGTGGCGGCCGGGTGATCGCCGTCGGCACCACCAGCGTGCGCTCGCTGGAAAGTGCCGCGCGTGACGGTGTGCTCAAACCCTTCAGTGGCGACACCGATATCTTCATCTACCCGGGCCGTCCCTTCCATGTGGTGGATGCCCTGGTGACCAACTTCCATCTCCCCGAATCCACCCTGCTGATGCTGGTGTCGGCATTTGCCGGCTATCCGGAAACAATGGCTGCCTACAGTGCGGCGGTTGAGCAGGCCTACCGCTTCTTCAGTTACGGTGATGCCATGTTCATCACCCGCAACCCCGCTCCACGCGGGCCCGAGGACCAAGCATGACCCGTACCTGCCGCATGACCTTCGAACTGCTGGCCACCGAAGGCAAGGCCCGTCGTGGCCGTCTGACCTTCCCCCGTGGCGTGGTCGAAACGCCGGCCTTCATGCCAGTTGGCACCTATGGGACGGTCAAGGGCATGCTCCCGCGTGACATCGAGGACATCGGTGCGCAGATCATCCTCGGCAATACCTTCCACCTCTGGCTGCGCCCTGGCACTGAGGTGATCAAGCGCCACGGCGACCTCCATGACTTCATGCAGTGGCAGGGGCCGATCCTGACCGACTCGGGCGGCTTCCAGGTCTTCAGCCTGGGCGCCATGCGCAAGATCAAGGAGGAGGGCGTGACCTTCGCCTCCCCGGTGGATGGCGCCAAGGTGTTCATGGGCCCTGAGGAGTCCATGCAGGTACAGCGCGATCTCGGCTCCGACATCGTGATGATCTTCGACGAGTGCACGCCGTACCCGGCCGAACTCGATGTGGCCAAGCGCTCCATGGAGCTGTCGCTGCGTTGGGCCAAGCGCTCGAAGACCGCTCATGGCGAAAGCACGGCCGCGTTGTTCGGCATCGTCCAGGGCGGCATGCATGAAGAGCTGCGCATGCGTTCGCTGGACGGGTTGAACGAGATCGGTTTCGACGGCCTGGCCATCGGTGGCCTCTCCGTGGGTGAGCCCAAGGAGGAAATGATCCGTGTACTCGATTACCTGCCCGCACAGATGCCGGCGGACAAGCCGCGCTACCTGATGGGCGTGGGCAAGCCGGAAGACCTGGTGGAAGGCGTGCGCCGCGGTGTGGACATGTTCGACTGCGTGATGCCGACCCGTAACGCCCGCAACGGCCACCTGTTCGTCGAGACCGGGGTGCTGAAAATCCGTAACTCGGTGCACAAGCACGACGACTCGCCGCTGGACCCGACCTGCGACTGTTACACCTGCAAACATTTCTCCAGGGCCTATCTGCATCATCTGGACAAATGCGGTGAAATGCTCGGCAGCATGTTGAATACAATCCACAACTTGCGGCATTACCAGCGCCTGATGGCTGGTTTGCGCGAGGCAATCCAACAGGGTAAATTGGCCGCCTTTGTCGATGCCTTCTATGCCCGGCGCGGACTACCGACACCGCCCCTGGACTGATAAAGCCGCATATATAGAGCTGAACATTCTTCAAATTTTCGCAACAGGAGTGCTACATGAGCTTTCTGATTCCCGCCGCCTATGCCGACGCTGCCGCCCCGGCCGCAGCAGCTGGTCCCGCCGGCACTGGCTTCGAGTGGGTTTTCCTGGTCGGTTTCCTGGTCATCTTCTACCTGATGATCTGGCGTCCCCAGTCCAAGCGCGCCAAAGAGCACAAGAATCTGCTGGGCAACCTGCAGAAGGGTGACGAAGTGGTTACCTCTGGCGGTATCGCCGGCAAGGTGGTCAAGGTCTCCGATGACTTCGTGGTCATCGAGGTGTCCGAGACCGTCGAACTGAAGATCCAGAAGGTCGCCATCGCGGCCACGCTGCCGAAAGGCACGCTGAAAGCCATCTAACGATTCGTTCTTCACCATTCACGGGGCGCTTAAGGCGCCCCGCGTCATAACGGGCGGTGTCATGCTCAACAAGTACCCTCTGTGGAAATATCTGCTGATCCTGGCGGTTCTCGCCCTCGGCCTGGTCTATTCCGCACCTAACCTCTACCCCAATGATCCGGCCATCCAGATCTCTGGCAACAGCACCGCGCTGAAGATCCAGCAGGGCGATCTCGATCGCTCCGTGGCGGCTCTCAAGGCTGCCGGGTTCGAAGTCAAAAGCGCGAGCCTCAGTGAGCGTGGTGGCTTGCTGCGCCTGACCAAGCTGGGTGATCAACTGCCGGCCAAGGAGGTCGTCACCCAGGTGCTGGGCGAGGACTACGTGGTTGCGCTGAACCTCGCGCCGACCACGCCGGACTGGCTGCGCAGCGTGAGTGCGACGCCGATGAAGCTGGGCCTCGACCTTTCCGGTGGTGTGCACTTCCTGCTGGAAGTGGACATGGAGAAGGCCGTTTCCGCCCGCGTGAAGATCTACGAAGGCGAAGTCCGCACCCTGCTGCGCAAGGAGCGCGTGCGCTACCGCAGCCTGCCGGGCATCGACAACGGCTTCCAGCTCGGCTTCAGTGACCAGGAGTCGCTGGACAAGGCGCAGTCGCTGATCCGCAAATCCTTTACCGATTTCGACCTGAAGACCGCCGAGCGTGGTGATCAGCAGGTGATGAGCCTGACCCTGACCCAGGCCAAGCTGACCGAAATCCGCGAATACTCGATCAAGCAGAACCTGACCACCGTACGCAACCGCGTGAACGAGCTGGGCGTTTCCGAGCCGCTGGTACAGCGTCAGGGCGCCAACCGCATCGTGGTCGAGCTGCCGGGCGTGCAGGACACTGCCGAAGCCAAGCGTATTCTCGGCAAGACCGCCAACCTCGAGTTCCGCCTGGCTGCCGCCCCCGATGCGAGCAAGGCCAGCACCGAATCCTTCGAATTCCGCGAGCCGGGTCGCCCGCCGGTACCGCTGGAGCGCAGCCTGATCATCACCGGTGACCAGGTTACCGATGCCCAGGCCAGCTACGACGAGAACGGTCGCCCGCAGGTGAACATCCGTCTGGATGGCCATGGCGGCGAGCTGATGAACCGCGCCACCCGAAACAACGTCGGCCGCAGCATGGCGGTGATCTTCATCGAGCAGCGCCCGATGAACCGCAAGGTCAAGCAGGTGGTGGACGGTGTCGAGCAGGAAGTCGTGGTTCCCGGTTTCAAGGAAGAGAAGAAGATCATCAGCCTGGCGACCATTCAGTCGCCGCTGGGCAACCAGTTCCGCATCACCGGTCTGAACGGCCAGGGCGAGTCGTCCGAGCTGGCCCTGCTGTTGCGCGCCGGTGGCCTGGCTGCGCCGATGTACTTCGCTGAAGAGCGCACCATCGGCCCGAGCCTGGGTGCCGAGAACATCGTCAAGGGCATCGAGTCCACCGAGTGGGCGATGGTCTTCGTTTCGCTGTTCATCATCGCCATCTACCGTTTCTTCGGTGTGCTGGCGACCGTTGCCCTGGCCTTCAACCTGGCCCTGCTGGTGGGCCTGATGTCTGCCATCGGTGCGACCCTGACCCTGCCGGGCATCGCGGGTATCGTGCTGACCCTGGGCATGGCGGTGGACGCCAACGTACTGATCTATTCACGGATACGAGAAGAGCTGGCCAATGGCATGTCTGTACAGCGTGCCATTCATGAAGGCTTCGACCGTGCCTATGCGGCGATCGTCGACTCCAACCTGACCACCCTGCTGGTGGGCGGCATTCTCTTCGCACTGGGTACCGGCCCGATCAAGGGCTTCGCCGTCACCATGTCCCTGGGTATCGTCACCTCGATGTTCACCGCGATCATGTTCACCCGTGGTCTGGTCAACCTGATCTTCGGTGGCCGTAACTTCAAGAAACTGTGGATCTGAGGCAGCCATGATCAAGTCAACAATCCGCTTCATGGCGATCCGCAATCTTGCGTTCGCCGTTACTGTCGTCATCAGCCTGGTCGGTATTGGTGCCCTGTTCATGAAGGGGCTGAACTTCGGCCTGGACTTCACCGGTGGCACCCTGATCGAACTGTCCTACGAGAAGCCCGCCAACCTCGAGCTGATCAAGGAAGAGTTGGGGCAGGCTGGCTATCGCGATGCCGTGGTACAGAGCTTCGGCGCCAGCACCGATGTGCTGGTGCGTATGGCTGGCGAGGACCCGCAACTGGGCAACCAGGTCGCCGCGGCGCTGCGCAAGATCGACGCCGAGAGCAAGTTCGTGGTCAAGCGCGTCGAGTTCGTCGGCCCGCAGGTGGGCGAAGAACTGCGTGACCAGGGTGGCCTCGCCATGCTGCTCGCACTGGGCGGTGTCCTGCTGTACCTGGCCTTCCGTTTCCAGTGGAAGTTCGGCGTCGGCGCGATTGCTTCCCTGGTGCACGACGTGATCGTCACCCTGGGCATCCTGGCGTTCTTCCAGCTGCCGTTCGACCTGACGGTGCTGGCGGCGGTGCTGGCGATGATCGGTTACTCGTTGAACGACACCATCATTATCTTCGACCGTATCCGCGAAAACTTCCGCGTGCTGCGCAAGGCTGACCTGATCGAGAACATCGACGTCTCCTGCACCCAGACCCTGCTGCGTACCATCGCCACCTCGACGTCCACCGCGCTGGCCCTGGTCGCGCTGCTGGTGTTCGGTGGTGACAGCCTGCACGGCTTCGCGGTCGCGCTGCTGGTGGGTGTGGTCGTGGGTACCTACTCGTCGATCTACATCAGTGCCCCCGTCCTCATCTGGCTGGGCCTGCGTTCGGAGGACCTGATTCCTCCGGCCGTGGCCACCGAGGTGGACGAACGTCCCTGAGTTTGAGCGTGTTGCCGAAGGGGCCTGCATCTGCAGGCCCTTTTTGTTTGGGGCGGCGGTGTTCTTTCTGGGGAAGTGGCGCGGTGTGATGGCTGTCCCAGTCGCTTGCGTGGGATAGGTCCTACGGGAACTCGGGCAAAGAGCTGTACTCCAAGGCAGGGAGTAGGGCGCAGATGCGCCGGTTTTGAACCAGGAGGTCCATGTGAACAAGTCGATGCTCGTCGGCGCCGTATTGGGTGCCGTCGGTGTAACCGCCGGTGGCGCCGTCGCTACCTACAGCCTTGTGGGTAACGGCCCGGAATATGCCGAGGTGCTCGCGGTCCAGCCGGTCAAGGAGACTTTCAAGACCCCGCGTGAGGTCTGCAAGGATGTCGCTGTGACCCGTCAGAGGCCGGTCCAGGACCAGCACCAGATCGCCGGTACCGTACTGGGTGCTGTGGCGGGTGGCCTTTTGGGCAACCAGGTCGGTGGCGGCAACGGCAAGAAGATCGCCACCGTGGCAGGCGCCGTGGGTGGTGGTTATGCCGGTAACAAGGTGCAGGAGCACATGCAGAACAGCGACACCTATACCACCACTGAAACCCGCTGCAACACCGTTCAGGAGAGCAACGAGAAAGTGGTTGCCTATGACGTGCAGTACCAGCTGGATGGCAAGGTGAACCAGGTGCGCATGGATCACGATCCGGGCGCGCAGATCCCTGTCACCAAGGAAGGTCGTCTGGTGCTGACGCAGCGTCAGGCCGGCATCCAGCAGTGATCCGTCGGTGAAAGGAAAAAGGCGCCCGAGGGCGCCTTTTTCGTGGGCATGAAAAACCCGGCGCCTGGCCGGGTTCTTCTTGTCGCTATACGTATCAGCGCTTCAGCGAAGGCGGCAGGTGCGGCTGGATGGCCGTCAGGACCGCCTTGAAGCACTTGGTGTTGCCGGCAACGATGTGGCCTTTCTCGAGGAAGTCATGGCCGCCGGTGAAGTCGCTCACCAGGCCGCCGGCTTCCTGAACCAGCAGGGCGCCTGCTGCCATGTCCCACTCGGACAGGCCGAACTCCCAGAAGGCGTCGAAGCGACCGGCGGCAACGTAGGCCAGGTCCAGGCTGGCGGAGCCGGCGCGACGGATGCCGGCAGTCTGGCCGACCAGGCTGCGGAACATGTTCAGGTAGTTGTCGAGGTTGTCCAGTTGGCTGTCGCGGAAGGGGAAGCCGGTGCCCAGCAGGGCGCCTTCCAGGCTCTTGCGCGGGCTGACGCGCAGGCGGCGGCCGTTGAGTGCGGCGCCGCGGCCGCGGCTGGCGGTGAACTCTTCCTGGCGAACCGGATCGATTACGACGGCGTGCTCCAGGCGACCCTTGTATTTGCAGGCGACGCTGACGGCGAAGTGCGGCACGCCCCGGATGAAGTTGGTGGTGCCATCCAGCGGGTCGATGATCCACTGATAGTCAGCGCCTTCGCCACTGCCTGCGATGGAGCCGCCTTCCTCGCCGAGGATGCTGTGGGTCGGATAGGCTTTGCGCAGCGCCTGGATGATGGTTTCTTCGGCGGCGCGGTCGACTTCGGTGACGTAGTCCTTGGCGTCCTTTTCGTTCACCGAAATCACGTCCAGGCGCTCGATGGAGCGGAAGATCAATTCACCGGCGCTGCGAGCGGCGCGCAGGGCGATATTCAGCATAGGCTGCATGGGGGAGTCACCTGGGTCGTTAAAGAAAGCCGGACATTCTAACAGAAAAGCGTTGCGCATGAAGTGCAGGCCGGCGCTTTCATGGCGTTCGGCCGAGTGCTTCTGTAAGATTTCATCCCCTGAAGTCTAGGTTGGAGCCAGCGCCTTGCTGCAAAACATTCGCGTGGTCCTGGTCGGTACCAGTCACCCCGGCAATATCGGCGGGGCGGCTCGCGCCATGAAAAACATGGGGTTGTCGCGCCTGGTGCTGGTGGAGCCCGAGCAGTTCCCTCATCAGGAAGCCTGGGCGCGTGCCTCCGGTGCCGATGACATTCTCGAGTCCGCGCAGGTCGTCGGAACGCTGGAAGAGGCGTTGGTCGGCTGCAGCCTGGTGTACGGCACCAGTGCACGTGATCGCCATATTCCCTGGCCGTTGCTCGACCCTCGCGAGTGCGGTGCCAGTTGCGTCGAGCAGGTGGAGGGTGGTGCTGAAGTGGCGCTGGTGTTCGGGCGTGAGTACGCCGGCCTCACCAATGAAGAGCTGCAGCGCTGCCAGTTCCATGTGCATATCCCTTCCGATCCCGAATTCGGCTCGCTGAACCTGGCGGCGGCTGTCCAGGTGCTGACCTACGAGGCCCGCATGGCCTGGCTGGGCGTGCAGGGCAAGCCGACCAAGATGGAAAAGGTGGAGCTGACCGCCGAGGAAAACATCCAGCCGGTGACGGTGGATGAGCTGGAACTGTTCTTCGGCCACCTCGAACGTACGTTGGTCGATATCGGTTTTCTCGACCCGGAGCGCCCGCGCCATTTGATGCCACGGCTGCGTCGCCTGTATGGGCGTAGTGCCATCAGCAAGCTCGAGATGAATATCCTGCGCGGCATCCTGACTGAGACCCAGAAGGCTGCGCGTGGAGAAATCCAGAAGCGGAGAGAGAAGTGATGTTCGAACGCATGCGAGAAGACATTCAAAGCGTATTCCACCGTGACCCGGCTGCGCGCAATGCCTTCGAGGTGCTCACCTGTTACCCCGGCCTGCACGCCATCTGGCTGCATCGTCTGGCCAATGCCTTGTGGCTGGCGGGCTGGAAGTGGCTGGCGCGCCTGGTGTCGAACTTCAGTCGCTGGATGACCGGTATCGAGATTCATCCGGGGGCGCGCATCGGTCGGCGCTTCTTCATCGATCACGGCATGGGTATCGTCATTGGCGAGACCGCCGAGATCGGCAATGACGTCACCCTCTATCAAGGGGTGACCCTGGGCGGTACCAGCTGGAATGCCGGCAAGCGCCACCCGACGCTGGAAGACGGCGTGGTGGTCGGTGCGGGCGCCAAGGTGCTCGGCCCGTTCACGGTGGGAGCTGGCGCCAAGATCGGCTCCAACGCCGTGGTGACCAAGGCGGTGCCGGCCGGCGCCACTGCCGTGGGGATTCCGGGGCGGGTCATCGTCAAGGAAGACCCGGAGCAAGTGGCCAAGCGCCAGGCCATCGCCGAGAAGTTCGGCTTCGATGCTTATGGCGTGAGCCAGGACATGCCTGACCCGGTGGCACGCGCGATCGGACAGTTGCTGGACCACGTCCAGGCGGTGGATGAGCGCCTGGAGGGCATGTGCAAGGCGCTGACGGCCCTGGGTAGCGACTACTGCGGCAAGGCACTGCCGGCGCTTCGCGAAGAAGATTTCGAGGGTGTAAAGGACGAGGTGCGGCCGCCGGCGGCCTGATGGGCGAGGGGTGCGATAGGGGGTGCAATTCTGATATCATGCGCGCCCCTGTATCTGCTAATCCCGACTAATTTGATAGGTCTTATAGTTGACTTAAATAGTCGGGAATCGCATACTCGCTGGCAAATCAGCGAACCGTGGAACTCCCATGCGCTTGACCACTAAAGGCCGCTACGCCGTCACAGCCATGCTCGACCTGGCTTTGCATTCGCAGCAAGGTCCGGTTTCTCTGGCAGATATTTCCGAGCGTCAGGGCATCTCCCTTTCTTACCTCGAACAGCTCTTCGCCAAGTTGCGCCGTGGCAGCCTGGTCAGCAGCGTTCGTGGTCCGGGTGGCGGTTACCAGCTTTCCCGCGATGTGGCCAGCATCTACGTTGCCGAAGTCATCGACGCCGTCAACGAGTCGGTCGATGTCACGCGCTGCCAGGGGCAGGGCAATTGCGACTCTTCCGGAGGCGCCTGTCTGACCCACCATCTGTGGGATGACCTGAGCATGCAGATCCACGAGTTCCTCAGCAGCATCAGCCTGAGTGACATCGTCGCCCGTAACGAAGTCCAAGAGGTGGCCCAGCGCCAGAACGAGCGCCATGACCAGCGCCGCCTCGGTGGCAGGATGCCGCGTTCAGAAAAGATTGAAGTGTCCGCCATCGAATGAGCAGGGCGCCCGCCTGATAGGAGATAACCGATGAAATTGCCGATTTACCTGGACTACTCCGCTACCACACCGGTGGACCCTCGTGTTGCACAGAAGATGAGCGACTGCCTGCTGGTCGATGGCAACTTCGGCAACCCGGCCTCGCGTTCCCACGTGTTCGGCTGGAAGGCCGAGGAAGCGGTGGAGAATGCCCGTCGCCAGGTCGCTGAGCTGGTCAATGCCGACCCTCGCGAAATCGTCTGGACCTCCGGTGCCACTGAGTCCGACAACCTTGCCATCAAGGGTGTCGCGCACTTCTACAACACCAAGGGCAAGCACATCATCACCTCCAAGATCGAGCACAAGGCGGTCCTGGACACCACTCGCCAGCTCGAGCGTGAAGGCTTCGAAGTCACCTACATCGAGCCGGGCGAAGACGGCCTGATCACCCCCGCGATGGTCGAAGCGGCCCTGCGCGAAGACACCATCCTGGTGTCGGTGATGCACGTGAACAACGAGATCGGCACCATCAACGACATCGCGGCCATCGGTGAACTGACCCGTGCCCGCGGCATCCTGTTCCACGTCGATGCGGCCCAGTCCACCGGCAAGGTCGAGATCGACCTGGACAAGCTGAAGGTCGACCTGATGTCCTTCTCTGCCCACAAGACCTACGGCCCCAAAGGCATCGGCGCGCTCTACGTTCGTCGCAAGCCGCGTGTGCGCCTGGAAGCCATGATGCACGGCGGTGGTCACGAGCGCGGCATGCGTTCCGGCACCCTGGCCACCCACCAGATCGTCGGCATGGGCGAAGCCTTCCACATCGCCAAGCAGGAAATGGCCTCCGAGAACCAGCGCATCAAGGCACTGGCGGACCGCTTCTGGGCTGCAGTGGATGGCATGGAAGAGCTCTACCTCAATGGCAGCGCCACTTCCCGTGTCCCGCACAACCTGAACATCAGCTTCAACTACGTCGAAGGCGAGTCGCTGATCATGGCGCTGAAGGACCTCGCGGTCTCTTCGGGTTCCGCCTGCACCTCGGCCTCTCTCGAGCCGTCCTACGTGCTGCGCGCACTGGGCCGCAACGACGAGTTGGCACACAGCTCCATTCGTTTCACCTTTGGCCGCTTCACCACCGAACAAGAAGTGGATTACGCAGCCAGCAAGGTCCGTGAAGCCGTAGACAAGCTCCGTGAATTGTCTCCCCTGTGGGACATGTACAAAGAGGGCGTCGACCTCTCGACGGTCGAATGGCAGGCGCACTGACGCCACCCCTGATGAGTGAGGAATAAGCACCATGGCATACAGCGAAAAGGTCATCGACCACTACGAAAACCCGCGCAACGTCGGCAAGCTCGACGCTGAAGATCCCGATGTCGGCACCGGCATGGTCGGCGCGCCGGCCTGCGGCGACGTGATGCGCCTGCAGATCAAGGTCAACGAGCAGGGCGTTATCGAAGACGCCAAGTTCAAGACCTACGGTTGCGGTTCGGCCATCGCCTCCAGCTCCCTCGCCACCGAGTGGATGAAGGGCAAGACCCTGGACGAAGCCGCTGCGATCAAGAACACCACCATCGCCGAAGAACTGGCGCTGCCGCCGGTGAAGATCCACTGCTCGGTTCTGGCCGAGGACGCCATCAAGGCGGCCGTCCAGGACTACAAGCAGAAAAAGGGTCTGCTCTAACCGCTCGACTGAGTTAAGGAGCCGCTATGGCCATCAGCATGACTGCTTCCGCCGCCGATCACGTGCGTCGCTCCCTCGAAGGGCGCGGCAAGGGTGAGGGTATTCGCCTGGGTGTTCGCACCACCGGCTGCTCCGGCTTGGCTTATGTCCTGGAGTTCGTCGATGAAGTGGCGAGCGAGGACATGGTCTTCGAAAGCTTCGGCATGAAGGTGATCATCGATCCGAAGAGCCTGTCCTACCTCGACGGCACCGAGCTGGACTTCGTCCGCGAAGGCCTCAATGAGGGGTTCAAGTTCAACAACCCGAACGTTCGCGGCGAGTGTGGTTGCGGCGAGAGCTTCAACGTCTGAGGCGTCTCGTGGGCACCCCCTGTCATTTCGCATTGTTTGAACTGAAGCCTGGCTTCGACCTCGATCTGGATCAGTTGGCGAGCCGCTATCGCGAGCTGGCGCGCAGCGCCCATCCGGATCGCTTCGTCGATACCTCCGAGCGCGAACAGCGCCTGGCCGTGGAGCACGCGGCGCAGCTGAACGAGGCCTACCAGACGCTGAAGAGCGCGCCTCGTCGGGCGCGTTACCTGCTGGCGATTCGTGGCCATGAGCTGCCCCTTGAGGCGACCGTCAAGGACCCCGAGTTCCTGTTGCAGCAGATGCAGTGGCGGGAAGAGCTGGAAGAGCTCCACGACAGTGCGGACCTACCTGGCGTGGCTGCTTTCAAGCGGCGTCTCAAGGCAGCCCAGTCCGATCTGGATGGCGCCTTCTCCGCCTGCTGGAGCGACGATGCCCGCCGCGAGGAAGCCGAGCGCCTGGTGCGCCGCATGCAGTTCCTCGACAAGCTGACTCACGAAGTGCGCCAACTGGAAGAGCGCCTCGACGACTAACCCGCGCATCGCCGCATGGACGATGGTGCGCCTGAAAATCAGACAAGCATGGCCCTACTGCAGATCGCTGAACCCGGACAGAGCCCCAAACCGCACCAGCGCCGCCTGGCGGTGGGCATTGACCTGGGCACCACGAATTCCCTGGTGGCCGCTGTGCGCAGCGGTGTTTCCGCACCGCTGGCCGATGCCGATGGGCAGGTCATCATGCCGTCCGCCGTGCGCTACCATGCGGATCGCGTCGAAGTCGGCCGTTCGGCGAAGGAGGCGGCTTCCGCCGATCCGCTGAACACCGTCCTCTCGGTCAAGCGCTTCATGGGGCGCGGCCTGGAAGACGTGAAGCAACTGGGTGAGCAGCTCCCCTACCGCTTCGCCACCGGCGAGTCGCACATGCCCTTCATCGAGACCGTGCAGGGCGCCAAGAGTCCTGTGGAAGTCTCGGCCGAAATCCTCCGTGCCTTGCGCCAGCGCGCCGAAGCCACCCTGGGTGGTGAGCTGGTGGGTGCGGTGATCACCGTCCCCGCCTATTTCGACGATGCCCAGCGCCAGGCCACCAAGGACGCTGCCCGTATCGCCGGGCTCAATGTCCTGCGTCTGCTCAACGAGCCCACCGCTGCTGCCGTTGCCTACGGGCTGGATAAGCAGGCCGAAGGCGTCGTGGCCATCTATGACCTGGGGGGCGGCACGTTCGATATTTCCATCCTGCGTCTGACCCGTGGCGTCTTCGAAGTCATGGCAACCGGTGGCGACAGCGCCCTCGGCGGCGACGATTTCGACCATGCCCTGGCGGGCTGGATCGTCGAGCAGGCCGGGCTTTCCGCCGATCTTGATCCCGGTGCCCAGCGCAGCCTGCTGGAGGCCGCTTGTGCCGCAAAGGAAGCGCTGACCGCTGCCGATACGGTCGAAGTGCGTTATGCGCAGTGGTCGGGCCAGCTGACCCGTGCACGCTTCGATGAGCTGATCGAGCCCATGGTCGCTCGCAGTCTCAAGGCTTGCCGTCGCGCTGTTCGTGACGCCGGCATCGAGGTTGACGAGGTCGAGGCCGTGGTCATGGTTGGCGGCTCCACCCGTGTCCCGCGAGTGCGCGAAGCGGTCGGCGAGCTTTTCTCCCGTCCGCCCCTAACCGATATCGACCCCGACCAGGTGGTGGCCATCGGTGCCGCCGCGCAGGCGGACACCCTGGCGGGCAACAAGCGTGGCGAAGAATTGCTGCTGCTGGACGTCATCCCGCTGTCCCTGGGGCTCGAAACCATGGGTGGGCTGATGGAGAAGGTGATTCCGCGCAATACCACCATCCCCGTCGCCCGTGCCCAGGAGTTCACCACCTACAAGGACGGCCAGACGGCCATGATGATCCACGTGCTTCAGGGTGAGCGCGAGTTGATCAAGGACTGCCGATCCCTGGCCCGTTTCGAGCTGCGTGGCATACCACCCATGGTTGCCGGTGCCGCGAAGATCCGCGTGACCTTCCAGGTGGATGCCGACGGCCTGCTGGGCGTGACGGCCAGCGAAACCGCCTCCGGCGTGGAAGCGAGCATCCAGGTCAAGCCTTCCTACGGCCTGACCGACGGTGAAATCACCCGCATGCTGCAGGACTCCTTCCAGCACGCCAACGACGACAAGGTCGCCCGCGTGCTGCGTGAGCAGCAAGTCGATGCCCAGCGCCTGATCGAGGCGGTCCAGGCCGCGTTGCAGGCGGATGGCGACGCGCTGCTCACCGCTGAAGAGCGGATCGCCATCGACTTCCAGCTGGAGCAACTGCAGGCTCTGCTGGAGGGCACCGACGGTGCCGCCATCGAACAGCAAACCAAGCGGCTGACCCAAGTGACCGACGCCTTCGCGGCGCGTCGCTTGGATGCCAGCGTCAAGGCTGCCCTGGCGGGGCGCCGACTGAATGAAATCGAGGAATGACTGATGCCGCAGATCGTATTTCTGCCCAATGCCGAGCATTGCCCTGAAGGGATGGTGGTCGAGGCCCAGCCGGGCGAAACCATCATTGCGGCGGCCATGCGCAACGGCCTGGAGATCGAGCACGCCTGCGAGATGTCCTGTGCCTGCACCACCTGCCACGTCGTGATCCGCGAGGGCTTCAACACCCTCGAAGCGTCCGACGAGCTGGAAGACGACATGCTGGACAAGGCCTGGGGCCTGGAAGCCGAGTCGCGACTGTCCTGTCAGGCCGTCGTGGGGGAGGTGGATCTCGTCGTGGAGATTCCGAAGTACACTCTCAACCAGGTTTCTGAAAAGCACTGAGGAAACGTCATGAGTCTCAAATGGGTCGATGTTCTGGAGATCGCCATCCAGCTGGCCGAGAGCAAGCCCGAGGTTGACCCGCGCTACGTCAACTTCGTCGATCTGCACAATTGGGTCGTGAGCCTGCCGGAGTTCGATGACAACAGTCAGCGCGGCGGCGAGAAGGTCCTTGAAGCCATCCAGGCGGCATGGATCGAAGAAGCCGACTGAAGCCCGGTCTGCTGACCCTACGCATTTAACAGGAACCCGCGTATAATTCGCGGGTTTAATTTTTCGCTTTAATCCTGATTTCTGGAGTTTCACATGGCCGTTGAACGTACCCTTTCCATCATCAAGCCTGACGCCGTTGCCAAGAACGTAGTGGGCGAGATCGTCACCCGTTTCGAAAAAGCCGGCCTGAGCGTCGTCGCTGCCAAGATGGTTCAGCTCTCCGAGCGCGAAGCTGGCGGTTTCTACGCCGAGCACAAAGAGCGTCCCTTCTTCAAGGATCTGGTTTCCTTCATGACCTCCGGTCCGGTTGTCGTGCAGGTACTGGAAGGTGAAGGCGCCATCGCCAAGAACCGCGAACTGATGGGCGCTACCGACCCGAAGAAAGCCGACGCCGGCACCATTCGCGCTGACTTCGCCGTTTCCATCGACGAAAACGCCGTACACGGCTCCGACTCCGAGGCTTCCGCTGCTCGCGAGATCTCCTACTTCTTCGCCGCCACCGAGGTGTGCGCTCGTATTCGCTGATAGCGAAGGCACGAGGGTGAAGCCATGACTGAATCAACCGGTAAAGTTAACCTGCTGGGTCTGACCCAGCCGCAACTGGAGAACTTCTTCGAGTCCATCGGGGAGAAGCGTTTCCGTGCCGGACAGGTGATGAAATGGATTCACCACTTTGGCGTCGATGATTTCGACGCCATGAGCAATATCGGCAAGGCCCTGCGCGACAAGCTCAAGGCCTCTGCCGAAATTCGCGGCCCCGAAATCGTCAGCCAGGACATTTCCAGCGACGGCACCCGCAAGTGGGTCGTGCGTGTGGCGTCCGGCAGCTGCGTCGAGACCGTGTACATCCCGCAAGGCGGGCGCGGCACCCTCTGCGTTTCCTCCCAGGCGGGCTGCGCGCTGGATTGCAGCTTCTGCTCCACCGGCAAGCAGGGTTTCAACAGCGACCTCACCGCCGCCGAAGTCATCGGCCAGGTGTGGATCGCCAACAAGTCCTTCGGCACCGTTCCGGCCAAGATCGACCGCGCCGTCACCAACGTGGTGATGATGGGCATGGGCGAGCCGCTGCTGAATTTCGACAACGTGGTCTCCGCCATGAACATCATGATGGACGACCTCGGTTACGGCATTTCCAAGCGCAAGGTGACCCTGTCCACCTCGGGCGTTGCGCCGATGATCGACAAGCTGGGCGAGCAGATCGACGTTTCCCTGGCGCTGTCGCTGCACGCGCCGAACGACGAATTGCGCAACAAGCTGGTGCCGATCAACAAGAAGTACCCCCTGGCGGTGGTGCTCGATGCCTGCCAACGCTACATCGCCCGACTGGGCGAGAAACGTTTCCTGACCATTGAGTACACCCTGCTCAAGGATGTGAACGATCAGCCTCTCCACGCTGAGCAGATGATCGCACTCCTCAAGGATTTTCCTTGCAAGATCAACCTGATTCCGTTTAATCCCTTCCCTTTCTCGGGGTACGAGCGGCCGAGCAATAACGCCATTCGCCGTTTCCAGGACATGCTCCACAAGGCCGGCCACAATGTCACCGTGCGCACCACGCGCGGGGATGACATCGACGCTGCCTGCGGTCAACTCGTTGGCCAGGTCATGGACCGTACCCGCCGCAGCGAGCGCTACATAGCCGTCCGCCAGCTCAATGGCGATACCGACGCGCCACAGAACGCTGCCAACCGAAATTGAAGAGAGGACACCCATGACCCTGCGCCCCGCGCTGCTTCTCGTTTTCGCCAGCCTGGTGGGCTGCGTGTCCACTGGCTCCGTTGACCCGATGAAGACCGCGGAAGGCCGCGACAAGGCCCGCGACGCCTACATCCAGCTGGGCATCGGCTATCTCTCCCAAGGGGCTGCCGAGCGGGCCAAGGTGCCCCTGCGCAAGGCTCTGGAGCTCGACTCGTCCAGCGCCGACGCCAACGCTGCGCTGGCCCTGGTGTTCCAGACCGAGATGGAGCCCAAGCTCGCCGACGAGCATTTCCGCAAGGCCCTGTCCTCGCGCACTGATTCCCGCATCCTCAATAACTACGGCGGTTTCCTCTATGAGCAGAAACGCTACGAGGAAGCCTACGAGCGCTTCGAGCAGGCCGCCGAAGACAGCCTCTATCCCGAACGCTCCCGTGTGTTCGAGAACCTCGGCCTGACCGCCCTGCGGATGAACCGCCCGGACCTGGCTAAGCAGCATTTCGACAAGTCCCTGCGCCTGAACCGCCAGCAGCCGGTTGCGCTGCTGGAGATGGCCGACCTGTCCTACGCCGAGAAGCAATACGTCCCGGCCCGCGACTACTACGACCGCTACAGCAAGATCGCCCCCCAGAGCGCCCGCAGCCTGTTGCTGGGCACTCGGCTGGCCACCGTATTCGATGATCGCGACCAGGCCGCGAGCCTGGGTCTGCAACTCAAACGACTCTATCCCGGCACGCCGGAATACCAGCAATACCTGTCGGAGCAAAGATGAAAGCGTCGCAACCCGAAATTGCCGCCGCGACCCGTGCCAACCCAGGCGAGACACTGCGCCAGGCACGTGAAAGCAAGGACCTGAGCCTTGCCGAGGTCGCCCGACAGCTGAACCTGACCGAGCAGGCCCTGCGTCAGCTTGAGGCGGGCTCATTCGAGCAGTTGCCCGGCCACACCTTTGCCCGTGGCTACATCCGTGCCTACGCCAAGCTGCTGGGTATGGACCAGGCGCGCCTGGTGACCGATTTCGACCTCTACACCGGCACCGACGCCACCGGCAGCAATGTCCACAGCCTCGGCCGCATCGAGGAGCCCGTGCGCCTGTCGCAGAGCGTGCTGCGCTTCGTCAGCTTCGCCCTCCTGCTGGTCCTCGGCGTCATCGGTTTCCTCTGGTGGCAGGACCAGGCCGAGCGCCGTAGCGGCGAAACCGCCGACATCAGCATGGAGCACGTCGAGGTCGAAAGCGCCGACGGCACCACCCAGATCCACCCGCTGGACGAGCCCGAGGACCAGGCCGTGGCCGACGCCCAGGAGGGCGAAGACGCTGCACCGAGCGAGCTGTCCCCGGAAGTGGCCGCG
Source organism: Aquipseudomonas alcaligenes MRY13-0052 (assembly GCA_000474255.1). Taxonomy (GTDB): domain Bacteria; phylum Pseudomonadota; class Gammaproteobacteria; order Pseudomonadales; family Pseudomonadaceae; genus Metapseudomonas; species Metapseudomonas solani. The sequence continues at coordinate 183,790 of BATO01000001.1, forward strand.
CAGCCGGAAGGCACACCGCCTACCGCAGGCACCAGCCCAGCACCGGCCCAGGCCCTGCCGCTTCCCCAGGGCAGCGCACCTGCCACCAGCGCCCCGGCAGCTCCTGCCTTGTCGGCCCCCGCAGCCCCGTCCGCTCCCGTCGTCTCGGCTATGCCGGCCACTCCGACTGCTCCGTCCGCTACCGCGCCCGCTCAGGCTCCGGTAGTTGCCGCCGCAGGCCAGGGCCTGGTGCGTATCCAGTTCGTCGCCAACTGCTGGACCCAGGTGACCGATGCCGATGGCAAGGTCCTGCTCAGCGCCCTTAAGCGCACCGGCGAGAGCGTCGAGCTGGCCGGCCGGCCGCCGTTCGAACTGCGCCTCGGCTACGCCCGTGGCGCCCAGGTCAGCTACAACGGCCAGTCCGTCGACGTAGCGCCCTACACCCACGGCGAGACTGCTCGCCTGAAGCTGGGGCAATAAGCCATGCATTGTGAATCCCCGATCAAACGCCGCCAGTCCCGCAAGATCTGGGTCGGCTCGGTACCGGTGGGCGGTGATGCCCCCATCGCCGTGCAGAGCATGACCAACACCGATACCTGCGACGTGGCTGCCACCGTTGGCCAGATCCGTCGCCTGGAAGAAGCCGGCGCCGACATCGTCCGCGTTTCGGTACCGGACATGGACGCCGCCGAGGCCTTCGGCAAGATCAAGAAACTGGTCAACGTACCCCTGGTCGCCGACATCCACTTCGACTACACCATCGCCCTGCGCGTGGCGGAGCTGGGCGTCGACTGCCTGCGCATCAACCCGGGCAACATCGGTCGCGAAGACCGTGTGCGCGCCGTGGTCGATGCCGCCCGTGACCGAGGCATCCCGATCCGCATCGGCGTCAACGCCGGCTCGCTGGAGAAGGACCTGCAGAAGAAATACGGCGAACCCACCCCGCAAGCCCTGGTGGAGTCCGCGCTGCGCCATGTCGAGCACCTGGATCGCCTGGACTTCCAGGACTTCAAGGTCAGCGTCAAGGCGTCCGATGTGTTCATGGCGGTGGAAGCCTACCGCCTGCTGGCCACGCAGATCGTCCAGCCGCTGCACCTGGGCATCACCGAAGCCGGCGGCCTGCGCTCCGGCACCGTGAAGTCCGCCGTGGGCCTGGGCATGCTGCTCGCCGACGGGATTGGCGATACCATCCGCATCTCGCTGGCGGCCGACCCGGTCGAAGAGATCAAGGTCGGTTACGACATCCTCAAGTCCCTGCGCCTGCGCTCCCGTGGCATCAACTTCATCGCCTGCCCGAGCTGCTCGCGGCAGAACTTCGATGTGGTCAAGACCATGAACGAGCTGGAAGGGCGCCTTGAGGACCTGCTGGTTCCGCTGGACGTCGCGGTCATCGGCTGCGTGGTCAACGGTCCCGGCGAAGCCAAGGAAGCCCATGTGGGGCTGACCGGCGGCACGCCGAACAACCTGATCTACATCGACGGCAAGCCGGCGCAGAAGCTGAACAATGACAACCTGGTGGATGAGCTGGAAAAGCTGATCCGTCGCAAAGCGGCCGAAAAGGTCGAGGCTGACGCGGCCGTCATCGCCCGCAGCTGATTAAGGATTCCGAGTGAGCAAGACGCTGCAAGCCATCCGTGGCATGAACGACATCCTGCCGGAGCAGACCCCTGCCTGGCGGTATCTGGAACGCACCCTGGCAGACCTGCTGGACAGCTACGGCTACCGTGAAGTCCGCCTGCCGATCCTCGAGTTCACCGAACTCTTCGCCCGCGGCATCGGCGAAGGCACCGATGTGGTCGACAAGGAGATGTACACCTTCCTCGACCGCAACGAAGAATCCCTGACCCTGCGCCCCGAAGGCACCGCGGGCTGCGTGCGTGCGGTGCTTGAGCACGGCATGACCGGCGGCGGCCAGGTGCAGAAGCTCTGGTACGCGGGCCCGATGTTCCGCTACGAGAAGCCGCAGAAAGGCCGTTATCGCCAGTTCCACCAGATCGGCGTGGAAGTCTTCAACCTGCCCGGCCCGGACATCGACGCCGAGCTGATCGTGCTCACCTGGCGCCTGTGGAAGAAGCTCGGCCTCGGCGACGCCGTGACCCTGCAGCTCAACAGCCTGGGTTCCAGCGAGGCGCGTGTCGCCTACCGCGAGGCCCTGGTGACCTACCTGCAGGAGCGCTTCGACCGTCTCGACGAAGACAGCCAGCGCCGCATGACCACCAACCCGCTGCGCATCCTCGACAGCAAGGTGCCGGAAACCCAGGCCCTGCTCGTCGACGCCCCGCGCCTGCACGACTACCTGGACGCCGAGTCCGTGGCCCACTTCGAAGGCCTCAAGGCGCGTCTCGACGCAGTCGGCATCCGCTACGAGATCAACCAGAAGCTGGTGCGCGGGCTGGACTACTACAGCCGCACCGCCTTCGAATGGGTCACCGACAAGCTCGGCTCCCAGGGCACCGTCTGCGGCGGTGGTCGCTATGACGGCCTGATCACCCAGTTCGGCGGCAAGCCGACCCCGGGTGTTGGCTTCGCCATGGGCGTCGAGCGCCTGGTGCTGCTGCTGGAAACCCTGGAGCTGATCCCCGCCGAGCTCAACGCCCCGGCGCATGCCTTCATCTGCGCATTCGGCGAGCCTGCCGAACTCGCGGCCCTGGCGCTGGCCGAGCAGCTGCGCGACGCCGTTCCCGGCCTGCGCCTGCTGGTCAACTCCGGTGCTGGCAGCTTCAAGAGCCAGTTCAAGAAAGCCGACAAGAGCGGCGCGCGCTTCGCCCTGATCCTGGGTGAGGACGAACTGGCCAACCGCGTGGTAGGTTTCAAACCCCTGCGCGACGACAGCGAACAACAGAACATCGCCTGGGACGCTCTCGCAGAGCGCCTGGCGGCCTGCATCGATCAGGCTTGAGCCTTTAGAACATAGGAGTATTGGGGTGAGCACGCGTACCGAAGATGAAGAGCTGGCGGCGATCAAGGATTGGTGGCAGCGCAATGGCAAGCCCCTGCTCACCGGCGGCGCCCTCGCGCTGGTGGTGGTCTTCGGCTGGCAGGCCTGGCAGAAGCACCAGACCAACCAGGCCCAGGGCGCGTCCCAGGTCTACCAGCAATTGCTGGAAACCGCGCTGAATCCGTCCGGCAAGCCCGACGCCGGCAAGGTCGCCGAACTGGCCACCAAGCTCAAAACCGATTTCGGCGGTACCCACTACGCCCAGTACGGCAGCCTGTTCGTCGCCAAGGTGGCGGTCGAATCCGGCAAGCTCGATGACGCTGCCGCCGAACTCAAGGCCGTGGTGGACAAGCCTGCCGACGCCACCCTCGGCGAGCTGGCCCGTCAGCGCCTGGCCCGTGTCCTGGCTGCCCAGGGCAAGGTCGACGACGCGTTGAAGCTGCTCGAAGGCGATGCCAGCAAGTCCTACCTGGCCAGCCGTGAAGAACTGAAAGGCGATCTGCTGGTACAGCTGGGTCGTTCCGACGAGGCGCATGCCGCCTATGAGAAAGCCAAGGCCGCCCTGCCGGAAGATGCAGCGGTCGGTGGCTTGCAGATGAAGCTCGACGACCTGGCCAAAGGGGATGCGTGACGTGATGCGCTGGAAATTTGCCGCACTGCTGGCCATGGCCGTTCTGGCCGCAGGTTGCAGCAGCAATAGCAAGAAGGAACTGCCGCCTGCCGAACTGCCCGACATCACCGAAGAGGTCCAGCTCAAAGAAGTCTGGAGCCGCTCCATCGGCGAAGGTCAGGGTGATTCTTACAACATGCTGGTCCCCTCCGTGGACGGCGATGTCATCTATGCCGGTGACGTCGAAGGCCTGGTGGTCGCCATCGACCGCATGAGCGGCGACAAGCTCTGGGAACAGGAGCTGGACCTGCCGGTATCCGGCGCGGTCGGTGCAGGCTACGGCCTGGTGCTGGTCGGTACCCTCAAGGGCCAGGTGATCGCCCTCGACGCCAGCACTGGCGAAGAGAAGTGGCGTGCCCGGGTCAACGGTGAAGTCCTCGCTCCGCCGGCCACCAACGGTGACGTGGTGGTGGTACAGACCCAGAACGACACCCTGTTCGGCTTCGACGCAGCGACCGGTGAGCAGCGCTGGATCTACGAAAACACCCCCGCCGTGCTGACCCTGCGTGGTACCGGTGCGCCGATCGTGACCAACCGCCTGGCCGTTGCCGGCCTGTCGTCGGGCAAGGTCATCGCCCTCGACGTGCAACGCGGCCTGCCCATCTGGGAACAACGCGTCGCCGTGCCGCAAGGCCGTTCCGAGCTGGATCGCGTGGTCGACATCGACGGTGGCCTGCTGCTGTCCGGTGGCACCCTGTACGTCGCCACCTACCAGGGCCGCGTCGCGGGTCTGGACCTGGACAGCGGCCGTGTGCTTTGGCAGCGCGAAGCCTCCAGCTACGTGGGCGTTGCCCAGGGCTTCGGCAACGTCTACGTGAGCCAGGCCAGCGGCACCATCGAAGGCATCGACGAGCGTTCCTCCTCGGCGCTGTGGAGCAACGAATCCCTGGCCCGTCGCCAGCTTTCGGCTCCGGAAGTGTTCTCCAGCTACGTGGCTGTCGGCGACTTCGAAGGCTACCTGCACCTGCTGAGCCAGGTGGATGGTCACTTCGTGGGCCGCGAGAAGATCGACGGCGACGGCCTGCGTGCCCGTCCGCTGGTGATCGGCGACATGCTGTATGCCTTCGGAAACGGCGGGAAGCTGGTCGCGCTGACCATCCGCTAAGCTGAAAAATAGTGTCCGGCCGCTGCCGTCTGACGGCAGCGGCCGTTGCGTTTTCTGAAATAACGAATTGGAGAGCCTCATGGTTCCCGTAATTGCCCTGGTGGGCCGCCCGAACGTCGGCAAGTCCACCCTGTTCAACCGCCTGACCAAGACCCGCGACGCCATCGTCGCGGAGTACGCGGGGCTGACCCGTGACCGCCAATACGGCGAGGCGAAGTGGAACGGCCGCACCTTCATCGTCATCGATACCGGTGGTATCTCGGGTGACGAGCAGGGCATCGACGCGAAGATGGCCGAACAGTCCCTGCAGGCCATCGAAGAGGCCGATGCAGTGCTGTTCATGGTCGACTCCCGCGCCGGCATGAGCGCTGCCGATCAGTCCATCGCGGAGCACCTGCGCAAGCGCAACAAAAAGACCTACCTGGTCGCGAACAAGGTCGACACCGTCGACCCGGACCTCGCCCGCGCCGAGTTCAGCCCCCTGGGCCTGGGCGACGCCCTGCCGATCGCCGCGGCCCACGGGCGTGGCATCAGCCAGATGCTGCAGGAAGCCCTCGGCGAATTCCCCCGCGATGACGCGGCCGAGGAAGACGCTTCGCTCCAGGCCGAGGAGGTCGCCGAAGGCGAAGAACTCAGCCGCATCCCCGGGCCGAGCGAGAAGGACGGCATCAAGATCGCCATCATCGGTCGCCCCAACGTCGGCAAGTCGACGCTGGTCAACCGCATGCTCGGCGAGGAGCGGGTCATCGTTTATGACCAGGCCGGCACCACACGCGACAGCATCTACATCCCCTTCGAGCGCAACGAAGAGAAGTACACCCTGATCGACACCGCCGGCGTGCGCCGTCGCGGCAAGATCTTCGAAGCGGTCGAGAAGTTCTCGGTGGTCAAGACGCTGCAGGCGATCCAGGACGCCAACGTGGTGATCTTCGTCATGGACGCCCGTGAAGGCGTGGTCGAGCACGACCTCAACCTGCTCGGCTTCGTGCTGGAAACCGGCCGCGCGCTGGTCATCGCCCTGAACAAGTGGGACGGCATGGAATCCGGTGAGCGCGACTACGTGAAGACCGAGCTGGAGCGCCGGCTGTTCTTCGTCGACTTCGCCGACATCCACTTCATTTCCGCGCTGCATGGCACCGGTGTAGGCAACCTGTACAAGTCGGTGCAGGCGTCCTTCAAATCCGCCATCACCCGCTGGCCCACCAGCCGCCTGACCCAGATCCTCGAAGGCGCGGTGCAGGAGCACCAGCCACCGCTGGTCAACGGTCGCCGCATCAAGCTGCGCTATGCCCACCTCGGGGGGGCCAACCCGCCGCTGATCGTGATCCACGGCAACCAGGTCGAGTCGGTGCCCAAGTCGTACTCGCGCTACCTGGAGAACACCTACCGGCGCGTGCTGAAGCTGGTGGGTACGCCCATCCGCATCGAGTACAAGGGGGGCGACAACCCCTTCGAGGGCAAGAAGAACACCCTCACCGACCGCCAGGTGAACAAGAAGCGCCGCCTCATGTCCCATCACAAGAAGGCTGACAAGAAGCGCCGCGACAAGAACCGCTGATTCTCGCAGCACCAGAAGAGGGCGCCCATGGGCGCCTTTTTCATTTCTGTTGTTCCGGGCCTTTACGCAGCGCCACCCGGCACCGCTTTCATCTTGGTCACGAGCCCCGTCAGGCCTTAAGCTAGCCGCCATCCCCAGTCGCCAGCAGCCTGAAGAAATGATCGCCAGCAAGTTGCCCAACGTCGGCACCACCATCTTCACCCGCATGTCCCAGCTCGCCGCCGAAACCGGCGCCATCAACCTGTCCCAGGGCTTCCCGGATTTCTCCGCCCCTGCCGCGTTGTGCGATGCGGTGGCCCGTCATATCGGCGCTGGCCACAACCAATACGCGCCCATGACCGGCCTGCCGGCGCTGCGCCAGCAGGTGGCCGCCAAGGTCGCGACCTTCTACGGTCGCAAGGTGGATGTCGACACCGAGGTCACGGTCACCCCTGGCGCCACCGAAGCGATCTTCTGTGCCATCCAGGCGGTGGTGCGCGCCGGTGACGAGGTCATCGTCCTCGACCCCTGCTACGACAGCTACGAGCCGTCCGTGGAGCTGGCCGGTGGACGTTGCGTGCATGTGCCCCTGGCCCTGCCGGGCTTCGCCATCGACTGGCAGCGCATGACCGACGCCCTCAGCGACCGCACCCGGATGATCATCCTCAACAGCCCGCACAACCCCAGCGGTGCACTGATCTCCCGCGCCGAGCTGGACCAGTTGGCGGCGCTGATCCGTGGCCGTGACATCTACCTGGTGTCCGACGAGGTCTACGAGCACCTGGTGTTCGACGGCCAGGCCCATGTCAGCGTGCTGTCCCACGACGAGCTCTACGCCCGCGCCTTCGTGGTCAGCTCCTTCGGCAAGACCTACCACGTCACCGGCTGGAAGACCGGCTACGTGGTCGCGCCACCGGCGCTTTCCGCCGAGCTGCGCAAGGTGCACCAGTACGTCAACTTCTGCGGCGTCACCCCGCTGCAATGGGCGCTGGCCGATTTCATGGCCGACCACCCGGAGCACCTCACCGAGCTCCCCGGCTTCTACCAGGCCAAGCGCGACCTGTTCTGCGACCTGCTGGCCGGCTCCCGCTTCGGCTTCACCCGCGCCGCCGGCACCTACTTCCAACTGGTGGACTACAGCGCCATCCGCCCCGAGCTGGACGATGTGGCCATGGCCGAATGGCTGACCCGTGAACATGGCGTTGCCGCCATTCCCGTGTCGGTGTTCTACCAGAGCGCCCCGCGCGACCTGCGTCTGGTGCGCTTCTGCTTCGCCAAACGTGAGGAGACGCTGCGCCAGGCAGCGGAAAAACTATGCGCGATCTGACCACGTTGCCCGACCTCAAGCTGGCCCTGGTGCAAAGCACCCTGGTCTGGCACGACGCCGCTGCCAACCGCAGCCACTTCGAGGTGCTGCTGGAACAGGCCCGTGGCGCCGACCTGGTGGTGCTGCCGGAGATGTTCACCACCGGCTTCTCCATGGATTCGGCCACCCTCGCCGAGGAGGAAGAGGGCGTCACCTACGCCTGGCTGCGCGAGCAGGCCCGGCGCATCGATGCCGTGGTCACCGGCAGCCTGATCATCCGCGCCGCCGACGGCAGCCATCGCAACCGCCTGCTCTGGGCGCGCCCCGACGGCGAAGTGCTGCACTACGACAAGCGCCACCTGTTCCGCATGGCCGGCGAGCACAAGCACTACACCCCGGGCGAGACCCAGGCGCTGTTCGAGCTCAAGGGCTGGCGGGTGCGCCCGCTGGTCTGTTACGACCTGCGCTTCCCGGTCTGGAGCCGTGATCCCCACGACACCGACCTGCTGCTCTACACCGCTAACTGGCCCGCCGCGCGTCGTCATCACTGGAACCGCCTGCTGCCGGCACGGGCCATCGAGAACCTCTGCTACGTGGCAGCGGTTAACCGCGTCGGCGAGGACGGCAAGGGCCATCCCTACAGTGGTGACAGCCAGGCCTTGGACTTTCAGGGCGAGACGCTGCTCGATGCCGCCGCGCAGGAGGGCGTATTCAGCGTCACCCTCAGCGCCAGCGCCCTGGCCAGCTACCGCGAGCGCTTCCCCGCGCACCTGGATGCGGACGGCTTCACCCTGACCCTTTGATCCTCGCGCATGCTCGGCACCCGAAGGTGCCGAGTTCCTCTCCTGCCTCGACCGCAGCCTGCCAGTGGGTCAGCTCCCTGCCTGGCGCCTAAGACGCGTCTGAATTCAGCCTCGTTTCTTTTACTTCCCCTGCGGCCTGCCCCTAGCATGGCGTCGCCGGCCACTACTCATTCTGTCAATCCCTTGGCGCGCTGCACTGTGAAGAGCTCGCAAGGCGTGCTGCTGACCAGGAATTCTTCATGCCGACGTTCCGCTTGAACCCACTCAGTCGTTCCACTCGCACCTGGATCGCCAGCCTTGGCCTGGCGGCGCTCCTCCCCCTGGGCGTCCAGGCACATTCGGGCCACTCCCCCGACGACGCTCCGGTACCCCAGGTGCTGGATACCCAGACGGGGCATTTCATCGAACTCTCCAGCCTCCTTTCCGCCCGGACCTTGAGCGCCGTCGCGCCAAGGGGAACCGAGCAGTTGCGCAGTGCCACCGGCCTCAACCTCTCGGGGCTGGCCCTGGAGAGTGCGGAGACATTTGACGATCTCAAGGTGTATACCGGCGGGGCGTTTTCCGGGGTGGGCGCACGCACGCTGCAACCCGTCGATGACGTCATCGTGGTCGCCCGCCAGGATGGCAGTTTCATTGCCTTGCTGCCCGAATCCAACATCGTCATCCGCTGCGAAGCATCGGGGCAGCAGACCCTCACGCGCTACGACGCAAGTCACACTCACCCTCCCGCCTCGCGTGACTACGTAGAGGATCCGCAAGCCGATCTGCCCCATGAAGTGCAATCCTTCTCCGGAGCCCGCAGCTACCTGGTTGACCGCAATGCCAATGGCGAGATCGTCGTTGATGTCCTGGCTGGCTTCTCCCGCAAAGCCGTCAAATACATCGGCGACCATGAGGCCTATGCGCTCGCACAGATCGCCTCGGTCAACCTGGCTTTGAAGAACTCCAAGGTCGAGGGCGTGCGCCTTCGCCTCGTGGGTACCCAGGTCATCGAGAGCGAACATTCGATCACCAGGGAAACGCTGCACAAGTTGAACGTCCTGTTCGCCGACGGCATGCGCCAATACGGGCCTGACCTCGTTACCGGTTTCTTCAGCGGCATCACGGGCGAAGACACAATGCTGGGCTGGGGCAACATCCGTGGCCGCTATTCCATCAACGTGATCACCTCGCCCACCACCTTCCGCCACGAGGTCGGGCATAACATCGGCGCCAACCACTGTCCGGAAGGCGATGGCTACCACTACGGCTATCACAACGGTCGCGTCGGAACCATCATGTGCGGCAACCAGGTCAACTACTTCTCCAACCCGGATCTGAAGGATCGGATGGGCGTGCCGCTGGGCCATCCGGAGATGGCCAACGTGGCCCGGCTCTGGCGCGAGAACAGCGCACGGATGTCCGCCTACAGCCCCTCCGTGGTTCCGCTGGAAACCGAGCGTGCAACCAAGTTCCTGGAAGAGCGCGTCACGCTGGATCGAAATGAATGGCGATATTTCCCCATCGACGTACCGGCAGGGACCGAGCGCCTGGCGTTCGCCGCCAACCATGGCGCGGGCCATGAGATCCACGGGCGCATTCAGCTCTACCTCCGCTATGGCCAGCAGCCGACCGCTACCCAATATGACGAGCGATCGATCATGGCGGCTGGCGTGGCCCTGGGGGTCAAGGACCCCAGGCCCGGGCGCTGGTACCTGGCCATGAGAGTGCAAGACAACCGCACGGCGACCGACCAGGTGCTCGAAGGTCATGCGTTCTCCAGGAAGCAGGACACGGTAGAGGCGCGCTACCTCCGCCTTGTCGCCAAGTCGGCGATCGACGGTGGCAAAGCCGCCAGCATCTCCGAACTCCACCTGGCCAATGCCGATGGACGCTCGTTGCCGCGTGATCAGTGGCGCGTGATCTCGTCCAAGGGCTACAAGCCTGAAAATGCCATCGATGGCGGAACCAATACCTACTGGTATTCCTCGTCCAAGGAGAACTATCCGTACGACTTCGTCATCGACCTTGGAGCTCCCGAGCGTTTCTCCCAGTTGCATTACCTCCCGCGTCAGGCCAGCGGCCTTTTCGGCAACATCAAGGACTACGAAGTGCACGCCGGTGATCGGCCAGATGGCGACTGGACCTTGTTGGCCGAGGGCCAGTTCACAGCAGACAACCTGGTCAAGCTCGCCAGCCTGAAACCGGTCAGCGCCATCCTGCCGCCGGTGGCGCAGATCAGCGGCCCGGCATCGGCCAGCGCGGGTGATACGGTTCGTCTGGACGCCTCCGCATCCAGCGATCCGCAGGGCAGCGTGCTCAGCTACACCTGGTCGGCCTCGCCCAAGCTGGACTTCAGCTTCGATGGCCCCCGGGTTTCCTTCAAGGCTCCGGCACTCGACAAGGACACCCGCTTCACCTTCGAGCTGGCTGTGAGCAACGGCAAGCACACGGTACGCAAGGCCCACCCGGTACTGGTGAAGGCCGGCATCACGGGGTCACCGACCTGCCATACCGCGTGGAGCGCGACATCCGACTACGTGTCGGGCAGCAAGGTGCAGAGGAAGGGGCGCACCTACGAGGCGCGCTGGTGGACCCGGGGTAACGAGCCGGGTGACCCGGCGTTCACCGGGCCGGATGGCAGCGGCAAGGTCTGGCGCGACCTGGGGGCCTGCAGTGGTACCGGCACCGAGACCCCGGAGAACCCGCCTGCAGTCCTGCCGCCCGTGGCGCGCATTTCCGGCCCTTCCATGGCCACTGCCGGCAGTGAGGTCCGCCTGAGTGCCGCCGCCTCCACCGATCCGGCCAACCTGCCGTTGACCTACCGCTGGAGCGTGAGCCCGCAGGTTTCCATCAAGGCGAGTGGTGCCAACCTGACGTTCGTAGCGCCGTTGCAGGACCAGGAGGTGGCTTACCGCTTCACCCTGACTTTGAGCAATGGGCAGAAAGAGGCGACCCGCACCCACGAGGTGAAGGTCGGCGCCCAGGTCATCGAGCAGCCGGGTACGGGCCGCTGTGCCAAGCCCTGGAGCGCCGATGAGGCTTATTGGGAAGGTAGCGGGGTGACCCACAATGGCCGTCTCTATACCGCGCGTTGGTGGAACCGTGGCTCTGAGCCGGGCAATCCGGAGTACACCGGAGCGGACGGCAGCGGCAAGGTGTGGCGCGACGAGGGCGCCTGCAACTGATGGGCGGGATGGCCGGGTGATACTGGCCGCCCCTTCATCCGGGGTCGCCCGATGCCGGGCGGCTCCGTATCATGGCGCTCCTCGTCCTTCTTCTACGTTACCCACAGGAGCCCGATATGAGCACGGAAGCCGAAAACCCCTTCCAGACCCCTACCGCCGAGCTGCTGGCGCCGACTACCGGCACCGAGCATCTGCGCCTCTACAGCATCCCCGGCATCGGCATCGCCACCTTCTTCGGCACGCCGCTGGCGGGGGCTTATGTCATCGCCGCCAATCTCAAGGCGATGGGGCGGGGTGGCGAGACCGGGAAGCTCTGGGCCGTCTCGATCGGTTTCTTCATCGCGATAATCGTCGCCGGTGCCCTGCTGCCGGAGAACGTGCCCGCCATCGTGTTCGGCGTGGTCCAGGTTGTTGCGATGAATGCCTATGCCCGGCAGCTGTTCGGTACGCAAGTGGACCAGCACAAGATCGCCAATGGCGCGTTCTTCTCGTTGTGGCGCAGCGTGGGCATCGGCCTGCTGTTCATGCTGGGGTTCATCGTCGCCATGGTGCCGGTCCTTCTGCTGTTCGGGCTCGTCTGAGCCGTTGCCATGAAAAACGCCGGGCATTGCCCGGCGTTTTCGTTTCAGCCCCCGTTCAACCCAGGGTCGGGTAGTCGGTGTAGCCGGCTTCGGCGCCACCGTAGAAGGTGTTGGCGTCCGGTTGGTTGAGGGGCGCGTCCTGGCGCAGGCGTTCCACCAGGTCGGGGTTGGCGATGTAGGGGCGACCGAAGGCGACGGCGTCGGCCAGGCCGGTGCTCAGGGCGGCTTCGGCGCTGCTGCTGTCCAGGCCACCGGCGAGGATGATCTTGCCCTGGTAGCGGTCGCGCAGTTCACGCAGCAGGTCGTCGAAGCCTTCGAAGGTGCCGCCGAGCCAGTCCGGCTTGTTGATGTGCAGGTAGGCGAGGTTGCGGCTGTTCAGCTGCTCCACCAGGTAGCCGAAGGTTTCGCGCGGGTTGGCGTCGCTGATGTCGCCGAAGGTGCCCATGGGGGAAATACGCACGCCCACGCGACCGCTGTCGCCGGTGGTGGCGATCACGGCGTCGATCACCTGCAGTACCAAGCGCGCGCGGTTCGCAGCCGAGCCACCGTAGGCGTCGGTGCGCTGGTTGCTGCCGGAGCAGAGGAACTGGTCCAGCAGGTAGCCGTTGGCGGCGTGCACCTCCACGCCGTCGAAACCGGCGCGCAGGGCGTTGGCCGTGCCCTGGGCGTAGGCGGCGACCACGCCGGGGAGTTCGTCGATCTCCAGGGCACGGGGCTTGGCGGTGGGTTCGCGGTGGTGACTGCCGTCGGCTTCCTGCACATAGCAATCAGCCTTGGCCTGGATGGCGGAGGGGGCGACGGGGTCGACGCCGCCCGGTTGCAGCAGCGGGTGGGAGATGCGCCCCACGTGCCAGAGCTGCAGGACGATGCGGCCGCCCTTGTCATGCACGGCGCGGGTGACCTTCTTCCAGCCTTCGATCTGTTCGGCGCTGTGGATGCCCGGGGTCCAGGCATAGCCCTGGCCTTCGGGGCAGACCTGGGTGGCTTCGCTGATGATCAGGCCGGCGCCGGCGCGCTGGGCGTAGTAGGTGGCATTGAGTTCGCTGGGGATGTTGCCGGGTTGCAGGCTGCGCTGGCGGGTGAGGGGCGCCATCACCACCGCGTTGGGGAGCTGGAGGCTGCCCAGTCGGGAGGGCTGGAACAGGTTGCGTGCGGTCATGGTTCGATCTCCATCGGCTGCATTCGGCATGAATGTGGCGGTCGATTATGCAGGTGGCATTCTTGCTGACAAGTACGTACGATTCTGGCAGTCACTTACTAGCGGGTAAGCAATATGAGCGAACACGAGCCGATCGCCACCGAATCCAAGCGTCTGGTTTCGGGCGACAAGGTCTACAACACGCCGGTGGAGGTGACGCTGGATGTGATCGGCGGCAAGTGGAAGTCGCTGCTGGTGTATCACCTGATGAAGGAGGCGCTGCGCTTCTCCGAGCTCAAGCGCCGGGTGCCGGGCATCACCGAAAAGATGCTGACCCAGCAGCTGCGCGAGCTGGAGCACGATGGCGTACTGTCGCGCACGGTGTTCGCCGAGGTGCCGCCGCGTGTGGAGTACCGCCTCACCGAGCATGGCGCCAGCCTGCAGCCGGTGCTGGAGGCGATGTGCGCCTGGGGTCGCTGCCACTGGCAGCAACAGGGCTAGAGATGCACACCGGGTTATCCCCGGAAAAACAAAACCCCGCCGATTGGCGGGGTTTTCATTGGCTGGCCGGGTGTCAGGCGGCTTCGGCTTCGGTCTGGCTCAGGGCGCGGTTGAGGGCGCTGAACAGGGCACGGAAGCTGGCGGTGGTGATGTTCTCGTCGATGCCGATGCCGTGCAGCGCGCGGCCACCGTCGAGGCGCAGTTCGATATAGGCCGCGGCCTTGGCGTTGGCGCCGCCACCGATGGCGTGCTCGGAGTAGTCCATGATCTCCACCTTCACCGGCAGGCTGGCCACCAGGGCTTCCAGCGGGCCCTTGCCCATGCCGCGCAGGTGCTGGGTCTCGCCCTTGATCTGCACTTCGATGTCCACGGCGCTGGTGCCGTTCTCTTCCTGCAGGCGGTGGCCTTTCAGGGTGTAGGGCGTGGTGGCTTGCAGGTACTCGCTGTCGAGCAGCTTGTAGATCTGTTCGGCGGTCATCTCCAGGCCGAGGCGGTCGGTCTCGCGTTGCACCACCTGGCTGAATTCGATCTGCATGCGACGCGGCAGGCTGATGCCGTATTCCTGCTCCAGCAGGAAGGTGATGCCGCCCTTGCCCGACTGGCTGTTGACGCGGATCACCGCCTCGTAGCTGCGGCCGATGTCGGCCGGGTCGATCGGCAGGTAGGGCACTTCCCAGACACCGTCTTCCTTCTGCTGGGCGAAGCCCTTGCGGATGGCGTCCTGGTGGGAGCCGGAGAAGGCGGTGTGCACCAGGTCGCCCACATAGGGGTGACGCGGGTGGACCGGCAGCTGGTTGCACTCCTCGACCACCTTGCGCACGGCGTCGATGTCGGAGAAGTCCAGCTGCGGGTGCAGGCCCTGGGTGTACATGTTCAGCGCCAGGGTCACCAGGTCGACGTTGCCGGTGCGCTCGCCGTTGCCGAACAGGCAGCCTTCGACGCGGTCGGCGCCGGCCATCAGGCCCAACTCGGTGGCGGCCACGCCGGTGCCACGGTCGTTGTGGGTGTGCAGGCTGATGATCACGCTGTCACGTTTGTTGATGTGACGGCCGAACCACTCGATCTGGTCGGCGTAGACGTTCGGCGTGGCGCATTCCACGGTGGCCGGCAGGTTGAGGATGATCTTGTTGGTCGGGGTCGGTTCCCAGACGTCGATCACCGCGTTGCACACTTCCAGGGAGAAGTCCTGCTCGGTGGAGCTGAAGATTTCCGGCGAGTACTGGAAGGTCCACTGGGTTTCCGGCTGCTTGGCGGCCAGTTGCTTGATCAGGCGGGCGGCGCCGGTGGCGATGTCGATCACGCCCTGGCGGTCCTGGTTGAAGACGATGCGGCGGAAGGACGGCGCGGTGGCGTTGTAGACGTGGACGATGGCCTTCTTCGCGCCCTTGAGGGATTCGAAGGTGCGGGTGATCAGGTCTTCGCGGGCCTGGGTCAGCACCTGGATGGTGACGTCATCCGGGATGTGGCCGTTCTCGATCAGCTCGCGAACGAAGTCGAAGTCGGTCTGCGAAGCGGAGGGGAAGGCCACCTCGATTTCCTTCAGGCCCACCTGCACCAGGGTCTTGAAGAAGCGCATCTTCTTCTGCGCGTCCATCGGCTCGATCAGCGACTGGTTGCCGTCGCGCAGGTCGGAGCTGCACCAGATCGGCACTTCGGTGATGGTCTTCGACGGCCAGGTGCGGTCGGGCAGGTTGATGGCGGGGAAGGCGCGGTACTTGCGAGACGGGTCGTTGAGCATGCTCATGGGGAAATCCTTGTTCTGATGGGCCTGATGACGGCGGCCGGCCAAATGAAATGCGGGGTGAAGCAGGGCGTCGCGATTCAGCTACGCAGTCGTGGGCTGACCAGACGTAGGCAGGCGTGTTGACGCAGGAGGATGAGGGTGTGAGCGGTTTTCATGCCGACAACCCTATTCACTCGGGTTGAATATGGCAAGGCTTGTCAGAAAATTGGTGATTTCGTGCGAAGGGATTGGTGAGGTGAGAGATTCTTGCTCGGAGGGAGGACAAACGTAGCGAGAATTGCGCGTCAGCCGAGGAGCGAGAGTACCGCCTGGGGCATCTGGTTGGCCTGCACCAGCATGCTTTGGGCCGCCTGCCGGAGAATCTGCTGGGACGCGAGGGTGGCGGACTCCGAGGCGAAGTCCGCATCGGTGATGCGCGAGCGGCTGGCGCTGGCGTTCTCGGCGATGTTCTGCAGGTTGGCGACGGTGTTGTCCAGGCGGTTCTGGATGGCACCCATGTAGGCCCGCTGGCGGTCCACGTAGGCGAGGGCGTCGTCGATGTCCATCACCGCCAGGCCCGGGGTCTTGATCAGGTTGACGTTGTTCAGCGCCATTGCCCCGGTGTTGAAGGAGGCGAGCCCGACGTCGATGGTTTCCCAGGCATTGGCGCCCACCTGCAGCGAGGTCTGCACGCCGTTACCGGTGGCGTTGGCGTCGAACAGCTTGGGCTCTTCCAGCGTGAAGCCCAGTGAGCCGGGCGTACCGGTGCCGCGGTTGGGCAGCACGTTTTCGGCGGTGAGCACATCGCCACCGTCGGCATCGAAGCCGCCGATGGCGCCGGTGTCCTCGTTGGTCAGGTCCATCCCGGCGATGAACGCGGCGCCGTTGGCGGAGAACTGGGTGCCGAAGTCGGCTGCACTGGCGAAGGCGCCACGGCTGGCGTTGGCCAGGGCGTCGTCGAGGGTGGAGTTGGCGTGGCCCGCCAGGTACTGCATCACGTCCTTGATGCCGTTGCCGCCGGCGGCCTTGATCTCGGCGTGCATGTAGCGCACCGCGGCGTAGGAGGCGGAGTAGCCGGCGCTGTTGCCGATGCCGCCGAAGGCGCCCACCACCGCGCCGATGCTGCTGGCGGCGATGTCACTGCGCAGGCGTTCGTCGGCGCCTTGCACGGCTTCCGCGGTGCCTTCCTTGAACCAGCCGGGCAGGGCGTTGAAGTTCATCGCCCGGCCCATCACCGCGTGGGTCATCTCGTGGGCCAGGACGCGGTCGGTGTACTGGCCCGGGTTGTTGCCGCCGTTGGGCAGGCTGGACCCATCGAAGTAGGCCAGGTTCACGTCGAGCACCTGGTTGTAGTACTTGCCCCCGGCACCGGGCGAGCCGGCGACCGAGGCGAGGGTTGTGCTGGAGGGGTCGTTGCTCAGAGTGATCTTCAGCGTGGCGCCGTCGGCCTTGATGCCGTAGGCGTCGAAGACGCGCTGCTCGCCCTCGCTGATCCAGAAGCCCTTGAGCGAGTTGAGCACCGCGCGCTCGTCCAGCTTGCCCAATTGCGAGCCGGAGGCCTGGCTGAAGATCTTGCGGCCGCCGAAGGTGGTGGTCTCGTTGACCCGGTTGATCTCTTCCAGGAGCTTCTGCGCCTCCTGGTTCAGTGCGGCGCGATCGGTCTCGGTGTTGGAGCCGTTCATGGCCTGGAGGCCGAGCGTACGGATGCGCTGCAGGGCGGTAGTCACGCTTTCCAGCGCGCCTTCTCCCACCTGCAGCATCGACATGCCGTCATTCGCGTTCCGCGTGGCGACGTTGAGCCCACGCACCTGGGATGTAAGGGCGTTGGAGATCTGCAAACCGGCGGCATCATCCTTGGCGCTGTTGATGCGCTGGCCGGTCGACAGACGCTGCATGGCCTTACCCAGTGCGTTGTCCGTGTTGCTCAACTGTCTACGCGTGAACGAGGAGGCGATGTTGGTATTGACCGTCAGCATCCCGTTTCTCGCTCGCACTACCGGAAATTCCGGTATCGACACTGCATCGGCGGGCGTACTGGCTTCTTGATGCCGCTTCGGCTCAGGCCGACGAGTGGTCGAAAGCTGCGGGAGCCGGGGCTTGTGGCTGCTGGGCGGGCAGCCGCAGCTCACGCATGTCGGCGCCGCTCGGGTGCTGGAACACGCGCAAGCCGAACTCCGGGAGGATCGCCAGCAGGTGGTCGAAGATGTCCGACTGGATAGCCTCGTAGCGCGCCCAGGCCGTGGTGTTGGTGAAGCAATACAGCTCCAGCGGCAGGCCGTCGGCGGTGGGGTTCAACTGGCGCACCAGCAGGGTCATGTCCTTGCGGATGTCGTCGTTGTGGCGCAGGTAGTTCTCCACGTAGGCGCGGAAGGTCCCCAGGTTGGTCAGCTGGCGGCTGTTGACCGGCACCCGCAGCGGCTCGTCGAGCTGGCTGTTCCAGCTCAGCAGTTCGCTCTCCTTGGCCTTCAGGTACTGATCCAGCAGGCGGAAGCGGCGCAACTGGGCGATCTCGTCGGCGACGAGGAAGTGCACGCTGTTCTGGTCCAGGTAGATGGAGCGCTTGATGCGCCGGCCGCCGGATTCCTGCATGCCGCGCCAGTTCTTGAACGAGTCGGTGATGAAGCGCTTGGTGGGGATGGTGGTGATGGTCTTGTCCCAGTTCTGCACCTTCACCGTGTGCAGGGCGATGTCGATCACGTCGCCGTCGGCGTTCAGCTGCGGCATCTCGATCCAGTCACCCACGCGGATCACGTCGTTGGAGGAGATCTGCACGCTGGCCACCAGGGACAGCAGGGTGTCCTGGAATATCAGCATCAGCACGGCCGCCATGGCACCCAGGCCGGAGAGCAGAATCAGCGGCGAGCGGTCGATCAGGGTGGCGACCATGAGGATCGCGCAGATGGCGAACACCAGGATCTTGATCACCTGCAGGTAGCCCTTGATCGGGTGCAGGTGAGCGTCCTTGCGCAACTGGTAGAGGGTGTTGATCAGGTCGAGCAGGGCGCTCAGGGCCAGCGCGATGGTCAGCACGATGAAGGCGCCGCAGACGTTGCGCACTACGGTGACCAGGGTTTCCGGCAGGCCGGGGATCAGGACCACGCCGCTGGAGAGGATCAGTGCCGGCACGATATTGGCCAGCCGCTTGATCATGCCGTTCTCGCCCAGGTGCGTGTTGCGGCCTACGGCGGTGGCGCTCAGGGCGCGATAGAGCCCGCGCACGAGAATGCGCTTGACCATCCAGTTGGCCAGCCAGGCACCCAGTACCAGCAGGGTGGAGGCGCAGAGAGTGAGGAGTTCGGGGTGGCCCTTCAGCCAGTCCATCCAGGTTGCCAGCTCGTGGGGCATGTGCGGCTCCATGTCAGCGGTGGGATCGGGCCGGCCGTTGCGGCGGGCCTCCGGAGCTGGCGGACCTTAGCAAAAATGCGCCGCTTGGCCCAGGCGACGTCTGTAAGGGGAATTGTATGGCGTGGCCGGCGGCGGGCTATTCCGCGCCGGAGGTCAGGGCTTGAAGGCGCCGATGAAGATGGCCGGGTCGACACGCGCATCGTTGAGGCTGACGTTCCAGTGCATATGCGGCCCGGTGGCCCGGCCGGTGGCACCGACGCGGCCGACCACGCCGCCGCGCGGCAGTTGCTGGCCGAGCTTCACGTCCACTTTCGACATGTGGCAGAGCATGCTGATCAGCCCCTGGCCGTGGTCGACGAACACCGTCTTGCCATTGAAGAAGTAGTCGCCGATGAGCACCACCTTGCCGGCCGCCGGTGCCTTGATCGGCGTACCGGCGCCCACGGCGAAGTCCAGGCCCGAGTGCGGGTTGCGCTCCTCGCCGTTGAAGAAGCGGCGCAGGCCGAAGGGGCTGGAGAGCGGCCCGTTCACCGGCTTGTCGAACAGCAGGTTGCTCGGCGTGCCCGGGGTGAAGCTGCGGTAGGCGCGGGTCTGCTCGGCCAGTTCGCGATCGATGCGCTTGAGGTCCTCGGGCAGCGGGTTCACCTGGCGGGTGTTCTTCAGGGTGATGCGCTGTTCCTTGTAGTGCTTGCTGCCGACGCTGAAGGACAGGCTGCGACCGTCGCTCACCTTCAATTGCTGGGTGCCGGCCTGGGTGCCGAGGGGAATGCCGACGATGGCGATCCAGTCGCGGCCCTCTTCCTTCACCACCAGCACGGGCTTGTCCTGGAAGCGCGCCGTCGGCGCCGTGGCGCCCTGGCCCAGTTGCACCACGGCAACGCCGCCGGGCACCGGTTTGTTCAGCAGGCGGCTGATGAAGCCTTCGGCCTGGGCGGGGAGGGTGACGACGAGAAGCAGGGCGAGCAGCAGGCGCATCTATCAATCCAGCAGGGAAAGGGTGACCGGGGTCAGGTGGTTGTCTTCGACTCGCACGTCGAGTTCGCCCTCGCCCAGGCGAGCCTTCAGGCGCTGGCCGGTACGGGTCTGGGCGGCGTTGCGGATGGCCTGGCCGCGTTCGTCGAGGAGGATGCTGTAGCCCCGGCCGAGGGTGGCCAGCGGGCTGACCGCATTGAGCGTCTGCACCTGGCTTTGCAGCTGCAGGCGGCGCTCCTTGAGGCCTTCCTGCATGGCGCGCGGCAGGCGCGCGGCGAGGCTGTCCAGGCGCTGACGCAGCAGGCTCAGGGCGCGGCCCGGGTGTTGTGCGGCCAGGCGTGTCTCCAGGCGCGCGAAGCGTTCCCGGCGGGTGCTCAGCTGGCGGTCGAGCGCGCGTTGCAGGCGCATCTCCAGGTCGTCGAGGCGCTGGGCCTGCTGGCGCAGGCGCTCGCCCGGGTGGCGCAGGCGGCGGGTCAGGCCGTCGACGCGCAGGTGGTGATGGGCGATCTGCTGCTGCATGCGCAGCACCAGGCGCCGCTGCAGGCTCTCCAGGCGTTGGCGCAGGCTGCTGGAATCCGGGGCCAGGAGTTCGGCGGCGGCGGATGGCGTGGGCGCGCGGACGTCAGCGACGAAGTCGGCGATGGACACGTCCGTCTCATGGCCCACGGCGCTGACGATGGGCGTCTGGCAGACGGCCACGGCGCGGGCCACGGCTTCCTCGTTGAAGCACCAGAGGTCTTCCAGCGAGCCGCCGCCCCGGGCCAGGATCAGCGCATCGAAGCCCTGGGCGTCGGCCCGCTCGATGGCGCGGACGATCTGCGTGGTGGCTTCGCGGCCCTGCACGGCGGTGGGCACCAGGGTCAGTTCCACCTGTGGGGCGCGGCGGCGGAACACGCTGATGATGTCGCGGATCACCGCACCGGTGGGCGAACTGACGATGCCGATGCGCTGCGGGTGGGCGGGCAGCGGGCGCTTGGATTCGGCGTCGAACAGGCCTTCGGCGGCGAGCTTGTCCTTCAGGGCCTCGAAGGCCAGGCGCAGGGCACCGTCACCGGCGGGCTCCACGGCATCGGCGATCATCTGGTAGTCGCCACGGCCCTCGAACAACGAGACCTTGCCGCGCACCTTCACCGCCAGGCCGTCGCGCAGCGCCTGGCGCACCTTGGCGGCGTTCTGCCGGAACAGCGCGCAGCGCACCTGGGCCTGGCTGTCCTTGAGGGTGAAGTAGAGGTGGCCGGACGCGGGCTTGGCCAGGTTGGAGATTTCGCCTTCCACCCAGACCTGGGGGAACACGTCCTCCAGCAGATGGCGGGCACGCTGGTTGAGCTGGCTGACGGTCAGCACCTCGCGGTCGAGGCCGAGCCGTTGGAAGGGGTCTTTGAACATGAGCGGCATGATACGGGCGGCGATGGCCCGCGCTCAATGCGTGCCGTTCAGTCGTGCACCTCGACCAGGCGCACGGGGAAGCCCAGGCGGTCGGCGAAGGCAGCGAGGAAGGCGCGGCTGAAGCCGGCTTCCAGCCAATCGTTGAAGACGAACGCCAGGTTGGAGAAGCCGCAGGCCTGCAGATAAAGGAAGCCGTTGATGTCGTCTTCGAAACCGCATTCGGGGCAGGTGAAGTTATCGGTTTCGCCCGGCCACCACTCTTCCAGGCTTTCGAACAGCGGCTCACCGACCTCGCGGCGGCACTCCGGGCAGCCGGCCTCGTGCAGGAAGCCACGGGCGGGGGTGTAGATGCAGCGCTTGTCGACGATTTCCAACCCGGCGCCGGGCTTGCCCAGCGGCAGCCGGTCGGGATGTTCGACCACCTGGCGCGCCCCGGATGCGACGGCGTGGACCATGCGGTTGCCGCCCCGGGCGAAGGCGCTGGGGAAGGCCTCGACCACACCCTGGCGCACCAGCCAGCGCAGCATGCGGCCGGCCAGGGCATGGTGGCCGGGCACGGTGGAAATCTGCGGGACGATGATCAGTTGACGGGTTTCCACACGGGGCTCCGAGGGATCAGGGGCGCGCAGCTTAACCGCCAGTCGGCGGGCGTCAACCGCGAGGCGACGGAATCAGCCTGCGCCCAGTTGCTGGCGGAAGTGCTCCACCAGGCCCTGGCTCAGGGGCGTGGCATCGTGGCGCCAGGCCAGGGCGACCTGGCTGTCGCAGTCGGCATCGGCCAGTGCCATGAAACGCACCCCGGCAGGCGCGATGGCGCGCATCGAGGCGGGCACCAGGGCGACGCCGAGCCCGGCTTCGATGAGTTGCAGCTGGCTGGTCTTGCGTGAGA
The DNA here is from genome assembly GCA_000474255.1 of Aquipseudomonas alcaligenes MRY13-0052. Classification (GTDB taxonomy): domain Bacteria; phylum Pseudomonadota; class Gammaproteobacteria; order Pseudomonadales; family Pseudomonadaceae; genus Metapseudomonas; species Metapseudomonas solani. Next base: position 205,830 of record BATO01000001.1, read on the forward strand.
CGGCGCGGGCCGCACGGGGAAAGAAGCCCTGGCGCAGGCAGAGTTCGGCGGCACGGTAGCTGAGGCCGCCGCGCTGCATGTGCGGCACCGAAACGAAGGGTTCGTCCGCCAGGCGGGCGAGGGGGATGGGCTCTGCCTCATCGGCCAGCGGGTGCTCGGCGGCCACGGCCAGCAGCAGCGGCTCGCGGTACAGCGGCTGCAGGGCGAGGCCGGGGTACTGGCGCAGCACCGGCAGGCGCAGCAGGCACACATCCAGGCGGCCTTCCTGCAAGTCGGCCAGTTGCTGCTCGGAGGATTGCTGGACGATCTCCAGGTTCACCCCTGGGTGCCGCTCCAGGTAGTTGCGCAGGGGCGTCTGCAAGGGCGTGCCCAGGGGCACCGAGCTGGAGTGGCTGAGGCGCAGGGTGCCGTGCTGGCCCTGGCCGACCTGGCGGGCCAGTTCGCCGGCGGCTTCCAGGTCCTGCAGCAGGCGCAGTGCCAGGGGGTGGAAGGTGCGCCCCGCCGGGGTCAGCTCGACCTGGCGCGGGCCGCGCTCCAGCAGCGGGGTGGCGAGGTGGGTTTCCAGTTCGCGCATCTGCCGGCTGAGGGCCGACTGGGCGATGTACAGGCGTTCGGCCGCGCGGCTGAAGCTGCCGCTCTCGACGATCTCGATGAAATAGCGCAGTTGTCGTAATGAGATCACGGGGGCTCCTGCCATGCCTTTTGGAGATGGGTCGAGACGGTGGATTGTATTGGCCCGATGCCTGCCGCGCTCGCTAGATTGGCGGCACTTCCCTGTCGAGCGCCGTTCCATGAGTGTCGAAAGCCTGTTCGCCCTGCTGTCGTTTTCGCCGACCGACTGGTTGCTCATCGCGGGGACCATCGTCCTGGCCTATGTGGTGTTCGGCATCGCCGGCTTCGGCACGGCGTTGGTGGCCGGGCCGCTGCTGGTGAGCAGCCTGCCCATGGCGCGGATCATCCCGCTGCTGGTGCTGCTGGATTTCGTCGCCTCCGCCGGCAGCTGGTTCACGGCGCGCCAGGCGGTGGCCGGGAGTGAGCTGCGTCGGCTGTTGCCCTGCATGGCGCTGGGCTGCGCCATTGGCGCCTACGGGCTGGTGAACCTGGATGCCGAGTTGCTGATGCTGCTGTTCGGCCTGTTCGTTTGTGCCTATGCCGTCTGGTCGCTGTTCCTGCAGCCGGTGCGGCAGGCACCGATGAAGCCCCTCTGGGTGGTGCCCTTCGGTGTCTTCGGCGGCACCTTCGGGGCGCTGTTCGGCAGTGGAGGTTTCCTCTATGCGCTGTACCTGAGCGGCCGTTTGCCCGAGAAGGAGCAGATCCGCGCGACCCAGAGTGCGCTGATCGGCTGCAGCACCCTGGTGCGCCTGGGGCTGTTCGTCGTGGCCGGGCTCTATGCTGACTGGCAGATACTGCTGCTCGCCCTGAGCCTGCTGCCGGCCATGACGCTGGGGCTGTGGATAGGCCGGCGCCTGACCCTGCGCCTGTCCCGCGAGGCCTTTGTGCGGCTGGTCACCTGGCTGGTGCTGTGCAGCGGCGTGGCGCTGGTGGCGCGCTACCTGGCGCTGCAGCCTTGAGTGGCGCGCCGCCCGCTGCGCCACTGAAGCGGGCGGCGCGGGGCTAGAACAGCTCCAGCGGGTATTGGATGCGCAGGCGCGTCTGGTCGATGGAGGCGTCTGCGTAGGCGCGGTTGCTGCGGTGCCAGATCTGCGTGGCGCGCAGGTGCAGGTTCTTCAGCGGGCCGCTGGCGAAGGTGTAGCCGAGGTCCAGGTCCAGCTCGTGGTGCTTGCCGTCGCGACCGTAGAGCCCGTGGTAGATGCTGTGGCTAGGGGCATGGCTGCCGTCTGCGCCCCAGCCCCGCTGGTAGCGCAGGGCCAGGTTCAGCTCCGGCAGGCCCAGCCAGTGCAGGCGCTGGTCATAGCGAAGCTGCCAGGAGCGCTCACGGGGCCCGTTGAAGTCCGAATACGCGGCGGCGTTGGCCAGGACGATCGACTGGCTGCTCTGCCCATCACCGAAGCCGATGTAGTCGAAGGGCGTGTCCGAGAAGGTGCGCTGGTAGGCCAGGGTCAGGCGGTGCGCGCCCAAACGGTAGGCGATGGCGTGGGAGCCGATCAGGTTGTCGATGGGGCCGAACAGCGAGGCGCCACTGTTGCGGGTGCGATAGAGGTGGGTGCTGTTGCTCAGGGTGCCGGCGCCGAGCGCCTGTTCGTGGCCCAGGTGCAGGTAGTGCTGGGTCCAGACGTCCTCCAGCTGGCCCAGGTAATAGGAGAGGCTCCAGGGTTCGCCGCGATGGCTGAGCCCTATATAGCTGGCGCTGTGGATATCGATGCCGCGCCGGTCCGGGCGGCCGACGACGGTGGAGATGGCGCCACGGTTCTTGCTTTCGGTGGGGCCGGAAAGCGCGGTGAAACGCGCCGCCTCCAGTTGCCGCCTGGCCCAGTCGCCCTGCAGGTGCAGGCCGTGGGCCATGCCGGGGATGATGCGACTGTTGTCCGCCGCCAGCACCGGCGCCTGGGTGCTGAAGTTGCCGTACTTGAGCTGCGCATCGGCGATTTTCAGCTTGAGCGCGCCGCCGGCCTTGCCGTGGCTGTCTCGCGGGTGGCCCTGGCCGTCCACCGCCAGGGTGCCCGTGCCGGTGCGCCCGCCGCCGCTGTCGAGTTTGAACGCAGCCATGGCTAAGGCATCGACGCCCAGGCCGATGAGGCCGGGCGTGAAGCCCGAGTGGTAATGCAGCTGTACGGACTGCCCCCATTCCTGGCGGTAGCCGTTGCGTTCGTCGCGGGGTTTATAGCGGTTGCGCCCGGCGTTGTTCGGGCCATCGCGAAAGTCGCGGGCAAAGTACTGGTTGTCGAAGAACAGGCGGGCGTCGCCCTGGGCGAGGACGTCGCTCCAGGAGGTCTCCTGCGCCTGGGTGTGGCAGGCGAGGGCGGTCAGCAGTGGCAGGCAGAGGGGGAGGGCGAGGCGATTCACGAACATGGTGTCGCTCCTTCTTATCGAGGCTACGGCTCCCTGCGTGGGGTGATGCCTTCCATGGCGGGCCGCGGCGTCACCCGCCGCGGCCCGGGTGGGCGTCAATCCAGGGCGAGGTTGCTTCTCACCTCGCGCCGGGCGTGCTCGAAGTCACGCAGGGCGCCGGGGTTCTTCAGCAGTTCGTTGGCGAGTACCGCCGCGGATATGCGCCCGCCTTCCAGGTCGGTGGGGTAGTGCACGCCCGCCACCACGCGGCTTTGCGCGGCTGCTGCGGCCCGGGCGAAGAGCTCGGCGCGGTGTTCCGGCAGCATCTTGGCCAGCAGGATGGCGGTGAGGTAGGCGTCCATGGTGTGGCCGCTGGGGTAGGACTCGCCCATGGGGGGCGGCAGTATCGGCTTCACCTCCTGGCTGAGTTGGTAGGGGCGGGGGCGGGCGAAGTGGTGCTTGGCGGGCATCAGCGTCTGCTCCAGGTCCACCAGCACGCGGCGGAAGAAGTGCGCGGTCTGTGGGTGCCGCTCGACGGTGAACTCCGCCCCGAGGATGCCCTGGGCGAAGGGGAAGGCCGCGTCATCGAGGTGGTCGTCGCGCTTGGCCTGCTCCACCTGCCGCGGGGTGCGCTCGCGCTGGACGAGCAGCACGGTATCGAGGTCGAGCCGGTCTTCGGCGGTGCCGGCGGGCGGCGGCGGTGGCAGGTACTCCGCGAGCTCCAGCGTCCGTTGCGGCAGGTAGGGCATGAGCTCCGGCTGCGTGGCCTGGGTGGTTGGGCTCAGGATCAGCAGCAGGGTGGCGAAAAGGGGCAAGGGTGAACGGGTCATGACGATGTCCTTTGCTCGGGGCGAACGGGTGTCGCCGCTTGATGGGCGGTGTTGGTGAGCGGGCGGGAGGTCTGGGGGCGCCTGGGGGCGGTGCGCGCGGGGCGCTCGGTGCAGCGGGAGGGTGGTGCGGGGATGGAGCCTGGCAGGGTGGGGCGGTCGCGGATCGCCGGTGCTGCGCTTGCGGCGGAACCAGGCACGGCCGTTGCGTTGCCCAGGGGGATCGGCCAGCGTCGAGTCGGCGGGTGACGGATGGAGGGCAAGGGGCTGGCGCATGGTTCCCACTCTTTATTCTTGTCGTTATCGGCGTCGGCGAACGCCCCCGCCTGGGGCGCAGCGTCACGACGGAGTATCGGAAGGCCCGGCGCGGCGCCGCTATCCTGCAGATGCGGGATGGCACTCCATCGGAAAGGGTGGTACGGCGGTGAAGAAGGTGAGGCCGAAGGTAACGGTTTCATTGAGCGCGCCATCACAGCTGAGATATAATGCCGCGCTTCCAATTTTCCCGCCTGGGAGCCCCGCCATGCTGCGCATCAGCCAAGAAGCCCTCACCTTCGACGACGTACTCCTGATCCCGGGGTATTCCGAGGTCCTGCCGAAGGACGTCAGCCTCAAGACCCGCCTGACGCGCGGCATCGAGTTGAATATCCCCCTGCTGTCCGCCGCGATGGACACCGTGACCGAAGCCCGTCTGGCTATCGCCATGGCGCAGGAAGGCGGCATCGGCATCATCCACAAGAACATGACCGTCGAGCAGCAGGCTGCCGAGGTCCGCAAGGTGAAGAAGTTCGAGGCCGGCGTGGTCAAGGACCCGATCACCATCGAGGCCGACGCCACCGTGCGCGACCTGTTCGAGCTGACCCGCCAGCACAACATCTCCGGTGTACCGGTGCTGTCCAACGGTGACCTGGTGGGTATCGTCACTTCCCGTGACGTCCGCTTCGAAAACCGCCTGGACGCCCGCGTCCGTGACGTGATGACGCCGAAAGAGCGCCTGGTCACCGTCAAGGAAGGTGCCGACAAGAACACCGTCCGCGAGCTGCTGCACAAGCACCGCATCGAGAAGGTCCTGATCGTCGACGATGCCTTCAACCTGAAGGGCATGATGACCGTGAAGGACATCGAGAAGGCCAAGGCCTATCCGCTGGCCAGCAAGGACGACCAGGGTCGCCTGCGCGTCGGCGCTGCCGTCGGCACCGGCGCCGATACCGCTGACCGCGTCACTGCGCTGGTGAATGCCGGCGTCGACGTGATCATCGTCGACACCGCCCACGGCCACTCCAAGGGCGTGATCGACCGCGTTCGCTGGGTCAAGCAGACCTTCCCTGAAGTCCAGGTGATCGGCGGCAACATCGCCACCGGCGAAGCCGCCAAGGCCCTGGCCGAAGCGGGCGCCGATGCGGTCAAGGTCGGTATCGGCCCGGGCTCCATCTGCACCACCCGTATCGTCGCCGGCGTCGGCGTCCCGCAGATCTCCGCAGTCGCCAACGTCGCCGCTGCCCTGGCCGGCACCGGCGTTCCGCTGATCGCCGACGGCGGCATCCGTTACTCCGGTGACCTGTCCAAGGCCATCGTCGCCGGCGCCTCCGCCGTGATGATCGGCTCCATGCTGGCCGGTACCGAAGAGGCCCCGGGCGAGGTCGAGCTGTTCCAGGGCCGTTCCTACAAGGCCTACCGCGGCATGGGTTCGCTGGGTGCCATGGCCCAGGCCCAGGGTTCCTCCGACCGCTACTTCCAGGACTCCTCCGCCGGTGCCGAGAAGCTGGTTCCGGAAGGCATCGAAGGCCGCGTGCCCTACAAGGGCACCATGTCCGCGATCGTTCACCAGTTGATGGGCGGCCTGCGCGCCTCCATGGGCTACACCGGCTGCGCCACCATCGAAGAGATGCGCACCAAGCCGGAGTTCGTGCGCATCACCGGCGCCGGCATGGCCGAGTCCCATGTGCATGACGTGCAGATCACCAAAGAGGCGCCCAACTACCGCGTAGGTTAAGGGGCCGCGTAACAGGTGCTGGAAGCTGGAAGCTGGAGGACGGAAGCATGACTTTCGCCCTGCACTTCCAGCTTCTGGCTTTCAGCTTCAAGCTCTTTCCGAAGGAAAGCTCATGGCCAATCAAGATATCCACGCCCACCGCATCCTGATCCTCGACTTCGGTTCCCAGTACACCCAGCTGATCGCTCGCCGCGTTCGCGAGATCGGCGTGTACTGCGAGATCCACCCGTTCGACATGGAAAACGATGCCATCCGCGCCTTCGCGCCCAAGGGCATCATCCTCGCCGGCGGCCCGGAGTCGGTACACGAGGCCAACAGCCCGCGCGCTCCGCAAGCGGTGTTCGATCTCAACGTCCCGCTGTTCGGCATCTGCTACGGCATGCAGACCATGGCCGAGCAATTGGGCGGCAAGGTCCAGGGGTCCGACCTGCGCGAGTTCGGCTACGCCCGTGTCGACGTGGTCGGCAAGGCCCGCCTGCTCGATGGCATCGAAGACCATGTCGACGCTGACGGCCTGTTCGGCCTCGACGTGTGGATGAGCCACGGCGACAAGGTCACTGCCATGCCCGAGGGCTTCCACATCCTCGCCAGCACCCCGAGCTGCCCGATCGCCGCCATGGCCGACGACAGCCGTGCCTACTACGGCGTGCAGTTCCACCCGGAAGTGACCCACACCAAGCAGGGCGGTCGCATCCTCTCCCGCTTCGTGCTGGACATCTGCGGCTGCGAAGCCCTGTGGACCCCCTCCAACATCGTCAGCGACGCCATCGCCACCGTGCGCGCCCAGGTGGGCAGCAACAAGGTGCTGCTGGGCCTGTCCGGCGGTGTCGACTCCTCGGTGGTCGCGGCGCTGCTGCACAAGGCCATCGGCGACCAGCTGACCTGCGTCTTCGTCGACAACGGCCTGCTGCGCCTGCACGAGGGTGACCAGGTGATGGCCATGTTCGCCGAGAACATGGGCGTCAAGGTGATCCGCGCCAACGCCGAAGAGCTGTTCCTCGGTCGCCTGGCCGGTGTCTCCGACCCGGAAGAGAAGCGCAAGATCATCGGCCGCACTTTCATCCAGGTGTTCGATGAGGAAGCCACCAAGCTGAAGGACGTGAAGTTCCTCGCCCAGGGCACCATCTACCCCGACGTGATCGAGTCGGCCGGCGCCAAGACCGGCAAGGCCCACGTGATCAAGTCCCACCACAACGTCGGCGGCCTGCCGGAAGACATGCAGTTCTCCCTGGTGGAGCCGCTGCGCGAACTGTTCAAGGACGAAGTGCGCAAGCTCGGCCTCGAACTGGGCCTGCCCTACGACATGGTCTACCGCCACCCCTTCCCGGGCCCGGGCCTGGGTGTGCGCATCCTCGGCGAGGTGAAGAAGGAGTACGCCGACCTGCTGCGTCGTGCCGACCACATCTTCATCGAAGAGCTGCGTGCCTTCGACTGGTACCACAAGACCAGCCAGGCCTTCGTGGTGTTCCAGCCGGTGAAATCCGTCGGCGTGGTCGGTGACGGCCGTCGCTACGCCTGGGTCGTTGCCCTGCGTGCGGTGGAAACCATCGACTTCATGACCGCCCGCTGGGCGCACCTGCCCTACGAGCTGCTGGAGAAGGTCTCCAACCGCATCATCAACGAGATCGAAGGCATCTCCCGCGTCACCTACGACGTGTCGAGCAAACCGCCGGCGACCATCGAGTGGGAATGACGGCGCACGCCTGAAGGCAGCGTCGAAGGCGCGGACCGCATGCGGTCCGCGCCTTTTTCATATCCGCCATCGCTTCCTCTCATCTGCCGCAGCAACCTGTCGCAGCCTTTTCTTGAGAACGAAGCGCAGTTGATCCGTATAATCGTTTCCGATTATTGCTGAGTTGATAGGAGTGGCTTATGTCGGCACGTCTCGTAACTGCGTTGGCCCGCGTCTGCGGCGCCGGTGTTCTGTCCCTCGGTCTGTTGCTGCCCATGGCGGCCCGGGCCGACGACGCGGTGACCCTGACTCTGTACAACGGGCAGCACGAAGCGACCGGCAAGGCCGTCGCCGAGGCCTTCACCAAAGCGACCGGCATCCAGGTGCGCATCCGCAAGGGTGGCGGTGGCCAGCTGGCCAACCAGATCGCCGAAGAGGGCGAGCGCTCGCCCGCCGACATCATCTACACCGAAGAAGCGCCGCCGCTGATCAAGCTGGCCGGCCAGGGCATGTTGGCCAAGGTGGATGACAGCTCCCTCAAGCAGGTTGAGCCGCAGTTCGCCGACCCCGCCGGCAACTGGATCGGCGTCACCTCGCGTGTGCGCGTGCTCGCCTACAACCCCGAGGAACTGGGCGACCAGGCCCTGCCGCAAAGCGTGCTCGATGTGGCCGACCCGGAATGGAGCGGCAAGATCGCCTTCGTGCCCAGCAGCGGTGAGTTCCTTGGCCAGGTGGCCGCCATCATCAAGCTGGAAGGCCGCGAGAAGGCCGAGGAATGGCTGACCGGCCTCAAGGCCTTCGGCTCCACCTACACCAACAACGTCATCGCCATGAAGGCAGTGGAGAACGGTGAAGTCGCCGCCGCGCTGATCAACAGCTACTACTGGATGGCGCTGAAGAAAGAGAAGGGCGAGCTGAAGAGCAAGCTGCACTACTTCGCCGACGGCGATGCCGGCGGCCTGGCCAGCGTCTCCGGCGTGGCGGTGGTGAAAGCCAGCAAGCACCCGAAGGAGGCCCAGCAGTTCGTCGCCTTCATGCTCAGCGAAGAGGGCCAGAAGGCCATCCTCAGCCAGTCCGCCGAATACCCGGTGAACCAGAAGGTGTCGGCCGACCCGCTGCTCAAGCCCTATGACCAACTGCGCCCGCCCAAGCTCACCGCCGCCGACATCGGCCTGGCGGAGGACGCCCTGGAGCTGGAGCGTGAGGTCGGGCTGAACTGATGCAAGCCGAAGTCCTGGACCCGGCCCTGGCGGCCTCGGCATCGAAACCCCTCGGCCGTCGTCGCCGCTCCCCGCCCATCTGGCTGCAGGTGCCGGTCCTGGCATTGTTGCTGGTCGCCGCGCTGCCCCTGTTCTACGTGGCCGTGCGCAGCTGGGAATCCGGCTGGCACACCGCCTGGCAGCTGCTGTGGCGCCCCTTCGTGTTCCACCTGCTGGCCAACACCATGAAGCTGATGGTGCTGGTGACCGCCGGTTGCGTACTGCTCGGCTTGGCTCTGGCCTGGTGCGTGGAGCGCAGCGACCTGCGCTGGCGCCGCCAGTGGAACGTGCTGCTGTGCCTGCCCTTTGCGATTCCGGCCTTCGTGGCCGGTTTCTCGTGGATCTCCATCAGCCCGGTGTTCGAGGGCCTCGGCGGCACGGCGCTGGTGATGATCCTGTCCAAATACCCGCTGATCTACCTGCCGGTGGTGGCCACGCTGCGTAACCTCGACCCGGCGCTGGAAGAGTCCGCGCGCATGCTCGGCTACACCCGGCGCCAGGTGTTCTGGCGGGTGACCCTGCCGCTGCTGCGGCCGACCCTGATGGGCACCGGGCTGCTGGTGGCGCTGCACATGCTGGTGGAATTCGGCGCGCCGTCGATCATGCGCTACCAGACCTTCACCACCGCTATCTATCAGCAGTTCGAGCTGGAATTCAGCAACGCCAACGCGGCGATGCTTTCGGCGCTGCTGCTGGCCCTGTGCATGTTGATGATGGGCATGGAACTGCGCCTGCGCGGGCGCGGCTTCGCCCGTACCGGGCAAGGCGTGGCGCGACGCACCGCGCCGGTGCGCCTGGGCCTGTGGAACTGGCCGATCCAGGTGCTGCTGGTGGCGCTGGTGGTGATCGGCTCGGGCACGCCGCTGGCCATGCTCGGCTTCTGGATCCACGAAGGCAGTTCGGCGGCCTTCCCGCTGATGGACATCCTGCGCACCCTGGGGTCGTCGCTCTACCTGTCCTTCGGCGGCGCGCTGATCAGCTGCCTGCTGGCATTGCCGGTGGGGCTGGTGGTGGTGCGCTACCACGGGCGCCTGGCGCGTCTGGCCGAACGCCTGCCCTACCTGTTGCACGCGTTGCCGGGGCTGGTGATCGCCCTGTCCCTGGTGTTCTTCGCCCTGGGTTATGCGCCGGCGCTGTACCAGACCACGTTGCTGTTGCTGGTGGCCTACGCGCTGCTGTTCATGCCCATGGCCCAGTCGCCGATCCGCGTGGCGCTGGAGAAGGCCTCGCCGCAGCTGGAGGAGGCCGCACGCACCCTCGGGCAGACGTCGTTCAAGGCCTTCCTGCGGGTGACGCTGCCGATCATCTTCCCGGCCATCGGCGCCGGTTTCGTGCTGGTGTTCCTCGACTGCATGAAGGAGCTGACGGCCACCCTGATCCTCGGCCCCACCGGGCTGGATACGCTGGCCACCGCCGTCTGGTCGCACACCGCCAACCTGGAGTACGCCGCCGCTGCGCCCTACGCCGCGTTGATCGTGCTGGTGTCCGGGCTGCCGGTGTACCTGCTCACCACCCGCGCCTACCTGGGCCGCAACCGCTAGGCGGCTGTGGCATCTGGCCACGGCCCGGCGCTGCCCTGATGCACAGGGGCTGTGCCAGAATGTGCCACCCGTGAGCCGGCCCATGCAGGCCGGCCCTTCCTGTCGCCGCAGAGCGACAACGCACCGCCTGATGGCCCCGCGAAGCATTACTCACAGGAGCCTGGATTCCGTGTCATTCACCCGCAGACAGATTCTCGGTGGCCTGGTCGGCCTCGGCGTGGTCGGCTTGGGCGCCGGCGGCGCCCGCTACTGGCTGGGTCGCAGCCTCGACGCCAAGACCCACGACTACGAACTGATCGCCGCCCCGCTGGACCTGGAGCTGGTCTCCGGCCACGTCACCCCGGCCTGGGCCTATGGCGGCCAGGCACCCGGCCTGGAGCTGCGCTCGCGCCAGGGCGACTGGCTGCGCGTGCGCTTCATCAACAAGCTCGACGAGCCCACCACCATCCACTGGCACGGCATCCGCCTGCCCCTGGAGATGGACGGCGTGCCCTATGTCTCGCAGCTGCCGGTGCTGCCGGGCGAGTATTTCGACTACCGCTTCCGCACCGATGACGCCGGCAGCTTCTGGTACCACCCGCACCTGTCCAGCGCCGAGCAGCTGGGGCGCGGCCTGGTCGGCCCGCTGATCGTCGAAGAGCGCGAGCCCAGCGGCTTCCGCCACGAGCGCGTACTCAGCCTGAAGACCTGGCACGTGGACGAGGGGGGCGCCTTCACCCAGTTCAGCGTGCCCCGCGAGGCGGCCCGCGAAGGCACCCGGGGTCGCCTGACCACCATCAATGGCAAGCCGGCGCCGACCCTCGAACTGCCCGCCGGGCAGGTGGTGCGCCTGCGCCTGCTCAACCTCGACAGCACCATCACCTACCGCCTCAACATGCCGGGCGCGGAGGTGCGCATCTATTCGCTGGACGGCCACCCGGTGGCGCCGCGCGACCTGGGCAAGGAGTACTGGCTCGGCCCGGGCATGCGTATCGAACTGGCGCTCAAGGTGCCGGCCGCCGGCCAGGAACTGCCGCTGCGCAACGGACCGCTGCGCCTGGCGACCCTGAAAAGCATCGCCACCGAGGAGGCTGCCGGTGACTGGCCGCCCGCGCTGCCGGCCAACCCGGTGCCGGAGCCGGACCTGGAAAAGGCCGAGACCCTCAGCTTCAAGTTCGAATGGGCGGCGACCCTGACCAGCGCCGCCGGCCGGCCGAGCAACTACTGGCAGATCAACGGCAAGGCCTGGGACATCCAGGACAAGACCTGCGCCGACCGCCCCATCGCCACATTGAAGAAGGGCGGCCACTACATCTTCGAGCTGCGCAACATGGCCCAGTACCTGCACCCGATCCACCTGCACGGCATGGCCTTTAAGGTGATCGGCTCGGACCGCAAGGCCATCATTCCCTACTTCACCGACACCTATCTGCTGGGCAAGAACGAGACCGCGCGCATCGCCCTGGTGGCCGATAACCCCGGCGTGTGGATGTTCCACTGCCACGTCATCGACCACATGGAGACCGGCCTGATGGCCGCGATCGAGGTGGCCTGAGGATGCGCCAGCCGATGATCGTCGACCGCAGCCGTGACGAGGACTTCATGCGTGAAGCCCTGGCGCTCGCCGCCGAGGGCGCCGCCCTGGGCGAGGTGCCGGTCGGCGCGGTGCTGGTGCAGGACGGCCAGGTGATCGGGCGCGGCTTCAATTGCCCGATCTCCCGTCACGACCCCAGCGCCCACGCCGAGATGGTCGCCATCCGCGATGCGGCACTGGCGCTGGAAAACTATCGGCTGGTGGGCAGCACCCTCTACGTGACCCTGGAGCCCTGCAGCATGTGCGCCGGGCTCATCGTCCATTCGCGTGTGGCGCGGGTGGTCTACGGCGCCACCGAGCCCAAGGCGGGGGTGGCGATCAGCCGTGGGCAGTTCTTCACCCAGGACTTCCTCAACCACCGGGTGCTGGTGGAGGGGGGCGTACTGGCGACGGAGTGCGGGGCGATCCTCAGCGAGTTCTTCAAGATGCGGCGTTCGCTGAAGGGCTGAGGGCGCCGGTATCTGCTAGCTGCTTTCAGGCGCTCAGAGACTCAGAGCGGCGGGGTGTCTTCGCTGGGCTTGCGCTTGTCGATACCCGGGACGTGCAGGTTGCTTTCGGCCACCTGCGAGCCTTCCATCTGCGGCTGGGTCACCCAGGTGAGGATGTCGTAGTAGCGGCGGATGTTCTGCACGAAGTGCACGGTCTCGCCGCCGCGGGCATAGCCGTAGCGGGTCTTGCGGTACCACTGCTTCTGCGACAGGCGCGGCAGCATCTGCTTCACGTCCAGCCACTTGTTCGGGTTCAGGCCTTCGGCCTCGGCCAGCTTGCGCGCATCCCCCAGGTGGGCGATGCCGATGTTGTAGGCGGCCAGGGCGAACCAGGTGCGGTCCGGCTCCACCAGCTCATCGGCCAGTCCCTGCTTGATCATGCCGAAGTACTTGCTGCCGCCGACGATGCTCTGCTTGGGGTCCAGGCGGTTGGCCACGCCCATGGCCTTGGCGGTGTCCTGGGTCAGCATCATCAGGCCGCGCACGCCGGTCTTGGAGGTGGCGGTGGGCTGCCAGAGGGACTCCTGGTAGCCGATGGCGGCCAGCAGGCGCCAGTCCACCTGATTGTCCTGGGAGGCCTGGCGGAAGTGCTGTTCGTATTTGGGCAGGCGCTGCTGCAGGTGCTTGGCGAAGGTGTAGGCGCCGACATAGCCGAGTACGTCGACATGGCCGTAGTAGCGATCCTTGAGGCGCTGCAGGGTGCCGTTTTCCTTGGCCTTGTCGAGGAAGCCGTTGACCTCGTTGAGCAGGCTGTCGTCCTCGCCGGGGGCGACCGCCCAGGCCAGGTTGCTGGCATCGCCCAGGTCGAAGGCGACGCGCACGTTGGGGAAGTACACCTGGTTCATCGCCAGTTCGTTGGAGTCCACCAGGGTCAGGTCGATCTGCCCTTCATCGACCATGCGCAGCAGGTCGACGATCTCCACTTCGTCGGATTCCTCGTACTTCAGCTCCGGGTACTGCACCTTCAGCGCGGCCAACTGCTCGGCGTGGCTGCTGCCCTTGAGCACCAGGATGCGCTGGCCGACCAGGTCTTCCGGGCGGGTGGGGCGACGCTCGCCATTGCGGTAGATGACCTGCGGCGTGACTTCCAGGTACGGATGGGAGAAGCGCGACTCGTGCTGGCGCGCATCGCTGGCGACGAGGCCGGCGGCGGCGAGCACCGGGCCGTTGGCCTGGCCGAGGCGGGCGAAGAGGTCGTCGAGGTTGTCGGCGGTCTCGATCTGCAGCTCGACGCCCAGGTCGTCGGCGAAGCGTTTCACCAGCTCGTACTCGAAGCCGGTTTCGCCATTGCGGTCCTGGAAGTAGGTGGCCGGGCTGTTACGGGTGACCACGCGTAGAACACCCTCCTCCTGAATGCGCTCGAGGGTGGACGGCTGTTTACAGCCTCCGAGCAGCAGGAGGATTCCGGTCGCCAATAGCCAGACGGCACGACGCTTGCGGAACACGGGTGGGGTGAACATCGGCGCAGTATACGCAAACCCCGATCCTTGCCATATCTCGACAGTGGAAATCTTCTCTGCTAGCCGCAGGCCCCCGGGGGAGGGCGTTTGCGGCCGGCGGGCGCTTGCCCTGCCGCTCCTCGGATGGCCGCTTCGAGCGCGACGGCACGGGTGCCGGAATCAGGCGCTTTGCGCTAGAATGCACGGCCTCTAAGCACACCCCTTCCCAGAGGCTGTCCAGAAGATGTTGATCCTGCGCGGTGCCCCCGCCCTTTCCGCTTTTCGCCACGGCAAACTGCTCGAGCAACTGACCCAGAAGGTTCCCGCCGTCACCGGTCTGTATGCCGAGTTCACCCACTTTGCCGAAGTCACCGGCGTGCTCACCGCCGACGAGGAAAAGGTCCTGGCGCGTCTGCTCAAGTACGGGCCCAGCGTCCCGGTGCAGGAGCCTGCGGGCCGCCTGTTCCTGGTCCTGCCGCGCTTCGGCACCATCTCGCCCTGGTCGAGCAAGGCCACCGACATCGCCCGTAACTGCGGCTTGGCCAAGATCGAGCGCATCGAGCGCGGCATCGCCTACTACGTGGCCGGCCAGTTCTCCGATGCCGAGGCGCAGCTGATCGCCAGCGCCCTGCACGACCGCATGACCCAGCTGGTGCTGGGCGCCCTGGAAGAAGCTTCCAGCCTGTTCAGCCACGCGCAGCCCAAGGCGCTGACCGTGGTCGACATCCTCGGCGGTGGCCGCGACGCACTGGCCCGCGCCAACGTCGAGCTGGGCCTGGCCCTGGCCGAAGACGAGATCGACTACCTGGTGAAGAGCTTCAACGAGATGGGGCGCAACCCCCACGACGTCGAGCTGATGATGTTCGCCCAGGCCAACTCCGAGCATTGCCGCCACAAGATCTTCAACGCCAGCTGGGATATCGACGGCCAGGCGCAAGAGAAGAGCCTGTTCGGCATGATCAAGAACACCTACGAGATGAACAGCGAAGGCGTGCTGTCCGCCTACAAGGACAACGCGTCGGTCATCGAGGGCTTCACCGCCGGCCGCTTCTTCCCCAACCCGGGTACCCGCCAGTACGGCGCGACCGAGGAAGCGGTGCACATCCTGATGAAGGTGGAAACCCACAACCACCCGACCGCCATCGCGCCCTTCCCCGGTGCCTCCACCGGCTCCGGTGGCGAGATCCGCGACGAAGGCGCTACCGGTCGTGGCGCCAAGCCCAAGGCCGGCCTGACCGGCTTCACCGTTTCCAACCTGCAGATCCCCGGGTTCGAGCAGCCCTGGGAGAAGCCCTACGGCAAGCCCGAGCGCATCGTCACCGCGCTGGACATCATGATCGAAGGCCCTCTGGGCGGCGCCGCGTTCAACAACGAATTCGGCCGCCCCGCGCTGAACGGCTACTTCCGTACCTTCGAGCAGGCCATCGACACCCCCCACGGCGAAGAAGTACGCGGCTACCACAAGCCGATCATGCTCGCCGGCGGCATGGGTAACATCCGCGCCGAGCACGTGCAGAAGGGCGAGATTTCCGTTGGCGCCAAGCTGATCGTCCTCGGCGGCCCGGCCATGCTCATCGGCCTGGGCGGCGGTGCTGCTTCCTCCATGGCCACCGGCTCCAGCTCCGCCGACCTGGACTTCGCGTCCGTCCAGCGCGACAACCCCGAGATGGAGCGTCGCTGCCAGGAAGTGATCGACCGCTGCTGGCAGCTGGGCGCCGAGAACCCCATCAAGTTCATCCACGACGTGGGTGCCGGCGGCATCTCCAACGCCCTGCCGGAACTGATCAACGACGGTGGCCGCGGCGGCCGTTTCGAACTGCGCGCCGTGCCCAACGACGAGCCGGGCATGAGCCCGCTGGAAATCTGGTGCAACGAGTCCCAGGAGCGCTACGTGATGTCGGTGGACGCCGCCGACTTCGAGCGCTTCAAGGCCATCTGCGAACGCGAGCGCTGCCCCTTCGCGGTGGTCGGCGAGGCCATCGAGGAGCCGCACCTGACCGTCGCCGACAGCCACTTCGGCAACAAGCCGGTGGACATGCCGCTCAACGTCCTGCTCGGCAAGCCGCCGCGCATGCACCGCAGCGTCAGCCGCGAAGCCGAGCAGGGCGATGACTTCAACGCCGCCAGCGTCGACATCGCCGATGCCGTGAGCCGTGTACTGCGTCACCCGGCCGTGGCCAGCAAGAGCTTCCTGATCACCATCGGCGACCGCACCATCACCGGCCTGGTCGCCCGCGACCAGATGGTCGGCCCGTGGCAGGTTCCGGTGGCCGACTGCGCCGTCACCGCCACCAGCTTCGACGTCTACACCGGCGAGGCGATGGCCATGGGCGAGCGCACTCCGCTGGCCCTGCTGGACGCCCCGGCCTCGGGCCGCATGGCGGTCGGCGAGACCGTCACCAACCTGGCCTGTGCCAGCATCGAGAAGATTTCCGATATCCGCCTGTCCGCCAACTGGATGGCCGCTGCCGGCCACCCGGGCGAGGACGCGCGCCTGTACGACACGGTCAAGGCCGTGGGCATGGAGCTGTGCCCGGCGCTGGGCATCACCATTCCGGTGGGCAAGGACTCCATGTCCATGAAAACCCGCTGGCAGGACGAGGGTGTGGACAAGTCCGTCACCTCGCCGCTGTCCCTGGTGATCACCGGCTTCGCCCCGGTGCAGGACATCCGCCGCACCCTCAACCCGCAACTGCGCCTGGACAAGGGCGAGACCGACCTGATCCTGGTCGACCTCGGCCGCGGCCAGAACCGCATGGGCGGCTCCATCCTCGCGCAGACCTTCGCCAAGCTCGGCCAGGCCGTGCCGGACGTCGACGACGCCGAAGACCTCAAGGCCTTCTTCGCCGTGATCCAGGGCCTGAACCAGGACGGCCTGCTGCTGGCCTACCACGACCGTTCCGACGGCGGCCTGCTGACCACCGTGCTGGAGATGGCCTTCGCCGGTCACTGCGGCCTGGACCTGCAACTGGACGCCCTGGCCGATGCCGCCGACGAGCTGCCGGCCGTGCTGTTCAACGAAGAGCTGGGTGCGGTCATCCAGGTCCAGCAGGGCGCCACGCCGGAAGTGCTGGCCCAGTTCAGTGCCGCCGGCCTGGGCGACTGCGTGGCCGTGATCGGCCAGCCGGTCAACGGTGCCGACGTCGCTATTTCCTTCAACGGCGAGCCGGTGTTCGCCGGCGAGCGCCGCCTGCTGCAGCGCCAGTGGGCCGAGACCAGCTACCAGGTCCAGCGCCTGCGCGACAACGCCGCCTGCGCCGACCAGGAATTCGACGTCCTGCTGGATGAAGACAATCCCGGCCTGTCGGTGAAGCTCAGCTTCGACGTCAACCAGGACATCGCCGCTCCTTATATAAAGAAGGGCGCGCGTCCCCAGGTCGCCGTACTGCGCGAGCAGGGCGTCAACGGCCAGGTGGAGATGGCTGCGGCCTTCGACCGTGCCGGCTTCGCCGCCATCGACGTGCACATGAGCGACATCCTCGCCGGCCGCGTCAGCCTGGAAGAGTTCAAGGGCCTGGTGGCCTGCGGTGGGTTCTCCTACGGTGACGTGCTCGGCGCCGGTGAGGGCTGGGCCAAGTCGGTCCTGTTCAACGCCCGTGCCCGTGATGGCTTCCAGGCCTTCTTCGAGCGCAAGGACAGCTTCGCTCTCGGCGTGTGCAACGGTTGCCAGATGATGTCCAACCTGCACGAGCTGATCCCCGGCAGCGAGTTCTGGCCGCACTTCGTGCGCAACCGCTCCGAGCAGTTCGAGGCCCGCGTGGCCATGGTCCAGGTGCAGGAGTCGGCGTCGATCTTCCTGCGTGGCATGGCCGGTTCGCGCATGCCCATCGCCATCGCCCACGGCGAAGGCCATGCCGAGTTCGAAAGCGAGGAAGCCCTGCTGGAAGCCGATCTGTCCGGTTGCGTGGCCATGCGCTTCGTCGACAACCACGGCAAGGTCACCGAAGGCTACCCGGCCAACCCGAACGGCTCGCCCCGTGGCATCACCGGCCTCACCAGCCGCGATGGTCGCGTGACCATCATGATGCCGCACCCGGAGCGCGTGTTCCGTGCCGTACAGAACTCCTGGCGCCCCGACGAGTGGCAGGAAGACGGCGGCTGGCTGCGCATGTTCCGCAATGCCCGCGTCTGGGTCGACTGACGACGCCGGCGAGCGCCCTCTCTCCACCACGGAGGAGGGCGCATCGCTACCCGAGGTGCGCCGGGTCGAGCCCGGCGCCACTCTGCTGCTGTGCCGCTGCGGGCATTCGCCCCGGCTTCCCGATTGCCCGTCCGACTGCGCGCAGGGCCTCTCGCTTCACATCGAACGCCAGCACTTGCTCATCCTCTGCCGCTGTGGCCTCTCGCAACGCCTGCCGTACTGCGATGGCAGCCACGCACCCGCCGCGCCTTCGCTGAAGGACAAGTGGCGCCGGTTCTGGCAGGGCGACTGATCGCCCACACGGCTCGCAACCCCACCGCAAAAGCACTCCGTGCGAGAGCGGCCTTATGGCCAACGGCTCTATCCCTGCGCTGAACACTTTGACCGGCGGTCAGTCGAATGCCGGTATCGTGACGCTGGTCGCGACAAAGTATTGGCGAATTGCCATCGTCCGATGGCATCATCTGGCCACTAGCGTCCAGCCTGTAATTGCCTACGGAGTAATTGATGTACAAGCTGTGCTTCTACGTTCCGGAATCCCATCTGGAGCCGGTCAAGAAAGCGGTCTTCTCGGCGGGGGGCGGCCGCATCGGCGCCTATGACAGTTGCTGCTGGCAAAGCCTGGGGCAGGGCCAGTTCCGCCCGCTGGCCGAAGCCGATCCCTTCATCGGCCAGGCCGGCCGGGTGGAGCATGTATCCGAGTGGAAGGTGGAGATGGTGGTGGCCGACGAGCTGATCCACGATGCCGTGCGCGCCCTCAAGCAGGCCCACCCCTACGAGACGCCGGCCTATGAGGTCTGGCGCCTGTCCGACCTGGTGTTCTGACTCCGTACTGGGTTGCCGCCCGGCCTTTGTAGGGTGGGTAGAGCGCAGCGAAACCCACCGTCTTAGCGCTGTGGCTCGCCCGGTGTGTGCGGGACATTGCCAATAAAAAAGGCGCCTCAGGGCGCCTTTCATGTCTGTCGCTCCCCTCACATCAGGGGCGGATCTCGATCAGCGTGCCGTCCTTCACCAGGCTCCAGATCTCGCGCATGTCGGCGTTCTTCATGGCGATGCAGCCTTCGGTCCAGTCCAGGGTGTGGAAGTACCACTCGGGGTACTCCTCGTCCAGCGGGGTGCCGTGGATCATGATCATGCCGCCGGCGGGCACGCCCTTGTCACGGGCCTGCAGGGAGTCGCGGGCGTTGGGGTAGGAGATGTGCATGGCCAGGTTGTACTTGTCGCTGGTCTTGCGCCAGTCGATCCAGTAGAAGCCTTCCGGCGTGCGCTGGTCGCCCTCGCGCAGCTTCGGCCCCTTGGGCTGCTTGCCCAGGGAGATGCGGTAGCTCTTGAGGATGTTGCCGCGGTTCATGAGCAGCAGTTTGCGCTCGGACTTGACCACCAGCACCTTGTCGATGCCCTTGCCTTCGAGGCTGGGGGCGGCGCTGGCGTGGGACAGGGAGGTAAAGCAAAGGATCAAGGCAACGAGCAACCAGCGCATTTCTACAGCATCCCCAGAGTGTTCGAATTCGGCAGTACGGTCAGGCTTTCTTGTAGTAGGCCAGTAAGGGCGCCAATGGCTCGTTGCGGACCGGATAGACCTGCTCGACACGGTCGGCGAAGTAGCATTCTAAGGTACGCCCGACAGTCGGAAAAGCCAGCTCGGACCAAGGGATGTCGGCTTCGTCGAAGAGTTTCACTTCCAGGCTTTCCTCGCCGGCCGAGAAGTCCAGGTCCTCCAGTTCGGCGAGGAAGAAGGTGTACACCTGGCTGATGTGCGGCAGGTCGAACAGGGTATAGAGCTGCAGGTTGCGCACCCGCGCGCAAGCCTCCTCCGCGGTCTCGCGGGCGGCGGCCTGTTCCATGGTCTCGCCGTTCTCCATGAAGCCGGCGGGCAGGGTCCAGTAGCCCTTGCGCGGTTCGATGGCGCGGCGGCACAGCAGCACCTGCTTGCCCCAGACCGGTACGCAGCCGGCGACGATGCGCGGGTTCAGGTAGTGAATGGTGTGGCATAGCCCGCAGACATGGCGCAGGCGGTTGTCGCCTTCGGGGATGCGCTGGATCACGGGGCCGCCGCACTGGCTGCAGAACTTCATCGGGAATCCTCGGGGTCGAGGGCGCAATCTTGGCGCGGCTCGTGCCTCGACCGCAAGCGGGACGGGGGCTGCGCTTGCCTCGAACGTCGGTTCGGGGGTTGGGTGGCCTGCGGGTTCGTGCCATGATGCCCGGCAGAATAAAAGCCGAGACTGTCCATGTTGGATGACCTGCACCGCCGTGTGCGGAGCTACTCCCCGAAGACGCTGGTGACCGACCGCACGTTCCCCGAGGCGGCGGTACTGGTGCCCATCACCCGCAGCGCCGAACCCGAGCTGGTGCTCACCCTGCGCGCCAGCGGCCTGTCCACCCACGGTGGCGAAGTGGCCTTCCCTGGTGGCCGACGCGACCCCGAGGACCGCGACCTGATCCACACCGCCCTGCGCGAGGCGGAGGAGGAGATCGGCCTGCCGCCTGGCCTGGTCGAGGTGATCGGCCCGCTCAGTACCCTGGTCTCGCGCCATGGCATCCAGGTCACGCCCTATGTCGGCTTCGTGCCCGACTACGTGGAATACAAGGCCAACGACGGCGAGATCGATTCGGTCTTCAGCGTGCCCCTGGAGTTTTTCCGCAGCGACCCCCGCGAGATGACCCACCGCATCGACTACCTCGGCCAGAGCTGGTACGTGCCGAGCTACCAGTTCGGCCAGTACAAGATCTGGGGCCTTACCGCGATCATGGTGGTGGAGCTGGTCAACCTGGTCTTCGATGCCGGCATCGAGCTGCGCGAGCCGCCGGCCACCTTCGTCAAACTCAGCTAAGCCCCGTATGTCAGGCTGTTGAAAAGCGTGGACGAGGCCGACGATGCAAGGCGAAAGCGGCCGAGAAAGCGCAGTTTACGCGGTGTAAGTGAGCAATTGATCGGACTCGCGCACGAGCGTGTTTTCAACGCCGCAGCGGCAACGCAGTTAGTTTTTCAACCGCCTGATAGAGGAGCGTCTGATGAAATACCGCCTGGGCAACGCCCGTGTCGAAACCCATCCCGACAGCTGGATCGCCCCTGACGCGGCGGTGATCGGCAAGGTCCGCCTGGACGCCGGCGCCAGCGTCTGGTTCGGCGCCGTGCTGCGCGGCGATAACGAACTCATCCATATCGGCGAGAACAGCAACGTGCAGGACGGCACCGTCATGCACACCGACATGGGCTTCCCGCTGAACATCGGCAAGGGCGTGACCATCGGCCACAACGCCATGCTCCATGGCTGCACCGTCGGCGACTACAGCCTCATCGGCATCAACGCCGTGATCCTCAACGGCGCCAAGATCGGCAAGTACTGCATCATCGGCGCCAATGCCCTGATCCCCGAAGGCAAGGAAATTCCCGATGGCTCGCTGGTCATGGGTTCGCCCGGTAAAATAGTCCGCGAGCTGACCGAGCAGCAGAAGAAGATGCTCGAAGGCAGCGCCGCGCACTACGTGCACAACGCCCAGCGTTATGCACGGGAACTGGTCGAACAGGAAGATTGATGGAACGTGAACGCCCCGTCGCCTCGCCCTGCGTGCATGTCTGCGCGCTGGACGATGACGACATCTGCACCGGCTGCCAGCGCAGCGTCGACGAGATCACCCGCTGGGGGCGCATGGACAACGCCGAGCGCCGCGAGGTGCTGGTGCGCTGCATGGAGCGTGCGCGGGCCGGTGGCCAGTTCCTGATCCAGCCCCACTGAAGCGGCGGCACCTGCCCGCCGCCCGAGCGAATACCTTTCATCTTTCGAGGAAACACCGATGCCCCGTATTGGAACCCCGCTGTCGCCGAGCGCGACCCGTGTACTGCTTTGCGGCTCTGGCGAGCTGGGCAAGGAAGTGGTGATCGAGCTGCAGCGCCTGGGCGTCGAAGTGATCGCCGTCGACCGCTACGAGAACGCGCCGGCCATGCAGGTCGCCCATCGCAGCCACGTCATCAGCATGCTCGACGGCGAGGCCCTGCGCCGCGTCATCGAGCTGGAGAAGCCGCACTACATCGTGCCGGAGATCGAGGCCATCGCCACTGCCACCCTGGTGGAGCTGGAGGCCGAAGGCTACACCGTTATCCCCACCGCGCGCGCCGCGCAGCTGACCATGAACCGCGAGGGCATCCGTCGCCTGGCGGCCGAGGAGCTGGGCCTGCCCACCTCGCCGTACCACTTCGCCGACACCTTCGAGGATTACTGCGCCGCCGTCGCCAGCGTCGGCTACCCCTGCGTGGTGAAGCCGATCATGAGCTCCTCCGGCAAGGGCCAGTCGGTACTCAAGAGCGATGACGACCTGCAATACGCCTGGGATTACGCCCAGGAAGGCGGCCGCGCCGGCAAGGGCCGCGTGATCGTCGAGGGCTTCATCGACTTCGAATACGAAATCACCCTGCTTACCGTGCGCCATATCGGCGGCACCACCTTCTGCGCGCCCATCGGCCACCGCCAGGTGAAGGGCGACTACCACGAATCCTGGCAGCCCCAGGCGATGAGTCCCAAGGCCCTGGCCGAGTCCGAGCGCGTGGCCAAGGCCGTGACCGAGGCCCTGGGCGGCCGTGGCCTGTTCGGCGTCGAGCTGTTCGTCAAAGGCGACGAGGTGTGGTTCAGCGAAGTGTCGCCGCGCCCCCATGACACCGGCCTGGTCACCCTGATTTCCCAGGAGCTGTCCGAGTTCGCCCTGCATGCCCGCGCCATCCTCGGCCTGCCGATTCCGGTGATCCGCCAATCCGGCCCGTCCGCCTCGGCGGTGATCCTGGTGGAAGGCAAATCCACCGAGATGAGCTTCGGCAACCTCTCTGCGGCCCTGGCCGAGCCGGACACCGCGCTGCGCCTGTTCGGCAAGCCGGCGGTGGAGGGTCAGCGTCGCCTCGGCGTGGCCCTCGCCCGCGACGAGTCCACCGACCTGGCCCGTGCCAAGGCGACCCGCGCGGCCCAGGCCGTCGACGTCAAGCTGTGAGCCGAGGGGCCGGGTTGCTCTGGTGGGCATCGGCGCTGGCGCTGATGCCCCTGGTGCTGCCCCAGGCCCTGTATACCAAGCGCACCGCCCTGCGTCTGGCCCCTGCCGCTGGCCCCGATCACGGGCTGGCGGGAGCGGAATTCGCGGGCGAACCCCTGCGCATCCTCCTGATCGGCGAATCCACCGTCGCCGGAGTCGGTGTCTCCTGCCTGCAACTGGCCTTGCCGGGGCAACTGGCGGCGGCGCTTTCCCGGCAGTTGCAGCGCCCGGTGGCCTGGCGCGCCTGTGGCGAGAACGGCATCACCGCGAGCGAGGCTTGTGAGCGCCTGTTGCCGCAGGTGCAGGACGTGCCGGTGGACCTGGTGCTGCTGGTCTTCGGTGTCAACGACACCACTCATTTCAGTTCCACCGCTGCCTGGCGCGAATCCCTGCGACGCCTGGCTGCCCCCTTCATGGCGCGGGGCGTCGAGGTGGTTTTCGCCGCCGTTCCCCCCTTGCAGCACTTCAGCGCCTTGCCCTGGTTGTTGCGCCGCCTGCTGGGCTGGCGTGCGCGCCTGCTCGACACGCAGGTGCGGGCATTGGCTGACGAGTTGGGGGCCGAGCACTGTGCGGCGAGCATCGCCATGCAGGCCGACTACCTGGCGCTGGACGGCTATCACCCGTCACAGCTGGGGTGTTCGGTCTGGGGCGGCTTGCTGGCGGAGTGGATCGTGCGGGCGGGGAGGGTGGCGCCGGCTGTCAGCCGCCTCGTCGAAGAGACGGCTGGAGCCTGACGCCCAAGGGGCGAGGCCTTAGCGCACCGCGCCTAGGTCGTCGTCGCGGGTTTCCTTGAGGCAGAGCACCGCCAGCAGGCTGAGTGCCGCCGCCACCGATACGTAGCCACCGACCCAGGACAGGCCACCCATGGCCACCAGCTTCTGGGCGAAGAAGGGTGCCACCGAGGCGCCGACGATGCCGCCGAGGTTATAGGCCGCCGAGGCGCCGGTGTAGCGCACGTGGGTGGGGAACAGCTCTGGCAGCAGCGCGCCCATGGGGGCGAAGGTCACGCCCATGAGGAACAGTTCGATGCTGAGGAACAGGGTGACCGAGAGGGTCGAGCCCTGGGTCAGCAGCGGCTGCATGGCGAAGCCGGAGAGGATCGCCAGCGTACAGCCCACGATCAGCACCGGTTTGCGCCCGTAGCGGTCGCTGAGCCAGGCCGACAATGGCGTCGCCGCTGCCATGAACAGCACGGCGAAGCACAGCATGCCGAGGAAGCTTTCGCGGCTGTAGCCGAGGCTGCCCACGCCGTGGCTGAGGGAGAACACGGTTGAGATGTAGAACAGCGCGTAGCACACCACCATCGCCAGGGCGCCGAGGACGATCGGGCGCCAGTGGCTGCCGAAGGCTTCGAGCACCGGCATCTTCACCCGCTCGTGCTGGGCCATGGCCTTGGCGAAGACCGGCGTCTCCTCCAGCTTCAGGCGCACGTAGAGACCGACCATCACCAGTGCGGCGCTGAGCAGGAAGGGGATGCGCCAGCCCCAGGCGCGGAACTGCTCGTCGCTCAGGCACAGGGCCAGGGTGAGGAACAGGCCGTTGGCGGCGAGAAAACCGATGGATGGGCCGAGCTGGGGGAACATGCCGAACCAGGCGCGCTTGCCGGGCGGGGCGTTCTCGGTGGCCAGCAATGCCGCGCCACCCCACTCGCCGCCGAGGCCCAGGCCCTGGCCGAAGCGCAGCAGGCAGAGCAGGATCGGCGCCCAGGCACCGATGGTGTCGTAGCCGGGCAGTACGCCGATCAGGGTGGTGGAGGCGCCCATCAGCAGCAGCGAGGCGACCAGGGTGGATTTACGCCCGATGCGGTCGCCGAAGTGGCCGAACAGCGCCGAGCCCAGCGGCCGGGCGAGGAAGGCGATGCCGAAGGTGAGGAAGGCCGAGAGCATCTGCGCGGTGCCGGAGGTCTGCGGGAAGAACACCGGGCCTATCACCAGGGCGGCGGCCGTGGCGTAGATGTAGAAGTCGTAGAACTCGATGGCGGTGCCGATGAAGCTGGCGGTGGCGACGCGGGCCGGCGAGTTGGCCGGTGTCGTGTTCGCAGCGTCGCTCAAGGTGGCGGTGGTCATCAGAGGGTCCCCTGTCAGTCGTCGCGGCCATCACGGCCCGACGGAGTCTCATGGCTGTCGTGTTGTGCTGAGGGAAGGGGATGATGCGGCGGGTCGCCGGACCAGGGGCCTTGCTGGCTGCGGACGGGCCTGTGGGGCCGTGGCAGGTGGTTCTCAGGCGGTCAGCGGGGCTGGCCGATGGCGCGTGGGCGGATAGCCGCGGCGGCCGAGGGGGCTGGGTAAGCCAGCGGGGATTATAGGAAGCGGCGGAAAACCACGGCAAGGGACCTCGACCAAGGTCGCAGAGGTGTCAGACGCGCCAGGCCAGTACGCGCTGTACGCGGTTCTCGCCGGACTGGAGGATCTCCAGGCGGTAGGGGCCGATCTTCAGGCACACGCTGGTGTCGGGAATCTGCTCCAGGGCCTCGGTGATCAGGCCGTTGAGGGTCTTCGGCCCTTCGCAGGGCAGGTGCCAGCCGAGCACGCGGTTGAGTTCGCGCAGGTGGAGGGAGCCGTCCAGCTCGAAGCGGCCGTCTTCCTGGGGCTGGATCGCCGGGTTTGGGGCGAGGTCGTCGAGGCTGCCGAATTCGCCGATCAGCTCCTGGAAGATGTCCTCCAGGCTGACCAGGCCGATCACGTCGCCATACTCGTCGACGACGATGCCGACCCGGCGCTGTTCCTTCTGGAAGTTCACCAGCTGGGTGAGCAGCGGGGTGCTTTCCGGCACGAAGTAGGTTTCGCGGCAGGCCGCCAGCAGGTCTTCGGCGCTGACGCCATCCTGGGGCAGCAGGCGGGCGACCTGGCGGATGTGCAGGATGCCTTCGATCTGGTTGATGTCTTCGCGGTACACCGGCAGGCGCGTATGGGTGGCGGTGCGCAGCTGTTCGAGGATGCGCTCTGGCGGCTGGCTGATGTCGATGCCCTGGATCTCGCTGCGCGGAATCATGATCGCGGCGATGGACACGCGCTGCAGGGCTTCGGTGAGCGAGGAGGGCAGGCGTGGCGTCGCTTCGGGCTCCACCTGCACCGGGGCACGACGTCGACGGGAGAGGCTCCAGGCCAGCACGGAGCCGGCGAGGGAGGCGAGCAGCAGGCCGAGCAGCAGCCCGGCGATCAAGCCGTCGATGGGCATCTCAGATATGCAGGATGAATTCGCGGACCAGCTTGCTACCGAAGTAGGCAAGCATCAGCAGGCAGAAGCCCGCCAGGGTCCAGCGGATGGCCTTGTGCCCGCGCCAGCCGAGCTGGTGGCGGCCCCACAGCAGTACGGCGAACACCACCCAGGCGATGCACGAAAGGATGGTCTTGTGCGCCAGGTGCTGGGCGAACAGGTTGTCGACGAACAGCCAGCCGGAGAGCAACGACAGCGACAGCAGGGACCAGCCGGCCCAGAGGAAGCCGAACAGCAGGCTCTCCATGGTTTGCAGTGCCGGGAAGTTGCGGATCAGTCCCGAGGGGTGCTTGTGCTTGAGCTGGTGGTCCTGGAGCAGCAGCAGCAGCGACTGGAACACGGCGATGGTGAGCATGCCGTAGGCCAGGATCGACAGCAGGATATGCGCCAGGATGCCTGGCTCCTCGTCGATCGCCTGCACCGTCCCGGAGGGGGCGAAGGCGGCCAGCAACACGGTCAGCATTCCCAGCGGCAACAGCAGCAGGAGCAGGTTCTCCACCGGTATCCGGGCAATGGCCAGCAGTGTGAGGAGGATCACGGCTGCGGCAATCAGGCTGGCGGCGTTGAAGAAGTCGAGGGTCAGGCCCACCGGGGTGATCAGCTGGATATAAAGGCTGAGCGCATGGGCGACGAGTGCCAGGGAGCCGACCAGGACCAGCAGGCGCTTGTCCGGCGCGGTGCGCTGGTGAAGGCGCAGGCCCTGGTAGGTGGTGGCGCCGGCATAAAGGAAGGCAGCCAGGAGGCTGGGCAGCAGAGGGTGCATAAGTCCTTGTAAGGCAAGCCCGAAAGGCGCTGAGTTTGGCACAGATGAGGGGGCTCACGAAAGACCGCAGGCGGTGTCGGCGCTGGCGACACTTCGCTATAATCCGCCGCTTGCCGCAAGCTCACCCTCGGTTCGGACGAACCTGAAAGGAACGTGCATGTTCGAAAATCTTACAGACCGCCTCTCGCAGACGCTGCGCCATGTCACCGGCAAGGCCAAGCTGACCGAGGACAACATCAAGGACACCCTGCGTGAAGTGCGCATGGCCCTGCTCGAGGCCGACGTTGCCTTGCCCGTGGTCAAGGACTTCGTCAACAAGGTCAAGGAACGCGCCGTCGGTACCGAGGTATCGAAGAGCCTGACGCCGGGCCAGGCGTTCGTGAAGATCGTCCAGGCCGAGCTGATCGAGCTGATGGGCGTGGCCAACGAAGACCTGTCCCTGGCTGCCGCCCCGCCCGCCGTGGTGCTGATGGCCGGCCTGCAGGGTGCGGGCAAGACCACCACCGTCGGCAAGCTCGCGCGCTTCCTCAAGGAGCGCAAGAAGAAGTCCGTGCTGGTGGTGTCGGCCGACGTCTACCGCCCGGCGGCGATCAAGCAGCTGGAAACCCTGGCCGCCGATATCGGCGTGACCTTCTTCCCCTCCGACATCAGCCAGAAGCCGGTGGACATCGCCGAGGCCGCGATCCGCGAAGCCAAGCTGAAGTTCATCGACGTGGTGCTGGTGGACACCGCCGGCCGCCTGCACATCGACGGCGAGATGATGGCCGAGATCCAGGCGCTGCACGCGGCGATCAAGCCGGTGGAAACCCTGTTCGTGGTCGACGCCATGACCGGCCAGGACGCGGCCAACACCGCCAAGGCCTTCGGCGAAGCGCTGCCGCTCACCGGCGTGGTGCTGACCAAGGTCGACGGTGACGCCCGTGGCGGTGCCGCGCTCTCCGTGCGTGCCATCACCGGCAAGCCGATCAAGTTCTTCGGCATGGGCGAGAAGAGCGAAGCGCTCGATCCCTTCCACCCGGACCGCATCGCCTCGCGCATCCTCGGCATGGGTGACGTGCTCAGCCTGATCGAGCAGGCCGAGCAGGGCATGGACCGCGAGAAGGCCGAGAAGCTCGCGAAGAAGATCAAGAAGGGCAAGGGCTTCGACCTCGAAGATTTCCGCGACCAATTGCAGCAGATGAAGAACATGGGCGGCCTCGGCGGCCTCATGGACAAGCTGCCCATGCTCGGTGGCGTCAACCTCGCGCAGATGGGCAATGCCCAGGGCGCGGCGGAGAAGCAGTTCAAGCAGATGGAAGCGATCATCAACTCGATGACGCCGCTGGAGCGCCGCGACCCTGAAGTCATCAGTGGCTCGCGCAAGCGCCGTATCGCCCTCGGCTCCGGCACCCAGGTGCAGGACGTCGGCCGGCTGATCAAACAGCACAAGCAGATGCAGAAGATGATGAAGAAGGTCACCGCCAAGGGCGGCATGGCCAAGATGATGCGCGGCATGGGCGGCATGTTCCCCGGCGGCGGCATGCCGAAGATGTAAGTGAAAGCGCTGCAAGCGATCAGTTGCCGGGCCTCTGGCAGCTTGAAATCTGCGGTTTGCAGCGACCACCGACAGGTGGCTGGTAAAAGAGATTTGCAATCGGCCGCATAATCCTTAGAATATGCGGCCTTTCGGGCCCATGGCCCATGTGTGTGCACAGCTTGAAAAGCACCGACCTATAGGAACGAAGTTCAATGGTAACCATCCGTCTTGCTCGTGGCGGCTCCAAGAAGCGCCCCTTCTACCACCTGACCGTGACCAACAGCCGCAATGCGCGCGATGGTCGCTTTGTTGAGCGCATCGGTTTCTTCAACCCGGTCGCCTCGGGTGCCGAAGTGAAGCTCTCCGTGAATCAAGAGCGCGCCACCTACTGGCTGAGCCAGGGCGCCCAGCCGTCTGAGCGCGTTGCTCAGCTGCTGAAGGAAGCTGCCAAGGCTGCTGCCTAAGCAACTTTATGAGCACGACGCCGGCACAGGCCGAGGACCTGATCGTTCTTGGCAAGATCTTTTCGGTGCATGGCGTACGGGGCGAGGTGAAGGTGTATTCCTTTACCGATCCGCTGGATAACGTGCTCGATTACCGCCGTTGGACGCTTAAACGCGACAACGAGGTAAAGCAGGTCGAAGTGGCCAGTGGACGCTTGCACGGCAAGGTCCTGGTAGCAAAGCTGAAGGGTCTCGATGATCGCGAAGTCGCTCGTACTTTCGCGGGCTTCGACATTTGCGTGCCCCGCAGCGAGCTGCCGGAACTCGAAGGTGACGAGTACTACTGGCATCAGTTGGAAGGTCTCAAGGTCATCGACCAGCAGGAGCAATTGCTCGGCGTCGTCGATCATCTGCTGGAGACCGGCGCCAACGACGTGATGGTGGTCAAGCCCTGCCCCGGCAGCCTCGATGACCGTGAGCGCCTGTTGCCCTATACGGCGCAATGCGTGCTGACGATCGACCTGGAAACAGGCGAGATGCGGGTGGATTGGGACGCTGACTTCTGAGTTGCATGACATGAAAAGCATGCAGGTCGAGGTCATCAGCATCTTTCCGGAGATGTTCGCCGCCATCAGCGAATACGGCATTACCAGCCGAGCGGTAAAGCAGGGGCTGCTCAAGCTGACCTGCTGGAACCCGCGGACCTTCACCGAGGACCGCCACCAGACGGTGGACGATCGGCCCTTCGGCGGCGGCCCAGGCATGGTGATGAAGATACAGCCCCTGGAGCGGGCCCTGGCAGCAGCCAAGGCGTCGGCCGGGGAGCAGGCGAAGGTGATCTACCTTTCGCCGCAGGGCCGCCAGCTCAAGCAGGAGGCCGTGCGCGAACTGGTGCAATCGGAATCCATGATTCTGATCGCCGGTCGCTACGAAGGTATCGACGAGCGCTTCATCGAAGAGCACGTCGACGAAGAATGGTCGATTGGCGACTACGTATTGTCCGGCGGTGAGCTGCCGGCAATGGTGCTGATCGACGCGGTGACGCGGTTGTTGCCCGGTGCACTGGGCCATGCGGACTCCGCAGAGGAAGACTCGTTCACGGACGGCCTCCTCGATTGCCCGCACTACACCCGGCCTGAGGTGTACGCGGACAAGCGTGTTCCTGATGTGTTGCTTAGTGGCAACCACGAACACATCCGGCGTTGGCGTTTGCAGCAGTCCCTTGGTCGGACCTGGGAACGTCGTGCCGATCTTCTGGATAGCCGCTCGCTTTCTGGAGAAGAGAAGAAGCTGTTGGCGGAATACATCCGTCAGCGGGACGATAGTTAACGTATCGATGGCAGGCCGGTGGCTTGTCTTAGGAGCGCAGCGATGACCAACAAGATCATTCAGCAAATCGAAGCTGAACAAATGAACAAAGAGATCCCGGCTTTCGCCCCCGGCGACACCGTGATCGTGCAAGTGAAAGTAAAGGAAGGCGACCGTCAGCGTCTGCAGGCCTTCGAAGGTGTTGTCATCGCCAAGCGTAACCGCGGCCTGAACAGCGCTTTCACCGTTCGCAAGATCTCCAACGGCGTAGGCGTAGAGCGTACCTTCCAGACCTACTCCCCGCTGGTTGACAGCCTGAGCGTCAAGCGCCGCGGTGACGTGCGCAAGGCCAAGCTGTACTACCTCCGCGATCTGTCCGGCAAGGCAGCTCGCATCAAGGAGAAGCTGGTCTAAGGACTGCTTCCCTCAAAAGCCCGCCCCGGGAAACCGCGGCGGGCTTTTTGTTGGGCCGAAGAAAGCGCAGCCGGTTGCGCTGGCGAAATCAGGCCGTGCTCATCTCGCCCAGCAGGCTGTGTTCCAGGCGCTCCAGTTCCGCCCGCAGCGCGGCGACTTCGGCGAGCAGTTCGTCTTCGCTGCCTTCTGCCTCGCAGAGTGCTTCAAGGGATTCGCAGCAGGCGATGAGCGGGCCGGCATGGACGATCTTCGCGGCGCCCTTGATCTTGTGCGCCACTTCGGCGATTGCCTGCCTGTCGCCGTCGTCGAGAAAGCCCTGCATCAACGCCATGTCGTTACGGTTGCTGTCCAGCAGGGTATCCAGCAGGCGCATGCGCAGCGCCGGGTCGCGTCCAGCCAACCGCTCGAATTCCTTCAGGTTGCAGGCGGCGGGCATGTGCGCGGTCAAGACGGCCCGTGGCGCGATGCCGACCAACTGGGCCGCCAGTTCCCCGAGGCTGATCGGCTTGAACAGGCAGGCGTCCATGCCCGCCTGGCGGCAGCGTTCGTGCTCCTCGTTCTGTGCGTTGGCGGTGTAGCCGATGAAGCGACAGGGTGTCAGTGCGTCGCGGCGCTCGAGATTGCGAACGGCCCGGGCGAGGTCGTAGCCATTCATGATCGGCATGTTGCAGTCGCTGATCACCAGGTCGAATTGCTGCCGTTGCCATAGCTCCAGGCCGCTGGCGCCGTTATGGGCCTCGTTGACCCGATGACCGAGGAAGATCAGCTGCTGCTTGAGCAGTTCGCGGTTGGCCGGGTGGTCGTCCACCACCAGTACGTCGAGGCTCTGCTGGGGCGCGGCGATCTGCGCAACCGGGCTCGCTTCCTTGCGTGGCAGCGGGTCGAGTATCTGCAGCGCCAGTTCCACGGTCACGCAGGTGCCGTGGCCGGGCCGGCTGGTCATCTCGATGCTGCCACCCATCATTTCGCACAGGGTTCGGCTGATGACCAGGCCCAGGCCGGTGCCGCCGATGGTGTTGTTGGGCTGCTGCTGGCCCTGGCTGAAGGGCTGGAACAGTCGCTCCAGGTCCTCGGGCTCGATGCCCTGGCCGCTGTCCTCCACGAGCAGCGTCAGCTCCAGGCGCTTGTTCGCGATTGCCTGGGCGGCAACCTTGAGAGTCACCCGACCGCGTTCGGTGAACTTGATGGCATTGCTGACGAGGTTGGACAGCACCTGCTTGAAGCGCAATGGGTCCAGCAGTACGTCGACGCCTGCCTTGGGGTCGAACTCCAGCCTCAGGGCCAGGCTCTTCTGCCGCGCCAGCCCGTCGAATACCCGCACCACCGCCTCGACCTCTTCGCGGAGGTTGCAGCGCACGGGGCTCAGGTTGATGCGCCCGGACTCGATGCGGGCGATGTCGAGGATGTTGCCGATCAGCTCCAGCAGGTTGTTCGCCGAGTCGTGGGCGATTTCGATGGCCTGGCGGTCGAAGTGGTCCTGGTCGGCGCGCTGCAGGGCCAGTTCGAGCATGCCGATCACCGCGTTCATCGGCGTGCGGATCTCATGGCTCATGGTGGCGAGGAAGGTGCTTTTGGCGCGGCTGGCCTCATCGGCGCGCTCCTTGGCTTCCTGCAGGTCGGCCACCAGGCGCAGGCGTTCGGTGATATCGATCCAGCCACCGACCACGCCCCTGATGATCCCCCGGGAATCACGGAACGGCTCGATCCAGTGATAGATGCTGAAGGGCTCGCCCTTTTGGCTCAGGTGGTGGTCGGCCTGCATGCCCTGGCCGCTTTCCATCACCGCGTGGTAGTCCTCCAGCATCTGCGGTGAACAGCTGTCGTCACCGAAGAGCCCGTCCAGAGGCGGTGCGCCGATGGCTTGCTCCCGTTCGATGGAGAGCGCCTCCAGGTAATTGTCGTTGCACAGCAGCAGATGGTTGTCCCGGTCGCGCACATAGATGGGGTGGGGCGTGCCGTTGATCAGCGTCTCCATCAACTGCAATTGATCGTTCAATGCCCGCTCGGCGCTGGCGCGCAGTTTCATCTGGCGTCGCAGGTAGGCGTTCCAGATCAGCGACACGCTGAGCAGCAGGCCCACCACGCCACTCACCTGGTAGATGAGCCTTTCATAATCGCGCCAGGCGGGCTTGGCCACCTCCACCGTGGAGCGCCAACGCTGGTTGACCAGCACCGCCAGCTCGTCCGGCGGAATGTTGACCAGGGTTTTGTCGAGCACCGACAGCAGCTCCAGGTCGCCACGGCGCAGGGCGAATACCGTGGACTCCAGTTGCTGGGGCACCACATCGGATATCCACAGGCGCTCGTCGAAGAAGCGCTGGACCAGGTGCTCGGCGACCGTGCCGGGGAGGATCGCCGCATCGGCGCCCCCATCCGCCGTGATGGTCAGTGCCTCGTGCATCGAGTCGTACTCCAGGGGCACGAGGCGGGGATAGCTGGCCAGCAACCATTTCACCAGCTGCGGGGTGCGGGGTAGCGCGACGCGTTTGCCATTCAGGGACTCCAGGTCCACCGAGCGGGTATCGCTGCGGCGGGTGACGATCACCAGCCCGGCGTTCATATAGGGGCGGGTGTAGGCCAGGTCATCGGTGGTGCTGGCCGCCGGATTGAACGCCCCGATCAGGTCGGCCTCACCGGCCTTCAGCTTCTCCACCATCTCCTCCTGGCTGGAGGTGCGGATGATCTCGAAGCGCAGCCCCGTGCGCATGCGCACCTGATCGAGGACGTCGGCAGTGATGCCGTGGTAGTTGCCGTCGCTGTCGAAGAAGCTCACCGGCGACAGGTTGCCGAAGGTCGCGATGCGCAGCACCGGATGCAACAGCAGCCAGCGCTGCTCCTGCTGGGTGAACACCAGGTTGGACTCGGACAGCAGCGGGCCGTTGCCGCCGCTCCAGCGCTTGAGCAGCTGCCCCTGGCGCTCCGGCGGGATGCTGGCCAGTGCGGCGTTGATCACCTTCAGCAGCTCGGGCTGGTCGTTACGCATGGCGAAGCCGAAGCCGCTGCTGGGCATCTTGCTGTAGCCGGCCAGGCGCAGGCGGCCGGCCTGGGTCTGGTTGAGCAGGTAGTTGGCCATCACTAGGTCACCCAGGTAGAAGTCGGCGCGGCCCAGGGCCACGGCGCGCAGGGCCGAGCGCGGGTCGGGTTCGGTGCTGACCCGTGCCAGGGGATAGTGCGCGCGGATCTTCTCCAGGGGCTGGTAGTCGGCCGGCATCACCAGGTGCATGCCGTTGAGGCCGGGCGACAGCGGGCGGCGCTCGTCATCGCGACTGACCAGCACCGGCTGGTCCGGCGCGTAGGTGTCGCTGAGCAGCAGTTGGCGATTGGCCGTCTCGTAGGTGTTGGAGGCGCTGAGCAGGTCGATGCGGCCATCCACCAGCGCCAGCAGGGCCTCTTCCCGGTTGCGGAAGCGCAGCACCTTGATGTCGATGCCGAGCTTGTCGGCTATCACGCCGGCGACGTCGGCGGTGAGGCCTTCGAAGTCGCGACCGCTGCTGGTGATGTCGAAGGGCGGCAGGTCCGCGCCTATGCCCAGGCGCAGCTCGCGCTTGTCCCGCAGCCAGCGCCAGTCCTGCAGCTCCAGGGTGGCCTTGGCATCGGTGGGCAATGGGCGGCTGAGCAGTGGCAACTGCTCGTCAGCGGATAGGGGAGGCGCGAGCAGGGTCAGGAGGAAGCCGGCCAGGGCGCCCAGCAAGGGGCGGGCGAGTGGCGATCTGTGCATGGGGCTTTCCTTTTGCCGGATCCACGAGGGCCGCCGAGGGCGAACGGCAGCGGCGGTAGCGGAAAATAGCTCATTCCGAATCGCACAAAATCACCCTCAGGAGGGCTTAGGAAGCGTCTGTCGTGTGATGGTGGCGAGGGCTTACACCGAGTGCTCCTGGCGCCGAGGAACACGCCCGGCGGGCCGGAGTCGTCTCGTGCGGCGATCCTGGGGGTGGCAGCCGGATGGCGTTGCGTCGGGCCTGCTGGCCAAGGGTGCTGCCGGGTGCGCCGGGCTGTGGAATAATCGCGCCGCCGCAGGGCCAGGTCCCTGGGCAACTCCCGTGAAGGTGCTGCGATCGGCGGCCAGCGGGAGCCGTTCTGCCCGTTCGCAAGCGCACAACAACGACAACAGACATCGCACGAGTGGCAGCCACATTGGGTTGTATTCAGGTAGTAGTGGCATGACCCCGAGAGAGCAAGAGATCGCCCGGCGCACCGCCTTGTCCGAAAGCCGCGTGACCAAGGCGGTATTCCCGCCGACCACCAACCATCACAACACCCTGTTCGGCGGCACTGCGCTGGCCTGGATGGACGAGGTGTCCTTCATCTGCGCCACGCGCTTCTGCCGACTGCCGCTGGTGACCGTTTCCACCGACCGCATCGACTTCAAACACCCCATTCCCGCCGGCTCCATCGTCGAGCTGGTCGGTCGCGTGGTGAAGGTGGGCAACACCAGCCTCAAGGTCGAGGTGGAGGTGTTCGTCGAAAGCATGTACGAGAACGGCCGCGAGAAGGCCATCACCGGGGTGTTCAGCTTCGTCGCCATCGACGAGGAGAAGCGTCCGGTGCCGGTGTTGCCGGAATCGGCCATCGAGCAGGCGGCCTGATCCGGCTCGCAGGAGTGGGTCAGTGGCGCAGGGCGATCTTCAGCGAGGCCTGGGACAGGTCGATGTTGCTCAGGGTCAGGCTGCCGAAGCTCTGGTTCTGGGGCGCGCCGGCGACGCGGACATTGTCGAAGCGCAGCTCGCCGATGGAGCTGGGCAGGCGCACGTTGATCGAACCATCGGGATTGATGGTCGAGCGCATGTGGCGGGTGTCGTAGACCACGTCCTTCATCGAGGTCTCGGCCTCCAGGCTGTCCAGCACCGGCATCACCAGGCGGCTCAGTGCCTTGACGGTGCCGATGCCATCGCCGGCTTCGGCCTGGACGAACAGGCCTTGCAGCACCTCGTCCAGCCCCTGGGCGCTGACATCGCTCATTTCCGCATCGCTCAACGGGCGCAGGCCCTTGGGCGTGTGCTGCTGGGACATCGCGCTGGGGGTCTGCTGGATGTCCGCGCTGGCCATCTGGAAGGGGCTCATCAGGGCCGCGATCAGGGTGGCGGCCAGGCGCAGGTTGTTCTGCTTCTTCAGGGCGCGGTCGAGTTGCCGGCGGCTCAACAAGCCTTGTTCGATCAGCACCTCGCCGAGGCGCTTGTCGCAGGTCAACTGGAGTTTGATGGCGGCGTCCAGCTGCTGGCTGGTGATCAATCCCTTGTTGACCAGGATCTGGCCAAGACGTGATTTCTGCTGATTCGACATGGTGCTCGACCGGATTGGAGTGGTGGCAAGGTGAAATCATCCTCTCGTAGGAAGAGGCTGTCACCCAACAAAGGATAGGCTTACATGATCGCTTGTCCGTGTGCTGGCTCGACGATTTTTCGTACTAACCCTGGGACGTCTTTATATCCACAGGCCCGGAGGCTCCGGCGTCCTCCTCGATCAATGCCACCAGGCTCCAGCCGGCATCCGGTTCAAGAGGCGCTTCCGTACTCGCCAGGTGCACCCAGCCGCGAGGGTCGCGGGCCAGCAGCAGGATGGCGCGTTCGCCATGCAACGCCTGGTACGCCGCCCAATCGAAAGTGGCGGTGAGGGTGGTGGTGCGCACCTCCGCCCCCCGGGCGAGCTTGCTGGCGAACTGTGGATAACTGAGCGCCGGGCGGCCCAGGGGCCGCCCACGCACCTGGTCGCTGGCGCGGTGCTTGTCGGTGCGCCGGCTTTCCGCACCGCTGGGCAGGGTGAAGCGGCGCAGCGCCGGGAAGTCGTGGCGGAAGCGCATGCAGGCCAGGGCGTTCATTTCGCTGGAAGGGGAGAGCGCCAGCAGGTGGCCCAGCCCCACCAGGTCGAGGTGCGCATCGGCGTGCTGCGAGGTGGGGTTGCCGAAGTAGGTGGGCAGGTTGTCCATCCGCGCGGCGCGGATGTTCTCCCAGCTCGAATCGGTGAGCAGCACGCGGCTGCCCAGCTGCTGCAGGGCCTTGCCGATCTCCCGCGCCACCGGGTTGGCACCGATGATCAGGAAGCCCGCCGGGGCCGGCTCGGCCACCTTCAGCAGGCGCGCCAGCGGGCGCGCGGTGGCGCTCTGCAGCACCACGGTGCCGATGATCACCAGGAAGGTCAGCGGCACCAGCAGGTGCGCCTGGTCATTGCCATGCTGCTGCAGGCGCAGGGCGAAGATCGCCGATACCGCTGCGGCGACTATTCCCCGTGGTGCGATCCAGGCCAGCAGCGCGCGCTCGCGCCAGCCCAGCGGCGAGCCGAGGGTGCAGAGACCGACATTCAATGGCCGGGCGATGAACTGGATCACCGCCAGCAGCGCCAGCGTCGCCGGCCCCAGGGCGATCAGCGCGGCCAGGTCGAGGCGCGCCGCGAGCAGGATGAACAGCCCGGAAATCAGCAGCACGCTGAGGTTTTCCTTGAAGTGCAGGATCGGCTTGATATCCACCCCGCGCATATTGGCCAGGCCCATGCCCATCACAGTCACCGCCAGCAGGCCGGATTCGTGCACCAGCAGGTTGGCGCCGATGAACACCCCCAGCACCGCCGCCAGGGCCGCCAGGTTGTGCAGGTACTCGGGGAGCCAATGGCGGCGCAGCACCGTGCCGAAGGCCCAGCCGCCGAAGGCGCCGAGCAGGCAGCCGCAGGCGATCACACTGGCGAAGGTCGCCAGGCTCTGGCTCCAGCCGCCCTGGTCGCGGCTGACGATGAAGCTGAACACCACCACGGCCAGCAGCGCGCCGATGGGGTCGATGACGATGCCTTCCCAGCGCAGGATGTTGGCGATGGAGCTGCGCGGGCGCACCACGCGGAGCATCGGCACGATCACCGTGGGGCCGGTGACCAGGGTCAGCGAGCCGAACAGCAGCGCCAGGTCCCAGGCGAAACCCAGCAGCAGGTGCGTTGCCAGCGCGATCACCGCCCAGGTCACCAGCGCGCCCAGGGTCACCATGCGGCGCACCACGGTGCCGATTTCCTTCCACTCGGAAAGGTGCAGCGTCAGGCTGCCTTCGAAGAGGATCAGCGCCACCGCCAGGGAGGTGAGGGGGAACAGCAGCGGGCCGAACAGCGCCTGCGGGTCCAGCACCCCCAGCACCGGCCCGGCGAGAATGCCCGAGAGCAGCAGGAAGAGAATGGCTGGCAGGCGCAGGCGCCAGGCCAGCCATTGGCTGCCGAGGGCGGCCAGGCCGATGCCGCCGAGGGCGAGGAGGATTGCGGTTTCGTCCATCAGGACTCCTTGTCGCTGGTGAAGGTCGGGGCGCTTGTGGAAGACTAGACGCCGTTCATCCCGCCAGCGTTCCGTCATGCCTGCCCTCGACCACCCCCTGATCGACCGTTACCTCGACGCCCTGTGGCTGGAGAAGGGGCTTTCGCCCCACACCCGCTCCGCCTACCGCAGCGACCTGGCGCATTTCAACGCCTGGGCGGTGGAGCGCGGCGCGAGCCTGCAGCACGCCGGCCGCGACCTGATCCTCGACCACCTCGCCTGGCGCCTGGAGCAGGGCTACAAGGCCCGCTCCACCGCGCGCTTCCTCTCCGGGGCGCGGGGCTTCTACCGCTTCCTGCTGGGCGAGGGGCTGATCATCGAAGACCCCACCCTGCAGGTGGACCTGCCGCTGCTCGGGCGCCCGCTGCCCAAGTCGCTGTCCGAGGCGGACGTCGAAGCCCTGCTCGACGCCCCCGAACTGGACGACCCCATCGGCCTGCGTGACCGCGCCATGCTCGAAGTGCTCTACGCCTGCGGCCTGCGGGTCAGCGAGCTGGTGGGCCTGACCCTGGAACAGGTCAACCTGCGCCAGGGCGTGGTCAAGGTCTTCGGCAAGGGCAGCAAGGAGCGCCTGGTGCCGCTGGGCGAAGAAGCCATCGCCTGGATCGAGCGCTACGTCCGCGAGTCGCGGCCCTTCCTGCTCGACGGCAAGCCCAGCGACGTGCTTTTCCCCAGCCAGCGCGGCGAACAGATGACCCGGCAGACCTTCTGGTACCGCATCAAGCACCAGGCCAAGGTCGCCGGCATCGTCAAGTCGCTGTCGCCCCACACCCTGCGCCACGCCTTCGCCACCCACCTGCTCAACCACGGCGCCGACCTGCGGGTGGTGCAGATGCTGCTGGGGCATGCCGACCTCTCCACCACGCAGATCTACACCCACATCGCCCAGGCCCGCCTCAAGGACCTGCACGCCCGCCACCACCCGCGCGGCTGAGCCGTAAAAAGGCCATCGCCCGCGCCCTGCATGCACCGGATATCCCCGCCGCACCTCCGTTCGGCTCCATGGCGCGGTGCTTC
The DNA here is from genome assembly GCA_000474255.1 of Aquipseudomonas alcaligenes MRY13-0052. Lineage (GTDB taxonomy): Bacteria > Pseudomonadota > Gammaproteobacteria > Pseudomonadales > Pseudomonadaceae > Metapseudomonas > Metapseudomonas solani. The sequence continues at coordinate 244,687 of BATO01000001.1, forward strand.
GGGGCTTCTGTGATAATCTTCGGCATCCGCCCGAATGTCCCCGCTCCACAGGAGTAACCATGCGTGTGACCCGTCTTTTCGCAGCCATGGCCCTTGGCCTGGTCAGCACCTTCAGCCTTGCCGACGATCCGGACCAGGCCATCCGCAAGACCCTCAGCGGCCTTGAACTGGGCCTGCCCATCGAGTCCATCGGCGAAAGCCCCATGAGCGGCATCTACCAGGTGCAGCTCAAGGGCGGTCGCATGCTCTACACCAGCGCCGACGGCCAGTACCTGATGCAGGGTTACCTGTACCACGTGAAGGACGGCAAGCCGGTGAACCTCACCGAGCAGTCCGAGAGCCGCTCCATCGCCAAGGAGATCAACGCCATCCCCGAAAGCGAGATGGTGGTCTTCGCACCCAAGGAGCCGGCCAAGGCGCACATCACCGTGTTCACCGACACCGATTGCGGCTACTGCCAGAAACTGCACAGCGAAGTGCCCGAGCTCAACCGTCGCGGCATCGAAGTGCGCTACGTCGCCTTCCCGCGCCAGGGCCTCGGCAGCCACGGCTACAACAGCCTGGTCAGCGTCTGGTGCAGCAAGGACCGCCAGGCGGCGATGAACAAGGCCAAGTCCCGCGAAGAGCTCCCCTCGGCCACCTGCGATAACCCGGTGGCCAAGCAGTTCGAGCTGGGCCAGCTGATCGGCGTCAACGGCACGCCGGCCATCGTCCTCGGCAACGGCCAGATGATCCCGGGCTACCAACCGGCCCCGCAACTGGCCAAGATCGCCCTGGAAGCCAAGTAACACGGGCTCTGCGCACAGCGCATCGATTGACCAAAAATCAGCCGCTTCGTAAAGTGCGGCTCTTTTCCACGGCCGGGACCATGCCCGGCCGTTTTTCGCAGTGAAGATGGGGAGTTCAGCGTGAAGCCGGTAAAAGTAGGCATCTGTGGCCTGGGGACCGTCGGTGGCGGCACCTTCAACGTACTCAAACGCAACGCCGAGGAGATTGCCCGCCGTGCCGGGCGTGGAATCGAAGTTGCCCAGATCGCTGCTCGTCGCCCCAATCCGAAGTGTGAAACCGGTACCACCCCCATTACCGCCGACATCTTCGCCCTGGCCGACAACCCGGAAATCGACATCGTCATCGAGCTGATCGGGGGCTACACCCTGGCCCGCGACCTGGTGCTCAAGGCCATCGAGAACGGCAAGCACGTGGTCACCGCCAACAAGGCGCTGATCGCCGTGCACGGCAACGAAATCTTCGCCAAGGCCCGCGAGAAGGGCGTCATCGTCGCCTTCGAAGCTGCCGTCGCCGGTGGCATCCCGGTGATCAAGGCGATCCGTGAAGGCCTGTCCGCCAACCGCATCAACTGGCTGGCCGGCATCATCAACGGCACCGGCAACTTCATCCTCACCGAGATGCGCGAAAAAGGCCGTGCCTTCGATGACGTGCTCAAGGAAGCGCAAGCCCTGGGCTACGCCGAAGCCGACCCGACCTTCGACGTCGAAGGCATCGATGCCGCGCACAAGCTGACCATCCTCGCTTCCATCGCCTTCGGCATCCCGCTGCAGTTCGACAAGGCCTACACCGAAGGCATCTCGAAACTCACCAGCGCCGACGTCAACTACGCCGAGGCCCTGGGCTACCGCATCAAGCACCTGGGCGTGGCCCGCCGTACCGACAAGGGCATCGAGCTGCGCGTGCACCCGACCCTGATCCCGGCCGACCGCCTCATCGCCAACGTCAACGGCGTGATGAACGCCGTGATGGTCAATGGCGACGCCGCCGGCAGCACCCTCTACTACGGCCCCGGCGCCGGCATGGAGCCCACCGCTTCCGCCGTGGTCGCCGACGTGGTGGACGTGGTCCGCGCGCTGACCGCCGACCCGGAGAACCACGTACCGCACCTGGCCTTCCAGCCGGATTCGCTGTCCGACCACCCGATCCTCCCGATCGACGCCTGCGAGAGCGCGTACTACCTGCGCATCCAGGCCAAGGACCACCCGGGCGTACTGGCCCAGGTGGCCACCATCCTGTCCGAGCGCGGCATCAACATCGAATCCATCATGCAGAAGGAAGTCGAAGAGCAGGACGGACTGGTGCCGATGATCCTGGTTACCCACCGGGTCGTCGAAGCGCGCGTTAACGACGCCATCGCCGCACTGGAAGCCCTCGACGACGTGGTCGGCAGCGTAGTCCGCATCCGCGTCGAACAGCTCAATTAATCAGGAGCCGGAAGCTGGAAGCCGAAAGCCGGAAGCCGCACTGCTTCAAGCTTCAAGCTTCAAGCTTCAAGCTCGAACCGAAGGTTTGAAGAAATGCGCTATATCAGTACCCGCGGCCAGGCCCCGGCCCTGAACTTCGAAGACGTGCTGCTGGCTGGCCTGGCCAGCGACGGCGGCCTCTACGTATCGGAAAACCTGCCGCGCTTCACCCAGGAAGAGATCGCCTCCTGGGCCGGCCTGCCGTACCACGAGCTGGCCTTCCGCGTGATGCGCCCGTTCGTTGCCGGCAGCATCGCCGATGCCGATTTCAAGAAGATCCTCGAAGAGACCTACGGTGTCTTCGCCCACAACGCCGTGGCGCCGCTGCGCCAGCTGAACGGCAACGAGTGGGTGCTGGAGCTGTTCCACGGCCCGACCCTGGCCTTCAAGGATTTCGCCCTGCAGCTGCTGGGCCGCCTGCTCGATCACGTGCTGTCCAAGCGCGGCGAGCGCGTGGTGATCATGGGCGCCACCTCCGGTGACACCGGTTCGGCCGCCATCGAAGGCTGCAAGGCCTGCGAGCACGTCGACATCTTCATCATGCACCCGCACAACCGTGTGTCCGAGGTGCAGCGCCGGCAGATGACCACCATCCTCGGCGAGAACATCCACAACATCGCCGTGGAAGGCAACTTCGACGACTGCCAGGAGATGGTCAAGGCCAGCTTCGCCGACCAGGGCTTCCTCAAGGGAACCCGCCTGGTCGCGGTCAACTCGATCAACTGGGCGCGGATCATGGCCCAGATCGTCTACTACTTCCACGCCGCCCTGCAGCTCGGTGGCCCGGCCCGTTCCGTGGCCTTCTCGGTGCCCACCGGCAACTTCGGCGACATCTTCGCCGGCTACCTGGCGCGCAACATGGGCCTGCCGATCAGCCAACTGATCGTCGCCACCAACCGCAACGACATCCTGCACCGCTTCATGAGCGGCAACCGCTACGTCAAGGACACCCTGCACCCGACCCTGTCGCCGTCCATGGACATCATGGTCTCGTCCAACTTCGAGCGCCTGCTGTTCGACCTGCACGGCCGCAACGGCGCCGCCATCGCCGGGCTGATGGACACCTTCAAGCAGGGCGGCGGCTTCAGCGTCGAGGACGACCGCTGGACCGAAGCGCGCAAGCTGTTCGACTCCCTGGCCGTCAACGACGAGCAGACCTGCGAGACCATCACCGAGGTCTACAAGGAATGCGGCGAGCTGCTGGACCCGCACACCGCCATCGGCGTACGCGCCGCCCGCGAGTGCCGTCGCAGCCTGTCCATTCCCATGGTCACCCTCGGCACCGCGCACCCGGTCAAGTTCCCGGAAGCGGTGGAGAAGGCCGGTATCGACGCGGTCCCGGCGCTGCCGCCGCACCTCGCCGACCTGTTCCAGCGTGAAGAACGCTGCACCGTCCTGGCCAACGACCTGAAGACCATCCAGGCCTTCGTCGCCGCCCACGGCAACCGCGGCAAGCCGCTCTGAGCTGAACGGCAATGAAAAGCCCCTGGCGAGTGGTCGCCAGGGGCTTTTTCGTTTCTGCTGCGCGGGTCAGTCCACCTTGTCTTTTCCCAGGCCGTCCCGCTCCGTCAGGGGCAGTGCCTCGTGGGGCGAAGGCCCCAGCTCCGATGTATCTACCTGGACAGGCACGAAGCCCTCACCGGTCTTGTAGCCCTTGTAGAGGTTGTAACCGGCGTCGAAGTCGATCCACGTGTGCGGCGCCGGGGGTGTCAGTACGCACCAGGCCGGGTTGTGGGTACTGCCCGGTTTCTGGAATGTGACGATTTTGTATTCCTGCTTTTCAAGGAGCTGGAGCTCGCTGGCATCGATGCCGAAATTGATTTTGTATTCCATGTCCCTTCTCCATCGGGTCCGCGAACGGGGCGGGCACTGATCATGGGCCAGTTCTCGGCACGTTGCCGATTGATAGCCGTTCACAGATGCAACCGGGAAGCCCCGCGATCGCTCGCCAGGTAGCCTCAGTTGGCGCTGAAGTCGAAGGTCCACAAACCGCCCGGGCGGCTCAGGTTCACGTCCACCTCGGTGGCGGTGATGGGCGCCACGTACTGGGTCATGTCCGAGAAGTTCTGCACGATGTAGGTCTGCCCCGCCAGCGGTGGGGAGGCCACCATGAAGTAGAAGTGGCCCGGCATCATCTCGAAGCTCACCGTCATGTTCAGGTCCACCTTGGGCATGCTCACCACCGGGTGGCCGCCGACATACCAGTTGCACGTGAACTGGATGAAGGGGTTGGTCTGGTTGATCACGCCGCACTGCTGCGGGGTGAGCTTTTCCTGCGCCAGCGATGTGGGGGCCGGTTGCAGGCGCGGAGACAGCCCTGCCGGGCTGACCGCCTGCAGCAGTTGGCCGGGCTGGACGGCCACGCGTGCGGAGATGATCTGTTCATCCGGGGCATTGCCCGTGCTGGAGAGATCGGTCTCGATCCGGTCCTCGTAGCTGAACCGCTCCGTAGCCCCCGCCGAACCAGTCAGTACCCGCCAGGCATGGATGTCGTAGTCGCGCTGCGGATTCTGCGGCTTGAGGAAGACCAGAACGGTTTTCCCCTCCATGTCCTCCACATCGAAATGCACGTTGAAAACCATCATGGGTCCCTGTCTCCTTGGTTCCGTCATAGCCCCGGCACCTGCCTGGGCAGGCGTTGATGATGGATCAGGAGTGGTCACTTTGCCGATTAATTGTGAGCGTCGTAGCCCGGGCTTCAGCCCGGGAGCCCGTTCAACGAAAAGCCCCGTCGATCACTCGCCGGGGCTCTTGCATACGGGAGGCAAGCTTCAGCTTGCGTTGAAGTCGAAATTCCATAGGCCGTTCGGGTGGCTCAGGGTCACGTTCACTTCGGTGGCGGTGATGGGCGCCACGTACTGGGTCATGTCCGAGAAGTTCTGCACGATATAGGTCTGCCCCACCAAGGGCGGATTGGCCACCATGAAATAAAAGTTGGGCAGGTACTCGAAGCTCACGGTCATGTTCGTGTCCACATTGGGCATGGTCACCACCGGGCGGTCGTTGACGTACCAGTTGCTGTCGAACTGGATGTAGGGATTGGTCTGGTTGATCACGCCGCACTGCTGCGGGGTGAGCTTTGCTTCGGCCAACGAGCGGGATGCTGGTTCCAGATACGGCAACATGCTGCTCGAGCACACGGCCTTCAGCAGGTTACCGGGCTCGATGGCCTTGCGCTCGGAAACGATCAGGCTGCCTGCCTTCCCACCATGGCTGGAAACATCGGTCGCGATCACCGCCTCGTATTGGAACGTCTCAGTCGACCCGGCCGAGCCGGTGAGTACCTGCCAGGCGTGGATGCGGTAGTCGCGCTGCGGGTTCTGTGGCTTGAGGAAGACCAGCACGGTCTTGCCCTCCATATCCGCTACATCGAAATGCACGTTGAAAATGGTCATGGTCCCTGTCTCCTTGGTTCCTTCGTAGCCCCGGCACCTGCCTGGGCAGGCGTTGATAATGGAGCAGGAACGGCCACTTTGCCGAGTAATTGTGAGCGTCGTAGCCCGGGCTTCAGCCCGGTAGCCCGCTGAAGGAAAAGCCCCCGGCGATCACTCGCCGGGGGCTTTTCATGCAGGGTCGAGCGGGCTTCAGCGCGACAGGAAGTCGAACGTCCACAGGCCGTTCGGGCGGCTCAGGGTCACGTCCACTTCGGTGGCGGTGATGGGCGCCACGTACTGGGTCATGTCCGAGAAGTTCTGCACGATGTAGGTCTGCCCGATCATGGGCGGCGTGGCCACCATGAAGTAGAAATTGGGCTCGTACTCGAAGCTCACGGTCATGCGCGAGTCCACCTTGGGCATGGTCACCACCGGGCGGCCGTTGACGTACCAGTTGCTGTCGAACTGGATGTAGGGGTTGGTCTTGTTGATCACGCCGCACTGCTGCGGGGTGAGTTTTTCCTGGGCCAGCGAGGTGGCCGCCAGTTCCAGCTGCGGCGACAGGCCGCCGGGGCTGACGGCCTGCAACAGGCCGCCGGGCAAGGTGGCCTTGCGCCCGGAGACGATCAGGTTGCCGGCCTTCTCGCCATTGCTGGAGACGTCGGTCTCGATCACCGCCTCGTAGTCGAACGACTCGGTCGCCCCGGCCGAGCCGGTGAGCACCTGCCAGGCGTGGATGCGGTAGTCGCGCTGCGGGTTCTGCGGCTTGAGGAAGACCAGCACGGTCTTGCCCTCCATGTCGTCGACAGCGAAGTTCACGTTGAAAGTGGTCATGGTTCCCTTCTCCTTGGTTCCGTTACGGCCCCGACACCTGTCCGGGCCTGCTTCCATGACGGCCGCCCCGCCGACCTGTGAAGTCCTTTCACGGCGCGCCGGGGCGGCGTCACGGATGCGGCGGCCTCCCGTCATTGCTGCTGGGCACCTTCCGCCCAGCCAAGTAAAGGAGATTCGCCATGGAATGCTTCAAGAGAACCCTGCCCCTGGGGCTGCTGGCTGCCTGCTGCAGCCTGCCGGCCCTCGCCCAGATCAACTGCACAGCCGGTGCGCCCGGGGTCAACCCGCTGCCTGTGCAGATAGGTGGTGGACTGCCCAATAGCCGGATAAACCCGCAGATCAACCAGCGCCACATCTTCTGCGGTGAGATCAACGGGGCGGGCGCAGCGGTGGGCTTCCACTCCCGCCCCGGCAACCATGATCCGGTCCTGGGAGGTCCCGCAGCGCCTTTCGCTGCACGCATTACTGCGGGGCGAGATTTCTTCGTGCAGCCAGGCATCAACCACCCCGCGCCATATCGTTACCTCGGCCGTGGCATCCAGGTCGCCAATGCTGGAGTCTGGGTGCCCAAGGCGGGGGCTGGAGTCTCGACCTTCTACCCCGACAGTTGCACCCAGGTGCAGGTCGTCGAATCGATCCGCTACGCCTACACCCACCCCATCCAGGGCGTGGGTCCTGTTGGCGGCCCCAACTTCTTCACCGGGCCTTCAGCACCTTCGGTGGGGGCTGTGAACTACTGCGTTGGCGAAAACGGCAACCCCTTCACCATCGGCGGCTTTCTCAACAACATCGGGGGGCTCTGGACCATCAACAGCGCCTACCCCATCGGCAACTTCTGATCGGTCGGCCCGCCCCTTGTGGGGCGGGCTTTCCGTTTCACCTCTCAGCCCTCGTTGCCCGCCTCGCACAGGGTGCCCAGCCAGTCCCGCAACTGCCGGCGCGCCAGCTGCACGCGCTTGCGCAGGTTGGGCTCGCTGACGTGCAGCAGGCCGGCCAGGTCCACGTACTCCACACCGCAGATGCAGTGCTGCTCCAGGGCCTGGCCGAGCTTGGGTGGCAGCCGGTGCAGCGCCTTGTCCAGCACCTCCACCGCCTCCTGCAGGCAGGCCTGGCGCTCGGGGCCGAGCTGCTGCGGCTGCCAGGCGGCGTTGTCGTGCAGTTGCTGGTCGAGCCAGTCGAGGTTGCAGGTCGAGGGCGTGCTGCGCAGCCGGTCGATGCAGTGGTTGCTGGCTACCCGACGCAACCAGGCCGGCACGTTATCCACAGCCTCCAGCCGCCCGGGTTCGCGCAGCAGCAGGGTGAACAGGCGCAGGCGCAGCTCGCTGAGGGCGTCCTCCGCATCGTGGGGGTTGCGCGTCAGCTGCTGGCAGCGCTTGCGCATCAGGGGTTCGTGGTCGATGAGAAATTTCCATAGCAGTCTCCGCTGCGTGCCCTGCTCCAGGCTCGCGTCCAGGTTGCTCGCCATAACCATTCCTTGATCCTTCTAAATGCCGGTGGCGACGGTGCTGCACTGGCAGTCCTTGCCAGACCGGCCGGAGCAAGCAGGACGAAGGCGTGCCCGGGTTTGTGAAGGGGTTTCTAACAGGCGGGGCGAGCGCTGCGGCTATGACGTGAGGTGATTTCAGGCGCAGGGGCCGGGGCAGGGTGGTCAGGGCGTTTGGCGGCCTGGTGCGCGTGGCACAGCCCGGGGCGTGGCGGCTTTCGTAGGATGGCGTAGAGCGAAGCGAAACCCATGGGGCGGGGAGCGGCAGGCGGAACTCCAGCAATGCCCGGGGTGATGCTATCGAACGATGAGGACGGGAGAAGGCGAGGGTGGCCATGGTGGGCGAGCAGCGCCCACCACTGAACCAGGAGGCTCAGCCGGCCATTGAGGGGAAGCGGCCGACGGCGGATGCGTCGACCGCATGCAGCGGGGTTACTGGAGGGTGACGATCCACTCGGCGAGGACCTTGGCCTCTGCCTCGCTGACGGCGTTGGCCGGCATCGGGATGGGGCCCCACACGCCCTTGCTGCCGGTGAGGATGCTGTGGCTGATGTGCGCTGCGCCGTCGGCGCCGTACTTGGCCGCCACCTTCTGGAAGGGTGGGCCCAGCACCTGCTTGTCGATGGCATGGCAGGCCACGCACGACTTGGCCTTGAACAGCTCTTCACCGGGGCTGGCCATGGCGTTGGCCTGGGCCAGCAGCCCGCCGAGCAGCAGGGCAACCAGTGCTTTGTTCATGAACGTCTCCTCAGGGCTGGGCGCCTGTGCGCCGGTCGGTTGCGCCGGTTTTTCCCGGCGTCTGCGGCGATTCTAGGAGCGCTCCGCTGGGGCACCGCTTGATGGCGATCAAGAACTTCGCGCATCGCGCTTGAGCCCCTCGGCCGGGCTGGCTAGCGTGCCCAGCCGTAACCCGAACGGAGAATCGCCCCGCCATGAACGCTCCTGTCCAGAACACCCCGCCGCTCTTCTACCAGCCGACCGGCAACGAGGTGGCGCTCTTCACCGAGGCCGCCGCCCAGGGCATGCCGGTGCTGATCAAGGGCCCCACCGGTTGCGGCAAGACCCGCTTCGTCCAGCACATGGCCCAGCGCCTGAACCGACCGCTGTACACCGTGGCCTGCCACGACGACCTGTCGGCGGCGGACCTGGTCGGCCGCCACCTGATCGGCAGCGACGGCACCTGGTGGCAGGACGGCCCGCTGACCCGCGCGGTGCGCGAGGGCGGCATCTGCTACCTCGACGAAGTGGTGGAAGCGCGCCAGGACACCGTGGTGGTGCTGCACCCCCTGGCGGACGATCGCCGCGAACTGTTCATCGAGCGCACCGGTGAATCCCTGGTGGCACCGCCCGGCTTCATGCTGGTGGTGTCGTACAACCCCGGCTACCAGAACCTGCTCAAGGGCATGAAGCCCAGCACCCGCCAGCGCTTCGTCGCCCTGCGCTTCGACTACCCGACGCCCGACGCGGAAGCCGGCATCATCGTCCGCGAAGCCGGTGTCGCGCCGGAGCGGGCGCAGCGCCTGGTGCAACTGGGTACCGCCCTGCGCCGGCTCGGCCGCCAGGAACTGGAAGAGGTCTGCTCCACGCGCCTGCTGGTGCTCGCCGCACGCCTGCTCAACGCTGGCGTGGCCCCCCGTGACGCCTGTCGGGCCGCTCTGGCCGAACCGCTGTCGGATGACGAGGCCACGGTGGCAGCGTTGATGGACCTGGTCGATGTCCACTTCGCCTGAGGCCGCTGCCAGCGCCCGGCACCTGCCGGGCGACCTGGCGATGTGGTTCTTCATCCTCGCCGAGCTGACCGTCTTCGCCATCCTCATCATCGCCTTCGCCGTGGCCCAGCGCCTGGACGTGGAAAGCTTCCGCGCCGGCCGTGCGCAGCTGGACCTGTCCACCGCCCTGGCCTTGACCCTGACGCTGCTCAGCGCCGGTTTCTGCGCGGCCCTGGCGGTGCTGCGGGTGCGTCGCCAGCGGCAGGGCCAGGCGGCCATCCTGCTGGGTGTCGCGGTGCTGCTGGGGCTGGTCCATGTGGCATTGAAGTCCGCCGAGTACCACCACCTCGCCACGCTCGGGCTGGGCCTGGAATACAGCACCTTCTTCACCCTGTTCTGGCTGATCACCGGCTTCCACTTCCTGCATGTGTGGCTGGGGCTGGTGATCCTCGGCTGGATGCTCCTGCGCTGCCTGCGCGGCGCGTATCGCGACGGCGAACTCGGCGGGCTGGAGTCCGGAGCGCTGTATTGGCACATGGTCGACCTGGTCTGGGTGGTGCTGTTCCCGCTGGTCTACGTACTGGCGCCCGGGCCATGAAGGCGCTGCTGCTGGCCTGGCTGGCGATGTTGCCCATGTCCGTCGCCGGGGTCTGGCTGGGGCACCGCGAGCCGGCCGCGCTGCTGCCGGTGGCGGCGATCCTCCTGCTCGGCCTGGGCAAGGCCTGGCTCATCGCCCTGCGCTTCATGGAGCTGGGGCACGGCCCTCGGCTGTGGCGTTCGCTGCTGCTCGGCTGGCCGCTGCTGCTCACCGGGGTGATCTTCGCTCTGCACGCAATACCCTGATTTTTCTCAGGAAAAATACCCGACTGGAACAATCGGTCTTTCTTGATTGCCATCAAGCGAGGTGCCTGGGGGCGGTTCCTACAATGGCCACGCAACCGTGACCCAGGAGGGCCCATGTCAGAGACATTCACTAAAGGTATGGCGAGGAACATCTACCTGGGAGGAGGCGTTTTCTTCTTCCTGGTATTTCTCGCCCTGACCTATCACACAGAGACCACCTTCCCCAAACGCACCCACCAGGGCGCGCTCACCGAGTCGGTGGTGCGCGGCAAGCTGGTGTGGGAGCAGAACAACTGCGTCGGCTGCCATTCCATCCTCGGCGAGGGCGCCTACTTCGCGCCGGAACTGGGCAACGTGGTGATCCGCCGTGGCGGTGACGAAGCCTTCGACACCTTCCTCGCGGCCTGGATGAAGATGCAGCCGCTGGGCGTGCCCGGCCGCCGGCAGATGCCGCAGTTCAACCTCAGCGACCAGGAGGTGTCCGACCTCGCCGCGTTCCTGCGCTGGACCTCGAAGATCGATACCAACAACTGGCCGCCGAACAAGGAGGGTTGATCATGACCCCGGGCAATCCCTACCTGAAATTCGCCTCGCAGGCGGTCGCCAAGCCGTACTTCGTGTTCGCCCTGATGCTCTTCGTCGGGCAGATCCTCTTCGGCCTGATCATGGGCCTGCAGTACGTGGTCGGTGACTTCCTGTTCCCGCTCATCCCCTTCAACGTCGCCCGCATGGTGCACACCAACCTGCTGATCGTCTGGCTGCTGTTCGCCTTCATGGGGGCGGCCTACTACCTGATTCCCGAAGAGGCCGACCGCGAGCTGTACAGCCCGAAACTGGCCATCGTGCTGTTCTGGGTGTTCGCCGCCGCCGGCGTGCTGACTATCCTCGGTTACCTGCTGGTGCCCTATGCGGGCCTGGCGAAGATGACCGGCAACGAGTTGCTGCCGACCATGGGCCGGGAGTTCCTCGAACAGCCCACCATTACCAAGATGGGCATCGTAGTCGTCGCGCTGGGTTTCCTCTTCAACATCGGCATGACCCTGCTCAAGGGCCGCAAGACCGCCGTCAGCGTGGTGATGATGACCGGCCTGGTGGGTCTCGCCGTGTTCTTCCTGTTCTCCTTCTACAACCCGGAGAACCTGGCGCGCGACAAGTACTACTGGTGGTGGGTCGTGCACCTGTGGGTGGAAGGCGTGTGGGAACTGATCATGGGCTCGATGCTGGCCTTCGTGCTGATCAAGATCACCGGCGTCGACCGCGAAGTCGTCGAGAAGTGGCTCTACGTGATCATCGCCATGGCCCTGATCACCGGCATCATCGGCACCGGCCACCACTACTTCTGGATCGGCGCTCCGACCGTCTGGCTGTGGCTCGGCTCGATCTTCTCCGCGCTGGAACCGCTGCCGTTCTTCGCCATGGTGCTGTTCGCCTTCAACATGGTCAGGCGCCGTCGCCGCGAGCACCCCAACAAGGCCGCCTCGCTCTGGGCCCTGGGCACCACCGTCACCGCCTTCCTCGGCGCCGGCGTCTGGGGCTTCCTGCACACCCTGGCACCGGTCAACTACTACACCCACGGTTCGCAGCTCACCGCCGCCCACGGCCACCTGGCCTTCTACGGCGCCTACGCGATGATCGTCATGACCATGATCAGCTACGCCATGCCGCGCCTGCGGGGCATCGGCGAAGCACCCGACGCCCGCGCCCAGAGCCTGGAGATCTGGGGCTTCTGGCTGATGACCATTTCCATGCTGCTGATCACCCTGCTGCTCACCGCCGCCGGCATCGTGCAGATCTGGCTGCAACGCATGCCGGCCGATGGCGCCGCGCTGCCGTTCATGGCCACGGTCGACCAGCTCAAGGTGTTCTTCTGGCTGCGCCTGTACGCCGGCGTGGGCTTCCTCATCGGGCTCATCTGCTACCTGTTCAGCTTCCGTCAGCGCGGCCGCGTCGCCGTGGGGGAGGTGCAGATGAACTGAGGGCTTACCGATCCGGGCCCGTCTTCTGTGACGGGCCTTTCGCGTTATCGCAGCCATCGGCAGGCCGCATCTGCCGGTGGCTCGAATCACTCCCTACCCCCAACCCTCTCCGAGGAGGCAGGTGCCCATGACCCTTCACCTCGAAGTCGAAGAAGGCTTCGGCCGCGCCTGGCACCGCTTCATCACCCGCCGTGCCAGCCCGGAATTCGACGAGGCGGCCGTCCCCCTGGACGCCATGCGCCGCAGCCTGCTCCTGCTGTTCCGCGGCACCGGCGGCGAGGCCGGTGTCGGTGTGGAAGCGGCCAGCGCCCGCGAGCTTCTGGTGCGCCGCAGCCTGCTGCAACAGGTGGCCGGTACCTGCCAGCAATTGCCGGTGGCCTGGTTCGATGCCGACTCCCTGCGCCTGCCCGCGCAGCTGGCCGTCTACCCCGATGTCGAACTGAACCGCGAGCTGTACCGCTGGCTGGCGCTGCTGGCCGCCCACAGCCAGCCGATGCGCCACTGGGCGCGGGACAACCAGGCCTGGACCCTCGCCGTGCTCGAACGCTACCCGCTGCTGCGCCCGCGCTACCAGCGCCTGGTGGAGGCACTGCTGAGCCTGCGTCCCGACCCTGCCGCCTTGCCCCCCGCCGAAGCGGCCCTGGAACGGGCGCTGCAACAGGCCCTGCACAAGCCGGGCAGCCTCGAGCGTCTGCCCTGCAGCGAGAAGGCCCCCTGGCCGCTGCCACTGTGGCTCTACCCGCCGCAACGCCTGGCCGCGCCACAGCATGCCGAACTGGTGGACGGCGACGAGCAGGGCCGCTCCGCCCACAGCGAGGCCAAGGGCCAGGCACGCAAACGGGCCGAACGCAGCGGGCAGGACCCCGGTCGCGGCGGCTTGCTGCTGTTCCGTCTGGAGAACCTGTTCAGTTGGTCCGAGCACGTCGAGCTGGACCGCGCCGGTGACGACAGCGAAGACCTCGATGCGGCCAAGGTCGCGGACGATCTGGACCACCTCAGCCTGTCGCGGCAGCGGCAGAAGAAGGGCGGCGGGCTGAAGCTCGACCTCGACCTGCCCGCCGCCGAGTTCGACGACATTCCCCTGGGCGAAGGCATCCGCCTGCCGGAGTGGGACCATCGTCGCCAGCAACTGCTCGCCGACCATGTCTGCCTGCAGCCGATGCTCCCGCGTGATGCCCAGCCGGCACCGTTGCCGGATGCCCTGGCGGCCATCGCACGGCGCCTGCGCCGGCAGTTCGAAAGCCTGCGCCAGCAGCCGCAGTGGCTGCATCGCCAGCCCCAGGGTACGGAGCTCGACCTCGACGCCTGGTTGGATTTCAGCGTCGAGCGGCGCCTGGGGGCGTGCAGCGAGCCGGGGCTGTTCCGCGAACGTCGGCAGGCCCGGCGTGACCTCGCCTGCCTGCTGTTGGCGGACCTGTCCATGTCCACCGATGCGCACATCGACAACCAGCACCGGGTCATCGACCTGATCAGCGACAGCCTGCTGCTGTTCGGCGAAGCGCTGCAGGCGGTGGGTGACCGCTTCGCGTTCTACGGCTTCTCCTCGCTGCGCCGCCACCAGGTGCGCATGACCCAGCTGAAGAGCTTCGACGAGCGCCACGACGACACCGTGCGTGGCCGCATCCGCGCGCTGCGCCCCGGCTACTACACCCGCATGGGCGCCGCCATCCGCCGCGCCACGCAACTGCTGCTGGAGCGCAAGGAGCGCCAGCGCCTGCTGCTGATCCTCACCGACGGCAAGCCCAACGACCTGGACCGCTACGAAGGCCGCTACGGCGTCGAAGACACCCGCCAGGCCGTGCTCGAAGCACGCCGCGCCGGGCTGCTGCCGTTCTGCATCACCATCGACCGCGAAGCGGCGGACTACCTGCCCTACCTGTTCGGCAGCCAGGGTCACCTGCTGATCAACGACCCGGCGCAGCTGCCCGTGCGCCTGCCCCAGCTCTACCGCCAGCTCACCCAGCGGCAGGGGTGAGCACCGCAAGGTCGGGGGCGTCGAAGAGGTATTCGTAGGAGGGGGCGGGCGGCGTTCCGCGAGGTACGAAACCCATGCTGCTTCGGCGCTCGGTCCTGATGGGTTTCGCTGTGCTCTACCCATCCTACGGGCTCGTTCTCGATGGGGTTCGCGGTGTTGGTCAGCGTGGCAGCCAGAGCATCATCACCAGGCAGAACACCGCGAGCATCACGCAGTACCAGCGGAAGCGCTGCAGCCGGCGCTGGCGCGCCAGTGCCTGGCCGACCGGCAGTGACATGCCGCACTGGGGGCAGTCGTCGTCGTGGTCGTCGCTGCTTTCGTACTGGCAGTACAGGCACTGGCGCATGGCTTATTCGAACTGTTCCAGGCGGGGGATATCGAGCACCTGCACGGTGCGCCCGTCCAGGTCGATGATGTGCTCGTCGATCAACCGGCGCAGCACGCGGGAGAAGGTTTCCGGCTGGATCGACAAGTGCCCGGCCACCAATTGCTTGGCCATGGGCAGCTCGAAGCGGTGGGCCTCATCGCCCAGGTGGTTCAGCTGGGTCAGCAGGTAGCGCACCACGCGGTGGGTGGAGTTCTTCAGCGACAGCGTTTCGATTTCGTTGATCCGCCGGTGCAGGCGCACGCACAGGGTGGCGAGCAGGGAGAAGGGCAGCTGCGGGTTGCTGTGCAGCAGCTCCATGTAGGTGCGGTTGGCGAAGCGGTAGACCTGGGTGGGCTCCAGCGCCTGGGCCGAGGCCACGTAGTCGGGGGTGTCCATCAGCATCATGGCTTCGGCGAAGGTCTGGCGGCTGCTGACCACCTCCAGCACCTTCTCCTGGCCTTCCGGGGTCAGGCGGAAGATCTTCACCGCACCGGAGATCACGAAGTAGAACGCGTGCGCGGGCTCGCCCTGGAGGAACAGCTTGTCGCCCTTCTCCAGGTTGAGCAGCGCGCTGCTGGCCAGCAGGTGCTCCAGCTGTTCCTCGTTGAGCACGTTGAACAGGTGGTGGCCACACAGAATCTGGTGGTGGACGCGATGCGCGTGCATGGCGGGGCGTTCCTGGGCAGGGGAAATCCCGCCAGTATGCACGCCGCCTCCCGAGGGGGTGATGAGGCAGGCTGTCACGGGTCGCACCTCCGGTGCGTTCTTCAGGCCGGGTGGTTGGCGCCGAGGAACAGCAGGTTGTTTTCCAGGTTGATGTGCTGCATCAGGTCGCGGCGCAGCGTCTCCAGCCCGCTGTAGAGGCGGCGCCAGCTGTTGCAGGCGTCGGCCGGCGGGGTGAGGTCGTCGGTCAGCTCGGCCAGCACCGCCAGGGACTGCGCATGCTCGTCGTGCTCATGGCGCATCACCCCGATCGGCCCCTGCACATGGGCCAGCGGTATGCCCTGGCGCAACCAGGGGAACAGCACGCTTTCCTCCTTGCACATGTGCCATTCCAGCTCCTCCTGCATCGTTCTCAGGTGCGTGGTGAGCCCGGCTGGGCATTGCGGGTGGTCGGCGTGGGTCTTCTCGACGCGGTCGGCCAGGGGGATCAGTGCCGGGAACTGCTCGCGGTGGACGGCGTGGTAGCGCTCGAGGATGTGGTCGATCAGCTCGGCGTTGCTGGTCAGGCGCCAGTCGACCTGGGGGCTGCCGGGCGGCAGCGCCTGCAGCTGCTCGGCGATGCGCTGGGCGTCGAGGCCCCGCTCGCGGGCCGCGTCGCCCAGGCTGCGCTGGCCGGCGCAGCAGAAGTCGAGCTTGTAGTCGTGGAACAGCGCGGTGCTGCCGGGCAGGCTGAAGCTCAGCTCGCTCAGGGTGCGTTCGGTGAGGTTGTCGTGCATGGCGGGCCTCCGGTGGCGTGGGGCACGGCGGGGCAGGCGTCGTGGTGATGGCGGCAGTCTAGGGACGGCCCGCGCCGGGCGCCTTGATTGCAGTCAAGCGTCCTCGTGGGCGGGCTCCCGCTCGTCGCCACCGGCGATCTGCATCAGCCGCTGCGGGTTGCACACCAGCAGCTTCTGCCGGCCGCCCCGCACCAGGCCGCGATCCTCCCAGGCGCTGAGGATGCGCGAGACGGTGTGCAGGGTGGTGCCGGTCATCTCGGCGATGTCCTGGCGGCTGACCGGGAAATCGATGCGGATGCCGTCCGCCTCCGGGCGCCCGGATTGCTGCACCAGGCGCAGAACGGTATGGGCGACGCGGCGTTCCACCTCCTCGGTGGCCAGCTCGCAAAAGCGCACATGGGCTTCCTGCAGGCGCACGCCGATGGCCTGCACGGTGTTCAGGGCGAAGCCGGGGTGCCGGGCCAATAGCGGTTCCCACTGGCGGGTCGGCCAGGCCAGGGCGAGGCTGTCCTGGGTGGCGCAGGCGGTGGCCGGGTAGTCGCCACGGCCCAGGGCGCGGACGAAGCCGAACAGGTCGCCCGGGTTGACCACCCGCACCAGCACGCGCTGGCCGTCGCCGGTGATCTGGCTGGCCTTGAGGCGACCATGCACCAGCAGGTAGAACGCCTCCGCCGGCGCTCCCTGTTCGAACACGGTGTCGCCGTTGTGCAGGCGCAGGATGGCGGCCTGGCTGAGGATGTCGTCCTGCTCTTCGCGGCTGCTGTTGGCGAAGGGCGGCAGGCTGGCGAGCCAGGCGCGGTTGAGGGCGAGATCGGCAGTCACGGCAATGATTCCCAAGGTTCCGCCGCAGCATAACCCCTAGGGCAGGCGGCAGAACTTGAGGGGGATCAAGGGATGTCCCTGACCAGGCGGAAACCCAGGTTGTCCGGTGGCTGCCCGACGGCGCAGCCACCGCCGCGGGCGTCCCGCACGAAGTCGTTGATGGCGGCGCGGTGGCGGCCTTCGGCGATGCGGATCGAGCAGGCGTCGATGCGGCTGAGCTGCATGCCCTGGCCATCCAGCTTGACCCGGTGGTGGCAGCTGTCGGTCCACTCCCAGACGTTGCCGGCGAGGTCGGCGATGCCGAATTCGTTGAGCCCGTGGCTGCCGCGCACCTGCGCCTGGGCCGATTCGGCGGTGCGCGTCTCGGCCTCGAAGCTGTAGCGCGCCAGCCAGCGCCGTGCCGGGTTGCTGCCATCGTCGTCGATGAGCAGGGCGTCGTCGGCCCAGCGCGAACCGGCGAAGAAAGCCCATTCGACATCGCTGGGCAGGCGCCAGCGCTGCCCGGTGCGGCGGGTCAGCCAGTCGGCATAGAACTGCGCGTCCAGCAGGCTCACGCCGGTGAGGGGCAGGTCGTCGCGGGGCGTGTCGCCTTCGCTCAGCGGCAGGCAGTCGCCGTCGGCCACGCAGCGGGCGTACTCGCCCTGGCTGACCTGGTACTTCATCACCTCGAAGCTGGGCTGCACCTGCTCGCGTCGGGCAGGCGCGTCGATGGCGCGCGCCTCCTGCCAGTAGTCGCCGGCGGGGCGGAAGGTGAAGGCACGGGCTGTCAGTGTCACCGTTTCCGGTGCCAGTTCGGGCTCGTGGCGGGGGGTGAGGAGCAGCACGGCTGCACCGAGCGCGAACGCGACGGGCAGGCTGATCAGGGTGGCCTTGTGCATGGCGGTGGCGTCCGATGGCCAAGGGGGATGGCCGGCCCTCCCGGACCGGCCGGCGGCTTACTTGATCGGCGACGGCGGCTCGATCTGGCTCATCAGGTCGGCGTTCCACTCACCCTCCACCTGGAAGTGCGCGGTGGCACCCAGCAGCACACCCTCGATCAGGTTGTGGTTGAGGTAGGCGTACAGGCCCGGCTGGCGGAAGGTGTAGAGCGCCGCCCCGGCCGCGCCGCCCGGGATGAACCAGGTTTCTAGGTCTTCCTCCGGCGGGTTGTTGAACTTGCCGCTGGCCCAGACGTGGTCGCCGTGGCCACCGATCAGGTGCGGGCGGGTGTCGCGGTTGGCCTGGGAGTGGACGATCAGCACCGTCTCGCCGACCTTGGCCTTGAGCGCGTTCTTGCCGGTCAGTGCGCCGACCTTGCCGTTGAACACGATGTGGCTGGGGATCAGCCCCTTCATCACCGCCTGCATGTCGACGAAGCTTTCCATCGGGCTGGCGTAGCGCTTGAACTTGCCGTCCTTGTCACGGGGAACGTAGAAGTCCTGCTCGCCGACGTAGAACACCTTGTCGTACTTCAGCGCCTTGCCGGCGCGGTCCTTCAGGCCGTCACGCGGGAGCACCATGATCGCGCCGTTCATGCCCGAGACCACGTGCCAGGGGATCATCGCCCCGCCCGGCGCGCAGTGGTACACGAAGACCCCGGCGCGGGTCGCCTTGAAGCGCAGCTTCACCTGCTCGCCGGGGCTGACGATGGTCAGCGCACCGCCGCCCAGGGCGCCGGTGGCGGCATGGAAGTCGATGTTGTGGGCCATGCTGTTGCTGGCCGGGTTGACCAGGGTGAGTTCCACGTAGTCGTCCTGGTGCACCACCATCAGCGGTCCGGGCACCGAACCGTTGAAGGTCATGGCGTGGATCTCGGTGCCCTCGTCGTCGAGCACCAGGGTCTTCTCTTCGATGGTCAGGGTGAACGCCACCACTTTCGGCTTGCCGCTGGCGCGGGCCTCGTGGGCATGGACGAAGGGCGGCGCCACCAGCTCGACCTTGAGCCGTTCCAGCTTGGAAAGGTCGGGCGCCTTGCCCATGTTCTTCGGTGCCGGCTCGCCGGCCATTGCTTTGGCGCTGCCAAGTACCGAGCCGGTGACGCCGAGCACCACCGCGCCTGCCAGCAGGGTACGGCGGGAAAGGGACAGCTCTTCCTGATCGTGCATGGTGCATCTCCGTAAAGGACGATTCGTCGTGGCTACAGAGATACCGCGTGGGTAGAAACGTTCTTTGAGCTGAGACAAACAAGCCTGCAACTGGACAACCTGTCGCAGGGGTAGATGTGCGTCAGGTCGCGTTTGTCGATCGATGTGCGCATCACTCGCGGTGCGCGCTGCGTCGCAGCGGCTTTCGTAGGATGGTGTAGAGCGAAGCGAAACCCATCGCGCGGAGTTGCAGAAATCCTGAAGAACCCCGGAAAGCGCCGTGCTTGAGGGGAGCGCGTCGAATCTATAGCAACGCATCAGCAAGGCTCGGCACTCAGCTGGGCTCAAAACCCTCCGGCAGCATAGTTTTGGGACTCAATCCTTCTCGAAAAAGCCCTTGGCGTCCTTCAGGTAGGCCTCGCGGGTGGGGCCGTCCAGCCAGCGGGCGTAGAGCTGGATCAGTTCCTCGCCGCGCAGTTCGCGGATCACCTCGTTTATCGCCGCGATGGCCTTCTTGCCTTCGGGCGTCTTCGAGCAGCCGACATGGGCCAGCAGGTAGCTGGGCATGCCCTGCACCGGGTAGAAGCGCAGGTTGGAGACCTCCATGCCCTCGGTCTCGGCCAGGTAGCGCACCTCGGGCCAGTAGCCGAGCAGGGCGCTGATGCGGCCGTGCTCCTGCATCTGCAACAGGCTGCCCAGGGCGTTGTTGCCGTGGTGCACCAGCAGGCGTTCGGGCGGGGCGGCATGCAGCGTGGCATCGATCGCCGGCCCGTAGCTGCGCTCCACCAGCACGCCGAGGCGCTGGTGCGAGTCGGCGAGAAAGGCCGCCAGGTCGATCTTGCCGTCGTGCAGGAAGGGCCGCATCTGCGCCTCCCGCTCCTGGCGCACCACTACGCCGTTGGTGACCACGCCCAGGGTGGGGATGGAGAAGTACATCAGCTGTTCGCGCTCCTGGGTCCTCAGCACCCCTGCGTCGCAGGTGAGGGTGTCGCGGGCGAACATCTGGTTGGCCCGGGCGCGGTTGACCCGGCTGTTGAGGTGGCGGTACTGCGGTAGCCGTTGCTGCAACAGGCCGAGCATGCGGTCGGCGATGCCCTGGCCCTTGAGCGGGCCCTCCATGATGTTGAACGGCGCCATGTCGCGCACCGTCCAGGTGATCAGCGGGGCGGGCTCGGCCAGGCAGGCGCCGGCTGCGCCCAGCAGCGCGCAACCGAGCAGGGCGCGGCGCAGGCGGGCGCGCAGCGATGGGGCGTGCCGCAAGGTGGGTGGCGTGCTGCGGTTCAGATGGCGCCTTCCTTGCGCAGGGTGTCGATGCGTCCCGCGTCGTAGCCGAGACCGGCGAGCAACTCGGCGGTGTGCTCGCCCAGCTCCGGGCCGACCCATTCGGCCGAGCCCGGCGTCGCCGAGAGCTTGGGCACGATGCCGGGCATGCGGAAGGGCTTGCCGTCCGGCAGGCGCGCCTGGAGGAACATCTCCCGGGCGATGAATTGCGGGTCGTTGAACATGTCTTCGGCGGAGTAGATGCGGCTGGCCGGCACCTCGGCGCGGGTCAGGGTCGCCAGCACCTGGTCCAGGGGCAACGAGCCCACCCAACGGTCGATCACCCCGTAGAGTTCGTCGCGGCGCGCATCGCGGCCATCGTTGCTGGCCAGGCTCGGGTCGGTGGCCAGGTCCTCGCGGTCGATGGCCAGCATGAAGCGGCGGAAGATCGCATCGCCGTTGGCGCCGATCTGCACGTGGCGACCGTCGGCGCTGGTGTGGATGGAGGAGGGGGTGATGCCGGGCATGATGTTGCCGCTGCGCTCGCGGATGAAGCCGAACACGTCGAACTCCGGGACCATGCTTTCCATCATGGCGAACACCGCCTCGTACAGCGCCACGTCCACCACCTGGCCTTCACCGCCATTGACCTCGCGGTGGCGCAGCGCCATGAGCGCGCCGATCACGCCCCAGAGGGCGGCGATGGAGTCGCCTATGGAGATGCCGGTGCGCACCGGCGGGCGGTCCTCGAAGCCGGTGATGTAGCGCAGCCCGCCCATGGATTCGCCCACCGCACCGAAGCCCGGCTGGTCCTTCATCGGCCCGCTCTGGCCGAAGCCGGAGAGGCGCACCATCACCAGCTTCGGGTTCAGTGCGTGGATCACCTCCCAGCCGAGGCCGAGCTTCTCCAGCACGCCGGGGCGGAAGTTCTCGATAAGGATGTCCGCCTCGCTCAGCAGCTGCTTGAGGATGGCGATGCCGTCGGGGTGCTTGAGGTTGAGCGTCAGCGACTTCTTGTTGCGCGCCTGCACGAACCACCAGAGCGAGGTGCCCTCGTACAGCTTGCGCCACTTGCGCAACGGGTCGCCGCCATCGGGGGATTCGACCTTGATCACCTCGGCACCGAACTCGGCGCACAGGCGCGAGGCGAAGGGGCCGGCGATCAGGGTGCCGAGTTCGATGACTTTCAATCCGGCGAGGGGCTTGGCGAGGGTATCCATGGCACATCCGTGGGGCAGGGAAAAATCCCGCGTAGCCTAGACCATTGCCCCGTTGCAGTGCAGCCGTCCGCCGGCTGCTTTTTCGTGAAACACGTCGGTCTTCGGCCCCTGTCTGCTGTTCAAGGGCCCATCACGGGGTTCTAATCCCTGGCGATACCCATCGCGCACATCGGAAACCAGGGACAGGTCCTCATGCTCGGCGCTCATCTCCACACCCTTCCAGAATCCTCCGGCCATGCGCTGGGGCCTAGTGCTGCGCGCCTTTCTTTGGTTCTCGCAAGTATCACATGTAATGTATTGAAAACTTACATGTGATGAATTATTCTGCGCCCATGCAAAACAAGTCATCCGCCCATTACCAACGTTTGTTCCGCCAGCGCCTGCGTGATCAGGGGTTGGTGAAAAAGGAAGTCTGGATACTGCCGGAGAACGCCCAGGCGCTTCTGGCGGTTGAACGCAAGCTGCGCCAGCCCCAGCCGGGGCCGGTCAATCTGCAAAAGGAGGGGGCCATGGAAATGCCTCAGATCTGGAATGCGCGTGCGCTCTGCGAGGCCTTGGCTGCGACCGAGCTCTTCACCTCTGGCGATGCCGGCATCGAGCTGATCGAAGGCGCCGAACCGAGCCTGCACGTCACCATGCATGAATACGGCGACCTGCCGCTGTTCGTCGCCCTGCACGGTGAGCAGATCATCGTCGAGGCGCTGCTCTGGCCGCAGAGCGAAGTCACCGACCTGGTGGCCTTCAACGAAGAAGTGCTGCTCAGCCGCCAGCTGTTCCCGCTTTCCAGCATCGGCCTGGAGACGCTGCCCGGCGGTGAGCGTTGCTACACCATGTTCGGTGCCCTGAGCGCCACCTCGATCCTGTCCAACGTGGTCTACGAGATCGAGACCCTCGCCAGCAACGTGATTCGGGCCACCGAAGCCTACGAAGCCTATCTGAAGGCTCAGGCCTGACCTGGAGGATGCACATGAACGTTTGGAGCAAGCTGCTGGCCGCCCTGCGTGGCGGTGTCAACGAAGCCGGTGAGGCCATTGTCGACAGCCAGGCCCTGCGTATCCTCGACCAGGAGATTCGCGATGCCGACCTGGAGCTGCGCAAGTCCAAGGAAGCCCTGGCCGAGATCATGGCGCGGCAGAAACTGGCCGAGGACCGTGCCGGCAAATGCGCCGCCAAGGTAGGCGAGTACGAAGCCTACGCGCTGAAGGCCCTGGAAGCGGGCAACGAAGCCCTGGCCAAGGAAGTGGCGGAGAAGATCGCCAACCTGGAGAACGAACTGCTTGTGGAGCGCGAGCAGGTCGCCGGTTTCGCCGCTAACGTTGCCCAGTTGCGCAAGGCGGTGACCCAGGCCGAAGGCAACATCAAGCATCTGAAACAACAGGTGGATACCGTCAAGGCCACCGAGAGCGTGCAGAAGGCGCAGATGGCCGTGGCCCAGCGCTACAGCGGCTCGCAGACCAAGTTGCACACTGCCGTCGAATCGCTGGAGCGCATCAAGCGCCAGCAGGCCGAGCGCGCGGCGAAACTGGAGGCGGCAGCCGAACTGGCCGCCACCAGCAGCCCGGACGATGACCTCGATGCCAAGCTGCGTGCAGCCGGCATCGTCGCCGACGGCACCAGCGCCGACAGCGTGCTGGCCCGCCTGAAGGACAAGGGCAAGTCCTGATTCACCGTTGAACGGGCGGGGCCGCTCGGCTTCGTCCAGCCTTTTCAGGGATAGGAAAGCGATGGACATCTTCCTGCAGACCGCACTGTCGTTCCCCACCGTGCTATTCAGCTTCCTGCTGTGCCTGGCCATCATCTACTGGGCGATCGTCGCGCTCGGGCTGGTGGAGGTCGACCTGCTGGACGTCGAGGCCGACTCGCTGCTCGCCGGCGATGGCGTCGCTGCCCTGCTGTCGAAGCTCAAGCTCAATGGCGTACCGGTCACCCTGGTGCTCAGCCTGCTGTTCGCCGGCTCCTGGTTCCTCAGTTATTTCGCCGAACTCCTGGTCCTCAGCCACCTGCCCCTGGGCCTCCTGCGCTACCCGCTGGGCCTGGTGGTGGCCGTCGTTGCGCTGGGCCTGTCGCTGCCCGTGGCGGCGCTCATCTGCAGCCCGCTGCGGCCGCTGTTCCACAAGGCGGAGGCCGTCACCAGCAAGAGCGTGCTCGGCCAGACCGCGGTGATCCGCAGCGGCCGCGTCACCCTGGAGCATGGCGAAGCCGTGCTCGAAGACGGTGGCGCCGGGCTGATCCTCAAGGTCCGCGCCGAGGAGGCCAAGGGCTTCAAGCGTGGCGACCGCGTCGTATTACTGGAATACCTGGAGGCGCAGCACGCCTATCGGGTCATCACCGAGGACGAATTCCGGGGCATCTGACCCGGTGCGCCTCAGCATCAAAGGAGAGTGATTGCAAATGAACAACATCGAGTGGGTGATGCCCTTCCTGACCGTGCTCGGACTCGTCGTCCTGTTCGTGGTCGGCATCCTGGCCCTGTTCAAGGCCTTCTACATCAAGGTTCCCCAGGGCACCGCGCTGATCGTCAACGACATGTCCTCCACGCCCAAGGTGCACTTCACCGGCGCCCTGGTGTACCCCGTCATCCACCTCAAGGAGTTCATGCGCATCTCGCTGATCACCCTGGAAGTGGACCGCCGCGCAAAGGACGGGCTGATCTGCCGCGACAACATGCGCGCCGACATCACCGTGGCCTTCTACCTGCGCGTCAATGAAACCCAGGAAGACGTGCTCAAGGTGGCCAAGGCCATCGGCGTCGAGCGTGCTTCCGACCGCGCCGCGGTGAACGAGCTGTTCAACGCCAAGTTCTCCGAGGCGCTGAAGACCGTCGGCAAGCAGTTCGACTTCGTCCAGCTGTTCGAGAACCGCCAGGACTTCCGCGACCGCATCATCGAAGTGATCGGCAACGACCTGAACGGCTATGTGCTCGAAGACGTCGCCATCGACTACCTGGAGCAGACCGCGAAGAACTCCCTCGACCCGAGCAACATCCTCGACGCCGAAGGCATCCGCAAGATCACCGAGCTGACCGCCGCGCAGAACGTCATCACCAACGAACTGGAGCGCAACGAAGAGCTGGCGATCCAGAAGAAGAACGTCGAGACCCGCGAAGCCGCCCTGGCCCTGGAACGCCAGCAGGCCGACGCCGAGGCCCGGCAGAAGCGCGAGATCGAGACCATCCGCGCCCGCGAGGAAGCCGAGACCGCCAAGGTCAAGGAAGAGGAACGCCTCAAGGCCGAGCAGGCCCGCATCCAGGCGCAGCAGGAGATCGACGTGCGCGTCGAGAACCACCAGCGCGAAGTGGAAGTGGCCCAGCAGAACCGCCAGCGCGCCGTGGTCATCGAGGTGGAGAAGGTCACCCGGGCCAAGGACCTGGAAGTGGTCGCCCGCGAGCGCGAGGTCGAGCTGCAGCGCATCGAGAAGGAAAAGGCGCTGGAAGAACAGCGCAAGAACATCGCCAACGTGATCCGCGACCGCGTCGCCGTCGAGAAGACCGTGGCCCAGGAAGAAGAGCGCATCAAGGAAGTGCGTGAGATCTCCGAGGCCGAGCGCGCCAAGCAGGTCATCGTGCTCCAGGCGCAAGCCGAAGCCGAGCAGGAGCTGGTGCGCCAGGTCAAGCAGGCCGAAGCCGACGAAACCCGCTCCAAGCACAAGGCCGTGGAAATCAACAACCTGGCCCAGGCCGAGCTGGAAGCCGCTGCCAAGCAGGCCGAGGCCAAGAAGCGCCTCGCCGAAGGCATCGAGGCCGAACGCGCTGCGCCCGGCCTGGCCGATGCGCGGGTGCTGGAAGTCACCGCTGCCGCCCAGGAGAAGGAAGGCCTGGCCCAGGCCCGCGTACGTGCCGAGCAACTGATTGCCGAGGCCCGTGGCGAGCAGGAAAAAGGCCTGGCCGATGCCCGCGTGCTGGAAGCCGCCGCCGCTGCCAAGGAGAAGGACGGCCTGGCCGAAGCCAAGGTCCTGGAAGAGAAGCTGGGTGCCCAGGCACGTGGCGAGGAACAGCTCGGCGCCGCCAAGGCCAAGGCCACCAAGGACCTGGGTTCGGCGGAAGCGGAAATCCTGCTGCAGCGCCTCAACGCCGAAGCCGAAGGCCTGGGCAAGAAGTTCGGTGCCCTGGATGCCCTCAGCGACAGCGCTCGCCAGCACGAGGAATTCCGCATGCAGCTGGAGAAGAGCTTCGAGGAGGCCATGGCCGCCATCGCCGCCAACAAGGACATCGCCAAGGACCAGGCCGAGGTGCTCGCCACCGCGCTGGGCAAGGCGAAGATCGAGATCGTCGGCGGCGAAGGCGACTTCTTCAACTCCTTCGCCAAGTCGCTCTCCGTGGGCAAGGCCATCGAAGGTGTGGTGGGCAAGAGCCCGGTGGTGCAGGACGTGCTCGCCCGCCTGCTCAACGGCAAGTCGGCGCCTGCCGCTGCCGTCGCCGCCCCGGCGCCCGAGCGCAAGGCCGAGCCCCAGGACCCGGTCGCCGGCGCCTGACGAAGGCCTGCCTCAAACCGCCAGGCACCCGGTGCACCCGGGTGCCTGAACCCCACGAATGAACAGGGAACATGTCATGTCCGAACCCAGGGATTATCTGGAACTGTCCTTCCGCTCCATCCACTGCTTCGCCAACGACGGCCGGCTGGACGTGCACGAGCTGGGCTCGCTGCTGGCCATCGCCGAGCGTGACGGCGTGATCGATGAGAACGAAATCCGCGTGCTGAAGAAAATCATCGCGCACATCAAGCCCGAGGAGCTCGACCCGGCGATGCGCGAGAAGGTCGCCGAAGTCGCCCGGAAGATCGGCGCCTAACCGCTCCACGCCCCACACCCCCAGTCCCCACCGCCGCGTGGGGGCGCCTCGCTTGCAGACAGCACAGATTCAGGAAGACCACGATGTCGGATGCCCAAGCCGCAACCCCCGCTCAGGATGTACTGGACAAGGCCGTCGCCGAAGGCGGCGCCTACGAGGTGCTGCACAAGCGCCTGCTGGACCAGGGGCAACGCCTGCGGCAGACCACCGAGTCCCTCAACCAGAAGCGCCTGGAAGAGTTCGGCAACAGCCGCATGGAAGTGGTCGGCCGGGTGCGCATCCGCACCGAGAACAACTGCATTGCCCGCGACATCGTCCAGGTCGGCGACTGCCTGCTGTTCGGCTACAACGTCTTCATCGGCCTGAAGAAGGAGACCCACGTCGCCGACGTGTTCTCCCTCTACCGCCTGGTGGAGGAGGGCGAGGGCTACGAAGCCGAGCCGGTGCCGCTGGAGGGTTCGTTCCTCGCGGCCCAGGGCTTCGTCAACGACTTCAACGAGCTCTACACCTATTACAAGAACACCCGCCTGCTGCAGCTGGCCATCCGCGACGGCAAGCTGCTGGCGAGCTTCCAGATCGGCGAGCGCATCACCGACATCCGCGTGTTCCGCTGGTCCATTTCTGCCGACGGCCGCGATGTGCGCTACATCGACAACCGTGGCGAGCGCGACATCGCCCTGCCGGCGCCCTTCGACTTCGAATGGAAGAAGGCCACCCGCGACATGGTGGTACAGGGGCGCTTCCCGCACCTGAACATCCTCGACACCGTGTTCGTCGAAACCATCGGCGGCGACCTCACCATCAAGGTCGAGAACAACACCGAGGACGGCCTCGGCATCTACCGCGAGGAAGTGCTCGACAAGACCCAGTCCCTCGACGATGCCCAGGTGGAATTCGCCCGCCTCGGCAGCCTGATCCTGCTCAAGGTGCTGCCCTACCGCGAAGAGCAGTGGCGCTACCTGGTGTTCAACAGCCTGACCCGCAAGGTCGAGCGCATCGACGCCATCGGCCTGGCCTGCGTCCAGCTGCCGGAAGACCACGGCATCATCTTCCCCGGCGGTTACTACCTGCAGAACGGCGAGTACAAGACCTTCGAGCAATCCATGGACGGCATGCGCTTCAAGCGTGCCGTGCGCTCGCCCAACGGCGAGGACGTGCAGTACATCTTCTACCACCCCGAACAGGGGCGGGCGGTGCTGCTCACCTACAACATGATCAACCGCCAGCTGCAGAACCCGCTGTTCGGCCATGGCTACGCGCGCCTGGAAGACGGGCGCATGGTGATCTTCGCCGCCGAAGGCGAGGAGCCCACCCGCATCCACCCGATGCAGGTCTGGCAGACCCCCTTCTTCACCGAGGAATTCGCCGCCCGCCAACCGGCCCGCAGCGGCTTCCTCGGGCGCATCGGCAACGCCGAGCTGGTGCGCGGCGTCTCCGACCTCTACGACCTCAGCCGCGAGATCGAAACCCCCGCGGTCTCGGTGCAGCGCTATTCCCAGCTGTGCCAGAACACCCGCCGCCTGTTCGACGTCTACCACTGGCTCGGCAGCGACCAGCTGGAAGGCCTGGCGCCGCTGCTGCGCGAGGTGGCCGCCACCGCCGAGCTGGTGCTCGACGAATACGAGAAGGTCGAGAGCATCCGCCGCCAGTCCGACCAGGCCATGGTCGGCGCCGAAGAGAAACAGAAAGCCCTGCTCGACGGCCTGCTGCCGGACAGTTGGGACCAGGTGCAGAGCTTCGTCGATGCCCTCAACGGCATCACCGCCCAGCGCGGCCTGCTGCTGACCATCCGCGACTACCGCTACATAGACGTGGCGCGCATCGACGCCATGGAAGCCGAGCTGCTCAAGGCCCAGGAACGCACTGCCGCCGCCACCGCCGGCTTCCTCGCCAGCGAGCAGGCGCTGCAGCCCTTCGTCGCCCGCCTGGAGGCCCTCGACGCCGAGGCGCAGAAGGCCGAGACCGTGGCCCAGCTGGCCGAGCCCCTGGCCGCGTTGCAGGCCATGGCCGCCGACCTCGACATGCTCTCCAGCCTGATGGCCTCGCTGCAGATCGACGACGCCACCCAGCGCACCCGCATCATCGAATCCATCTCCGAGATCTACGCCCGCCTCAACCAGGCCAAGGCCCGCGCCGAGCAGCGGCGCAAGGGGCTGGGTTCCACCGAGACCGTGGCCCAGTTCGGTGCCCAGTTCAAACTCTTCAGCCAGGGCATCACCAACGCCCTGGGCCAGGCCCAGGACCCGGAGCGCTGCGACGAACAGCTGTCGCGCCTGCTGGTGCAGCTGGAGGAGCTGGAAAGCCGCTTCGGCGACCACGAACAGTTCCTCGGCGACATCCTCGCCAAGCGCGAAGAGCTGCTGGAAACCTTCGAGGCGCACAAGCAATCCCTGCTCGACGAGCGCCAGCGCAAGGCCCAGGGCCTGCTCGACGCGGCCCGGCGCATCCTCGAAAGCCTCGGCCGGCGCACGGCGAAATTCACCCAGGCCGAAGAGCTCAACGCCTTCTTCGCCGCCGACCCGCTGATCCTCAAGCTGCGCGAACTGGCCGAGCGCCTGCGCGAGCTCAAGGACAGCGTCAAGGCCGATGATGTCGAGGCCCGCCTCAAGGGCGCCCGCGACCAGGCGGTGCGTGCCCTGCGCGACAAGACCGAGCTGTTCGAAGAAGGCGGCAACGTCATCAAGCTCGGCCCGCGCCACCGATTCAGCGTCAACACCCAGGAGCTGGACCTGACCCTGATGCCCCGGGGTGACGAGCTGCACCTGCACCTCACCGGCACCGACTTCCTCGAACCCCTGCGCGACCCCGAGCTGGATGCCCTCAAGGCCTTCTGGCAGGTGGCGCTGGAGTCCGAATCCGCGCAGCTGTACCGCGCCGAATACCTCGCCGGGCAGGTGCTCGACGCCGCCGATGCGGGGCAGGAGAACCTCAGCCTGGACGGCCTCAAGCAACTGCTGGGGCAGCCCGACGAGCTGGCGCGGGTGATCCGCGACTTCGCCGCGCCGCGCTACAAGGAAGGCTACGAGAAGGGCATCCACGACCACGACGCCGCCGCCATCCTGGCCCAGCTGCTGCCGCTGCGCGAAAGCGCCGGGCTGCTGCGCCATGCCGCCCCGGCGCGGGCCTTCGCCAGCCTGTTCTGGGACATCCGCCGCAGCGACGAAAGCGCGGCCCAATGGCCGGAGCGGGCCCGTACCAGCCGGCACATCCAGCAGCTGTTCGGCCGCCGCGAGGGCCTGCTGCAGTTGCAGGCGGAAATCCTCGCCGCGATGCAGGCCTTCCTCGTCGAGCAGCCCCTGGCGCTGGGCGCCGCCGTCCCGGCGGAAGCCGCCGAGTACCTGGTGCAGGAACTGGCCGCCGAACGCATCGAATTCACTTTCAGCAAATACGCCCGCCAGCTGCAGGAGACGCTCAAGCTGCGCCTGCAGGGCGCGCGCATGTGGGACGACTACCAGCAGGCCCTGTCACGCCTGGCCGAGCGCCCGGCGGCGCAATGGGCGCTGGCGAGCAACTGGCTGCAGGGGCTGTGCTCGGAGGGCGAGCATGCCGCCCTGGCCGACTACATCCCCGAGGCGGTGGCCCTGTCGCTGCTGGCCGAGGACTTCCCGCGGCGCATCACCGAGGTCGACCTGCGCTTCGCCGTCGGCAACCTCATGGGCGAGCACCCGCGCATCGCCGAGCGCAGCCTGCAACTGGCGGTGGATGACTTCTTCGCCCGCCTGCGCGGCCACCGCGAGGATTTCCTGCCCGGGCTGCAGCGCTACCAGGCGCTGCGCCAGGTCATCATCGGCCGCGAGCGCGATGCCCTGCGCCTGGCCGAATTCAAGCCGCGCCCGCTCAGCTCCTTCGTGCGCAACAAGCTGATCAACGACGTCTACCTGGGCGTGATCGGCGACAACCTGGCCAAGCAGATGGGCACCGTGGGCGAGAACAAGCGCACCGACCTGATGGGCCTGCTGATGCTCATCTCGCCCCCCGGCTACGGCAAGACCACGCTGATGGAGTACGTGGCGCACCGCCTCGGGCTGATCTTCATGAAGATCAACGGCCCGGCCCTGGGCCACGAAGTGCGCTCCCTGGACCCGGCCCAGGCGCCGGACGCCACCTCGCGCCAGGAGCTGGAGAAGCTCAACCTGGCCCTGGAGATGGGCAACAACGTGATGCTCTATGTCGACGACATCCAGCACACCCACCCGGAATTCCTGCAGAAATTCATCTCGCTGTGCGACGGCACCCGGCGCATCGAGGGCGTGTGGAAGGGCCGCACCAAGACCTACGACATGCGCGGCAAGAAGTTCTGCGTGGTGATGTCGGGCAACCCGTACACCGAGTCCGGCGACGTGTTCAAGATCCCCGACATGCTCGCCAACCGTGCCGATATCTATAACCTCGGCGACACCCTGGGCGGCATGCAGGAAGCCTTCTCCCTCAGCTACATCGAGAACGGCCTGACCTCCAACCCGGT
The DNA here is from genome assembly GCA_000474255.1 of Aquipseudomonas alcaligenes MRY13-0052. Lineage (GTDB taxonomy): Bacteria > Pseudomonadota > Gammaproteobacteria > Pseudomonadales > Pseudomonadaceae > Metapseudomonas > Metapseudomonas solani. The sequence continues at coordinate 275,555 of BATO01000001.1, forward strand.
GCTGGCGCCCCTGGCCACCCGCGACATGGCCGATGTCTATCGCTTCGTCGCCAAGGCCGAGGGCAAGCCCTTCTCCAGCAACGAGCTGAGCCACAGCTACAGCGGCGCCGAGATCAACGAGATCACCACCACCCTGCAACGCCTGATGCAGGTGCGCGACGTGGTACTCAAGGTCAACCAGCAGTACATCGCCAGTGCCGCCCAGGCCGACCAGTACCGCACCGAGCCGCCGTTCAAGCTGCAGGGTTCCTACCGCAACATGAACAAGATGGCGGAGAAGATCTCCGCCGTGATGAACGACGCCGAGCTGCTGCAACTGCTGGCCGACCACTACCAGGGCGAGTCGCAGCTGCTCACCACCGGCGCCGAGGAAAACCTGCTCAAGCTCGCCGAACTGCGCGGCAACCAAAGCCCGGAACAGCTCGAGCGCTGGGCGCAGATCAAGCGCGACTTCCAGCGCAACAAAGCCATGGGCGGCAGCGACACCGACGTTGGCGGCCGCGTGGTGGCCCAGCTCAACGACCTGGTGGAAAGCGTGCGCGGCCTGGCCCGCCAGCCCGACGTGGAAGAGGCCCCGGCGGATGCCCAGGTGCCCTGGCAGGAACTGCTTGCCGGGCTGGAGAAGCTGGTGCAGAAACCGGCCAATCTAGAAGTCGAGGTGGTCGCCCCGGCCCAGCAGGGCGTGCGCGAGGTGCTGGTCAGCCTGGCCGAGAGCCTGGAGAACAGCTTCCTGCCGCTGATCAAGGTGATGGACAAGAAGATCGACATCGACCTGCGCACCCACCACCGCATCAACGACATCTCCAACCGCCTCAACCAGTTGGGCGAGATGATGGGCGCCGGCAAGGCACCGGGTGGCGAATCGTCCTGACCCGCTGGGCTGGCCAGCCCGGCGAACAACCCGAAGAGAGGGAGGCTCCATGGATTTCGACGGACTCGACCAGCAGCTGCGTGACAGCCTGCTGGACCTGAAGCTGAGCAACGAGGAGCGCGACGAACTGCGCCAACTGGGCACCGAGCTGGGCCCGGACCAGGTGCGCTACCTGCGCAACCGCGCCTTCGACCTGATGCGCGAGCTGGCCCTGGCCGACGCCGCCAACACCCTGCCGGCGCTGAAGTGGCTGGAGCAGGTGATCAAGACCCTGGACGTCAGCGCCGCGCCGGTGCGCAATATCGCCAGCGCCCACTTCAGCCCAGGCGAGGAATGCCGGCGCAAGATCCGCGAGCTGCTGCGCCAGGCACGGCAGGGTGTGGACATCTGCGTCTACACCATCTCCGACGACCAGCTCAGCAGCGAAATCCTCGCCTGCCACCAGCGCGGCATCGCCGTGCGGGTGATCAGCGACAACGAGAAACTCTTCGACGAAGGCAGCGACATCCGCCAGCTGCAGGCCGCCGGCGTGCCCCTGCGCATCGACGACAGCCCCTTCCACATGCACCACAAGTTCGCCCTGTTCGATGGCCGCCTGTTGCTCAACGGCAGCTTCAACTGGACCCGCAGCGCCAGCACCAGCAACGAGGAAAACCTGCTGGTGATCGACAACGCGCACCTGGTCGGCAGCTACCAGGCCGAATTCGAACAACTGTGGAAGCGCTATGCCCCGCGCTGATTGAGCGCGGCACCGCTCTCGTAGGATGGGTAGAGGCACGAAACCCATCAATACGGACTCCCAGGCATCACGGATGTACCAGGCGTGAAGTCGCATGTTCGTGCCGGGACGATTTAGGGGGCGTAGGGTGGAGCTTCAGCCCACCGCTTTCCCCCAGCCCCCTCGATGCTCCCCTCGATGCTCCCGAACGCCCCAATCCCCAACCCATCGCCAAAACATGCACCAACCGATTCAGCCCACCCCCCTGATTCCGGCACAATGCGCCGCTGGAAACCGCCTCGGGACGCCTCATGCCGTCGATCGCGAAACGCCTGTCCTTCTACCGCGCTTGCTACCAGGCCGATAGCCGCGAACTGCAACTGGACGATGTCAGCACCTTCAAGGCCGAGCGCTGGGGCTGGCTGGACGGGCGCGAGGAACTGGCCAGCGGTGCCATGCCCTTCGCCGCGCTCTCCGCCGAGCTGGGCGAGCACCTGTTGCAGCAGCAGAACCTCTACCAGCGCGAGCTGCAGCTGATCTACGGCGTGCTGCCGGTGTGCGGCCGGCGCAGCGATGCCGAAGGCAAGGCGGTGCGCCACTGCGCGCCGCTGGTGTATTTCGAAGCGCGCCTGGAAAGCCTCGGCGAGGGCGCGCCACCGAGCCTGGCCATCGACCTGGCCCAGCCCCAGCTCAACCGCCGCCTGCTGCGCCAGCTGCTCAAGGCCGATGCCGAGCAGGGGCTGGAAAGCCTGCCGCTGCCCAGCGGCGCGCTGGACGATCACTACCTGGCTGACCTGATGGCCTGGCTGCAACGCTTCACCGTGGTCGGCGAGGTGCTCCCGGCCACCGCCTTCCCCGCCCTGGAGGACGCCGCGCCCCTGAAGAAGGCCATGGCCGCGCAACGCCTGTCGCTGCGTTCGGCGGCGCTGGTGGCCCTGGCTGAGCGTGGCGCCGGCAGCCGCGGCATCCTCCATGAACTGCAACTGCTGCAAGGCGCGGAGCGCCATTCGCCGGCGTTGCGGCAACTGCTCGGTGAAGACGCAGGGGCCGAGGCGGGCGGTGAAGCGTGCGCGACCCTCGGCACCCCCAGCCGTCCGGAAGCCCTGCCGGCCTCCCTCAGCCTGGCCCAGCGCCAGGCCCTGGCCAACGCCACCCGCTACCCCCTGAGCTTCGTCGCCGGGCCGCCCGGCACCGGCAAGAGCTACACCCTGGCCGCCCTGGCCCTGGACCGCCACCTGCAGGGCGAGAGCGTACTGCTGGTCAGCCGCAGCCAGCAGGCGGTCACGGTGATCGCCGACAAGCTGCGCGACGACCTCGGCCTGCGCGACGGCGTGCTGCAGGTGGAGGAACAATCCCTGCTGCGCACCCTGCGCGCGCGCCTCGACCAACTGCTGCAGGGCGAACTGCCGCCGCTGGAGGAGGGCGCCGTGGCCCGCCAGCAGCGGGCACTGAAAGACCTGCTGGACGAGGAGGCCGCGTTATCCCGGGCCTTCGACAAACGCAGCCGCCAGGCCTTGCGCTGGAGCGGCCTGCTGGTGCGCGCCGAGCGCGGCACCCTGGCCTTCTGGCAACGCTGGTTGCAGGTGCCCTGGGTCGAGCGGCGGGTGCGCGGCAGCGTGCGCCACTGGCAGATACTCGACGACCTGCGCGATTGCCAGCGCCGCCGCGAGGCCCACAGCCGGCAGTACATCGACAGCCTGCGGGTGGAGCGCCTGCAACGCCTGCTGGACAGCGACCGGCAGACCTTCGTGCGCTACAACCAGGCGATCCGCGCGCGCAGCTCGCAGCGCCAGCAATCGCTGTTCGACGAGCTCGACCCGGCGCGCCTGCTCGCCGCCTTCCCCATCTGGGTGGTGAGCCTGGACGACCTGCACAAGGTGCTGCCGCTGCGCGAGGGGCTGTTCGACGTCCTGGTGATCGACGAAGCCACCCAGTGCGACATCGCCAGCGCACTGCCGGCCCTGCAGCGTTGCAAGGCGCGCGGTAGGTGGCCGGCGACAGCCGCCAGCTGCGCCATGTGTCCTTCCTCTCCCGCGCCCAGGAGCGCCAGCTGCTGCAGCGCGCCGAACTGCCGGAGAACGACCAGCAGGCCTGGAGCTACCGCGACAACAGCCTGCTCGACCTGGTGGGCGAGCGCCTGGCCAGCCAGCGTGCGCTGACCTTCCTCGACGAACACTTCCGTGGCCGCCCGGCGCTGATCCGCTTCAGCAACGAGGCCTTCTACAACGGCCGCATCCGTGTGATGAAGGAGCGCCCCGAGCAACTCGCCGCCGAAAGCCTCAGCCTGCACCGGCTGGAAGGCCAGCGCGTGCCGGCGGGGCACAACCCGGTGGAGGCGGAGCGTGCCCTGGCGCTGCTCGAAGAGCATGTCGGCCGCTACCGCGACAGCCAGATCAAGCCCAGCGTCGGCCTGCTCTCGCCCTTCCGCGACCAGGTGGAGCACCTGCGCCGCCTGCTCGCCGAGCGCCTGCCGGGCGAGTTGCTGGCGCAGTTCCGCGTGCGCGTGGCCACGCCCTACGGTTTTCAGGGCGAGGAGCGCGACCTGATGATCCTCAGCTTCGCTATCGACGCTGCCGGCGCCCAGGCCGCCCACTACCTCAACCGCGAAGACATGTTCAACGTCGCCATCACCCGCGCCCGCGAGCACCAGATGTTGCTGTTCAGCGGCGATGAACGGCAGCTCGCCCCCGGTCACCTGCTGCGGCGCTACCTGGAACGCCTGGAACAGGGCCAGGGCCATGACCACGGCGGCCAGGCGGTGGATGCCTTCCAGCAGCAGGTGGCGGAGGCGCTGCAAGGGCAGGGCGTGCGCGTCTGGTCCGGCTACCCGGTGGCCGGGCATTGCCTGGACCTGTTCTGCCAGCGCGGCGAGCGGGTGCTGGCCATCGACCTGATCGGCTACCCCGGCGCCAGCGAAGACGTCTTCGACCTGGAGCGCTACCAGGTCCTGGCGCGCGCCGGTCTGGAGATGATTCCGCTCAGCTATGCGGTGTGGAAGCTGCAGCCCCAGGTGGCCCTGGAGGCATTGCTGATGCGGCTGTGAATGGCGGCTGGCCATTGGCCGACGGCAGGCCGTGGCGGGCGCACACGGTTACGCGTAAAGTGCGACGCGAGTCACATTTTCATTCGCTGCCCTTTCCGGTATCACCATGCACGCCCTCGCTCGTCACTCCAGCCCGCCGACCCTTTCCGGGGCGGCGATCGTTCGCCATGGAGTGGCGTCATGGCGCTGAACATCCCCACCCTGGTGCTGGTGGACGTTTACATCCTCGTGCTGCTCGGCCTGCTGGCCGGCCGCGCCTGGCGCCGGGGCAGCCCGGAACCCACCCTCGGCTACCTGAGCCTGATGCTCCTGCTGGGTGCCCTGGCCACGGTGCTGGGCAGCCTGCGCGGGATGAACATCGACCTGGTGCCCATCCTGCTCGGCAATATCGTGCTGCAGTTCAGCTGCGCCATGAACTGGACCGCCATGCGCGTGTTCGCCGGGCGCCGCGCGCACCTGCCGGGAATACTCGCCGGGCCGCTGCTGTGGGCCGGGCTGTGCACCTTCCCGGCCTTCTACGAATCGCTGCCGCTGCGGGTCTTCGCCAGCACGGCGATGACCCTGGTCTACACCCTGCTCGCCGCGTTCGAGCTGTGGCGCGCGCGTCATGAGCTGCAGGTGTCGGTCAAACCGGCGCTGGCGCTGCACCTGATCCATTTCGTCACCTACGGCGTGCGTTTGGTGATCGACCGCGGCGTGCCCTTCCAGGCGGCGGTGGACGGACAGAGCACCGGCTTCTTCGCGGTGATGGTGTTCGAGACGCTGCTCTACGGCATCGGCATGGCCTTCGTCACCCTGGCCATGGTCAAGGAGCGCGCCGAGCTGCAGTACAAGCACGCCGCCTTCAGCGACCCGCTCACCGGCATCGGCAACCGCCGCGCCTTCATGACCTCCGGCGAGACGCTGCTCAAGGGCTGCGCGGCGCGCAAGGAATCGGTGGCGCTGCTGCTCTGCGACCTGGATAACTTCAAGCGCCTCAACGACACCTTCGGCCACTCGGCCGGGGACGAAGTGCTGATGGCCTTCTGCGCGGTGACCTCCGCGCGCATGCGCAAGCACGACGTGTTCGGGCGCATCGGCGGCGAGGAATTCGCCTGCCTGCTGAGCGATGCCGACGCCGCCACCGCCACCCTGGTGGCCGAGCGCATCCGCCGCGAGTTCGCCGAAAGCGACCTGCTCGGACCGGGCCGCCTCAGCGTCAGCATCGGCATCGCCACCTCCTCCCAGGCCGGGCACGAGCTGTACCGCCTGCTGTCCCTGGCGGACAAGGCGCTCTACGAGGCGAAGAACCAGGGGCGCAACCGGGTGGAGCATTATCACTCCGCCATTCCCACCCGCCCCGCCCGGGGCAGCTGAAAAACTATCTGCGTTGCTATCGCGGCGTTAAAAACGGGCTCAAGACGCATGCGTCGGGTTGCACCCGACCTACGTGGCTGCCCTGTAGGGGCGGCCTCAGACTCGTAGGATGGGTAGAGCTCCGCGAAACCCATCAATGTGCAGTCCCAGGCATTGCCGCAGTGCCGGGCTCGACTCCGCCTGGTGGAGGTAAAAAGCGACCTCCACCCTACACGGCGGTCATGTCCCTGGGCGACTTCAGACTCGTAGGATGGGTAGAGCTCCGCGAAACCCATCAATGCGGGGTCCAGGCATTGCCGCAGTGCTGGGCTCGACTCCGCCTGGTGGAGGTAAAGAGCGACCTCCACCCTACACGGCGGTCATGTCCCTGGGCGACTTCAGACTCGTAGGATGGGTAGAGCTCCGCGAAACCCATCAATGCGGGGTCCAGGCATTGCCGCAGTGCCGGGCTCGACTCCGCCTGGTGGAGGTAAAAAGCGACCTCCACCCTACACAGCGGTCATGTCCCAGCGGTGGCACGAGCGCTTTGTGTAGGGGCGACTTCAGTCGCCAAGCGGCGCGCAGCGCCTGGCATAGGGGGTAAAAACGTCAGCGAGGCAGTCAGCGCAAGGCGAAGACAGGCCAGAAAAGCGCAGTTTACGTGCTGTAAATGAGCATTTTTTGGCCTGGCTTCAACGCTGCGATGGCAACGCAGCTAGTTTTTTCAAGTGCCCAGCGCGCCGTTGGCGAGGGCATCGAGCAGCTCTTGTTGCAGCTCATCCGCCCGTTGCGGCGCTTCCGGGCGCAGGCGTTCGATGGCCTGGCGCAGGCGGGCGAGGGGGTTCTCGGGGGCCCTGAGGTTGCGCAGGTCGAGCAGGGCGATGGCTTGCGGGTAGCGCCCCTGGTCGATGTGCTGGCGCAGCAGCGTGGCGTCGAGGCCACGGCTGTCACCGTCCAGTTCCAGCAGGCGATCGCGCAGGGCGGTGGCTCGCTCCATCTGGTCGAGGGCGATGGCGGCTTCGGCCAGGGTTTCCAGGTACCAGGTGCGTTCGTCCGGGTCGTCGATTTCCTGCGCTTCCCAGAGCGCCACGGCCTTTTCCAGGGTCTCCAGGGCGGCATCCTGCAAGCCCAACTGGTGCTGCAGGCGAGCCAGGTGGCAGGCCTGGTCCAACTGTTCATCCCAGTCCAGTTGCTGGCGCAGGGCGTCGAATTCCTCCAGGTCGGCGGTCACTCCCGCCGGGGCCTGGGCAGTGCCACCCTGCAGCCGGCTGCGCAGGGCCAGCAGGCGCAGGCGTATCCAATCGGTCTCGTTATCCACGGCCTCCATGGCCTCCAGCCCCTGGTGCAGCAATGCTGCGCTCCAGGCCGGCTGGGCCTCGGTGCAGCGGCCGGCCAGCTCCAGGCGCAGCCAGGTGGCGTCGCTGCCGTCGAGGCCGCTGGCGCGCAGCAGGGCGTCGGCACGGGCGGTATCGGCATGGCCGGCGTGCCAGGCCATGAGGTCGGCCAGCAGCTCCAGGTGCATCTGTTCGGGGGCCAGGGCCAGCAGGCGCTCGGCCAGTTGCGGGCGTTCGCTGTCCAGGGCCAGGCGCAGCAGCTCGTGCCAGTCGAGGGCATGCAGCGGCATGTCCGGGCGCGCCAGCAGCTCCAGGGCCTGGGCTTCGCGGTTGCTTGCCAGCAGCAGGGTGATGGCGTCGTTGGCCAGCAGCGCGTCGGGGGCGACGGCCAGCTCGGTGAACAGGTCGAGGCGTTCCTGGGCCAGGCATTCCCGCAGCAGGGCCTGGAAGTCGGCGGGCGCGTCCTGCACCGGCACGCTGAGCATGGCGCGGGCGCGCTCCAGGCTGCGGTTGGCGGCTTCGTGGCGCTCCAGCTGGCGCTGCAGGCCGGCCAGCAGCAGGTTCTGGCGGACGGACAGGGCCTGGCCCACCTGGCCTTCCTGGCCGGCGGTGACGCTGTCGAGCAACTGCTGCGCCTGGTCCCGGCGGCCGGCGGCGGCCATCAGCGGGATGCTCAGCAGGGGGGCTTCGGGCAGGGGGCTGGCGCTGGCTTCCAGCAGGTCGAGGGCGGCGAGGGCGCCCGTCTGTTCCAGCTGGTTCTCCAGCATCGCCTCCAGGGCGGACTGGCGATAGCCGGCCGTGAGTTCGGCCAGGGCGCCCAGCGCCAGGTCGCGGTCGCCGGCGAGCAATAGCGCCGGGGCTACCTGGTGCATGGCCAACTGGCGTGCCTCGCCGTCCAGGCGCTGCGCCAACTGGTGGCCCAGGTGCGGTTCGAGCAGGGTGAGCAAGGCTACCCGGTTGATCTGTGCGGCGCCCTCGGCGCTGACGCGGGGGGCGTGGGTGCGTCGGGCCGAGCGCCACAGCGCGATGGCCAGGAGTGCCACGATGCCAGCCACGATGATGAACGCTTCCATTGGCTTCCTTTCCTGAAGTGCGGACCGGGGCGGCTTATAAAGGGGCCCGGCCCGGGCTGGCAACCCCGAGTCGCGCGGGCTGGGAACCCGAGCGCATTTCCGGGTGCCGAACGGCCGGACGGCGCCCGGGCGCGGTGCCGGGTTTCGGGTTAGACTTGCCGCCTTTTCGCCTAACCAAGAAGCCCGCACATGGCCCTGCAAGCGACGCCCTACAAAGTCGACCTCAATCTCACCGACCTCGATCGCAGCGTCTACGAGAACCTGCGTTTCACCGTCGCCAAGCACCCCTCGGAAACCGAGGAACGCCTGGCCGTGCGCCTGATCGCCTACGCGCTCTGGTACCACGAGCAGCTGGCGTTCGGCCGCGGCCTGTCGGACGTCGACGAGCCGGCGCTGTGGGAGAAGAGCCTCGACGACCGCGTCCTGCACTGGATCGAAGTCGGCCAGCCGGATGCCGAACGCATCACCTGGTGCTCGCGTCGCACCGAACGCTTCAGCCTGGTGGCCTACGGCAACCTGCGCGTATGGCAGACCAAGGTGCTCGACGGTGTGCGCAGCCTGAAGAACATCAATGTGGTGGGGGTCGACCAGGAAGCCCTGGAGAACCTCGCCAAGGACATGCCGCGCGCCATCAACTGGAGCGTGATGATCAGTGACGGCGAGCTGTTCATCACCGACGAGCGTGGCCAGCACGAGATTCCCCTGGAGTGGCTGGCCGGCGAACGCTGACCGCTGTCCCACGCGGCCGCCGGCTCCGTCGCGCGGCCCCCTGTTCCACGGCGGGCCTCCCGCCCCGCAAGCCTGAAGACTGAGCCGCATGCGTATCGATCCCCGCCCGTTGCCCGCCACCCTGCCTGACCTCGGCGACCTGCCGCCCCTGCTGACCCGCCTCTACGCCGCCCGTGGCGTGCAGTCCGCCGCCGAGCTGGACAAGGGCCTGGCGCGGTTGATCCCCTACCAGCAGCTCAAGGGCATAGACGCGGCGGTGGAACTGCTGGTGCAGGCCCTGGAGCAGCGCCAGCGCATTCTCTATGTCGGCGACTTCGACGCCGACGGCGCCACCGCCAGTACCGTCGGCGTGCTCGGCCTGCGCATGCTCGGCGCGGCCCATGTCGATTACCTGGTGCCCAACCGCTTCGAATACGGCTACGGCCTGACCCCGGAGATCGTCGCCGTGGCCCTGGAGCGTCGCCCCGACCTGCTGGTGACCGTGGACAACGGCATCTCCAGCGTCGACGGCGTGGCCGCGGCCAAGGCGGCCGGGCTCAAGGTGCTGGTCACCGACCACCACCTGCCGGGCCCGGAATTGCCGGCGGCGGACGCCATCGTCAACCCCAACCAGCCGGGCTGCGAGTTCCCCAGCAAGGCCATGGCCGGCGTCGGCGTGATCTTCTACGTGCTGCTGGCCCTGCGCGCGCGCCTGCGCCAGCTGGACTGGTTCACCCGCACCGGCCGCCCGGACGCCAACCTCGCCGAGCTGCTCGACCTGGTGGCCCTGGGCAGCGTCGCCGACGTGGTGCCGCTGGATGCCAACAACCGCATCCTGGTGCACCAGGGCCTGGCACGCATCCGCGCCGGCCGTGCCCGCGCCGGCCTCAAGGCGGTGCTGGAAGTGGCCGGCCGCCCGGCGGCGCGGATCACCTCCACCGACCTCGGCTTCATCCTCGGCCCGCGCCTCAACGCCGCCGGCCGCCTGGACGACATGAGCCTGGGCATCGAATGCCTGCTCTGCGAGGACGAGGCCCTGGCCCGCGATATGGCGGTGCAGCTCGACCAGCTCAACCAGGACCGCAAGGCCATCGAGCAGGGCATGCAGCGCGAAGCCCTGGCGCAGCTCAAGGACCTGCCCCTGGAAGACCTGCCCTTCGGCCTCTGCCTGTTCGAGGCGGACTGGCACCAGGGGGTGATCGGCATCCTCGCCTCGCGCATGAAGGAGCGTTACCACCGCCCGACCATCGCCTTCGCCGACGCCGGCGAGGGCCTGCTCAAGGGCTCGGCGCGCTCGGTGCAGGGGTTCCATATCCGTGATGCCCTGGACGCCGTGGCCGCGCGCCACCCGGGACTGATCAGCAAGTTCGGCGGCCACGCCATGGCCGCCGGGCTGTCCCTGCCTGTGGAAAACTTCGGCGCCTTCGCTGCGGCCTTCGACGCCGAGGTGCGCCGCCAGCTGGATGAGGAGGACCTCACCGGCCGCCTGCTTTCCGACGGCCAGCTGAGCATCCAGGAATTCCACCTGGAACTGGCCCGCGCCCTGCGCCAGGCCGGCCCCTGGGGCCAGCACTTCCCCGAGCCGGTGTTCCACGGCATCTTCCAGGTGGTGCAGCAGCGCCTGGTGGGCGAGCGCCACCTCAAGCTGGTGCTGAAGACCGAATGCGGCTCGGTGCAGCTGGACGGCATCGCCTTCAACATCGACCGCGACCAATGGCCCAACCCCACCGTGCGCTGGGCGGAAGTGGCCTACAAGCTGGACGTCAACGAATACCGCGGGCAGGAAAGCGTGCAACTGATGGTGGCGCACATCGCACCACGCTGATCGTCACCCCTGGCACGGTGATGACGGCTGTGTAGGGTGGATGACGCTTCATCCATCCACCGTGCGGGGTTTCGAGCGGCTGGTTGCGCATGGAGTGGGCGATGTTCCCTGTGCCACGTTCGACGCTGATCGCGCCGGCGGGTACAGGATGGGCAAGGGGGCGTAGGGTGGCGCTTCAGCCCACCGTTTCTCCGACCCCCAGCCATTTCGAAGTCCTGCCGGACTCCCGTGTCCCAGGCACAGCCGCGTGCCACGTTCGACGCTGCACGGTGGAGGTAAAAAGCGACCTCCACCCTACGCAGCGGTCATCTCCGCGCGTCAGCCCGGCAGTGCTGTAGGGGCGACTTCAGTCGCCAAGCGGCGCGCAGCGCCGCCGTTTCCGGGCCTTACCAGCAGTGTTCACTTGTACCGCGCCGCCGCGCTGCTGCGGGACATGTTCGGGCCGAGCTTGGTGCGGGCGCTGACCACGGCGGCCCAGTCGCCGGCGTCGGGCAGCGAGGGGATGGTGACCAGTTCGCCCTGGTCGAAGCCGGCCAGCGCGGCGTCCACCATCTCGCCGGCTTCCATGATCATGTTCGGGTCCAGGTGCGCGGCGTCGATGCCGGAGCGCTCCCAGATCTCGGTGCGGGTGATGCCCGGCAGCACGGCCTGCACCTGCACGCCCTTGGGCGCGATCTCGTGGTTCAGCGTCTGGGTCAGGCTCAGTACATAGGCCTTGGTGGCGCTGTAGGTGGCGTTGAACATCTCGGGGATCAGCGCGACCACCGAGGCGAGGTTGATGATCGCGCCTTCGCCGGCTTCGCCGAAGCGCTTGGCGGCCACCACCGAGAGGTGGGTCAGGGCGGTGACGTTGAGCTCGATCATCGAGTCGATCTGGTCCAGGTCTGCATCGGCCAACTGGCCGTTCTGCGCCACACCGGCGTTGTTCACCAGCACCTTGATGGCGGCATCGCTGGCCAGGCGCTGTTCCACCGCGCGCAGGTCGGCGCGCTGGGTCAGGTCGGCCTTGAGGGTTTCCACCTTCACGCCGTATTCGCCGCCGAGGCGTTTGGCCAGTTCGTCGAGGCGTTTCTGGTCGCGGGCCACCAGCAGCAGGTCGAGGCCACGGCGGGCCAGGCGTTCGGCGTAGGTGGCGCCGATCCCGGAGGATGCGCCAGTGATCAGTGCGGTGCCCTTGAGATTGTGCGAGCTCATTGCGGTGTCTCCGGGAAGAGGGGGGGATGTTTATATGATGTATGTAATTCACGATTTATATTATGACTATAATTTTAACTGTCAAGCACAGGATCAGAGTCATTCAAGCGGAGCGACGAAAGGATTCCAGGCCGCTGACCGCAAGCTGACGGGTGGCATGGCCAGTGGGCTCCGGGCTGATGAACGGCCGTGAACCGCAGCCGCGGTGGCCGGTCAATTGCCCCGTGGTCGCCAGGATGGCAGGACGCGGATGCGGACCATGTCGACGTGGCAGCCGAGTGGCCGCCGCTGCGTAGCCAATCACCGGCCCCCGCCGAAAGGAACTCGCCATGACCCAGTCCCGCTCCCACTCCCGCACCCGGCCGCGCCTGGCCACCTCGCTGATGCTCGCCTCCCTGCTCGCGCTGCCGACCCTGGCCATGGCACGGGACTTCCAGGTCACCCGCACCGATGACGGCTTCGACGGCCTCTGCGATGCCGACTGCACGCTGCGCGACGCGGTGGAAGCCGCCAACCGCCTGGGTGGCAAGAACCGCATCGTCCTGCCCGCCGGCATCTACGCCCTGACCCTGCCGCCGGCCATGGGGGAGGAGGGCGAGATCCTCGACGAGGACCAGAACCTCAACGGCGACCTCGATGTGCGGGCCGGCAACCTGACCCTGGTCGGCGCCGGCGTGGGTGCCAGCGTCATCGACGGTTCGGGCCTGGACCGCCTGCTGGAGATCGACCTCGGCGTCACCGTCCTGCTCCAGGACCTGACCCTGCGCAACGGCCACACCACCCGCAACGGCGGTGCCATCGAGAACTTCGGCTACCTGGTGGTGCGCCGTGTGGCCTTCCAGGACAACCGCGCCAGCTTCGGCTTCTACGATGGCGACGGCGGCGCGATCTCCAACCGCGGCACCCTGGAAGTCCACAGCTCGGTGTTCGAGCGCAACCGGGCCGACTTCGGCGACTCCGGCCGCGCCCTGGGCGGGGCCATCTTCAACGGCGGCCTGCTCACCCTGCGCGACAGCCTGTTCAGCGAGAACGTCACCAATGGCGACGACGTGGTCGCCCTGGGCGGCGCGCTGTTCAACACCGGCACTGCCGACGTGGCCCGCAGCGCCTTCCTCCACCACCGCGCCGACGGGCCCGGCGTGGTCATCCGCAATGACGGCAACGGCGTGCTCAGGCTGACCAACGTCACCGTCTCCGGGAAGAACGCCAACGGCGAGGGGGATTACGACGCCGTGGTTGCCAACGGCTCCGACTACCCGATGTTCGCCGGTACGCCGAGCCTGCAACTGGTCAACGTCACCATCGCCGACAACCTCACCCTCGGCCTGCTCAACCATGGCCGTCTGTCGGTTCGCAACAGCCTGATTATCGGCAACGGCAACGAATCCATCGGCCCGGCCAACTGCGCCAATGGCGGTGATACGACGAGCTACCAGGCCAGTGGTCTGCTGCTGGGCACCGATACCGGCAACTGCACCGCCGACATCCAGGTGAACGATGCCGAGGCCTTCGCCCGGGTGCTCTACCCGCTCGCGGCCAACGGTTCCAGCCTGCCGACCCACGCCCTGCGCCCGCGCAGCCCGGCGGTGGACACCGGCGTCGGCTCCTGCACCCGGCAGGATCAGCGCGGCTCCATGCGGCCACGGGATGGCGACGGCGACGGCATGGCGCTGTGCGACCTGGGTGCCTATGAGCGGCCCAAGCCCTGAGGCACAGGCGGATTTTTTGCAAATTGTTTCAAACCTGACGCATCGATTGGAAAAAGCAATTTCAGGATCGGCCCGGTTCGGCTGATAAGACTGGAGCTGCAATCCGAATCGGCAGGGACGCTGGCGAGACCCCAACCCGCAGGTACTGCCATGTCCATACGATCCATCACCATCGCTTCGCGCGCTTCCCTGTGTTTCGCACTGATCACCCTGCTGGTGATCGTCCTCGGTGGTTTCTCATGGCAGCAGATGCATGTGCTGCGGGGTGCTGAACAGGACATCGAGACCAACTGGCTACCCTCCATTCAGACCGCCAACGACATCCAGACCAGCCTGCTGCACGTCCGCCTGGAGAGCCTGCGGCTGCTGGCCAGCACCACCCCCGACGAACAGCGCAACGCGCTCGACCAGTTGCAGAGCGCGCGCCAGACCCTGACCGAGAAAAGCGAGCACTACCGCCGTAACATGATCACCAGTGCCGAAGAGCAGCGCGTGTTCGATGGCTCGGCGCAGGCCCTGCAGGCCTACATGGCGGGGTTGCAGAAGCTGATCGACCTGCAAGGCCGCGACTCCGCCCAGGCATTGCTCTGGGCCAACGGCGGCCAACGCGACCTGGCGACGACCTACCAGCAGCACGTGACCAAGCTGATCGACCTCAACGCCGCTGGCGTCAAGCGCTCGGGCGTTGCCGCCAGCGATGCCTACGACACCAGCATCAACATCGTCATCGGCTCGGTGCTGCTGGCCCTGGCGATGACCGTGGCCCTGGCCATGACCCTCACCCGCAGCATCGTGCGGCCCCTGGGCGACTCGCTGCGCTTCGCCGAATCCATCGCCAAGGGCGACCTGACCCGCACCGTCGAAGTCAGCGGCCAGGACGAGGCCACGCGCCTCAGCGAAGCCCTGCAGCGCATGCAGGAGAACCTGCGGCAGACCATCCGGCAGATTTCCGATTCCTCGATCCAGCTCGCCTCGGCGGCGGAGGAAATGACCACCGTCACCGAGCAGGGCAGCCTCACCCTGCAGCAGCAGAACTCCGAGATCGAGCAGGCCGCCGCAGCGGTCAACCAGATGACCGCCGCCGTGGAGGAAGTGGCCCGCAACGCCGCCTCGGCCTCTACCTCGGCGCGCCAGTCCAGCGAAGCGGCGAACCTGGGCAACCAGCGCGTGGCCGAAACCCTGGAGGCGATCCGCAGCCTCTCGGTGCAGGTGCAGGAAACCGAAGCCCAGGTGCAGGGCCTGGCCCAGCAGGCGGTGGACATCAGCCAGGTGCTCAACGTCATTCGTGCCATCGCCGAGCAGACCAACCTGCTGGCCCTCAACGCCGCCATCGAAGCGGCGCGGGCCGGCGAGCAGGGCCGTGGCTTCGCCGTGGTGGCCGACGAGGTGCGCGCCCTGGCCCATCGCACCCAGACCTCGACCCTGGAGATCGAGAAGATGATCGCCTCCATCCAGAACGGCACCGGCTCGGCGGTGCAGGCCATGCAGGCGAGCAACAGCCAGGCCCAGGCCACACGCCTGTCCGCCGACGAAGCCGGGCGCGCCTTGCAGGAAATCACCGAGGCGGTGGGCACCATCGACGAGCGCAACCTGCAGATCGCCACCGCCTCGGAGCAGCAGGCCCACGTCGCCCGCGAAGTGGATCGCAACCTGATGAGCATCCGCGACCTGTCGATCCAGAGCGCCGCCGGCGCCCACCAGACCACGGTCGCCAGCAGCGAAGTGGCGCGCCTGGCGGTGGACCTGAAAGGGCTGGTGGCACGCTTCAGCGTGTAAGGCGATTTCCGGGGCGACCGTAGGGGCGAATTCATTCGCCCAGCGGCGCCCCGCGCCGCCTCTCACGGTGGGAGCGAATTCATTGGTGAGTGTTGCTGGAGAATCTGAGCCCAGCTGATTGCCGAGCTCTGGTGATGTTTCTGGTTTCGCCCACCCGGGCGAGTCCCTTTTAACAATCGCCTTAAAAGGAACCAAAAGTGCTTGCCCCTCCATACGGGTCTGGCTGAAGCCAGACTTCCCTCGCTCCATCATCGTTCCAGGGGCACGCCGCGAAGGGCCATCCCTGGCCCATCGCGGCTCTCGCGACATCCATGTCGCTCAACCCCTTCCACGACGATTCGCTCGGCCTGCTGGGAAGGGGCGTTTGGCGGCTGCTCCAACTTTCCTCGCTCGAATCCTGACATTGAGGTGCGCACCAACCCTGTGTGCACGTAGCGGCCGCTTCCGTAGGATGGGTAGAGCGGAGCGAAACCCATGCGGTGGAGACGGCAGAAAAAACCCTTGGGAGCCCGAAAGTCCCGTGCTTAAGCCTTTGCTTTAGAACCTCAACAGCTAACGCAGACAGAGAGCTCATTCGCGAAGCGCTTCACGGAGCGGTTTCATCATGGCCTATCGCTGCGTTGGGCCTCGCTGCGCTCGGCGCCAACCTACGGAGCCGTTCTGCGCTTCGTTGGGGTTGGTCTCAGCCCAGCGCTTCCCGGCATGGGAACCATCTCCCACTCCCACGGACGAACACCTGTAGGCCTCTGGACAAGCGGCCTGGCGGCGGCATAGCGTTGCCGGGCGCCGGGTTGGCGTGGTTTTCACAGCGTTCCAAGGAGTAATGGTGTTCGATCTTCTCAAGCCGATGTTGTACGTCCGGGTCTATCGCAACCGCATGCTGATCCGCGAACTCGTGGCCCAGCGTGAGCAGGACGTGCATGCCGCCTTCAGCACCGAGCGCTTGCTGGTGGGGCAGTTCAACGATGCCCGTGTCGCGCTGCGCCAGGCCATCAAGCTGATGCTGCGTGGCCAGTGGATGTCCATGGCGCCGACCATCCTCGTGCACCCCATGGAGATGATCGAAGGTGGCTTGTCCCAGGTGGAGGAGCGCATCTTCCATGAGCTCGGCGCCGGCATCGGCAGCCGCCGGGTGCGGGTGCATATCGGCGATGAGCTGAACGACGAGGCCGTGCGCCGCCAGTTGGCTGTGCGATGAGCGCGGAGCTGGTCGAGCGCTGGTTCGGCGCGGGCTTCGCCGGGCTGCACCCCTTGTTGCAGCAGCTGCACCGCCAGGGCGGGGTGCTCCAGGGCGAGGTGGAGCTGGCGACCGGCAGCGGTCTTGCCGGTTGGCTGGGTCGCCGGCTGGCGGCGAAGCTGGGGCTGCCCCTGGGGGCGCGACGGGTGCCCTTGCGGGTGGATATCCACAGCGACGAGGCGGGCCTGCACTGGAATCGGCGCTTCGCCGAATCCGCCACCCTGGTTTCCCTGTTCCGCCCCGTGGGGCACTGGCCGGATGGGCACTGGGAGGAAAGCACCGGTGCCTTGCGCCTGGCCCTGAAGGTAGACAGCCACGACGGCGGCTGGCGCTGGGTGCCGATTGCGGCCTGGGTGCGTGGCCTCCGTGTGCCGCTGTTCCTGTTGCCGCGTACCACTGCCTACAAGCGCATCGAAGACGGGCGTTACCACTTCTTCGTCGGCTTCTCCCTGCCGGGGTTGGGGACGTTGTTGTCCTATAGCGGTGGGTTGGAGCTGGTGCCGGCGGTGGTGGTGGAGGCGGGGTGAAGTCCGATCGCGAATGAATTCGCTCCTACAGGAAGAGCGGCGGCGCTGCGCGCCGCTTGGCGACTGAAGTCGCCCCTGCAGATGCATCCCCACCGGAGGGGCTGACCGTTGTGTAGGGTGGAGGTCGCTGTTTACCTCCACCGGGCGAGGTCGAACCTGGCACCGCGTTATGCCTGAAATACCGCAGCCCCCATAAAAAACGGGCTCCACCTGGGAGCCCGTCCTCTTCATCGGTTGACGATCAACCCAGCTCGCCCACCGCCCTCCAGGCTTCGTCGATGGCTGCGTGGGCGTAGGCGCTCCAGGCGGCGTCGGAGTTGGCGATGGTGACGTTGCCGACCTTGGTGCGGGCCAGGTTCATCAGCTTCTCGCTCTCGTCCTCATCGTCGAACAGGCTGTTGGCGAAGTAGGCGTAGCCGTGGGACCAGCGGTTCACGGTGATGCCGAGGATGTCCTTCTGGTGGTCGAAACCGACCGGGCCGAGCATGGCCTGGAGCTGGTCGCGGATGGCCTTTTCCATCTGCTCGAAGCTCATGGCGTAGAGCTTGGTGCGGCCGACCCGCGCCTGGGTGCGGGCGTCCATACCCATGTTCGGGCTGGTGGGCACGTGGACCATGTGCAGGCCGATGGGCTGGTTCGGGTCGCGCGGGTGGCGGTAGCCGCCGATGTCCACCGGGTAGTCGAGCTTGACCCGGCTGTAGGGCTGGTTCGGCGCGTAGATCTCGTGCACGCCGAGCTTGCGGAAGCTCTGCCAGTTGCGGATCACCACCTTGGTGTACACCAGCGGGAACTTCACGTTCTGTGCCAGGGCGTGGGCCTGCTCGGCCGAGAGGTCGCGCAGGATGTAGGGGATGATCATGTTGTAGCAGGCCAGCACCGTGTGCTTGCCGCGCACGCGGTGCAGTTGGCCGCCACGGCTGTAGCCGACGTCCACGCCGCCATCGCGGTTGCGCACGCTGACCACGGTGCTGTTCAGGCGCAGGCGCACCGTGCTCCTGGCTTCGTCGAGCTTGGCGTAGTCGAAGTCGGCGAGGACGATGTCGTCCATGCCCTTGCCCGAGGCCACGGCCGGAATCAGGCCGCGCACCAGCAGGCGTGCCAGCGAGGCGTTGCCATCGGGGAAGTGGTAGATGTACGGCTCTTCCATCTCCGCCTTGGCTTCTTCGCTGACGGGGGAGAGGTCCATGGCGGCGAAGCCGGGGAAGCCCACCGAATAAGCGTCGGCGGCGGCCACGGCGTCGATGCTCAGGGCCGAGAAGTCGTTGGTGCGGGCGAGGAAGTAGCGGGTGGCCGCTTCGCTCAGGCCCACGTCCTTGCGCAGGAAATCCTGGTAGCTGGTCTTGGCCAGGTGCGCTTCCTTCTCCTCGCGGCTCTTGCCGGCGAGGTAGTCGCGGGGCGCCTCGTGCAGGTCGATCAACGCCTGGCGGTCGGCCTCGGGCAGCGGGAAGTCATTGATGAACGCACGCCAGCTGCGGGCGTTGAGTTTTTCCGGGGCGATGTCGTCGGCCACCATGGGCGTCGGGTCACCGGTCACCAGCTTGTCCTGGCCGAAGCCGGCCTTGTCGAAGAACACCCCGCGGGACAGGCCCAGGCCCGGGTAGAAGTCGCGGTCGAAGGCGGTCTCGAAGCGGTCGATGTCCACGCCCAGCTGCTTGAGCAGGCCGTTGACCTCCTTGGTGTAGAGGCTCTTGGGCGACTGGAAGGCCTCGCTGCCGCCGTAGCCGAGGATCATCCGCCCACCGGCCTGGAATTCGTTGCGCTTGGCGTGGCCGCCGAAGTCGTCGTGGTTCTCGACGATGAGCACCCGCGCCTGCGGGTTCTTCTGGCGGTAGAACCAGGCTGCGGCGAGGCCGCTGAGGCCGCCACCGACCACCACCAGGTCGTACTCCTCTTCGATCTTCAGGCCGTCGGTGTCGAACACCTTCTTCTCCCAGCCCATCTGGTGCGCCACCTCGAAGGCGCCGGGGTGGCTACCGCGCAGGCCGGTGAGGGCGGGCGGGTAGTAGCGGCCGGAGGGGGCGGCCTGGAGCAGCTGCAGCGGGGTGAGTCCGGCGCCGATGGCGAGGGCAGCGCCGTTGAGGAAGTCGCGGCGGGTGATGGTCATGGTGTACCTGCAAGGCGTTGTCGTTTTTTATGCATGGCGCCCGGGTCGTGCCGGGCGCCACGTCGGGCTTACCAGCCCAGTTGTTTATTGAAGCCCAGGGCGTCGTAGTAGTCGCCCTGGTAGGCGATCTTGCCGTCCTTGATGCGGACGAAACTCACCCCTTCGAACTTCAGGGGCTTGTTCGTTGCCGGGGTCTCCGCGCCCCAGGCACCGCTGTTGGTGCCGCTGAACTCCCACTGGAAGGCGATGCCGTCGGGCCCGACTATGGGCTCGCTGGTCATCCTCCACTTCAGGTCCGGCACCGCGCCGATGAACACCTTGATGACGTTGTCGCGGGCAGCGGCCTTGCCCTTCTGCGGCGTGCCGACGGTGGCGTCGAAGTACTCCGCATCCTCGGCGAGGAAGGTGGCGGCCTTGTCGGCATCGTGGGCATTCCAGGCAGCCATGTAGCCCTCGACTACGGACTTGGCATCGCCGGCGGCCTGGGCCAGGCCGGTGGCGGCGCACAGCAGGATGAAGCTGAAACTACGCAGGGTGGTTCGCATTTCGGTTCTCCTGGGGTTTGGGTGCAGCGGTTGTGAAGCAGAGCCGGTGGTGAGCAGGAACCTGTGGGAGCGAATTCATTCGCGAAAGCCGCGCAGCGGGCAGCCGATTACCTGCCGGCCCTGCGGGCCGGATCGCGAATGAATTCGCTCCCACGAAAAGCGTGCGGAACGCTGAGCGGCTGGGCGTCGTGAGCGACGGCCAGGCTAGGCGGAAGACGGCGAGAAAGCGGAATGTACGTTTGTACATGAGCATTTCGAGCCGGCTTCCAACAACGCCTGGCCTAGCGCAACAGCTCAGAGTCAGTGTTTGAACATGACGTGGCGGATGGCGGTGTAATCCTCCAGTCCATACATCGACATGTCCTTCCCGTAGCCCGACAGCTTCACGCCGCCGTGGGGCATTTCGCTGACCAGCATGAAGTGGGTGTTGACCCAGGTGCAGCCGTACTGCAGGCGTGAGGAGAGGCGGTGGGCGCGGCCGACGTCGGCGGTCCAGAGCGAGGAGGCCAGGCCGTAGTCGGAGTCGTTGGCCCAGGCCAGCACCTGCGCCTCGTCGTCGAAGGCGGTGACCGAGACCACCGGGCCGAAGACCTCGCGGCGGACGATCTCGTCGTCCTGCTGGGCGTCGGCGATCACGGTCGGCTCGAAGAAGAAGCCGGGGCCTTCGACCTTCTTGCCGCCGGTGACGATGCGGATGTGCGGCTGGGCGGCGGCGCGCTCGACGAAGCCGGCCACGCGCTCGCGGTGCTGCTCGGTGATCAGCGGGCCGAGCTCGGTGTCGGCGTCGTCCTGCAGGCCGTACTTGATGGTGGAGACGGCGGCGCCGAGCTTCTCGACGAACGTCTCGTAGATGCCCTTCTGCGCGTAGATGCGGCAGGCGGCGGTGCAGTCCTGGCCGGCGTTGTAGAAGCCGAAGGTGCGGATGCCTTCCACGGCGGCGTCGATGTCGGCGTCGTCGAAGATGATCACCGGGGCCTTGCCGCCCAGTTCCATGTGCATGCGCTTAACGGTGTCGGCGGTGCCGGCGATGATGCGCGAGCCGGTGGCCACCGAGCCGGTGAGCGAGACCATGCGCACCTTGGGGTGGGTGGTCAGCGGTTCGCCGACGCTGGGGCCACGGCCGAAGACGATGTTGACCACGCCGGCGGGGAAGATCTCGGCCAGGTACTCGGCCAGCTTCAGGGCGGTCAGCGGGGTCTGCTCGGAGGGCTTGAGCACCACGGTGTTGCCGGCGGCCAGGGCCGGGCCGAGCTTCCATGCGGCCATCATCAACGGGTAGTTCCAGGGGGCGATGGAAGCGACCACGCCCACCGGGTCGCGGCGGATCATCGAGGTGTGGCCGGGCAGGTATTCACCGGCGGCGGAACCGCTCATGCAGCGGCTGGCACCGGCGAAGAAGCGGAACACGTCGGCGACGGCGGGCAGCTCGTCGTTCAGCGCGGCGGCGTAGGGCTTGCCGCAGTTGTCCGATTCCAGGCGCGCCAGTTCCTCGGCGCCGGCGTCGATGCGGTCGGCGAGCTTGAGCAGCAGGGCGGAGCGGTCCTTGGGCGAGGTCTGCGACCAGGCGTCGAAGGCGGCGTCGGCGGCGCGCACGGCGGCGTCGACCTGGGCCTCGCTGGCTTCGGGGATGTCCACCAGGGTGGTGCCACGGGCGGGGTTGAGCACGGCTTGCGCGGCGCCTTCGCCGGCGACCAGTTGGCCGTTGATCAAGAGTTTGGTCTGCATGGTGAATCCTCCAGTCGGGGTTCGCTGATCCGGGTTGGAGCCCCCGCCACCCGGGCGGGGGCGGTTGTCATTTGCCGCTGCCGGCGACGCCTTCGCCACCCTTGGTCAGGTAGTAGGCGCCGAGGATCGGCAGCATGGTCACCAGCATCACCAGCATGGCGACGACGTTGGTCACCGGCACGTCGCGCGGGCGGCTGAGCTGGTTGAGCAGCCACAGCGGCAGGGTGCGTTCGTGGCCGGCGGTGAAGGTGGTGACGATGATCTCGTCGAAGGACAGGGCGAAGGCCAGCATGCCGCCTGCCAGCAGGGCCGAACCGAGGTTCGGCAGGATGATGTAGCGGAAGGTCTGCCAGCCGTCGGCGCCCAGGTCCATCGAGGCTTCGATGAGGCTGTGGGAGATGCGTCGGAAACGCGCGATCACGTTGTTGTGGACGATCACCACGCAGAAGGTGGCGTGGCCGATGATGATGGTCAGCAGCCCCGGTTCCAGGCCT